>JAGOMA010000093.1 GCA_017993775.1 Chloroflexota bacterium | reverse complement strand
ACCCGCTGCGCCGGCGGCTCATCAGATAGAGCAGCCAGGTCACATTTTGCAGGGCTAAGACCATGGGCTGCTGCGGCGCAGCCCAGCTGATGGCTTGCTGAGACAAAGGATAGACGCCAAACAGGGCGACGGCCGTCAAAGCAGTCCAGCGTGAGAAACCCATGCGCCGGCTGAGGGCAAACAAAAAGGCTACATTAAGCAAATGCCAGATAATTTGCAGCCAGTGCAGCGCATATACATGCAGCAGCCCATCGGCGCCAAAAAAGAGGCGGTTATACAGCATGGTTCCTGGGCGATAAAACTGGTAATCGGGAAACGGCCGTAACAATTCCCCCCATCCAATGCCTACAACCCGCCCAAACCACTCCGGATCATCCCAAATCAAACCAAACTTTAAAGCTGGTGCATACAACCAAAGGATCCCCCACAACAATAGAAGCCACGCTAAGACAAACAGCCCCTGAGAACCACGAAATGAGAGTGTTTTCGCCTTGACCACAACAACAGATCATAGCCCAAATCCACTTCTAAGACTACATATGAGCTTGATTAACACCAGAGTACCCATATTGCCAATACTATCAAACTCAGTATAATCAAAGAAAAATGCCAGGTAAAACTGGTACGAAAGAGGGCAAAACATCTTGGCAAGCAACTCAATTGGAACGGGGAGTGGTGTTTCTGAACACCCCATGGATTTTTTGTTACAAACTGATTTCAGCATGCCCGTCACCGGAGAAATTCGGTACGGCCATGTTGTAGAGCTCCGAAACAATGAAATACTGGTTGATATCGGCGCCAAATCAGAAGGCGTGATAACCAGTCGAGAAGTAGAAGGTCTCGACGATAAAACACGTGCAAGCTTAGAAATCGGCAAGAAAATACCTGTCTACGTAGTTGATCCAGAAGACGAATCTGGTAATACAATTTTATCGTACGTCAAAGCAGCCGCAGAACAGGATTGGCTAATCACGGAAGACCTACTCAATTCCCAGGAAGTCTACGAAACAGTGATTGTCGGCTACAATCGCGGCGGCGTACTTGTTAAAGTAGGCCACCTGCGTGGTTTCGTGCCAAATTCGCAATTGCAGCCATCCCGCCAGGCCGTCATCAACAACAACAAAGAAAGAGACTCAGAACCATCACCATTTCAGAAACTCGTCGGCAAAAAAATATACCTGAAAGTTATCGAAGCCGACCGCGAGAAAAACCGTCTCATTCTCTCAGAAAAAGTTGCCGCACAAGAAATCCGCGACGCACGGCGGGGTGAACTTCTTGAGTCCATTCAAGAGGGAGATATTCGGGAAGGGCGCGTAGTAAACCTGGCTGACTTCGGCGCTTTCATCGACATCGGCGGAATCGAAGGCCTGGTACACCTTTCAGAGTTAAGCTGGAAGCGCATCAACAACCCTTCGGAAAAACTAAGTGTCGGAGACAACGTAAACGTCTGCGTCCTAAAAATCGACCAGGAACGGCAGCGTCTAGCCCTCAGCATTAAACGGTTAGAATCCGACCCCTGGACTCTGATCAAAGAAAATTATCGAGATGGCCAACTAACCACAGCGACCATCACAAAACTGACCAAGTTTGGCGCTTTCGCTCGCTTACACGATGAGTATGAACTCGAAGGACTCATCCACATTTCTGAATTGTCAGATGAACACGTCAATCATCCGCGAGAAGTTGTGAAACCAACGCAAGAAGTGACCGTTCGCATTATCCGCATTGATCCTGAACAGCGACAGCTGGGTTTAAGCTTAAAACAAGTTGCATCCGCCGAATATCTGGAAACAGATCTGGAGATGCTAAATTCTGCTTAAGCGAACCCTGTTTCCGCATTCAGCAGATTCGAGGTGAAAAACAGTGAACTCGAAAAATTGGGAACGATTTACGCAGCGTGCTCGTCGTGTCCTAAGTTTGGCCCAAGAAGAAGCAGAACGACTGAACCACAGCTACATCGGCAGTGAACATGTTCTGATTGGCCTTTTACGCGAGGAAGGTGGCGTGGCTGGTCGCGTCCTACGCGAGCTTGGTCTGGATGTTGTACGCGTCCAGGCTATGGTTGAACGTCTTTCCAGCGGCCCAAGCACACGCACCCCCTTCACAAAAATAGAACTATCTCCCAGCACCAAACGCTTGCTTGAATTAGCTGTAGAAGAAGCCCGGCGCATGGGACAACATTACATCAGCACCGAACACCTTCTGCTAGGGATGGCCCGGCAAAATGAAGGTGTGGCCATTGATGTCTTGCGCAAATTTGGCATCAGCGCGGAACAAATCCGTCGCCAAACCAAGCAAATGCTCAAGGAAAGTCCGGTTGCCGCCGGCGAACCACAGCCTTCAACCCGGCGGGCAAAGAAAGAAAAAAGCAAGACCCCAATGGTTGATCAGCTAGCCACTGACCTGACCATCCTGGCTGAAGAAGGTAAATTAGACCCGGTTATTGGTCGAAACACTGAAATTGAACGCGTCATTCAGATATTAGCCCGCCGCACAAAAAACAACCCGGCTCTAATTGGTGAACCAGGCGTTGGCAAAACAGCCATTATTGAAGGACTGGCCCAGCGCATTGTTGAAGGACGCGTGCCAGAGATTTTGCACAACAAACGTGTCCTACAGCTAGATGTTGGGAGCCTTGTCGCTGGCACGATGTACCGTGGACAGTTCGAGGAACGTCTAAAACGAGTCATTGATGAATTGAAATCCAGTGACGCGATTTTATTCATCGACGAAGTCCACATGCTGGTGGGCGCCGGCTCGGCTGGAAGCTCGGTGGATGCCGCCAACATCTTAAAACCTGCGTTGGCGCGTGGTGAGCTGCAATGTATTGGGGCGACTACACTGGAAGAGTACCGTAAATATATTGAGAGTGATGCGGCTTTGGAACGTCGTTTCCAATCGATTCGCGTGGATGAACCTTCCTCAGAAGAGACGATTCAGATTCTGCGGGGCATTAAGGGCGCGTATGAATCGCACCACAACTTGTATATTACGGAAGAAGCGATTGAAGCGGCCGTTAATCTATCTACCCGGTATGTTACTGAGCGGTTTTTACCAGATAAAGCCATTGACCTGATCGATGAGAGCGCATCGCGGGTACGCATGTACCGCATGCCACAACCGGCCGATATCCAAATTGCTTATGAAGAGCTAAGGGACATTCGGGAAGAGCGCGAACTGGCGGTGGAAGAAGGTCGCCAGGAAGACATTGATGAATGGACCGAACGTGAACGCGAAGTCCAGTTACGGTTGGATCAGATGCGGGCGACTTCTAGTGCTGGTGAAGGCGTGGGCGTAAACGTAACGGCCGAAGATATTGCCGAAGTATTGGCGATGTGGACAGGCATTCCTGTTTACCAGTTCACAGAGCAAGAATCGGCGCGCCTCCTACGCATGGAAGACGAACTGGGTGATCGAATTGTGGGCCAGGAGGAGGCGATTCAGGCTATTTCGAAAGCGGTTCGCCGCGCGCGTGCCGGTTTGAAAGATCCGGAACGGCCGATTGGCTCTTTTATCTTCTTAGGCCCAACGGGGGTTGGTAAGACTGAATTAACCAAATCGTTGGCCACTTTCCTTTTCGGCAGTGAAGACGCCCTGGTACAGTTGGATATGTCGGAATTTATGGAGCGGCATAATGTTGCCCGACTGGTCGGGTCGCCGCCCGGATATGTAGGGTATGAAGATGCCGGGCAGTTGACGGAAGCTGTAAGGAGACGGCCGTATTCTATCGTCGTCTTTGATGAAATCGAAAAAGCCCATCCGGAAACTTTCAACCTCTTGCTGCAAATCATGGAAGAGGGCCATTTGTCTGATGCCAAAGGTCAACGCGTTAACTTCCGCAACACCATCATCATTATGACCTCCAACGTGGGCGCGGACACAATTCGCCGTGGTCCCAATATGGGCTTTGCCTTCCAACGCGATGAAATCACCGAGGAAAAAGCCCAATACGCCGAAATGCGTAAAACGCTTACCGACGAACTGAAGCGACAGTTCCGCCCGGAATTTATCAACCGTGTGGACAGCATCATCGTTTTCCGGCAATTATCGCAGCCCGATATTCGCAAAATTGTGGATATTATCCTGATGGAGGTGAATGGCCGACTGGCCGACCACCATCTGACCCTTGACGTGACGGAAAGCGCCCGCGCCTGGCTGGGAAAACACGGATACGACGCCGAATTTGGCGCACGGCCGTTACGCCGCCTCATTCAGACCGAAGTCGAAGATCTGCTATCTGATGCCGTCCTATCGAGCAATTTTAAAGAAGGACAGGTTGTTATCGTGGATGTGGTTGAGGACAAAATTGTCCTGCGCCATGCAGATGAAGCGATAGAGGGTGAATTGATCGCTGAAGCGCTCCCCGCCGCTTGATCTTCCTCACCAAACGTCTCAACCAAATCAATAAAAAAGCCCGTCAAAACGACGGGCTTTTTTGTGCTTGTTGCTAAAAGCGCTGTCAGGGAGTGGAAACGGCCGTTACCGGAATCACCAACCGCTGCCCCACCTCAATCAGGTTCTGATCGCGAATCTGATTGACGCGCACCACGTCATCCGCCGACACGCCAAAAAACTTGCTCAAACTCGTCAATGTGTCGCCCGGACGCACCACATACACATACTGGACCACCCCATCGGCGCCCGAAACCGGAAGCAAATACAAATGTCCCTGATGAGCCATCGCATTAGGCGTAAACGTCGGCGGCAGCGGCGGCGTTGGGGTAATTTCTACACGCGGTTCATTCGTAGCCACTACCCCACCCTCCGTCCCCGAAGAATCAGGCAGTGGTGAAGGCAACGACCCAGCCCCGCCATTATTACTACAGGCCGCTAAAATCACGACAAATAGAAGCAAAATCCATAACCGGCGCATAAAACCTCCTAGATTCAGAACGTGCGATCCCCACCGGTCAGCAAGGCAACTTTATTATAGCAGAGCCAAACATGCTTTTGAAGGGACCTAGTAGTCACAAGGTAACATAAAGTGAGTCAAAAAGAAAGTTTTTGACCCGATTTACACGGTGTAAATAGGAACTAAATACTAGGCGGTCAGCGTGAACAAGGCGCAAATAATGCCTTGAAGGGACTTTTGGCCTATTTATAATCAATTTGATGCTACCACAAAAGATCGGACGTTATGAAATAAAAGCAGAATTAGGCCGTGGCGGTATGTCCATCGTCTATTTGGCGCACGATCCACACTTTGAACGCGACGTGGCCGTAAAACTACTGCCCCTCGAACTCCTTCACCACACCACTTTCCGCCGTCGCTTTGATCGCGAAGCCAAAATTGTCGCCGCTCTGGATCATCCGGCCATTGTGCCGGTCTACGATTTTGGCGAACAAGACAACCAGCCTTTCCTGGTGATGCGGTTCATGGCTGGCGGCTCGCTTACCGACCGCTTGAAGCAAGGGCCGCTAACCATTCACGAAACGGCGCGCATCCTCAATCGGCTGGCCCCGGCATTAGATGAAGTCCACCGACGAGGCGTGGTCCACCGCGATCTCAAACCCAGCAACATTTTGTTTGACCAGCGCAACGAGCCATTCATTTCTGATTTTGGCACAGCCAAGTTCACGTTTGAACACACCAAACTAACGGAAACTGGCGGCGCGGTCGGCACACCGGCTTACATGAGTCCAGAACAAATCCAGGCCGAAGTGGAAATAGACGGCCGTTCCGACATCTACACCCTGGGCATCATCCTCTTTGAAATGCTAACCGGGAAACACCCCTACCAGACAAAAACGCCTATCGGTTTGGCTGTCAAACACATTTTCGAGCCGGTTCCCCGCTTGCAAGACATGCAGCCCAACGTCCCCGCCGCCTGCCAGCCGGTGGTGGCGAAAGTGATGGCCAAAAAACGAGAGGACCGGTATCAAACGGCCGTTGCCTTTACCCAAGATTTATCGGCCGTTGCCCGCCAATTGGCTGTTACTGACCACTCGCCCCAACCTCCCGCGAATTCCCCTTCTGGCCGACGCCTGGCTCTGCTCATCGGCGCCAGCGCCTACGAAGACCCGCTTCTGAACAACCTCATCAAACCGTCGGCTGACCTGCGGCGTCTGGCGAGCGCTCTGGAAAACCCTCAAATTGGCTGCTTTGATGAGGTGATCTGCCTGCTGGATGAGCCATCAAACGATGTGCGCCGCAGCCTGGCCCATTTCTTTGCCGATAAATCACCCGACGATTTGCTGCTGCTCTACATTGTGGGCCACGCCGCTCTGGACGCCGCCGGCCATTTGCACCTGACCACGCCCGACACAGAGCACAATTTGCTGCGCGGCACGGCCGTTTCCGCCACGTTCATCGCCGACGAGATGGATACCTGCCGCGCCAGCCAGCAAATTCTCATCATGGATTGTTACTTCAGTCGGGCAGTGCCTACCAACCAACCATCAGGCAGTTTCCTGCCAGGCATCATTGGCAAGGCAGTCGATACCGGCTCCTCCTTCACCCGCCACGGACACGACCGCATCGTCATCACGGCCAGCGACGAAACGCATTACATCTGGCAGCACAATGAACAAAGCGGCAGCCCTCAGCCGTCCCGCTTTACCGAATACTTTATTCAGGCGTTGGAAGGCAGTCAGAGCAACGGCCGTAAAGGGCAGCCGCTCACCATTGGCAACCTATACGCGGCCGTCGCGGCCAAAATCAACCGCAATACACCCGACAACACCCAACTCCCCCGCAAATGGTTCGACGACAATCAGGGCGAAATTGTCATCGTTCAGCCGGCCCAACAGCCCACACCCCCAGCCATCGCCCCGAAAAGACAGCCCCAGGAATCCGCCACGAATCGTACCGCAAAAACGCGCGTCACGGCCAGCGCCCTAAGGCGACTGGGCGCAGGTCTGGCCGTTGTTTTGATTATTCTATTGGGCAGCACGGCGACCAGCGGCGACAACCGCACTGCGCCAACTTTTGTACTACCGCCCACGGCGACAACCACGCCGGGCAGTGCGCTGGCAGTAAATCCGACCCAGGTTTTGCCAACCCCAACCACTCTGGCCGCTGCAACGGCCGTTTCCACCCCCACCACGCTGCCTTCCCCCACAGCCACAGCAGCCGACAGCCCTGTCACGCCAGAACCAACGGCCGTTCCCTCCGCCACCGTCCTCCTTCCTTCCAGCCTTTTTGCCGCGCCGGATACGACGGCCGTCGAACGAGCCATCGCCAACCCCGGCGACACCCTCACCATCTTAGGCCGCTCCGCACAGGGAAACTGGTTATATGTCCTCAGCGGCGAGGCCAAAACCGGGTTTATTTACGGCGATCGTGTTCTCTGGTCTGGCGATTTTGCCGCGCTGCCGGTGGTGCCCGCCGCCTTCGAGGAATCAGCGCCTGTGGAAACGAGCGGCGATTGTTCCGGCGGCGACTGCCCCCTTCTGACCTTCGATTTGTATCCGCTGAACGGCCGTTGCGAGGCCAACATCCGCTACCGCACCGTCTACATGCGCGGCCAGGGCGGCGACGGCCGTTACACCTATTACTGGAACGGCGCGCGAGTGGCCGGGCCACTGACTACCGGCTTCGGGTTCGAGGTCAACAACCAGGCCAGCCCGCGCATTATCGGCCTGGGCAAAGTTGTTTCCGGTGATGGCCAGATCGTCGAAAAATCCCTCTTCATCAGCGAATTCCCCTGCAATCCTTAACGCCGCCCACAGTTTCCCACCGGTATCCCCTGTGATATACTCCCCTGCGGCGAAAGCAGTGTCTCGACTACCTTCCTCAAAGGCTACGTAATGCGACAATATCTGGATTTAATGCAGACCATTTTAGACAACGGCGTTCGCAAAGAAGATCGCACCGGAACCGGCACGCTGAGTATTTTTGGCTACCAGATGCGCTTCAATCTGGCCGAGGGCTTTCCGGCCGTCACCACCAAAAAGCTCCACCTGCGCTCCATCATCCACGAACTGCTCTGGTTTTTGCAGGGCGATACCAACATCCAATACCTGCGCGACCACGGCGTGACCATCTGGGACGAATGGGCCGACGAAAACGGCGACCTCGGCCCGGTATATGGCTACCAGTGGCGCAACTGGCCCGCGCCCGACGGCCGTGCCATCGACCAGATCACCCAACTCATCCACCGCTTAAAAGCCAACCCGGACTCCCGCCGCCACATTGTCAGCGCCTGGAACCCGGCCGACGTGGACAAAATGGCCCTGCCGCCGTGCCACACCATGTTTCAATTTTACGTAGCCAACGGCCGTCTCTCCTGCCAGCTTTACCAGCGCAGCGCCGATGTGTTCCTGGGCGTGCCCTTCAACATCGCCTCCTACGCCCTGCTGACGCTGATGGCGGCCCAGGTTTGCGGCTACCAGCCCGGCGATTTTGTCCACACCTTCGGCGACGCCCACCTCTATCTCAACCACCTGGACCAGACCCGCCTGCAACTTTCGCGCAGCCCCTACCCGCTGCCGCACATGCACCTGAACCCAAACGTACAATCCATCTTCGACTTCAAATACGAAGATTTTGACCTGCAAAATTATCAAAGCCACCCGGCCATCAAAGCGCCGATAGCTGTTTAGCCAGAGCGAGAGCTAGAGCAAGAGTGATCTCTTCCTCTAGCTCTCGCTCTAGCAGCCTGTCGGAGAACTAAACTGATACGCTAAAACAAGGGCATTTGGTACTTAAAAACACCAGAAAAAGGCGTTTTAACGCGATTTCCCCCCTGTTTTTGGAGCATAAAAGACCCCTAAGG
>JAGOMA010000050.1 GCA_017993775.1 Chloroflexota bacterium | reverse complement strand
TGTCAGCTATCTTCTACAGCAAAATGCCGGAAAAAATCGGCCCTATCCGCAGCGCGCGCCTGATCGACCTGGAACTGCCGGCCATGTACGACGCCGCCCTGGTGTTTTCCGGCTCCAGCGTGGGCGTCAGCCAGCGCCTGTTTTCCTCCGATTTTAGCAGCCGCATTTTGCGCTCCAATACCGAAGGCTACTACCGTACCGACGAACCACAAAAACCCACCGAGGCCACACTCTATGTTCATCCCGAAGGGCTGTACAACGAGCTGGAAAAGCGCGGTCTGAACACCCCGCCCAACTTCAACCAGGTGATGGCCTTTAGCACGGAAGCCCCGGCGGGCGGCCAACCGGCCACAAATTTGAAGATCGATTACATCTGGGAGGAAGTGGAGTGGCGGTATCATGCGGAAGACGGCCGTTACTACCGCTACGGCGACGGCGAACCTATTCTCGACGGCAACACTGGCGAACAAGTCAGCACCGCCAACGTCGTCATCATCACCCCCTACCATGTCCAAGACCCGGAAATTTGCGAGCAAGCCAACGACGCCGGACAATGCGTGGCTCTGTCGGTGCAAATTCAGCTGTGGGGCAGCGGCAGCGGCGGCATTGTCCTGCGTGATGGGCAGCAGTACCCGGTCACCTGGCACCGCGAAGGCCGCTACGATCTGCTCACCTTCACCAACCCGGATGGCACGCCTTTCCCGTTAAAAATTGGCAACACCTGGGTGCAGCTCGTCCCCACCTGGCGCGGCTACGAAGGCGCTGTCGTTCTGACACCGTAACCAGCGCCGTTTCCAGATGGGTCCAATCTTGGGAGATTGGACCCATCTGGAAACACCACCCATTAAACGCGCGTTACGCTTCCCCCAAACGCGCCATTTCCACATCCCCCAACGCTCGCCGCAAATCGTCGCGGCTTAAAATAATGGTCGTGCCGCGCTGGCCGGAGCCAATAGACATTTCCTCGTAGGCAAATATGGTCTCATCGGCCAGGATGCGCAGGGGCTGCGGCAGGCCAAACGGAGCGACCGCGCCGCGCTCGTAGCCGGTTACGCGCAGCACTTCCTCCTCGCTGGCCATCGTCAGGCGTTTTTCACCCAGATAACGGCGCAGCGCTTTCCAATCAATTTGCTGCGGTCCGGCCATCAAGACCATCACAAACACATCGACGGAGAGGCGGAAGAGAATACTGCGAACAATTTGCTCCGGCAGTTGGCCGCGCTCGGCTGCGGCCTGTTCCAATGATTTCACCGGCCCAGGATGCCGGAATACGCGGTGGGGAATGCCCATGTCGGTCAGGGCTTGGGAGACGGGAGGAGGCGTCATAAGGCTAGGGAGATTGGACCAATCGAGATTGGTCCAATCTTGCTTACGCTCAGTTCAGCAGCTCTTTCAGAGCAGCCAGCAGGATGAGGACGTTTTCCGGGCGGCTGTTGTAGCCCATGAGGCCCACGCGCCACACTTTACCAGCCAGTTTGCTGAAACCGCCAGCGACTTCGATGTTGTAATCGCGCAGCAGACGGCCGGCGACGGCTCTGGCATCTACGCCATCGGGTACGCTGACGGTGGTCAGGCTGGGGATGCGATGGTCGGGATCGGCGACGTGGCAGGTCAGGCCAAGTTCGGCCATGCCGTTCCAAAGCAGTTCGGCGGTGGCGCGGTGGCGCGCCCAGCGAGCTTCCAGACCTTCTTCGGCCACCAGACGCAGCCCTTCACGCAGGGCGTAGGTCATATTGCTGCTCATGGTGTGGTGGTAGCCGCGCACGTCACCCAGCCAATAGCTGCGCAGGAGGGTCGCGTCCAGGTACCAGGTGTCTACTTTGTGGCGACGGCCGTTAATCTTCTCCATCGCCCGCGGACCAAAGGTCACCGGGGATGCGCCGGGCGGGCAGCTAAGCCCTTTTTGTGAGCAGCTGTAAGCCACATCTACCTGCCAATCATCCACCAGCATCGGCGCTGCGCCCAGGCTGGTCACGCAGTCCGTCAGCAGCAGGCAGCCGAATTCACGACAGATGGCGCCGATACCGGCCATAGGCTGCAAAGCGCCGGTGGACGTTTCGGCATGAACCATCATCAGCACGGCCGGACGATGTTCCTTCACGGCGTCATAAATCTCGCCTTGTTCAAAGACTTCGCCCCAGGGTTTTTCGATGACACGCACGTCGCCGCCGTGGCGGCTGGCCATTTCCACCAGCCGTTCGCCGAAGTAACCCATCACGGCCACCAGGACCACGTCGCCGCGCTCGACGATATTGGCCACGGCCGTTTCCATGGCCGCGCTGCCCGTGCCGCTGATGGCCAGGGTCATTTCGTTGTCCGTTTGCCAGGCGTAGCGCAAAAGCTCCTGCGTCTCGTTCATAATGCCGATAAACGCCGGGTCCAGGTGGCTCAGTTGGCGCATCCCCACCGCCGCCAACACGCGCGGATGGGCATTCGACGGGCCGGGGCCAAGCAGCAGACGCGGCGGCACATCCAGGGTATGGGTTACAATACGATGCGTTTGATTTGTGGAAGTTGTTTGGGTATGCATGGGATTTACCTCCTCCCAGTAGTGGGTAAAAAATCGTCAGGTAAGTAGAATTCAGGTGGATCATACGCCGTCGAGGAAGATTTTTCAATAGCAAGTGATAACAGGCAAGTCCTGGCAGGTTTCGGAAAACTTGCAGGGCTAAAGCGGCATCCGCCAAAATCGCGTCTCATTCCCAATCGGCTGCATTAAGCTCTGTTTAATTACGCTCCTTTACATTCCCTTTTTATCAAAATCATGGTAAATATATGCTGTCCTATCAACCAGAAATTTCAAAACAGGTGAAGATGCAAAACAAACAATCATGGCCCCTGTGGCACACAGAGTCCATCGAGTCAACCCTGGCAACTTTAAATAGCAGCGCGCAGGGATTATCGGAAACAGAAGCACAGCAGCGCCAGGCCCAATTTGGGCCTAACGAACTGATTGAACGCGGCGGCAAGCACCCGCTGCGCCTGCTGTGGGAGCAGGTGAGCAGCACGATGGTGCTCATTTTGATCGCGGCCGTGGTTGCTTCCGCCTTCTTGGGCAAGGCGACGGAGGCGGCGGCGATTGGGGCCATCGTGGTGTTGTTTGTGATTTTGGGTTTTGTGCAGGAGTACCGGGCAGAACAGGCGATGGCCGCCCTGAAGAAGCTGGCCGTGCCGGTAGTGCGCGTGCGGCGCGACGGCCGTCTGCAAGAACTCTCCGCCCGTGAATTGGTTCCCGGCGACATCTTCGTGCTGGAAGCCGGCAACGCCATCCCCGCCGACGGCCGTCTCATCGAAAACGCCAACCTGCGCGTGCAAGAATCCGCCCTGACCGGCGAGTCTGAGGCCGTGGAAAAAGAAACGGCCGTCGTCGCCAAAGCCGACCTGCCCCTGGGCGACCGGCGCAACATGCTCTACATGGGCACAAACGTAACCTATGGCCGGGGCACGGCCGTCGTCACCGCCACCAGCATGGACACCGAATTAGGCAAAATCGCCACGCTCATCCAAAGCGTCGACGAAAGCCAGACGCCGCTGCAAAAACAGCTTGATGGTGTGGGCCGGATGCTGGCTGTGGCCGGGGTGGCCGTGGCCGCCCTGGTGCTGCTGATCGGCGTGTTGTCGGGCGAGGCGTTGGAGGAAATGTTTCTAACGGCCGTGTCCGTGGCCGTCGCCGTCGTGCCCGAAGGCTTGCCCGCCGTGGTCACCATCACCCTGGCTCTGGGCGCGCAAAGGATGCTGCGGCGCAGCGCCCTCATTCGCAAGCTGCCCGCCGTGGAAACCCTCGGCTCCGTCACCGTCATTTGCTCCGACAAAACCGGCACGCTCACCGTCAACCGCATGACCGTGACAGTGATCGACGTGGCCGGGCATTTTCTGGAACTGGCCGGAACCAGCGAACAATCCGCCTCCTACCTCAAGCTGGCCGACAACCCCGACGAACTGTTCGCCAGCCGCCCCTCGGCTATCGGCCTGACTCTGGCCGCCGGGGCGCTGTGCAACGACGCCTCTGTCAACCCGGACCCGGAAACCGGCCGCTACACCGTGATGGGCGACCCGACCGAAGGGGCGCTGCTGGTGGCCGCGCAGCAGGCGGGCGTGACCCGCGCCGGCCTGGAAGCCGCCCTGCCGCGCGTGGCCGAACTGCCCTTCGATTCCGACCGCAAGCGCATGACGACGGTGCATGAACTGGCCGCCAACGTGGAGAATCTGCCAACGGCCGTGCGCGCCCTGCCCGGTGTCAATGCCCCTTACATCGCCTTCACCAAAGGCGCGGTAGACGGTCTGCTGGCGATCACCGACCGGGTATGGGACGGCGACAAGCCGGTGCCGCTGGACGACGCCTGGCGCACGCGCATCGACATCGCCAACTCCGACATGGCCCAGAAGGGAATGCGCGTGTTGGGGCTGGGGCTGCAATGGCTGGACCGCCCGGATGAGCCATTGGAGCAAAATCTGGTGTTCATCGGGCTGGTGGGCATGATTGACCCGCCGCGACCGGAAGTGAAAACTGCCGTGGCTACCGCCAAAACCGCCGGGATGCGCCCCATCATGATCACCGGCGACCATCCGCTGACGGCGCGGTTTATTGCCCACGATCTGGGAATTAGTGAGGACGGCCGTGTCAAAACCGGCGTCAATCTCGACCAGATGACCCCGGAAGAACTGGCCCAAACCGTCAACGAAGTGTCCATCTACGCCCGCGTCTCACCGGAACACAAGCTGCGCATCGTCGAAGCCCTGCAAAACCAGGGACAAATCGTGGCCATGACCGGCGACGGCGTCAACGACTCGCCGGCCCTGCGCAAAGCCGACATCGGCGTGGCCATGGGCATCACCGGCACAGATGTTTCCAAAGAAGCCTCCGAGATGGTGCTGCTGGACGACAACTTTGCCACCATTGTGGCCGCCGTGGAAGAAGGGCGGGTCATCTTCGACAACATCCGCCGCTTTGTGAAGTTTTCCATCGCCGGCAATCTGGGCAAGGTGCTGGTAATGCTGGCGACGCCATTCTTTGGCATCGCTGTAGCTCTGGAACCGCTGCAACTACTGTGGCTGAACCTGCTCACCGACGGCCTGTTGGGGCTGGGGCTGGGCGTGGAACCGGCGGAAAAAGGTATTATGCAGCGGCCGCCGCGCCAGCCGCAAGCCAGCCTGTTCAACGAGGGGCTGGGTCGCCACATCATCTGGGTCGGCGTTTTCGTCGGGCTGGTGTCGCTGGGCGTAGCCTATGCCGCTTATGATCCGGCGCACGCAGCAGACGAGACATGGCAAACCATGTTGTTTACAACCCTGGCCTTTTTGCAGGTGGGGCAGGCTCTGGCTTCTCGCTCCAGCCGGCAATCTTTCTTTAAGCTGGGCTGGCGCACCAACTCGACCTTGTTGTGGCTGACGGTAGTGGTCATTGCCCTGCAACTGGTGGTAGTATATTTACCAGGTCTGGAAAGCTTCTTCAATGTCGATCCACTTTCGCTACTGGAACTGGTGATTTGCGTATTGTTAGGCAGCCTGGCCTTTTGGGCGATTGAGTTGGAGAAGTGGTGGCTGAGGCGTAACGGCCGTTAAAACCAAACTATCTGCGTAGACTGGGAAGGTTCGATTTTAGGTCATTCACCCGAGAAGCCGCCAAACCTTTGGGTCATACCAGAGAACCTGTTTAGAAATAATGAAAAAAACAACAACCCCCATGCAGGGGTTCCTCTTCATTTTAGTCACTATAAGCGGCATTGTCCTGCTGGTTTTTACCGCGCCTGTGTGGCGCGCTCTATTGGTAGGAGCCATTTTGGCCTATTTGCTAAACCCGCTGGTTAACCGTCTGGAGCGACGCTGGTCGGGGAAACGCGGACTGGCCACAACGCTGGTTTACCTCGGCATAACGTTAATCATTGTGGGGATTTTGTCGTTAGCGGGAGCGCTGGTGTGGGGGCAGGTGTCGGGGTGGACCCAGGAACTACGGGTGGCCATTGGTGAAATTAGCTTGTTGTTGGAACGGCCGTTTGACGTCTTCGGCTTTGAAGTCCACCCTGAGTTTTTCATCAGCTACTTGCAGCGCTCCACCAACAATGCCCTGGCGGCCGTGCCGAGCGTGTCTGGCGGCTGGTTCAACGGCATCGCCGATAATCTGTTATGGAGCCTGGTTGTGCTGGTCAGTCTTTTTTATTTTATGCGCGACGGCTACCGGATCGCCCCAAATCTCATCAGCCTTCTACCGCCGGCCTACCAGGAAGAAGCTGCGCAATTAACCGAAGAACTCAACACCGTCTGGCGGATTTCTTTGCGCGTTCAGCTTGTTATCTTTGCCATCATCGGCATTCTGCTGCTGATCAGCACCGCGCTCATTATCTGGTTGTTCCGCCGGGGATGGCTGCCTCTGTCGCCTGTTGGGCTTATTATTCTGCTCGTTGCGGTCTACGCGGGCATCCAACAAATCGACAACTTGTGGCTGCGGCCGCAGTACATGGGGCACGCCCTAAAGCTGCATCCTGGCGTCGTGGTAATTGCCCTTATCTCAGCGCTATCCCTGACAGGTGTATTAGGCGCTATCGTGATTGTGCCGGTGCTGGCAAGCTTGAAGGTTCTGGCCGAATATACCTACAATAAGCTGCTGGACCACCCTGTTTACCTGCACAACGAGGACGATACCTAACATTTGCCATAAGTCAGAGCGAGGATTGTGGGCGCGCGGTGGCAAACGGCCGTGTCCCCCACCTCCTCACCCCCTCCCATTCCCCCTCCGCCAAAACCTATGAAACGCTAATGGTTCCTCCCCATTTACCATGCTAGAATTGCGGATCGGCTCAACTCAGGCAAATTGTCGGCGCAAAACCCTGTATACAACCACCCGCCGCCTTCACAACCGGCTTCTAAATTATCAAACCACCGGATAATCAACCTATGTCACTCGATAAAATTATCGTGCGCGGCGCGCGCGAACATAACCTCAAAAACGTCACCGTGGAGATTCCGCGCGACAAACTCGTCGTCCTCACCGGCATTTCTGGCTCCGGTAAATCTTCCCTGGCCTTCGACACCATCTTCGCCGAAGGGCAGCGGCGCTACGTCGAATCTCTCTCCGCCTATGCCCGCCAATTCCTCGGCCAACTGGAAAAACCAGACGTAGACCAGATCGAAGGACTTAGCCCGGCCGTTTCCATCGACCAAAAAGGCGTCAGCCACAACCCACGTTCCACCGTCGGCACTGTCACCGAGATTTACGACTACCTGCGCCTGCTCTTTGCCCGCGTCGGCACGCCCCACTGTCCGGAATGCGGCCGTCCCGTCAGCCCGCAATCCGCCGAGCAAATCGTTGAAAGTCTGCTCCACATGCCGCCAAACAGCCGCATCCAGGTACTCGCGCCTCTGGTGAAAGATCGCAAAGGCCACCACCAAAGCGTCTTTGAAGACGTGCGCAAAGCCGGCTTTGTCCGCGTCCGTGTGAACGGCGAGGTGCGCCAGGTTGACGAAGAAATCGAACTCGACCGCTACAAAAACCACAGCATCGAAGCCGTGGTAGATCGGCTTATCATCCGGCACGATCCCCACGACGACAGCGAAGAAGCAAAAGCCGACCGCACCCGCCTCACCGATTCTGTCGAAACAGCGTTGGCGTTGGGCAGCGGCATTGTCATCATCAACGATGTCACCGACCGTGACAATCAAACAGACCAGCTCTATTCCGAACACCTTTATTGCCCCTATGACGGCACCAGCATTCCCGAAATCGAACCGCGCACATTCAGCTTTAACAGCCCGCACGGCGCCTGCCCGGACTGCCAGGGCCTGGGCACCAAAAAAGAATTGGACGATGACCTGATTGTGCCCAATAAAGATTTAACCCTGGTCGAAGGCGCCATCACCGGCTGGCCCACCGATGACAAGGCCGGTTATTACTGGCAGCTGCTAAAAGCCACGGCCGATCACTTCAAAATCCCCACCAACATCCCCGTGCGCCAACTCAGCGATGCCCAGATGCGCATTTTGCTGCACGGCAGCGGCGACGAAAGCATCACTGTCACGTATATCAACCGCGACGGCGACACGCGCAACTACCGCACCAACTACGAAGGCGTGGTAACCAACCTCTGGCGACGGTACAACGAATCCACTTCCGACTATGTGCGCGATAAATTGGAAACGTTTATGGTGAATCGGCCGTGTTCCACCTGCCAGGGCACGCGCTTGCAGCCCGTAACCCTGGCCGTAACCATCGAGGACATCAATATCGCTGATGTGACGCGCTGGGCAGTAGCCCAATCCTTGCCCTGGGCGGAAAGACTGCGCGACGATGGCGTGCTGACAGAACGGCAAAAGATGATCGCCAAACCCATCCTGAAAGAAATTCATGAGCGGCTCCAGTTTATGATCAACGTGGGCCTGGATTATCTGACGCTGGACCGCGCGGCCGGCACTCTCAGCGGCGGCGAGGCGCAGCGCATCCGCCTGGCGACACAAATCGGCAGCCAGTTGATGGGCGTGCTGTACGTGTTGGATGAGCCATCGATTGGCTTGCACCAGCGCGACAACGAACGCCTGATCCACACGCTGAAGGGGATGCGCGACCTGGGCAACACGGTCCTGGTAGTGGAACACGACGAGGACACCATGCGCGCTGCCGATTGGATTGTGGACCTGGGGCCGGGCGCGGGCAAATTGGGCGGCGAAATTGTGGCCGAAGGAACGCCGGATGAAGTCGCCGCCAATGAAAAATCAATCACCGGAGCGTATCTCAGTGGCCGGACGCAAATCCCGGTGCCTGGCAAACGGCGCAAAGGGCACAAAGGGCAGTTTCTTGTCGTGCGGCAGGCGCAAGAAAACAACCTGAAAAACGTGGACGTGGCGATTCCGTTGGGCAAATTTGTGTGCGTGACCGGCGTCAGCGGCAGCGGCAAAAGCTCGTTTCTGGTAGAAATTTTAAGCAAGCGGCTAAATCAACATTTCTACAAATCAAAAGAACTGCCGGGCAAACATGCGGGCATTGAAGGTCTGGAGCATCTGGACAAGGTCATTGAAATTGATCAGAGTCCCATTGGGCGCACGCCGCGCTCCAATCCGGCGACCTATACAAATTTATTTAACCCAATCCGTGATTTGTTTACTGGTTTGCCGGAGAGCAAGATACGCGGCTATAAAGCGGGGCGATTTAGCTTTAACGTAAAAGGCGGGCGCTGCGAGGCGTGCCAGGGGCAGGGGCAAAACCGCATTGAGATGCAGTTTTTGCCTGACATTTACGTGCCCTGCGATATTTGCCACGGAGCGCGGTATAACCGCGAAACGCTGCAAGTGACTTATAAGGGATTGAACATCGCCCAAATGCTGGACCTGAGCGTAGACGAGGCGTTGACTTTTTTTGAAAACATTCCACCTATCCGGCGCAAGCTGCAAACGTTGGTGGATGTGGGATTGGGGTATATTCACCTGGGGCAGCCGGCGCCGACGTTAAGCGGCGGCGAGGCGCAGCGGGTGAAGTTAAGCCGTGAATTATCGAAAATTGCCACAGGGCGTACGATGTATATTTTGGATGAACCGTCTGTCGGGCTGCACAGCCATGACGTGGCCAAGTTGATTGTGGCGCTGAACCGGCTGGTGGATAAAGGCAATACCGTGGTGATCATTGAGCATAACCTGGACATCATCAAGGTGGCGGATCATTTGATCGACATGGGGCCGGAGGGCGGCGACCGCGGCGGTTTGATTGTGGCGGAAGGCACGCCGGAACAAGTGGCGCAGGTGGATGGGAGTTATACGGGGGTGTTTTTACGGCCGTATCTTCACCACTAAAGATTGGCGATTGGTTTGACTCGGCTCTGTCGTCTCAGACGTTACTTGGGCACGGCGTAAATTTTTACTTCATAGCCGCCATCGTGGAACGCCTGCACCGGTTCTAACTGGTTCCACAGCTGATTGTAAGCCGCTGTCTCGGTCCCATAACGGTCTGGCACGCGGAAGAAACGGCCGTAACTCCCCTGTGCAAACACCAGATACTCAAACCCATTCTCTGCATACCATTCTGCCGTATGGAGATATAAATAATCAAAGCCGGTCGCCGAAAACTGCTGCGGATCCACAAAAGGAGCATACGGTTCAAGCGCGACTTGTGCCCCGGCGGGCAAATTTTCGGCAATCCAGACGCGAGCTGTTTCCCGGCTGGTTGTGCGCGTTAAATTGATAGCTCCTTGCACCGCGCCTTGCAGCGGCACAAACACCAGGAGCAGTCCCAAACCTGCCATTACGGCCGTAAACGCCACTGTTGACCGCCCTGAATTGGTCCGCACTTTGCTCCAGGCCCAAACCAACCCATTCGCAGCCAATAAAAACAGGAAAGGCAGCACCGGCATCAACGTGCGATCGTTGCGCACGGCGAAACTGCTGATAAAGATAAAATAAGCGACCGGAAAAACGGCCAGGAGAATGGTTTCACGGGAACGGCCGTACACGCCGCGCGCTATTTCCCCTACTGCCAACACAAACACAAGGCCCTCAACGCGCCACAGGTAAGACACATAAAAGCGCAGCGTATCGCCTTCCATACCCGCGTGACCCGTGGCGTAATGGGCCGAATTGCGCTGCAAACCTTCTAAAAAGGCGGGGTAATCGAGCAGCGCATAAGGCATGGCCGCCAAAAAAGCAGCCAGCGCGGCTAATGGCGTCAGATAGAGCCAGCGGCGCTTAAACCCGTGACGGCCGTGCCGCAGAAAATGGGCCGCGACAAAGGCCAACACAATAAGACCTGAATTGTATTTAGCGGCCACCGCCAGCCCTAAAGCCACGCCGGTCAGCAGATAAAATCGCGCACGGCCGTCTCGGTACACTTTGGTTGAGCCATAAAAGGTGAGCATGATAAAAAACAGGGCGAGGGTATCTGGGGCAATATACCGGCTGTGCGCCACGTTGGTGGGCGAAATGGCTAAAAAGAAAGCGGCCAATAGGCCAACGGCCGTCTTTTGCAGCAAAGTCCGCCCACTGGCAAAGGTCAAAAGCACACTGCCCAGGCCAAAGAGCAGCGTCAGCAGACGGCTGAGCAGCCACATGCTGGACATGGGCATCCAGCCAACGCCCATCACCAAAACAACCGGGGCAGGTATGTCCGCTGTCGTCTGGAACAGGCCAAAGAGATGCCCCACAAGGTAATAAGCGCCGTAAAGCAGGGCATTGAGATAAAAAAGCAGGGACGACCAGTCATAAAAATGCGGGTTCAGGTCGCCTGTTTTGACCATGTTTTGGGCGGTAACGACGGCCACCGCTTCGTCGGGGTGGTAGGTGTAGGGCAGCCCATAATTTATACCCCAAAGGCGCAAAGCGGCAGCCAGCAGCAGGCAGCCAAACAACAACCAGTACGGCCGTGGCCCCACCGCTTCCCGCAATGAGCGTAACCGAGTATTCACCCACCTGTTTGTTTGATGGTTCATCACGTGGCTGAGTGTAACACGGCCGTATCTATCGTCAATTCAGCGGTACGGCCGTGCGCCGGCCTATCATCCCGCCAATGGATCGGCATCTCTCTCGTCCAACTGCGCCAGCCAGCGGGTCAGGCCAAAGGCCGCCACAGCCAGCACAAGCAAAATCATGGCGCTCACATACGTCGCGTTTAGATCGCGCTCCAACGCGCCATAAATCAGCAGCGGCATGGTTTGCGTGCGCCCTTGCAAATTACCGGCAAACAAAATCGTCGCCCCAAACTCGCCCAGGGCGCGCGCCCAGCTCAGCACCAATCCCGCCGCCAGGGCACGGCTGCTTAACGGCCGTATCACATGCCAAAACACTCGCCAGCCATCGGCCCCGTCCATGCTGGCCGCTTCTTCCAACTCGCGGGGCAGCGCGGCGAAACGCAGCTGCGCCGCGCGAATATAAAACGGCGCAGCCACAAACACTTGCGCCAGCACCACCGCCACCCAGGTAAACGGAATGGAGATGCCCAACATGGTCAGCGGCGCGCCCAATAACCCGCGCCGCCCAAACGCGCTCAACAAGGCCAGACCGGCCACGACCGGCGGCAGAACAATCGGCAGTTCAACAAAGACAGCCAGGGCGCGTTTGAGGGGGAAATTGTGCCGGGCCAGCAAATAGGCCAGCGGCGTGCCCAGCAAGATAACCAGGAGCATACTGACGGCCGTTGTCTGCAAACTGAGCCAGACGGCCGTTAGCACCGGTTCTACGTCCAGAGTAAAGCTGCTGTGCAGCGCGGTCATGGTCCGCCAAACCAATCCCACAATGGGCAGCACCAAAATCCCGGCCATCAGCAGCGCCAGGCCCCAGATGAGTAGTCGCAGGAGCGCGTCCTTTAGCGTGTGGCGCGGCCCTGTTTTACGCTGAGTTTCATTATGCATGGGCCTGTTTGTGGCACGAATTGCTTTCTTTGTCAACTCCACAGGGCCGGACAAATGGGCCAGATTACGCCCCACGCTTCACGATGCCGTTATCGGCTCAACTCGCCCCGCAAGTCATCCTGCATCCACGCCCGAATTTGGGCCACGTCGTCGGAAATACTTAGCAAATAGGCCAATTTAGTCAACGCCGCTTCCGGCGTCATGTCGTAACCGCTGAGCACGCCCACTTCGGCCAGGTCTGCGCCGGTGGCGTATTTGCTCAGGTCAACTGTGCCCTTCAGGCATTGCGTACAATCGACGATGACCACGCCGCGCGCATTGGCCTCACGCAGAACACGCAAAAATTCTTTGTCGCCGGTCGGGCCATTGCCAGAACCATAGGTTTCCAGCACCAGCCCGCGCAGCGGCGGCTGGAGCATATTTTCCAGAATGCGCGGCGACAGGCCGGGGAACAGGCGAAACGCCCCCACCACCGCCGGTACATTGATTTCGCGCAGGTCGATGTCGGCAGTGGGTGGGGCTGACGGCCGTCGCACCAATCGCTCTCGAATCTCCACCCCCGTGCCCAGCGCCGCCAGCGCCGGAAAATTCGGCGAGGCAAACGCATCAAAGCCATCCGCATCCACCTTCACCGTGCGGCAGCCGCGAAACAGACGGCTGTTGAAATACAGCCCCACTTCGGGAATGACAAATTCATGGGACGCCAGCAGCAGCGAGGACACCAGATTGTCCTGCGCATCGCTGCGGATTTCGCCCAGCGGGATTTGCGAGCCGGTGACAATCACCGGCTTGGCCAGGTCCTTCAGCATAAAAGCCAGCGCCGAAGCGGTGTAGGCCATGGTGTCTGTGCCATGCAGCACAATAAAGCCGTCGTACGCATGGTAATGGCCGCAAATATCGCGGGCAATTTTAGACCAGTCCGAGGGCGTCATGTCTGGCGAATCGAATAACGGATCGTACTGATTGATGGTGTAATCCGGCAGGCTGGCGTGATGGAAAGCGGGATTGGCGGCCATCAACTCCTGCAAATAGCCGGGGATGGGCAGGTAACGGCCGTTCACCCGTTTCATGCCAATCGTGCCGCCCGTATACGCAATGTAGACTCGTTTTTTCATATGCGCCTCGCATCGATCGTAGCTGTTCAGGTTTCCGTGGCAAGACCCCAAGGGTTTGATGCCCAAAGAATCCAAATTCTCAGAAGCAAACCCTTGGGGTCTGTATAGATACCATCGATCAGGAAATAGGCAATAATTTTGGGTGAGAACGGCCGTTTTGCCAACCGCAACTTTCCCTTGACACCAGGCATCGGCATACCGCACAATCAGGCAAACTTTCCTGGGAGAAAATCATGGCCTGGATCAAAATCATTCAAGAACACGAAGCCACCGGCAAACTCAAAGAAGCCTATAACAAACTCCTCGAACCGTGGGGCGGCGTAGACAATATCCTCAAAATCCACAGCCTCAACCTGCGCTCGCTCTGGGCACATTTTGAACTGTACAAAACGGTGATGCACGGCCGTTCCGGCCTTAGCCGCGCCCAACGAGAAATGATCGCCGTCGTCGTTTCCGCCGCCAACCGCTGCCATTACTGAATCACCCACCACGGAGCCGGGCTGCTCCGCCTCACCCAGGACCAAACCCTGGTCAATCAGCTAACTTCTGACTGGCGGCAGGCCAATCTGAACGCCGCCGACCACGCCATGCTCGCCTACGCCGAGAAGCTCACCAGAGAGCCGTGGGCCATGCGGCAACCCGACGTCGCCGCCCTGCGCGCCGCCGGATTCAGCGACACCGATATTCTCGACATCAATCAGGTAACGGGCTATTATGCCTACGTCAATCGCCTGGCCGACGGCCTGGGCGTCGACTTGGAAGATTTCTGGAATAAGTAAGTAACTGTCTCATGGACATACCTGTTACCACAATCACTTTATAACTATCCCACAGAAAATGGCATACCTATCACCACCGCAGCAGCATAGCTATGCTAATAGCAGTCAGATAGCTATGCTAATGGCAGTTAGATAGCTATGCTAATAGCAGTTAGATAGCTATGCTAATAGCAGTTAGATAGCTATGCTAATAGCAGTTAGATAGCTATGCTAATGGCAATCAGATAGCTATGCTAATGGCAGTCAGATAGCTATGCTAATAGCAGTCAGATAGCTATGCTAATGGCAGTCAGATAGCTATGCTAATAGCAGTTAAACAGCTATCTTATAGAGAACTGCATGGGTATAAAAATAGATGAGATAGAGGCATCACGCCGGGCATCTCACAGCTAGCAAATGCACCAAATCTAAGCAGGAGAATTAGAATTGATGACCGACCAATTTGTGTTGACGCCTTATTTTCTGGATTCACGGCTGCCCGGTCTGGACCCGCTTACCGAAGCAGGGTGGCAGACCAACCTACCACCCATCAGCGGGGAAGATAAACAAGCGCGCATGATCAGCCTCTATCGGCCGCTGGCCGGGTTGGTAAGCGCAGCCATTCTCCAGGGCCGCCGCCCAGTTAGCGTGGCCGGCGACTGCTGCACGACGATTGGCGTGCTGTCCGGCTTGCAGCAGGCGGGCGTAATTCCCACGCTCATCTGGTTCGACGCGCATGGCGACTTTAACACCTGGGAGACGACGCCATCGGGCTTTTTGGGCGGCATGCCGCTGGCGATGGCCGTAGGACTAGGCGAACAAACGCTGCCGCAGGGGGTGGGGCTACGGCCGTTACCCTTCGCCAACGTAATTTTGACAGACGGCCGTGATCTGGACCCCGACGAGCGCACCCTGGTTGAACAATCGGGCATCACCCACCTGCCAGATGTAACCGCGCTGCTGGAGTACCCACTGCCCGATGGCCCGCTGTACGTCCATTTCGACACCGATGTGGTCGATCCGGCGGAAGTGCCGGCGATGAATTACCCCGCTCCCGGCGGCCCTTCGGCCGAGACCCTGCGGCGGGTGTTTCGCCATCTGGCAGCGACGGGGCGGGTAACGGCCGTCTCGCTGTCTGCCTGGAACCCGGACATGGATGAGGACGGCCGTTCTCGCGCCATCTCCATGAGCCTGTTACAAGAATTGCTCGCTAATAGTACGCGTCAAAAACCCTAAGGGTTTACTTGACCCCCTGGGAAATGACCGTTGATTCGGCAAAACCCTTAGGGTTTTAATTACTCAGCTAAAGGAACCCCCATGAACAACGATTTACACCCCGATTTAGCCCGCGTTTTAGTGCCCGAAGATACCATCCAGGCCCACGTCAAGGTGTTGGCTCACCAGATTTCTCTGGATTATGCCGATGTCGAGCGGTTGTATCTGGTGGGCGTGCTGCGCGGCGCCTTCATTTTCCTGGCCGATCTGGTGCGCCACCTCACCATCCCACACTCGGTTGATTTTATGTCGGTGTCTAGTTATGGGAAAACGGCCGTGTCCGGCGAAGTGCGCATCGTCTTAGACCTGCGCGAACCCATCGTCAACCAGCACGTCATCATTGTCGAAGACATTGTAGACAGCGGCAAAACCCTCAGCTACCTCTACCACACCCTGAAAGGGCGCGGTCCTGCCTCCCTGCGCACCTGTTCCCTGGTGCGCAAACACCGCGACCACATCGACGTGCCGCTGCACTACCTGGGTTTTAACATCCCCGACGTGTGGGTGGTGGGCTACGGCCTCGATTATGCCGATAGACACCGCACACTGCCCTACATCGCCGAGTTAAAAGAAGAGGTATACAAAAAATGAACGATCCCGTTACCCCACAAGACCCGTCTCCCGGGCGCGGCGTCAGCCATTACAATCCGGTGGAAGTGGCTATAAAGGAAGCGGTTGGCACGCTGTTTTTAGGGGTCATGACGGTTTTGCTTTTCTTCGCCTTGCTCCGTTCACAGCGGGAAAATCGCGCGCTGCTGCGACAGCTGAGCGAAAAAGCAGCAGAATAACCGGCGGCACGGCCGTTTGTTGGCTGCCCAATCTTCTGTTTGCTCTTGTTAAGCCGATTATTCAATGATATGATTTTTATGTTATGTCATGTGCCCTTTGCATGCATGGCAAACACAAATCCACCACTCACAACACAAATGGGAAGCCGCTATATTGTAATGGATGGCCAGGTGCAGGAACCATGCCCACTGAAAAAAACACCAACGCGCAAGAACCAGATATGCCAACAACAGACGCCTCCCAGCAAAAAAGCGAAAGCGACCTGGAACAGCCGCCAGAAGCCGCGCCTGCGCCGGTGGAAAAGCCACCCGCCAACTCGCAACCAGAGGCAGAGCCGCCGATCGAACCGGAAGTAACCATCATCCCCGCACCGCGCCGCCCGGAAAACGACGATAACCGCCAAACTCTGGCGCAACTATTTGGCGACTTGCCTGTCGGCGCAAAAATCGGCTTATTGATCGGGCTGGCCGTGATATTGACAGTGGGGGCCTTGCTGTTTTTGCTGCCCGGCACAAACAAGAACGAGAACGCAGATGGAACGAGCACGGCCGTTGCCGCCTTTCTCACCCTTACTGCTCAACCCACAGCCACAGCCATTGGCACAGAAACCCCGCGCATCTACATCATCGAGGAATCCCCCACACCCTCGCTAACACCAAATGTTACCAGCACGCCCATCGTTTATGTGGTGCAGCAAGGCGATACCCTGAACAGCATTGCCCGGCGCTATGGCATCACCGTGCAAGACATCGCCAACGCCAACGCTCTGTACAACATCAACACCATCAGCGTGGGGCAGGAACTAACCATCCCCACGCCAGGGCCGGGCACAAGCATCCCGCAGCCAACCGCCGGACCCGGCACGCCCACAGTGGCCATCAACACCACCGCCACAGCGCCTTTGGCCGAAATTGTGATCCGGGGTACAGACACCAATGCGCCGGTGGAACTACGCATCGCCGCCGGGGCAGATTACCAATCCATTTTGACCCTCAACCGGGGAACGCTGGCTTCTCTGGTGGCTAAAACGCCGGACGGCCTGTGGTACCTCATTCAACTAGAGGATGGGTATACACGCGGCTGGGTTCCGGCCAACGCAGTGGGGCTTATTTACCCGGCTGACCCGGCCGCCATCCCCACAACTCCCCAACCATAAACCATCAGGAAGTGAAAATTGGGTAGATTGGTCCAATCTGGGAGATTGGGCCAATCTTGCGCCTGTTATGCCGCTGCCCGCCGACCCGCGACCAATAGACCAGCAAAAACAAACCCGCCGCCCAGCACTACCAACGGCCCCGGCATTTCACTGAATATCAACAGCGCCAGGACAGACGCGCCAATCGGTTCGGCAAAAGTTGTGGCGCCCACAATCGCCGCCGGCAAATAGGCCAGAGCATAATTGAAGGATGAATGCCCCAGCAACTGCGGCCCTAACCCCATGAGCAACACCATCCAATACGCTTTGGAACTGTAACCGAACATGCTGCCACCGGTAAGATACACAACCAAAACGAGGGCCAGGGCGGCCGTGCTGTAGACCAGGGTAATGTAGCCGATGAGCGACAGGCGCACCCGCAGTTTGCGGCCGATGAGCAAATAACCGGCTCCGGCGACTGCCCCAATTAGGGCCAGCGCGTTGCCCAACAACGGCCGTTCTCCCCCCATCATCGCGCCTAAAACCAGACGGCCGTCGGCCCACACCACACTACCGCCCAGGCTAATGACCACGCTGCCTACCAGCGCCAGAGCCATGCCGATTTTTAACGGCCGTGTAAACGGCTCGCCCAACAAAAAAGGCGCTGCCAGCGCCACCCACAACGGCGACGTAGACACCAACACCGTCGAGCTGGCCACCGAAGTATACGCCAGCGAACTGATCCAGGTGGCGAAATGCACCGCCAGCAGCAGTCCGGATAGCAGCGCCAGCCGCCAATCGGCCAGCTCCAGCGCGCGCACCTCCTGACGATGCCGCGCCAGCAGCAGCGGCAGCAAGACCAACGCCGCCACGGCCGTGCGATAAGCGGCAATTACCAGAGACGGCACATGCTCTTCCTGCGCCAGCCGGGCCAATATCGATCCCATCGACACCGCCACGATACCCAGCGCCAGCACCAAGGCCGGAGCTATACGAGGTTTAGCTAAAGTTTCCACGAATATTTGTAGGCCAAACGGCCGTTTCCTCCATCAAAATCAGCAGCGCCATCACCCACCCACACAGGTCGCAGCACAGTCCCACCCTTGTTGACAAAGGTCTTTAGTGTAGCTAGAATGAGGTCATTGACTTGCAAGAGAATGGTAACAATCAATGATCGGCCGGTCAATCAACACCAAACGGTCACACACCGTCATCATCATAAGAACACCCAATTCTTAATAACCCA
Organism: Chloroflexota bacterium; assembly: GCA_017993775.1. Classification (GTDB taxonomy): domain Bacteria; phylum Chloroflexota; class Anaerolineae; order Promineifilales; family Promineifilaceae; genus Leptovillus. The sequence goes on along the minus strand of JAGOMA010000050.1, from coordinate 14,960 downwards.
AGGAGAAACGAATGGCTTTTGAATTACCCGCACTTACCTATGCCCTTGATGCACTCGAACCACACATCGACTCGCGTACCATGCAAATACACCACGGCAAACATCATGCCGGTTATACCAACAACCTGAACGCCGCGCTGGAAGCACACCCAGACCTGGCAGCAAAAAGCATCGAAGCCCTTTTAGGCGATTTAAACAGCGTACCAGAAGGCATCCGCACGGCCGTGCGCAACAACGGCGGCGGCTACGCCAATCACACCCTTTTCTGGTCCATCATGAGCCCCAACGGCGGCGGCGAACCCGACGGCGACCTGGGCGCAGCGATCAACGCAACCTTTGGCAGTTTTGACGAGTTCAAAGCCGCTTTTTCTAAGGCCGCAGCCACCCGTTTTGGTTCCGGCTGGGCCTGGTTATACGTTGATGGCAGCGGCAACCTGGCCATCACCTCCACGCCAAACCAGGACACCCCCCTGATGGACGGCAACACCCCCATCCTCGGTCTGGATGTCTGGGAACATGCCTATTACCTCCACTATCAAAACCGTCGTCCCGACTACATCGCCGCCTGGTGGAACGTAGTCGATTGGACTGTGGTTGCGGCCAATTATGCTGCCGCAAACTCGTAAGTGTGTATAATTATTGAGAGCCGACGTGACCACGCCGGTATCGTTTATAAGCCAAAAGGAGAAATCTTATGACCCACATCGTTACCAGATTGTGCTTGCGCGACACAGCCTGTGTGGAGGTGTGCCCGGTCGAATGCATGGTTTTGGGTAAACCGGAAGAGGCCTGGCCCTGGCTGTACATCGATCCAGACACCTGCATAGATTGCGGCGCGTGCGTACCTGAATGTCCTTACGAAGCAATCTTCCCCGAAGAAGAAGTACCATTTGATTACGAAGCACCGGCCGGTGTCTGGATTACCAACACCAAGGCCTTATTGCCCGACGGCCAACAATTTGCCGGCGTAATTGATGGTCACAACGTTAAAGTACTCAACGCCAAACAATTGGCTGGCGGCGAGGTGCTGGACCTGACCGAAGACATCGAGTTTAATTACAATTTCTACTCTGAAGGTCCAGGTTACGACGCTCTTGACTAATTTTCGGGAAGCGTTTGATCGCCCCTAAAGCAATCGAACAAATCGTACATGATAAAAACTAACCAGGTCTTTCACCCGGTTAGTTTTTTTTATGTCTGGCACAGGCTGCCTGTTTGTAATTTTGTCCATCCTGAACGGCCGTGATACCATCCCAAGTCGCAAATTTAGAAGATAACATGCTAACCATTACCCGACCCGTTTACGACGCCATGCTGGACCACCTGAACGCGGTTTATCCGCAGGAAGGTTGTGGCTTGTTAGGCGGCGTGGGCAACACGGCCGTTTCCCACACCGCCATCGACAATATCCTGCACAGCCCGGTAGCCTATGAAATGGACGCCACGCAGCAAATCCAGACCATGATCGCGCTGGAAGCGCAGGGGTTAGAAAATTTGGTCATTTACCATTCACACCCCACCGGCCCATCTCACCCCTCGGCCACCGACCTGGCGCAGGCGTATTACCCAGACGCCACCTACCTGATTATTTCCCTGGCCGACCGGACCGGGCCAATAGTGACGGCATTTCGGATTAAGGACGGCCGTTACACCCCCATCCCATTGGTGATAGAGTAACGAAAACGGCCGTTTTGTGTTTTAGTGGGATAGTTAGAGAGATTGTTTGGCGGCCGGCTGACCAGCCACCAAACATCCAGCAAAAAAATAGAGAGGAAGGACACGTTGAACATCGTTTATTTATTACTCGCCGGTTTATTCGGCTACATATTAGGCTCTATTCCCTTCGGCTGGGTTTACGTCAAAGCCAAAACCGGCAAAGACATCCGCACCATAGGCAGCGGGCGCATGGGCGGCACCAACTCCTACCGCGCCGCCGGTTTGGTCATCGGGCTGCTAACAGCTTTAAGCGACTTTTTAAAAGGCGCTGTCTCTGTGTGGGTTGCCCAATGGCTGTTTGGCGGGTCTGCCGACCCAGCCTGGCTCCCGTGGATTGCGGCCTTTGGCGGCATGATGGCCGTCATGGGACACAATTGGTCGGTTTTCCTAAAGTTTAAGGGCGGCGCGGGGACTGGCCCAAATGTAGGCTGGGCAACGGCCGTATGGCTGCCCATCTTTCCCATCGTCTTCGTCATCGGGGTTGGGCTCATGCTAACTGTCGGCATGGCCTCCGTGGCCTCGATGGTCGTGGCCATCATCATCACCGTCGTTTTCGCCGTGCGTTACTTCATGGACATAGACCCCACTCCGGCGTACCTGATCGGCGGCGTGATAACCGCAGCGGCCGTGGCCTGGGCCTTACGCCCCAACTTCAAGCGCATCCTCGCCGGCAACGAACGCGTCGTTGGCCCCCGCGCCAAACGCATGGAACAAAAACAACAAGCCAATTAAAAAAAAGGCCGCAGCTGCGGCCTTTTTTTTAACTGCCACCCTTTGTCAACAACTCATAGTGCAGCATCCCCAGCGCATCAATCGCCACATTGTCCACATCAGATAAACTGATGGCGTGACGCGGCGTCTGCGTGATATCGAGCGTGGGCAAATCCGTCGCCCACAACTGCTGAATCTGCCCATACAGCGCCAACCGGGCCACATCATCCAGTTCAGCCCGCGCCTGCGCCACCAATTCCGTCATTCGCGTCGATTCATAGTTGGAACAGAACGTATCTGTCGTGTTTTCCAGGAAAAAGTCGGTCCAGGCGGTCATGTCCAGGTAATTTACCGGCTGACCGGGCGAGGGCCAGCCCAACAAATACGCCGGATACCCACACGTATCAATCTGCGTGCGATACGTTTCCCACGGGGCGCCTTCCAACGTCACTTTGAAGATGCCGGTTTCTTCTAGCTGGGCTTTGATGGCTTCGGCGTAGGCCTGCTCCTGAGAGGAGTAACGGCCGTCATTCAAAAACCACAACGTCACCTCCAACTGTTTCTCCGCGCTGTACCCTTCTGTGCGCAGCAGCGTTTGCGCCCGGCCCAAATCGCGCGGCGGCAACGCGGCCACAAACCCGGGAATTTCGTCCGGTACCGGACTGAGCAGCGGGGCGCGCTCGCCGCCAAACACCGTCGCCGCCAATGCTTCCCGATCTAATGACAGCGCCGCCGCTTCCCGAATGCTGCGCCGGGTCCACGGCTCCTGCTTCTGATCAAAGATCATGTAACTCTTAAAAATCGCCGGCCCTGTCCAACTGCGAAAATCAGCCAAACCGTCGCTGTTGGCGTCAATGCCGCGCAAATTGGCGAAATCGGCATATGGCAGTCCTGTCCAGGCCATGTCGATGGAGCCAAACTGCTCCAGCGACACCAACATCTCGGCCGCGCTTTCATAAAAGCGCACCTTGATATTCTCATAAGCGGCCGCCGGTTCGCCGGGCCATTCCGGGTTCGCCTTCAGGCGGATATTGTCCGGCTCCCAACTGACGATGGTGTAGGGGCCAATCCCGCCGCATGTGCTGGTCAGGTCTTCAGTTTCCGCATAACAATCCTGGCTGATGGGGAAGAAGGGCGGCGTGGCCAAAATGCTGGGGAAATAAGCCGTCGGCACTTGCAGGACAAACTTCACGATGAATGGGTCCACCGCCTGCACCGCATCCGGGTCGGCATAACCATCTTCGTCACTGTCCTTGAGGAAATTGTTCAGCAGATAGCCGCCCCGACCAAACCGGGCGCGGCTCACCGACCAGACCACATCGGCGGCGGTAAACTCACGGCCGTCCGGGAATTGCAGCCCTTGCCGCAGGGCAATGGTGTATTCTAATTTGTCGTCAGAAATTTGCGGCGGTCCGGCCGCCAGCAGCGGCTGGAGCTCATTGGCGGCATTGAAGCGATACAGGCCGCTCATGGTATTCATCTTCATTTCCCAGTTGATGAGGTCCGGCGGCATCGCCGGGTCCATGTCTGTCAACTGCCCCACCATGCCGATAACAAATTCGCTGGCTGGCGTGCCCGTGCGCGGCTCGCCAGGGTCTAGCGGCACATCGCTTTCCTCGGCAATCAGCATCACCGTCATGCGCTCGATGACATTTTGCGCTTTCATCTGGGCGATGGCTTTGTTCAGCCGGTCCAGTAATTCTGTGTTGTCGGCGGCCACGGCAATGCCAAAAGAACGGCCGCTAATCCAGGCCGCCTTGCCTGTGCCGCCCACCAGTTTGAGCTGTTCCGGGTACGTCTCGGCGAAATGTTCGCCGCTGTAACTATCGAGAATCACCACCCGCACGTTCTGGTCGATGAGCGCCTGCACTGCCTGCGTCGTGGCATCGTAGGCTTGCACATCTTCCGCGGCCAAAGCAAGCTCTTTGAGCGCCGTCACCTCGCCATAGCTGTTGTGGACAACGCCCACCTTGATGCCCGGCTGCAAGTCGGCCACGCTCTGAATTTCGGCTTCATCGGCCAGTACCAACATATCCTGGCCTACTTCCAGGTAGGGGCTGGTATAGGCAATGCCTTCGGGTGGCGTTTCCGGAATGGGCACGGGCGGCATTACAGCGTCGAATTCCTGGCTGGCCTGGTTGGCCAGACCCTCCAACACGCCCTGGTAAGGGGTAATGACAAATTCATATTCAAAGCCGCCCTCGACAGCAATGTTGCTCATAATGCTTTCGTTAAAGCCCGCCACATTGCCAAATTCGTCGAATTCGGCGAAGGGCGGGTTGGGCGCGTCGGTGGCGATGACAATGAAGTCGCGGTTGGGGCGGGTATCGGCAACGGCCGTTGGCTGCGGCTGGCTGGTGGGTGTCGGCGGGAGCGGGGTAACGGCCGTTTCTACGCCATCATCGCCACAGGCTGTCAACAGCACAACCATCAGCAGCGCCAGGAAAAGCAGGGTAAGTTTTCGCAATTTGACCATGCGCGAGAGTATAACAAGGGGGTATAGGGGGAGCAAACCAGGGCGAACAATGCTACGGGTTTGCTAACAGTCTATTTGTTCGCCGGGGGGAAAATCAGACCACGTTATATTCCCGAATTTGCCGCCCTTCGGCGAACCGCCGGTAATCTAGCATCGAAATATCTAACGTGGTCGCACGGCCGTCTAGCACAATCTCGGCCATCAGCAACCCGGCCACCGGGCCGTGCATAAAGCCATGCCCGGAAAAACCGCCCACAACGTAATAACCCGTCACCTGCGGAACCGCGCCAAAAATAGGATGCGCGTCCGGCGTCACCTCATACAAGCCAGCCCAACCAGACAGTCGCCCGGCGTGCGCCAGCAGTGGCAGGCGGGCCACGGCCGCCTCCATGTGGATTTCTTCCCAGGCGTCGTCAACATTTTCGTTGAAGCCCGGCTTCTCGGTGGGGTTCGACATGCCGGTGAGCAGGCCGTCACCTTCGCGGTGAAAATAGAGGCTGCGGGCAAAATCAATGATGAAAGGAAAATCGGCCGGAATGCCGGGCATGGGCGTGGTGGTGAGCATCTGGCGGCGCAGCGGGGTGATAGGCAATGGCGCGCCGACCATGTCGCTGATCACACCAGCCCAGGGGCCGGCGGCGTTGACGATGGTGTGGCAGGCGATACGGCCGTTCGGGGTCTGCACGGCCGTCACGCGACCGCCGCCGGTTTCAATGCCGGTAACGGCCGTGTCGGTAAACGCTTGCACGCCCAGCCGCCGCCCGGCGGCAATATAACCGGCCACCACGCCGTTGGGGTCGGCCAAACCATCACCAGGATGAAAGCTGCCCGCCAGGACATCGTCGGCGGCCAGTTGGGGCACACGCCGCCGCACTTCGTCGCCGTCCAACCACTGCGTGGGCACGCCCAACCGGTTTTGCATGGCCACATTGTGCCGAAAAACAGCCGCATCTCGCTCGTTGGTCAGCAAAAACAGGTAGCCCGGCCAACGCAAATCAATCGCCTGCCCGGTTTCCGCTTCAAAACGTTCCAGCATAGGCAGGCTGATTTGCGACAAACGCACATTTATTTCCGTGCTGAACTGGTAACGAATGCCGCCGGCGCAGCGTCCGGTAGCGCCCAATCCAAAAAAGGGCTGCTTTTCCAGCAGCACCACGTTTTTCTGCCCGCGCAGCGCCAGATGGTAAGCCGTGCTGGCTCCCATGACCCCGCCGCCAATGACCACAATATCTGTCGAGGCCGGTAATTCGCTCATAACTCCACTTCCGTTCCTAAATTTTCGGCCAGGGCGTTGCGCAAGACAATACGCGCCGCAACCGCATCTTGCGCCGCCAGCCCAACCGATTTGAAAAATGTAATTTGCTGCGGATCGGTGCGTCCCGGTTTTAAACCTGCCACAATTTCACCCAGTTCGGCATGGATGTGGCTGGCTGCGATATCGCCATTTTGCAGCGGGATGATCAGGTCGCCGGCTTCGGCCAGAACGGCCGTTCTCGAATCTACTACTACCAACGCCCGGCGCACAGTCGCCACATCTATCTCCTGCATGGTGGGCAAATAGGCGCCAACGCCGTTGATATGCGCGCCAGGGGTCAGGTGAAGGCCATCAAACACCGGCGTGTTGGACGTGGTGGCCGTGCAAATAACATCGGCGTTACGCACGGCCGTTTCCGGCTTATCCACCACCCGCACATTTGTCGGGATTGGTCCCTGGCCGGCCATTTCGGCGGCCAGGGCGATGGCTTGTTGGGGAACCAGGCTGAAAATGCGCACCTCGCGGATGGCGCGCACGGTGCAGACGGCTTCCAACTGTGTGCGCGCCTGCACGCCGCTGCCGAAAATGGCGGCGACGGCCGTATCCTCTCTGGCTAATACGTCGGTGGCCGCACCGGAAGCCGCGCCGGTGCGAATGGCCGTGAGCGAACTGCCTTCCATGATGGCTAACGGCCGTCCTGTAGCCGCATCAAGCGCCATCACCAGCCCATAAATGACCGGTTCGCCGCGCTGCGCGTTTTGCGGAAAGACCGAGACAACTTTAACGGCCAACGAGGGCGCGGATTCATCCGGCAGGTAGGCGGGCATGACCAAAGTCGTGCCCTGCCGGTCGGCAATGCGGACATGCGAACGCAGGGGCATAACCGCCTGTCCGGTGGAAACGCTGGCAAATGCAGCTTTCATGCCGGCAACAGCCTGGGACATGGGCAGCGCGCGGCGCACATCTTGCGCAGAGAGAAAACGAATTTTCATCAAGCCTCCTGTCAAAAATAGGCCTCCGGGAAGATCGGGCAAAGGAATCTGCCGGAGGTTGAGCGTTTATTCAGTCGTCCAGACCAACTCGGGCGGCCACGTATCGCCGTTGATTTGGGCGATGGAGAGGCGGTAAACGCCCACGGCCGTTTCCGCCGCGCAATCGCCATAGGGCGAGCAAGTCAGGCTGCCGGTCACGCCGGAAAAGGCGGCTGTTTGGGTCAGGGCGTCTCGCAAAGCCTGCCGACCAATCAGCAAACGGCCGTTACGTCCAGATTGGGCCACTTGCTCTATCGCCGCCAGCAGCAGGTTGGCCGCGTCATAAGTCTGGCCATAAAACGGACCAGCCGGCGCAGCGCTAAAGCGATCTCGCCAGGCGGCGCGCAAAGCGTCGGCCTCTGTTCCGATGACTGCCGGACCCACGACGTACATCCCATCCACCGCCGACGAACCAACACTTACGGGGAACGTGGGGACAAACAGCCCCGTCCCGCCCAGTAAAACCGAATCGTTGTTGCCGGTAAGGCGCGACAGGGCATTGACAATGAGATTGCCGTCTGGCTCCATAACCGGCAAATACAAGACATCCGGCGAGCTAGACATTGCGCCAACCAACAGGTCTGTCAGGTCAGTCGCGCCCGCCGGGATACTGCCCTGGAAGGTAACGGCTCCGCCGGACTGCCGAAATGAGCGTAAAAACGCGTCGGCTAGCTCTTGGGCCTGTGCATTGTCGGCATAGATGATGGCTGCCGTACGGGCGTTGAGGAATTGGGCGGCAAAATCGGCGGCGATTTGGGCCTGGCGTGTATTGGGCGGCGCGGTGCGATAGTACCCTGGCTGCCAGAGGCCGCCGGTTTCTGATGGGGGCCTGGTGAGGGAAACGGCCGTGTTCGCCGGCGAGATCATGACCAATCCGGCCTGATTAACCACCGGAAGGGTTGCTTCGGCAACGGCCGTGCAAACCGGGCCAATCAGCCCTACCAGGTTTGGCTGCTCGGTAAGCAGCGCTTCTAATTCCGCGCGGGCTTCGTCCGTCTGGCAGCCAGAATCCACAACATGCAGTTGAAGCGGATGGTCAAATAGGCCGCCGCCCTGGTCGCTGAGGGCGATTTCAACGCCCTCCACCACCTCATCGCCCAAATAAGACGCATCCCCGGACAAAACGGCCAGCACCGCCAGAGGAATAGGTTCGTCTTCTTTTATTTCGATACACCCTAGCGGATCCACGCATGTGAGGTTATCCTGATCACAGGCCGCCAAAAGGCAGCACAAGACGATCAGCCAGCCAAAAGCGAGTCGGGCATGTATCGCATGTGAAATCCGCAGTCTTGGGGAAATCATGAAGTGGAGGGTATGGCTCTGTTAAACGTGATGCGCAGATGGCGCACCACGTTTAACCTCGGATCAAAAAACGGCTGAAAGAGTAAGAATTTGCCGACGGCCGTTATTCAATTCCCAGATAAGCTTTCTGAACCATGGGGTTTCTTTGCAGCTCTTTGGCCGAATCGCTCAGAACAATGGCCCCTGTTTGCAGCACATAGCCGCGATGGGCAACCTGCAAAGCCATGTGCGCATTTTGCTCTACCAACAAGACCGTTGTGCCGGTTTTGTTAATTTCGGTAACTGTATCAAAAATAGCTTCCACCAATACAGGCGCCAACCCCATCGACGGCTCATCTAACAACAGCAGATTGGGACGAGACATCATCGCGCGACCCATGGCCAGCATCTGCTGCTCGCCGCCGCTCATCGTGCCGGCAAGCTGTTTTTTCCGTTCCGCCAGACGAGGAAACAATTTGTAGATTTTTTCCAGGTCGGAGGTAATGCCATCTTTGTCGGTGCGGTGAAAAGCGCCCATTTCCAGGTTTTCTAACACGGTGAGTTTGGCAAAAACGCCGCGCCCTTCCGGAACCATGGCCACGCCTTTGCCGACAAGGTGGTGGGCTTTGTATTGGCTCAAATCTTCGCCACCCAAGATGATAGCGCCTGGTTTGGGCGGGATGAGGCCGCTAATAGAGCGCAGGGTGGTGGTTTTGCCGGCGCCATTACCGCCAATGAGCGAGACGATTTCCCCTTCTTCAACGGTGAGCGAAATGCCTTTGAGGGCATGAATGTTGCCGTAGTAGGCATGGAGATTATTGATTTCGAGTAGGGCCATCTAGGCGACTCCTTTTACCGTCACACAGAAACTTCAATGGTGGCGCTGGCGGCTGCGCCGCGCCCCAGATACGCCTCGATCACCTGCGGATTGCTTTGGATTTCCGCCGGTTTGCCTTCGGCAATTTTCTTGCCGTAATCCAGCACGGTAATATGCTCGGAAATACCCATGACGACGCGCATATCGTGTTCGATGAGCAAGACGGTGATGTCTAAGACATCGCGCAGGTTTTGGATAAATTCGGTGGTTTCGGCCGTTTCGCGAGGGTTCATCCCGGCCGTGGGTTCATCGAGCAGCAGCAGTTTGGGTTTGCTGGCCAGCGCCCTGGCTATTTCCAGGCGACGTTGGTCGCCGTAAGGCAAGTTGCGGGCCAGATCGTCCCCTTTGCCACGTAACCCAACAAAATCGAGCAAACGATTGGCTTCTAAGAGGGCTTCTCTTTCCTCTTTGACTGTTTTGGGCGTGTGAAACAGCGCGCCGACCCAGTTGGAGTGGAGTTGGGGTTCCATACCGACGAGGATGTTTTCGATAGTGGACATGGAACTGAAGAGGCGGATATTTTGGTAGGTGCGCGAGATGCCCAGGCGGGCGATTTGATCAGGGGAGCGGCCTTTGACGGAACGGCCGTTAAACACAATGTCCCCTTCGTCAATGTTATAAAAGCCGGTAATGCAGTTAAAAAAGGTGGTTTTACCCGCCCCATTGGGGCCGATAATGCTTACGATTGAGCTTTGGGGAATGCTGAACGTGAGGTCACTCACCGCCACCAAACCGCCGAAGCGTTTTACAACTTTTGTTGTCTCCAGGATATTTGTCATGGGTTTATCCTCTAAGCCATCGACTTTGCGTCTTCAGAGTCATCCGGCCTGTGGTCTATGTCCGCCGCATGGAGTTCGCGGCGACGAATGGGCGAGGGCCACAAACCTTCAGGGCGAAGCAGCATGGTGACGATGAGCAGCGCGCCATAGAGCAACATGCGATATTCGGCAAATTCGCGCAGCAGTTCTGGCAGGCCCACCAATACCAACGCGCCCACGACAACGCCAGGCAAGCTGCCCAGTCCGCCGACAATGATGAGGCTTAATACGTTGATGGAGATGAGCAAATTGAAGCTGTGCGGGAAAATAGAGCTGAGACGGGAGGCAAAAATCGCTCCGGCCAGACCAGAAAATGCCGCGCCGGTGGCAAAGGCCATCAGTTTGGTGCTGACCAAACGAATACCCATTGCTTCGGCCACATCTTCATCTTCGCGCAGAGCCATCCAGCGCCGCCCAATACGCGCATCTCGGAACCGCCAGGAAACGAAGACGGCCAGCAAACAGCCGGCCAAGATCAGGTAGTAATAGTGCTCTGGCTGGACAAAGACAAAACCCATGGCCTGTGGTTTGCCAATTTGGAGAATGCCTTGAGCGCCGCCAATGTATGGTTTTAACAGGTCAGAAACGACGAGGACGCGAATGATTTCGCCGAAGCCCAGGGTGACAATAGCCAGATAGTCGCCGCGCATTCGTAAGACGGGCACGCCCAGGATGATGCCGGCGAGGGTGGCGGCTAATACGCTGAACGGCAATGCCGCCCAAAACGAAAGACCGCCGATGCCTAAATCACCTTGAGTGGTGAGCAGCCCCATGACATACGCGCCAATGGCAAAGAAAGCCACGTAACCGAGGTCGAGCAAACCGGCGAAGCCGACGACGATGTTCAGGCCTAACCCCATGAGGATGAATGTGCCCACGATGTCGGCGACTTCGGTGAGGTAGGTGCCCATGATGACGGGGAGGATGAGGACAAAAGCGACGCCCAAGCCGATGTTGAGGCGGCGCAGTTGTTTGGCTTTGGCCGGGGCCATTTCAGCGCGGCGATGCTGCATGGCTTGTTTGCCCTGAGCATCCCACCAGGCGCTGATGCTGACGGCGAGAACGAAGATGATGACGGCCGTTATCGGTGTAATCCCTTTAGCGCCAAACAAAAAGTTGAGCACGGCGCGGGGGGTATACGGCCGTAATATCAGCAGCAAAATCTCCGACAACAGGCCAATGACCAACGTCCACAACAACCCGCTAAACAGCGGCTTCTGGATGCGTCTTGGCAGCAGATCAAAGGCTGCGCCGATGACACCCAACACACCCATGACGACCAACAACATCAAGCTGCCGACGACAGGGGTTTGACCAAACGTAAGGATCTCAATGAGATCGGCCGAGACGTTGACAAAGGAGTTGCGGATGCCGGGCCAGATGATTGTCAGGAAGATGAGGGCGATGGGGGGAACGGCCGTTAACAATCCGGCTACCAAACCTCGCAAAATTGCCCCAACCGGCGACACGCCTTCCCCTTTCTGCCAGGAAAAATAGCCCGCAATCAACGCCGTGCTAAATAATAACAACTGCCCCAAGGTCAAAACGCCGGTAATGATGTCACGCACATCAAACGTCTGCACCATGCCGATGGCGCTCACACTCAAGGCAACAATCCCGGCGATAAGGCCAAGGCGAACTGCTTTACTGAAATTTGCTGTTTGGGCCATGCGTCGCTCCTATTATGCCTTCTTCTCGGCCAACTTTTCACCAATAAGGCCTTGCGGACGGAAAATAAGCACCAAGACCAACATCGTAAAGGCAATAACATCCTTCAATTGATGCGCGCCGGCGATGCCCAGCCCCTCCAAAAACAGTGGTGGTCCTACCGCTTCAATCACGCCCAGAAGCAAACCGCCCAAAGCTGCCCCAGGAATGCTGCCAATCCCACCAAAAACAGCGGCCGTAAACGCCTTAATCCCCGGCACAAAGCCCATATAAAAGTGAACCTGACGGAAGACCAGCCCCCACAAGACGCCGGCAACACCCGCCATGGCCGCGCCAATGGCAAAAGTGATGGAAACGGTACGGTCTACGTTGATGCCCATCAGCGCAGCCACGTCTTTGTCTTCAGCGACGGCGCGGATGGCTTTGCCGGTTTTGGTCCGCTGGATAAATAAGTACAGCGAAACCAGAGCGATGATGGTTGTGGCCATGACCACGACGCGGGTTCTTAAAAATTCCAGACCTAAAATTGTCCAACGCCCCTGTAATGCTTCAGGCACAGGAAAAGGGATGAGCGCGGAGCCAAACAGTCCTCGGAAAAAATATTGCCAGAAAAAAGACGCACCGATAGCGGTAATAAGGGGAACCAGACGCGGAGCGCGGCGCAGTGGGCGATAAGCAATGCGCTCTGTGAGTAAGGCGACGCTGATGGAGGTGGTAATGGCAACGGCCGTAATCACCAACAAACTAATGACTGGTTGCGAATCCATAAAACCGGATGCGCTTAAATACGTCGCCACTAAAACCGTAGATGTGATGGCTCCCGACATGAAAAATTCGCCATGGGCGAAGTTGATCATGAACAAAATGCCATACACCATCGTATACCCGAGAGCAATTAGGGCATACAAGCTACCTTGAGATAATCCGGAAATAAAAAAGTCGATCCAGGTCTCGACTGTGTACGTATTTCCCACACCCAAAAACAGCTTAGCCACCGTGCCATAAATAACCAACACGATAATAACGGCTCGAAACACCCATAAAAAGACGCCGATGAAATCTATCTCTTTGAATCGTTGGGACATACGCTCTCGCTCCAATGGGGGTGCGGCCAAAGCCCTAGATGGTACAAGATACCAACAAAATGATAAAGATAGGCTCCGGGCATTGCCGGAGCCTATCCCTACAAACTATGAATCACAGCTTACTTATCAACAAGCTGCTTACCTTATTTTTCCGGCCAAATACGAACAAACTCGCCGCTTTGTACCTGGCTTACGGAAATTTGCGGGTCGGCGCAGTCACCATACTCATCGCAAGTGATGGTGCCGGTGATGCCTTCCATGCCCGATGTGGCAAACAAAGCATCGCGCAGAGCCTGACGGCCGATCAACAACGTGCCATCAGCGCCTTGCTGGGCGACCTTTTCGATGGCGTCCAAAACCATGTTCGTGGCGTCAAACGCATGAGCATGGAACGGCGCAGTCGGTTCGGTGCCTGCTTTTTCCATATACGCGGGCAAGAAGGTGTCGGTGTAGAACGCATTGCTGAAGCTCAGGTCCGGGCCAGAGGCATACATGCCTTCAGAGGTTCCAACGGTATTTTCCAGGAAGCTGGGGGACTGGATGCCATCTGCGCCAGCCAAAACGACGCCTTTGAGGCCTTCGATATTGGCCGCGCTGTTGGTGAGCAGGGAACCCAGGGGAATAAATACCGGGAAGTAAATGAACTCAGGGCCAGACGCCGCAATAGAGGTTAACAGCGGTTCGACGTTGGTCGCGTCGGCAGCTTCAGCCTCAAAAGCAACGATTTCGCCGCCCAAAGCTTTGAAGGAATCTGAGAAGACCGTGGCTAAACCTTCGGTGTAGGGGTCGCCGTCGTGGATAACGGCAGCTTTGCGAACGCCCAGTTCGTTGTAGGCAAACTCGGCCATCGCCGCGCCTTGAATTTTGTCGTTGTGGGCGGTACGCAGATAACCAGCCTCATGCAGCGCCGGATCGGTCAGCGACGGGGAGGTGTTGGATGGGGAAACCATGGCATACCCGGCATCGGAGATGATCTTGGCGGCGGGCACACCCGCGCCAGAGCAGCTGGTGCCGATGATGGCGACGATCTGCGGGTTAGAGACGATTTTCTGCGCGGAGGTTTGGCCGCCTTCGGCGCTGCAGCCGTCATCTTCGGGCTGCAATTCGATGGCGTGTCCCATAATTTCACCGCGAAGATCGATGGCGATTTCGACGCCGTACTGGGAATCCAGGCCGAGTTCCGTGTTGGGGCCGGAAACGACCAGAGAGGATGCCAGCATAATCGGATCGCCGGGGGCGACTTCTACACAGCCGATGGCGTCGGTACAGGTTGCGCCGGCGTCGGCGGGGGCTTCAACGGCCGTTTCCGAGGTTGAGGCGGATTCGTTGGCTTCGGTAGCAGCCGATTCGCTGCCTTCACTGCCACCACAGGCAACCAGGAACAGGGCCAACAATAAGGATAACAATACCAAGAGAGTTGCTCGTTTCATGTTTTCTCCTCCTAAGGTTAACTATCATCTGCACAACTCGTTGATGATGGGTTCTATAGAGCTTTAACTATTTACTTTCAGTGGGGGGAATTTTTACGGTAAGTACAAAATTTTTTACGATTTTAATTTGATTTAGCAATCACCTCCTCGCCGTTGGTACTAAAATACCAAGGAAATTCTAATGGATAATTGGTGCTTGTCAAACGGGATTTTATGGATGGGGCATAAACGGCCGTTTTTTGGGGTGAAACGGCCGTCTACATTTTCATCGTTTAGCCGATCGTATGCTCTTCTAAATCCCCAAAATCGTCGATGTCATCCAGGTTTTCCACAAATTCGCTGGTGATCATAAAAATAACCCGTTCGGCCATGTTTAATGCCCGATCCCCCATTCGCTCCAAATTGTGCCCAATCCACAGCAAAAAGGTTGCCCGCCGAATATATTGAGGGTCTTCTTTCATTTGTCCCAAAGCGCCCAGATAAAGCTGTTGGTAATGCTTATCCAGCTTATCATCTCGTCTGATGACTTCATAGGCCAGCTCGGCGTTACGCTCAATGTAAGCGCGCACGCTTTGTTCCACCATTAAACTGGCGCGCTTAGCCATTTTAGGA
>JAGOMA010000049.1 GCA_017993775.1 Chloroflexota bacterium | reverse complement strand
CCGTTTCCACATGCTTAAACTGGCTCATATACAAATTGTAATAAAATCCTTGTTGTTCCAGCAGTGAGTCGTGGTTGCCGCGTTCGATGATACGGCCGTCGTTAATCACCAACACCTGATCCGCCTCTCGAATGGTGCTCAGGCGGTGGGCAATGACAAAGGCCGTGCGTCCTTCCATCAGGCGCAGCAGCGCCTCCTGAATTTGCATTTCCGTGCGTGTGTCTACGCTGCTCGTCGCCTCATCCAGAATGAGGATGCGCGGATCGGCCAGGATGGCGCGGGCGATAGCCAGAAGCTGCCGCTGCCCCTGGCTGAAGTTGTGTCCCTGCTCCGACACCGGTTCCTGGTAGCCGTGCGGCAGGCGGCGAATGAACCAGTCAGCGTTCGCCAGCCTGGCGGCGGCAATCACCTCGTCGTCGGTGGCTTGTAGACGGCCGTAACGAATATTCTCCATCACCGTGTCGGAAAACAGGAACGTATCTTGCAGTACAATGCCCAACTGCTCACGAATGGACGCCTGCTGCACGCTGCGAATATCCTGCCCGTCAATGGCAATCGCGCCCGAATCCACATCGTAAAAGCGGCTGAGCAGGTTGATGATCGTCGTTTTGCCCGCGCCGGTCGGGCCAACCAGGGCTACCGTTTCACCGGGATGGGCCGTCAGGCTGACGTGGGTGAGCACCGGTTTGCCGGGCTTGTAGCTGAAGGTCACGTCGTCGAATTCGACCAGACCCTGGATGGCTAAGGGTTGGGCGTCGGGGGCGTCGGGCACGGCCGTTTCCTCATCCAACACCTCAAAAATGCGCTCTGCCCCGGCCAGCGCCGCCTGCAAACTGTTGTACAGCATGGCAATGGCCCGCATCGGCCGGAAAAAGTTCATGATGTAGACCACAAACGTGGCAATCACGCCCACCGTCACCACGTCGCGCAGCGCCAGCCAGCCGCCCAGCAGCGCCGTCGCGGCAATGGTGATCGTGCTCATCGTGGTAAACATTGGCCCCAGGGCGGCGGTGATGATGTCGGCCTTGGTGCCCGATTGGCGGTTGGCGGCGTTGGCCGCCACGAACTGCGCCTGGGTGTCGCTGGCGCGGGCAAACGCCTGTACCACGCGAATCCCGCTGATGTTTTCCTCCATGACGGCGTTCATCGCCCCCAGATTGCGCTGCACCTGCCGGAAAGCCACCCGGCTGCGGCGCGTTACCAGCGAGGTGATAGCGAGCATCAGCGGCAGCAAAATCAGCGTGCCAATCGCCAGGGGCCAGTTGAGCAAAAACATGGCGACCATAATGCCGCCCAGCAGCAGGATGTTGCTCGTGAATTCGATCAGGCCGTTGGAGAGGATGCTGTTGATCGCTTCCGTATCGTTGGTCACGCGGCTCATCAGGTCGCCAACTTTGTGCTGGTCGTGGTAGGCCATCGACAGCCATTGCAAATGATTGAACAGCTCGGCGCGCACGTCGGCAATGAGCCGCTGCCCCACGCCGACCATCAAAATGCCCTGCACGATAGAGGCCAGCCCACCAAGCAGGTAGACGCCCAGCATGATCAAAGCCAGACGGCCCAGTCCGACCAAATCTTTGGGCATAACAAACTGGTCGATGGCCCGGCCGAACAAAATCGGGCCAATCAGGCCAGCGGCCGTGCTGACGATGACGAATAAAGCGACGATGAGGAGTTGGGGGGTATACGGCCGTGCGTACCACAGCAGCCGCTGCACCGTTTGCCGCGTATTGCGCGCACTCTCCCCGGTCAGGCGCATCCCGCCGCCATAACCGAGCCGTACACGAGGGGGATTACTGTCTTGTTTGGTCATAATTTTTGGGGATGGGGATTAGGGGTTAGGGACTGGGGCTTTCTTCCCCAATCCCCAGTCCCCAGCCCCTAATCCCTTCCTAACTGAGAATGATAGATTTCCTGATAAATCGGGCTGCTGGCGAGCAGTTCCTGGTGTGTGCCGGCGGCGGTGATACGGCCGCGATCCAGCACCAGGATTTTGTCAGCATTCAGCACGCTGTTGATGCGTTGGGCGACGATGAAGGTGGTGGTGTGGCTCATCAACTCATCCAGCGCGGCCTTGATTTTGGCCTCGGTCTCCATATCCACGGCGCTGGTGCTGTCGTCGAGGATGAGGATGCCGGGCCGGACGAGCAGGGCGCGGGCGATGGCAATGCGCTGCTTCTGCCCACCGGAAAAATTCGCGCCGCGCTCCTCCACCCAACTGTCGTAGCCTTCCGGCAGGGCGCTTATGAAGTCGTGGGCCTGGGCGGCCTGGGCGGCGGCGATCACTTCATCCAGGGTGGCGGTGGGACGGCCGTAAGCGATATTCTCGCGCACCGTGCCGCTAAACAGGGTGGACTGCTGCAAGACCACGCCAATGTGCTTGCGCAGCGCCTCCGGCTCCCAGTCGCGCACGTCCACGCCGTCGATGGTGATGCGGCCCTGGTGGGCATCGTAAAAGCGGGGGATCAGGTTGACCAGGCTGCTCTTGCCGGAGCCGGTCGCGCCGAGCAGGGCGATGCGCTGCCCCGGCTGCGCCGTAAAGCTGACATCATTGAGTACATCCTGGCCGCCGGAACGGCCGTTGCCATTAGCCGGAATGAACCGCGGAGGGCGCGGAGAACGCGGAGAGCTTGGCGGATCGTTCTCTGAGGCGGCCTGCAACTCCTCGGTTCCGCCGTTATAGTGGAAGGAAACGTGGTTGAAAGTGATCGCGCCCTGAAGGGTGACGCTGGTGTGGGGGGAAACGGCCGTTTGCACCGCCGGCTCCGTATCCACCACCTCCCACAACCGCCCCGCCGAAGCGTCCGCCCGCGAGACCATCGTCAGCATGTTGCCTAGCAGCATCAGCGGGGCCATACCAATCATCAAGTAATTGTTAAAGGCGATCAGCTGCCCTACCGACAGGCGGCCGGTAATGGCCGCCTGCCCGCCAAACCAGATGACAGCTACCAGTCCGAGGTTGGTCAGAATGGTCAGCGCGGGCAGGGCTACAGCCATCAACTGACCGACGGTGATATTTTGCGTCATGTAATCGTCGTTAAAACGCTGGAAACGGCCGATTTCATACCGTTCGCGTACAAACGCCTTCACCACCTGCACCCCGGCCAGATTTTCCTGCACGATGGTGTTCAGCGCGCCCAATTTTTGCTGCACCACCACAAACAACGGCTGCGCCAGGCGCATCACCACGGCGATGACCACGCCGGCCAGCGGCAGCAGCACAGCCATCACCAGCGTCAACTGCCAGTCGATGATGGCCATCAACACCACGCTGCCGGTAATCATGAGAATGGCGCGCAGCAGCAGCGCCAACCCGGCGCTGAAAAACATGCGCACCATGTCCACGTCGCTGGAGAGGCGGGTCATGAGCTGGCCGGTCTGCATCTGGTCGAGATTGGCAAAGGAGAAGGTCTGGATGTGGGCGAAGAGTTTGTTGCGCAAATCGTAGGCCAGCCCTTGTGAAAGTTCGGCGCGGCAGTAACCCTGCCCCAGCGTGGCGATGGCGCCAATGACGGCCGTTACCAGCATTACCGCCGAGCCGCGCCAGATGGCGGCCATGTCGCCGGGGGTGATGCCCTGGTCGATGACAGTGCGCAGGGCGCGCGGCACGATCAATTCCATGACCACGGGCAGGACGGTGGTGACCAGCATGAAGAAGGCGATCCAGGTATACGGCCGTAAAAATGGCAGAACTCGTTTCAGCGCCTTCATAATGCGTCACTCTCCATGAGCTGCATCAATTCCGCCAAGACAGAATCAATTTCGCCCAACCGCTCTTCTGTCAGGCGGCTCAAGCGCCGCCGCAGCAGCGGCAAACCGCCAAAGGGAGCCTGTTCGGCAATTTGCAGCCCAACGGCCGTGAGCGACACAATCACCACCCGGTTGTCGGTTCCTGAACGGCTGCGGGTGACATAGCCGGACTCTTCCAGTTGGGCCACCAGCGTGGACGTGGTGCTGGGGCTGTGGTGAAGAAAGGTTTGTATCTGGCCCACCGTCGCCGGACCCACTTCCAATAAAAAGCGTAGAACAGAAAAATCTCGCGGCTTGATACCCTGTTCGGTTTCAATCTGGCGGGCATACTGGCGCTTTTGGCGCATTAGGGCTAGAAACCGATGAAATACCTGGTCAGAAAAAGGTTCATCGGGCAAGAAACTATCGTCTTCATCCATCACGGCGCCATCTCTTTCGTTTAAGAATATTTCGTCAACTAATATTTAGTTAACGAAATAAATTGTAACCAGAAAAGCAATCGTGTCAATCTAACCGAAACATCAAAAGCCTGCTAAAATTACAAGCGTAAATTCAGGCTTCGGCTGTCTACACCACCACAAAACAAAGCCCAACCAACAAAATTTAGACAGACCTCTACTTTTTAGCAGAAGCTCAGGGCAAGGACACAAAACCACATTATGAACGAACAAGACAGCTTTTACAGCACCATCTTGCTGGTTGTCGCTTTGATTTGCACGGCCGTTGCGGTCGCTCTTTGGCGGCGGCGCACCGCTCCAGGCGGCCGAGCGTTGATCGTGTACATGATTGCCACTGCCTGGTGGAGCGGTACGTATGCCTTGTTTTGGGCTAACTTCGCGCCATCCCGACAATTCTGGCTAAACGCCACTTATTTGGGTGTGGTAGCGCTATCCCCCGCTCTACTGGTTTTTACACTGCAATTTACCCACCGGGAAAAATGGCTGACCAGCCCTGTGTGGGCTTTGTTGATCATCGAACCCATTCTGACAATCCTCATCCTCTTGACAGATTCATGGCATGGACTATTTTTTGGCAATACACAAAATACAGTTGACAGCTCCATCTTTGCCGGTGGGCCGTGGTTTTGGGTAAATGTGGTCTTTGCTTATAGCCTCAGTTTATTTGTGATCATTTTGCTCATTCGAAGTTTTTTTGCTTCACAAGGCTTATACCGCCGCCAGATTTTGCCTGTTCTGCTGGCCACATCTATTCCCTGGGTATCAAACATCGTTAGCTTTGCCAATTTGAACCCCTGGCCAGCGCTGGACTTAACTCCTATCGCCTTCTCGCTTTCCGGAACCCTGATAGCCATTAACCTGTTCCTGTATCGGTTTTTAGATGTGGTCCCGGTGGCGCGCGACAAACTTGTTGAAAATATGAAAGATAGCATCCTGGTGGTGGACAAACAAAACAGAGTGGTTGATGTTAATCCAGCCCTGACGAGACTGCTGAATTTGGAAATATCAGCAATCATCGGGCAGAAGGTAGAGGCGATATTACCGGAATGGTCACAATTACAAGCCACATCCGAGGATGATCGGACAATCGAGCAAGAAATTCAAATACCAAACAGCTCTGCTGAATATTTGAATATCCGGGTTATCTCGTTGCAGGATAGCCGGGGCAAGGAACAAGGGAAGCTGATCATCCTGCGAAACATTACGGCGCGCAAAAAGATGGAGACCGAACGAGAAGAGCTGATCAATCGGCTGCAAACAACTTTGGGGGAGGTAAAAACGTTGTCGGGACTGCTGCCTATCTGCGCCAATTGTAAGAAAATTCGTGATGACCAGGGTTATTGGCAGGATGTGGCGGTTTATGTGCGTGACCATTCCGAGGCTGAATTTACGCATGGCATGTGCCCGGAGTGCATGGAGGCATACTATCCGGGTGCTATTGCACAACAGAGCTAATAGCCATGTTCCGGGCACCTTCTCGCTTCTTTGGGAAATGATCGATACTGGGGCGCACGGCCGTTTCCCCAAATAATTGACAAACCTCCTGATTCCTCTGTACCCTGCCAGTAGAATATGAAACGCCGGCATCCATTGGTGAAAGGGGAATCATCATGGGGGAACCAATTCCATCAGGTGACGAAAGTTGTGTCCAAGACAGGCTGTGTATTCACATGCTTGGGCCGCCACGGGTGATGTGGAACGGCCGTCTTCTGAATATTCCACGACGGCAAGACGCGGGTAATTCTAGTTGTCGATGGCCGCAAAATACGCATGCGGCCATCGAAACAGCTCGCCTGTACCTGGCTACAGACCCATTATCGGAAGCTGTACATCATCAATTGATGATACTTCACCATCAAATCGGAGATCAAACAGCAGCTTTACATCGTTAAAATAGGAAACGCTGGTTGTATTCTGTACATGGCCGCCAGGCTGCCAGTTTCCCTATTTCTGGCTGGCAAAGAAACTGATCGCTTGCGCTAAAAATACCGATGCTCATTTTCACCCCTGCCTGAACCGATCAATGGAAATCTAAGATACGTTTAGCCTGGACGCTGTGTGTGGGTCAGTGGGACAGAACACCTTCTTTAATGAAGAAACCGAGATCATTGTGCCGCTGGAAACAGAAACGCTAGCTGAAGGCGGCGACAGTGGTGGGGGAACGGCCGTTCTCGTGCCTGAAAACGACCTGACCTATATCGATATTCGCATTTTGAGCCGTGGCGGTGGCGGTAGTCGTGCCATCATCAGCGGCACTCGTTAACCGATCAAGTCGATCAAAAAAACCTGACGGGCTTGCAAGGCCGTCAGGTTGCCATCAATCCTAGAAGCCGGCAACCGCGTTCTAACCTTTTGGTGGAACGCGGTTTTTTCAGACAACGCAGCTATTCAAATACCTGCCAAAATTAATTGGAGGCGGTGGCTGGCTGAAAGTCGAGGCGTAAGACGTGGCCGGGGGCGAATACGGCCGTATCCTCATACAAAACCAACGACGCCCGCGCCACCTCATCCACATAGCGCAGCTGCACATGGTGCTCGCCGCCCGCCACCGCCTGCAAGACAGGGGACAGAGAGCCATCGGGGAAAACGGCCGCCGTGATTGGGCGCGTTTGAACCACTTTGCCATCAATCAACAGCTTTAACTGCCCGCTGGCTCCAGGCACAAGCTGCAAACTGCCCAGGTAGGCAGTTGGATCGGCCAACGTCCACTGCGAAATGGACGCCTGCGCCGTTTGCGGCTGAAAAGGCAAATCGGTTATAAAAATTTGGATAAGCATGACGAAAGCCAGTAAGGCAAACGCCGTAGCAATATTGCGCCAGGTGAACGGTAAAAACATACGCCGGCTGTTAAGGTAGTCCGGTTCTTCGGCGCCGGTTTCGGGGTTGACGGCCGTTAGCGGTTTCATCTCAATGGCCTGAGCAAAATCATTAGGCGGCAGCCAGGCGGCCATGATGGGCGCATTGGCATAGGCGCGTTTCAGGCGGGGAACTCGCTCGCGGACCAATCGTTGTTCTGTCCATACGTTGCCCTCGCGGTTAGTGCAATCATCCGGCGGGCAGCCAACAACTTGCACGGCCGTTGCCCCAGCATTCAACGTACGCACCAGCAAATCGGGCGGGGCTGTGCCCACGCACGGCAGGGTAATCACTTCCACCGCCTGATCGGCTTGAATGGGCGCATTTTCGGTCAAAAATGGTTTGGCGCCATGGGCGGCATGTCGTTCGCAGGTAAAAATCACCTTCACCTGCCCCTCTGGCGCTTTCGCACGGGCAAAAGCCAACTTTGAAGCAACCGTATCCCACAAAATTTCCGGCGAATCCTGACCCATCGTCACAGCAACGCCATCACAAGACCCCACGCAAATGCCGCAAGAAACGCACAAACTGGGGTCTTCGATGGCAATAAATTTGTGCGGTTTGTCGTCATGGCGCTCCACCATTTGAATGGCGCCATAGGGGCAGTCTAACGCACACTTGGTACAGCCGGTACAGCGGTCTTTGATGATGTGAACTTTGGGCAGCGGTTCGGCTTTTTTACCTTTCGAAATCCAGGGTAACACAAGACCAATGAGCGTGACGACGGCCAGCGACGCCCATAAAACAATACCTGCCACAGAACCAACGGTTGGCAAATAAAACAAGAAAATGGGGTCGATGGTCAGGGAACCAGGGAGTTGTGATGTGTTGGCCTGGGGCAGCATACCCAAAGGAAAGATAATGGCTCCCAGCAGCAAGACAACGCCCAGTCCCGCGGTCCATTGGGAATCAGGCAGCCACCGGGCGCGGCTGAGGCGTTTGATGTGCAGCCAGAAGAAAACGGCCGTCACAATAAACAACAGCAAATGAACAGCCATTACCAGCCCAATAATCCACCAGGTATTTTGCGCCAACTCTGCCTGGATCAAACGAATAAACAACACAGGTCCCCAGGAGGTAAACCGCTGCAAAAACCCCACAAACCCGTCGGAAATGGCCTGCGCCCGCTCATCCCAAATAAGCCAATAGCCGGTAACGCCGGCCGCCCACAAGAACACAGTCATAACGATGCCGGTGACCCAGGCCAGCCAGCGCGGTCCGCGAAAACGCTCCATAAAAAGCGTGCGATAAGCGTGTAACAAAGTGGTGATCACCAACGCGCCGGAAGCGTACCGATGGACGGCGCGAATGGTTCGGCCAATAAACTGGCCTTCGATGCGGGCTACGGCATTGTAGGACAGGTCGTAGCCGTACTGGAAAAACATGAAGAGATAAATTCCGGTCAGCCCAACAATGAGCAGCAAGAAAAAGGCAATGGTTCCTGTGTGATAAAAGGGGTTGAAGCGCAGGCTGCCAACGAGGCGGTTGACCGGTTTTTCGACCGCCAGAGCGGCTTTTTCTAACCAATGCGCCCAGGTTGTTTGTTGCGGCAGCCAATGAGACAGCGTGTGAGCGGAACGGCCGTTCTCCACCCTCTCCCCAATCGCCCCCCAAGTCACATCATGTTCATGCTCCTCATCGTGATCCGCCAGATCAGCCACAACCTCTTCAACCAACACGGGGTCTCCAATCGGTGTCTGACAATCGCTTTCCGGATCTGCGCCAGGCAAAACCTCTGCTTCCTGTTTTTTCCTTCGTATCGACATTATTCGACCAGCTCCCTACACCATCCCACTACCACCAAAGCCTGACAGCAGCAAGGCACACCTGTTCCAACCAAATAAAAATGTGGCTCTGTGACGAAAGCCAATGCTCCAAATCACAAAGCCACATTTAAATTAAAACCTAAAAAACCAGCTTCCCGCTATTTCAGCGTCAGTAAATAAGCAACCAGGTCGGCGATCTCCTGATCATTCAACTCGGCGCCAAAGTTTTGGTACATCACGCCCGGGGTAAACCCATCCACGATGTGCGCGTCAGGCATAACAATCGACTCGTGCAGATATTCTTCGGCCGACATACCTTCAACATACGTCGCGGCGCGGGTGCCAACACCCGCATGCGATGGGCCAACCAACACAACATCTGGTTCCATAGAATGGCAGGTCACACAACCTGGCGAACTCGCCGTCCCAATCGTGGTTTGCTCATACAGTTTTTGTCCACGAGCCGGATTGCCGACAACACCAACCGAAGCTGTTTCACTACTCGCGTCGTCACCGCCGCCACATGCAGCCAACACCAGTGACAAAGCCAAAACCAAAACCAAAATCATCAAAAACTTACGCATTGATTCTACCTCCATTTAACATAAACTTTGAATGGCAACACAAACAAACCAAATTGCTTAACGCCAACCAAGGCTTAGCCAGGAGAAGAGGCTTGTTAAACAGGCTTCCCCCTCCAGTCCATGACACCCATGGCTGATTAATTTGTTCGATGCCTATTCGAATTATTAAGAAGACAGAGATTATACCGCAACACAAAGTTCGATGGTAGCCATCCCACGTGGGTCTGCACCTTGCGTACCAGGCAAAAACCTCTGTCTCTAACTAATAAATCCAGCCCTACCACACCTTAAAACCAGGCGAAGTCATGTTGGCATTGGCAATCATATCGAACAAGATCGGTCCGTAAGCCACAAGAATCAAAATAACGGTGATGGCCAGCCAGGGCTTCCAATTGTCCAGCCAGGCCGGAGCCGGGTGGTCGTCGTAGGCTTCGGCCACAGGCATTTCGATAGGCGCTTCCAACCGTTTCTTTGATAAAACAGTCCCGATCATGTTCGAATAGAACAGCAAACCGCTAATACCCAGGATAATACCGCCAATCGCCGCTTCAATAAGCATTGGGTTCCAGGCATCAGACGCGTAGGCCGCCACCCCAATCATCGTTCGGCGAGGCACGCCAAAATTCAGACCCAAGATGTGCAGGCCATTGCCCATCAACAACATACCGACAAACCATGTCCAGGCCTGTACCAAAGCAACTTTGCGGTTCCACAATGGTTTACCGCTTAGTTTGGGCACGAGCCAATACAAGATACCAAAGAATGTCAGGGTCACGGCCGAACCAACTGTCAGATGGAAATGGCCGGGCACCCAACTGGTATTGTGGATAACCAGATTCAAGTTATAAGAAGAGTTTGTCAGGCCGCCAATGCCACCAAACACAAACAAAATCATCGCCAAATTTTGCGCCGCGTAAGAAGGGTCGCCCCAAGGCAGTTTGCGCACCCAACCCAACAATCCGGTACCACCATTGTTCCGTCCCCCAATTTCCAGCGAGGCGACTACGTTAAAAGCCGTCAACATGCTGGGAATGAACAGGGAATAGGTGAGTAGGCCGTGCAAGAATTTCCAGCCTGCGGGTACGCCAGGGTCAAGGTATTGGTGATGTAAACCAACCGGGACAGACAATGCCAGGAACAGCCAGAAAACCAAACGAGCCAATGGTTCGCTGAACAGTTTCCCGCCTGCTTGTTTGGGCATCATACCGTACCAGGAAACGTAAGCCGGCAAGAGCCAAAAGTAGACCAGGGGATGACCGGTGAACCAAAAGAATGTACGGGCAAGCTGGGGATCGATACCTTCTACCAGACCAAAAGACCAGGGGATGACCATGACGAGGAGTTCAGTTGCCACGCCTAAAGTAGCGATTTGCCACAGTACCATGGTAATCAGTGAACCCAGAGCAATAATGGGTGTCTGCACACCGGGGTTTTCTTTCCGCCAGGCGAAGTAAGTAACGTAAAATCCCCAACCACAAATCCATGAACCTACAACTACTAAAACCAGCCCGATGTAAAAGAAGGGGTTGGCCTTCATGGGCGGGTAAAAAGTGAACAAAACCGTGGCCAGATTCATGAGAATCGGAATGGCTGCCATGATTAACCCAATAATCATGGTAATCAACCCGACCGCATTTAGTTTGGGTATGGTTAGTTCTTTATTCAGGCTTCGGGTGATGGTAAATGTGAAGAAGCCGACGATAAAAAAGGTCGTCCATACCAACGCGTTGAGGACAGCATGGAGGGTAAGACCTTGATAATAGCTAGCGATGCCGATTTTGTTTAAAGTGGAATAGAGGTTGACGCCAACATATTCCAACTTTTGCAGCGGGCCAAAAAAGCCGCCGATAAAGAGGGCGACCATGGCCACACCCAGGTGCCAGGCGGTTAATTTATTTTCTCGTGCAAACATGTCTGTCTTTTCTCCTCTCCTGCGTTATTGCTCGGTTACAATGATTTTACCGGCCATTGTTTGGTGTCCGACGCCACAATACTCATGGCAGATATAATCATATTGTCTTGCTTCGTCGAAAGTGACAGTCAGTTTGGAAACTTCACCCGGTACAATTTGCATGTTGACATTGGTCTCATTGATGCGAAAACCGTGCTGCACATCCTTGCTGGTGACGTAAAAGGTGACAGTAGAGCCAACCGGAACTGTTATTTCACGCGGAGTAAAAGACCAGATTTGAGCCATGATGTAGGCATTGTACTTGCCTGGGCCAACTTCATAGAGGCCTGGTTCACCAAAGAAGTTGCCCGGTGCAGGAGTGGCAATGGTACGTGGATCAACTCTGCTCTCGGGGAGCGGCACTTGAATGCCATAAACAAAGCTGCTGACGCCAATAGCAACAAAGAAGACGGCAATCAAAGCTACACTGATGATGATGTAAATTTTTTCACTGCGGTCTACGTGGATCATGGCGTAATGGTCACTCCTCGAGAGAGCATCGTGAGATACGCGCTGCCCCACAAAGCGATAATGAGCAAAATAAAGATGATCATGATCGCTACGGTACCCTGGGGGACTTTATACTTCTTCTTTTCCATCCAAAACCTCCTTAAATTTTACAATGCTGCAAATTTGATCAATGGAGCAGATATCGCACGTCGGCGGCCATATCTTCTCCGGTTATACCAAAGGGAAATACGAGGCGTAAACGGCCGTCTTGATCCATCACACTCACACTTGCCGTATGATCCATCAGGTAGCCAGTCGCCGGCGTACCCTCATGTTTGGCATAATAGATCCCTAACTGCGTCGTGATGCCCAATAATTCACTCTCATTACCAGTCATCCCAATAAACGAAGGATGGAACTGCGTCACATACTCCCCCAACTTATCCGGCGTGTCGCGCTGTGGATCGACAGAAATCATTATTACCTGCACGTCTTCTGCGTCACGCCCTAATTCACTCATCATCCGCTTCAATTCAGCCAGCGTCGCCGGACAAACATCGGGGCAAAATGTATAGCCAAAATACAGCAAAACCACTTTCCCCCGAAAGTCACGCAAACTCATCGGTTCGCCGGTTGTTGAGGCCAATGTAAAATCAGACAACGGCGGCGGCGACTCGATAAGCATTCCATGAAATTGCCGCGGTCCAATTATTGGAAGTCCCTGGCTAACGCGAATCAAAGTCCAACCGGCCGTCAACCCAACCAACAAACCAATAACAACCAGTAACGTCAGTTTGCCGGGTGTTAATTTCTTGGCGCTTGCCGTTTTGAGGTCTGATTCATTTTCCGATTCTGGTATATCAGTTGTTACTGACATTTTTTACTCCATTGCTGCAAGTGAATGAAAGCCAGAAAAACCATGCCGGTTCTTCCTTGCCTTCATACACGGAAATTACCTGCTAACGAGGGTAACACAAAAACAAATGAGCCGCGTCATAGGCATAATTTGCCACGCCTTGACGGTTTTTTACTTCTTCGGCCACCAGACGAAAGTCTCGCAAAATGCGGTCTGTTTCTGGAGCTTCTGTCCAGTATTCTCCTCGCAGCACCCCGGCGCCATCGACAAGCATAAAGGCCGGACTAAAAATAAACTCACCCGGATCTCGTTCCTCATAAAATACGCCAAAACCGCCGCCAATTACCCATTTCAACCGTTCTGGCGTTCCTGTCATAAATGTCCAAGTTTCCGGATCAGCGCCCAACTGGGTCGCCGCAGCTTTCATTGCAGATGGCGTGTCACGCTCCGGGTCAAAGGTTATGGTGACGAGTTGAACTGGAATCCCACCGGTATCTATCTCGTTAAGACGCGCCTGTAGTTCCTGCATAACCCCGATTGTTTCCAGGCAGGGGGATTGGCAGTTCAGATAGGTAAAATTGTAAAGAACCAAACTACCACGGAAATCTTCATTCGTGACTGCATCGCCATTGGCGTCGATGAGGGAGTATCCCGGGGCCAGGGTGATTCGAGGCAGCACCTGTATGGGACGGATGGTGACAAAAGCAAATAGACCCAACGTCAATAACCCCAACACGGAGAAGATAATGGTCGAGAAATTTAGACCAATGCCCTTCTTTTTGCCAGGCTGTTGGGGTTTTACAGTTAGATCGCCTGAGGCGCTCATGGACGAATTCCACCCATCGTTACGGCTTGCTCATTTGTATCTGAGAAAAGATAGGATACGTAATTTGGGCGCTGCGGGTGCTGTTTAAGATTCTTTGCTTCTGCGGCCAAATTTTCCAGCGTTACGGTTTGTAATTCTGCCACCAGGGCGGTTTGTAGGCGACCCCACAAGCCATGCACTGGACACACCATGTCTCGAGGACATTCGTGTGGGCGAACCAAACAGACGTTAATGCAGATTGGTCCTTCAATTGCTTCTATGATCTGTAGAACCGTCACTTCAGACGTGGGTTGGGTCAAAGCTAACCCACCCATTGGTCCAGAAGAAGTGCTTACCAGTGAAGATTTCACCAGATCGGCTGTTATTTTGTGTAAGAAGGCTTTGGGAACGGCCGTACGCCGGGAAATCTCTCGCGTCGACACGATGGCCCCCGCTTCCCGTTGTCCCAATTCAACCATGACTCGCATGGCATAATCTACACGCCGACTAATTTGAAACATAATTATTGTGGACCTAATTAGTCCAAATTATATGGACAATACAGCACCTGACAAGTGATGCATCAAATTAGTGACATTTGTTACAAATATTATATGACACACATCATCTTGACAATTTTTGGTGAAATCGGCGACCCCACCGCCACTTTCCAATGTCTCCCTGAACCTGACGGGAAAACGCATAGAAAACACCCTGAGCAAAGCAACCCCGCGCAAAGTAATCCCAATCCCAGACCCAATGTGACATATTTCACAGCGAAACCGGCTCCTATTCTTTATGATCAAGACAGACAATCACCGGAGCAATCTCTGCAAAACAGGCTCCGGCAAATTATTCAAACATTCATGTGCTTACAGGAAGGTAATGATGGTAATGGCAATGTTTTTAGCGCATTTAGTAGGAGATTATATTTTGCAATGGGATGCTCTGGCTGCCTGGAAAAGCCGGGAACTGAAAGGCGTATGGGTACACGGCAGCATTGTATTTTTTGTCACCTGGCTTTTCTCGCTGCCATTCAACCCTCACTGGTGGCCTGGGGTGGTCTTCATCGGCGTGACCCACATCCTGATCGACGCCGTGCAGTTGTACATCAAACCAGCCATCCCGGCGCTGCTGCGTTTTACCCTAGATCAGATCGCCCATTTTACCATCATCACGCTTGCTCTATCTGTGGGCGGCTATCTGCCAATCACTCAACTGACATCCGGCTTTGCCGCCGCTGCCCAGAGCGAGCGCCTGATGATTTATCTTTTAGGTTACGCCTTTGTCACCATGCCCGCCTGGGTAATTGTTAAATTTACGGCCTACGAGTTGGTGCAAGGCACGCCGCCTCAATTTCCCGGCCGCACCAACAAATACATCGAAATTTTAGAACGTCTTCTGATGACCACATTCGTCGCTTTCGGCCAATTCTTGCTCATTCCCCTGGTTGTTATACCCCGTCTCGTGAGCGAATGGTCGGATGTGGTGGCACATGATCAGACAACGCTCTATCTGGTTGAATTGTTGGCCAGCGTTTCTCTGGCCGTTATCGTAGGACTACTCCTACGCCAAATCTAAATGAGGCTGTTCCCATGTTGGCCGCGCACTCTTCAGGTATACACATGAACCAATCCGATCCCTGGCAAAGTACACCACTTTTTCGCAACCTGACCCAGGCAGAATTGGCCCAAATTACGCAAGATATGATTGAACGGCATTACCTGCCGGGCGAGATCATCTTTCATGAAGGCGACGCTGGACAATTGTTTTATCTGGTTAAATCCGGGCAAGTGCGTATTTTTGTGAACGGGCTGGACGGCAGCGAAACGTCTGTCATTTTGATGGGAAGCCCTGGCCAGATGTTTGGCGAATTGGCGGTGATTGATGGACTGCCGCGTTCAGCAACGGCCGTTGCCATGCACGACACCCACCTCTACACCCTCACCCGCGAAGCCTTCAGCGCCCACATACGCACCATCCCCCAATTCAGCCTGAACTTCCTCCAGGAACTCAGCACACGCCTGCGCTATAACACCCGGCAAATGGACAGCCTCGCTTCTTTGGGCGTCCCCCAACGCCTGGCCCGCAAACTGCTCGAACTCGCCCAAAACTATGGCCAGGCGCGCGCCGACGGGGTCACCATCCACATGACCCTCACCCAGACGGACCTGGCCAGCCTGATTGGCGCCACGCGGGAAAGCACCAACAAATGCCTGCGCGATTTTCGCCAACAGCAATGGATTCGTGTCTCCCAGGGTGTGATCACCTTGCTCGACCCCGAAGCCTTGCGCGCCCAAGTCGCCGGCTAAATCCCCAAACGCACAGAAGGGCGCAGGGCCGGCGATTGGCAAATCGCCGGCCCTGACCCTGACGCTCTCTGCCACAGGGTAGAATTTATGCCACAAATCACCTACACTATAGGCAAACCATCCTCTCATTTCGGAGACTTTTATGTGTGGAAGATTTGCTCTTATCACCCCTGGCGAAACAGTGCTGACTACCTTTGAAGTCGATTCCAATCCCCTGGACCTGGCGCAAATACCGCCTCGTTACAACATCGCCCCCACCCAACCAGTTCTGGCTGTGCGGGCCACGACAAACGGCCGTCAACGAGAACTCACCCTTTTCCAGTGGGGGCTTGTCCCATCCTGGTCGCAAGACCCCAAAATAGCCGCCCGCATGATCAACGCCCGCGCAGAAACCGTGGCCGAAAAACCGGCTTTTCGCGCCGCCTTCAAACGCCGCCGCTGCCTCATCCCCGCCGATGGCTTTTTTGAATGGCAAAAAACGGGCAGCGCCAAACAGCCCATCTACATTCACAATCAGGACAAACGGCCGTTCGCCCTCGCCGGTCTCTGGGAATTGTGGCAAAGCGCCGATGGCAGCACGCTTCAAAGCTGCACCATCCTCACCACCACCCCCAACGAACTGATGGAACCCATTCACAACCGCATGCCCGTCATCCTCGACCCGGCCGATTACGACGATTGGCTGCATCCCGACCCCAAACCGGAAATCGGACTGCACTTGTTACGGCCGTATCCGGCCGAAAAAATGGCCGCTTATCCCGTCAGCTCGTGGGTCAACAGCCCGGCCCACGACGACCCATCATGCCTGACGCCGCTTCATTAACTGGCAAAATCCATATTCCGCACAAAACAACACGAACCAAGGAATCCCCATGCTCAACTCAGTCATCCAACTCTACCCACTCCCGTCCACCGAACGGCCGTTAACCAACCTCTACCTCGCCCACAACCTGCGCCAATACAGCCTGGCAGCCAGGCTGCCCTTTGTCTACGCAAATTTTATCGCCAGCCTGGACGGCCGTATCGCCATCCCCCACCCCAACGGCGGCCTCGTCGTGCCCAAAACCATCGCCAACGAGCGCGATTGGCGGCTCTTCCAGGAACTGGCCGCGCAGGCCGACTTAATCATTAGCAGCGGTCGTTACCTGCGCGATTGGGCCGACGGCCGTGCCCAGGAAATCCTGCAAACCGACGACCCCCGCTTCGCCGACCTGCGCGACTGGCGACAAGAACAAGGGCTTGCCCCCCAGCCCGATATCGCCATCATCAGCGGCAGCCTGAATTTCCCCATCCCTGATGTGCTCACAGCCAACGGCCGTAAAGTCGTCGTCTTCACCACGGCCAACCCAGACCCGGCCCGCGTCCGCGAGATCGAAGCCCAGGCCGGCCAGCTCTACGTCGTGGGTGATGAGGTGAGCGTCGATGGGGCGCAGCTTGTGACGCAAATGGGCGCTCTCGGTTATCGCGCCATCTATTCCGCCGCCGGACCCAAAATTCTGCACCTGCTCTTGCGCAGCAATGTGTTGGACCGCCTCTATCTGACGCACGCCAATCGGCTGCTGGGCGGCCACCCCTTCTCGTCCATTCTGGAAGGGGCGCTGCTGGAAACGGCCGTCGACATGACCCTCCACACCCTCTACCACGATCCTCAGGCCCTCAACGGCCTGGGCCAACTCCTCACCGCCTACAACCGCGCCTAATCCATAGAACCAGACATGAAGCGTGAAACGTAATACGTGACCCATCACCCATCACGCTTCACGCTTCACGCATCACCCACCACTTTAGCGCAGCACCACCTCCGTCCACGCTTCCAGCCATTCATCACGATGCGCCTCAATATCGGCCGGAGCCACCGTCACCGGTTCGGCGGGGATTTGCGCCCAGGCTGTAAATTCCGACGGCAGGGCAGCCCGATCATTCACCGGAAAAACAAACATATTCAGCGGAATGTCTTCCTGAAAGGTCTGGCCGAGCATAAAATCGACAAACGCCTGGGCCAATTCCGGCTGCGCCGTACCCTTCAGGATACCCACAAACTCAATCTGCCGGAAGCACATTCCCGGCCCCACCAGGCTGGCGCTGGGCGCGCTGTCCACCGGCGGATCGGCGAAAATCACTTCGGCGGGCGGGCTGCTGGCGTAAGAAACAACCAACGGCCGTTCCCCATCACTCGCCACCGTAAACTGCCCATAATACGCATCCTCCCACCCGTTGGTAATCAGCACATCATTGGCGCGCAAATCGGCCCAATAATCCAGGTAGGTATACGCGCCATCCGTGCCAAACACGCCAATCGTCGCCAGCAAAAAGGAGAGACCCGGGCTGGAAGTGGCCGGATTTTCAGCTACCAGCAAACCTTTGTATTGCGGATCGGTCAGTTCAGCCAATGTTTGCGGCACAGGCAAACCCTTTGCGGCAAACCAGGCAATGTCGTAATTGAGGCACACATCGCCAAAATCGACCGGCAGCAGGCGGTAGGTACTGTCCAGTTCAAAGGCGTCGGCCACATCCGCCAGCGCCGCAGACTGGTAAGGCTGGAATATGTCGGCGTCCAGCGCGCGGCTCATAAAAGCATTATCCACGCCAAAAAATACGTCGGCCAACGGGTTGTCTTTGGCCAGGATGGCCTGGTTGAGCGCCGCCCCGGTGTCGCCAGACGGCAGCAGCACCACCTGGGCATTGTTGGCCGCCTCAAACGCGGCCAGCACGTCTTCGCTGGCGGCAAAACTGTCATGGGTCATTACGGTCAGGGTGCGCGGGGCGGCGGTGGATTGGGCGGCTGGCACGGCCGTTTCCGACCCAGACCCGCCGCACGCCGCCAACACCAGCATCAGAAATAAAAATAAACAAGTTCGCATTTCGTTCTCCTTCAAAAATAAACCACAAACCTCATGGTGGTTTTTATGGGTATGTTTATCGCCGCCAGCTTTGCTGCGTATGCACGCACAGCAGCCGTCCGGCAGCCAGCCAGACTTCGGCTGTATCTTCCGTCATTACATTGCTCACGCCGCGCGCCGGACCAAAGGCCAGCACCTCATCGCGCAGCGACCAGGCCAGCCCGGCCGTCGCCTGAATGGTCACATCGCCATCCAAAGGAATCAGGGAAACCAGGTCGCCGGAACGGCCGTGTACCAGCGTGTGCCTCTCCACCAGCCAGGCGCGTTCGTACTCATTCATCAGGCGCAGCGTGCGCCCGTGCAGCGCCGGGTGCGCCAGCAGCAAGATATTCGCCAACATCTGGTCCAGGCGGCCGCCCAATGCGCCAAATATCCAGATGGGCGCGTCGAAGGACAGGGCGTGCAGCAAGGCCAGTTCCAGGTCGGTTTCATCTTTGGCCGTTGGATGGGTGATCAGTTGGGCCGGCGTGTTTTGCAGCCAGGCCATCACCTCCGGCGAAATCGAATCCATGTCGCCGATGACCAGATCGGGCGGCATTTGCAAGGCAAACAGGTGGCGCGTGCCGCCATCGGCGGCGATGATGAAGGCGGCCTGGGAAAGTAACGGCCGTATCCACTCTGTCCGCTCAATATCTCCATTGGCAAATACAAAAACGGTCATTTTCCCATCCTTTCACCACCAGGCAACTCGCGCCAAAACCCGAAGGGTTTTTCGACCAAGACGTATAACACCCAAGAACCAAAACCCTTCGGGTTTCTCCACCACGACAGTCTAAGCCCCAAGACGCAAAACCCGAAGGGTTTTTCGACCATCACGTTTAACTCCCAAGAACCAAAACCCTTCGGGTTTCTCCACCACGACAGTCTAAGCCCCAAGGCGCAAAACCCGAAGGGTTTCCCGGCCGGACCGCAAGCAATCTAGGGCAAATAAAAAAGCCACCCTTCCGGGTGGCTCTGAATATTGGCAAAATTGACAATCTTCCTACGCCGGCATTACCCGGATCAGGTTCGCAGGTCGATGACGAACGTGGTCATCCTCTCAGCCAGGCTTGCCCCAGCTCCCTGTGTCTTATACACCGCCGAGGCGGCTTGTTAATGTCGACGCATTATAACGCATCGGCTATCATAGGCCAAACGCGAAACGCGTCTACCAGACTACAAAATCAGTCAGACCTGACGAGTTCAAGAAAGCCCGTCAGGTCTCCTGTTAACAGGCGAACCTATGACCGAACAAGTCAAACAACCCGATTTTCTTAGCGAATTGGCGCGCGAACTGCGCCAGGTGGGGACCGACCTGGGCACGCTTTGGAGCGGCGGCGGGATTTCCCTGCGCAATTGGCTGCGGCAGGCGCGCCACACGCGGCTGGATTATGTGGTCTTGCCCCTGGGCGGGCCGCTGCCAGAACGGGCCGACGAGCCGCGTAGTTTTATCGAGCGCCAACTGCCGCTGCCTGCGCCGCCGCTCAGTATGGAAGTGGTGAACGGCCGTCTCCGAGCCATCGCCGACGCCAACAACGTGAAAGGCGTCGTTTTTATATTTCAGGGGTTTAGCGCCGGGCTGGGCACGCTGCAAAACGTGCGCCGCGCCATCAGCCGCCTGCGAGAGGCGGGCAAAGAGGTGATTGTTTACACGCCCTATCTGGACATGGCCCACTTTTACGTCGCCACGGCCGCCGATACAATCATCGCCCCGCCGGGCGTGCAGTTTGAAGTGCTGGGCCTGCGGATGGAAGCCGTTTTCCTGAAAGACGCCCTGGCTCAGGTGGGCATCGAGATGGATGTGGTGCAGATTTCCCCCTACAAAACCGCCTTCAACACCTTTGGCAAAGCGGAGATGACGCCCGAAGAGGAAGAACAGCTTACCTGGCTGCTGGAAGATCGCTACGACATGCTGACAGCCGATATGGCCGACGGCCGTCGCCTCTCCCAGGCTGACATGCAATCCCTCATTGACCGCGCGCCGTTGTTTGCAGAAGAGGCGTTGGCCGAAGGGCTGATCGATGCGCTTGCTTATGAAGACGAGCTGGCCTATTTGCTGGCGGAGGAGCCAGAGCCAGAGCCAGAGGAAGAGAAAGAGCCAGAGAAAGAAAGAGAGGGAGAAGGGGTGGAGGGAGTGGTGGCCGATACCCCAATAACAGAGAAACAAACCCGGCCCAAAGCGCGGCTGGCAACCTGGAGCGAGGCGCGCGGGCAGTTGATGGAAAAATCGCGCCGTCGCCGCAAGCAGTTTATCGGCGTGGTCAGTCTGGAAGGCTCCATCATGATGGGGCCAAGCCGCCAGCCGCCCATCGACCTGCCCATTCCCTTCCTCGGCGGATCGACGGCCGGCGAAGCTACTCTGGTGCGCCTGCTGCGCCAGGCTGAAGAGATGGACAACATGGCCGCGCTGATTTTCCATGTGGATTCCGGCGGCGGCTCGGCCCTGGCTTCCGATCTGATCGGCCGCCAAATCGAGCGCATCAGCCAAAAAAAGCCGGTGGTGGTTTATATGGGCAACGTCGCCGCTTCCGGTGGTTATTACGTCAGCGCAGCCGCGCAGCATATCATGTGCCAGCGGGGAACCATTACCGGTTCGATTGGGGTTATTAGCGGCCGGGTGAGTACCAAAGGGTTATATGAAAGGCTGAATGTCCATCAGGCAAGTTTGCAGCGCGGCGCGCGCGCCGGGCTTTACCAGGATTCCGCGCCGCTGACGGATGAGGAACGGTCGATTTTTTGGGCGGGCATTGTGAACAATTATGAGCAGTTTAAGCAGGTGGTGGCCAACGGCCGTCAGCTCCCTGTTGAGGAATTGGACGCCAT
Organism: Chloroflexota bacterium; assembly: GCA_017993775.1. Classification (GTDB taxonomy): domain Bacteria; phylum Chloroflexota; class Anaerolineae; order Promineifilales; family Promineifilaceae; genus Leptovillus. The sequence goes on along the minus strand of JAGOMA010000049.1, from coordinate 12,137 downwards.
TTGTGAAGGCCGGGTGTGGACCGGACGACAGGCGCAAGCCCATCAACTGGTGGACAGCTTTGGCGATTTTGTGGACGCGGTCCACAAGGCGGCGGAATTGGTCGGCTGGAAAATAGACGATGAAACCGCGCTGCCGGTGGCCAATTTGTACCCCAGAGACGGCCGTTACATCCTCCCGCGGCCCTTTGAAGCTAAAGAAAACCCACCCGCTCCAGAGGACGCCCTGCTGGAACTCGGTAGAATGTTGTTTGGCGAGACGCTGCCGGTTTTAGACGGCCGTCCGCTCTATCTTATGCCGTTTTATCTGAGGTTTTAGAGAATAGCCGCGTCAATTGGCCGCATCCGTGAAAATCTGCGCCCCATTTCTAATAGTGCAGCGGTTGTGGAGATTCAAACGAACTTTCAATCACGCCCCAATACCTGCGAAACCGCAGCCACAATCAGCCGATGCTCGGCAGCGTGCATCCGGGCGGCAAAATCGTCGAGGGTGTCGGTGGGAAAGAGGGGGACAACGGCCGTGTCGATCACCGGTCCCGCATCCACTTCAGGAATCACCACATGCACCATGCAGCCGCTCTGGCTGATTTCTCCCGCCTGATAGGCGGCATACGCCCGCTCGATGGCCTGCGTGCCCACAAATTGCCCCGGCAGCGCAGGGTGCAAATTAATCACCCGGCCCGAAAATTGCGCCAGGAAAATAGGGCTGAGGACATGCATCCAACCGGCCAGCACAACAAGGTCTGGATGATAAGTCTGAACCAATTCGGCCAGGGCAGCGTCATAGACCTCGCGGTTTTTGCCTGCCTCTTTGAACGATTTCAGGCTCAATACGCGTGTTGGAATACCGGCCTGTTGCGCGCGCGCCAGCCCATACGCCTGCGCTCGATTAGACACCACCAGCACAATTTCGGCGGGTAAGGCACGGCCGTTCACCGCCTCAATCAACGCCTGCAAATTTGTGCCCGACCCGGAAATAAAAACAACAAGACGTGCATTCATAGTGAGGTAGTGTAACATAGCACAGCGGACAGAGAAAAAATTGGGGAACGGCCGTGTCCGCTCAATTGCCAATTTTTATCCCCCAACAAACAAGTTCCCATTAAGCATTCCATTAAGCAGCCCGCCCACTTTTGGCAGCAAACACACTCTTATGGGAAAATTAGCCCGCCGTGGAAACTGGCAATCCTTTGGATCATTCTCAACAGACCATTCACACACAGTACACAACAAGATTTTTAGCATAAGGAAGGTTAATGACGTATGGCAACTAGATCAAGAAACAAGCGAAGCGCACAAAAAGATGAACGAAAAACCAATTGGGGCATTATTGGCGGCATCATCGGCCTGGGCGTCGTTGGTTTGTTTGGCCTTTTGTTCGCCTCGCTGCAAGGGTCCGGCGCGCCAACGGCCGTACCCACCCCCACCCGCAGCCTGGCATTAGAAGACTACTGCGCCGCGAATCCGGCCAATTGTGTCGCTAACGGAGCGGCAGACGCTGCCGTAACCGTGGTCGAAGTATCCGATTATGGCTGCGGCCACTGCGCGAATTTTAACCTGAATTCAGCAGAAATTTTAAAAGCGCAATATGTGGAATCTGGCCAGGTACGCTGGATCACCCTGCCCTATGCGCTGGGCGGCCAGGCTGGCTACCCAACGTTACCATCGGCTGCATCGGCGCTGTGCGCCAATGAACAAGGCGCTTTCGAGCCTTACCACAAGGCACTGTTTGGCATTCAGGGAACCCCGGACTTTAACACGCGTGATGGCTTCCTGAAGGTGGCGGGCAATTTAGGGCTGGATACCACAGCATTTGCGGCCTGTTATGATGACGGCCGTTACGAAAGCACCGTAAGCGCCAACATTCAAGCCGCCAGCCGCAGCGGCATCTCCGCCACGCCCTCCTTCTTCGTCAACGGGCAAAAAGTGGAAGGCAACTTGCCTATCGCCAACTTCCAGCAGCTGCTAGACAGCGAACTAGGTTCGTGAGGCCCTCATGAAGCTGCCCGACGATTGGCAAATCCGCGTCATCCAATTACTGTCCGTAATCGGCATGTTTGTCGCCTACTTTCTACTTCTCTTTCATAACGGCGATATTGTCGGCGTTTGTGAACCCGGTGGATTTGAAGACTGCGGCATCGTCAGCGGGCCTGGCGCGCCTTACTCAGCGATTGGCCCCATTCCCGTCGCCCTCATCGGTCTGCTCGGCTACATCACCATTTTTATGGTGGCCTGGTTGAAAGATTGGGTTGCCATTCTGGATGATTATCTACCGGAAATTATGGTCGGCCTGACCGGTTTGGCTGTGGTATTCACCCTCTACCTCACTGCGCTAGAAATATTTATCATTCACGCCGTCTGCCGATATTGCCTCATTTCGGCCGGCATCATCATCGTTCAACTCATTCTGGCCATTGGGTATATACGCGCCGTTAACAAAGCGGCCAATTAGACCATGTCAAAGACGCCTGCCGCCACAATCGGCAGGCGTCTTTTTTGGTCTCTGGTTAGAAATTGTTGCACAGGAGGATCGATGAAACTGGAAATGGTTCGGGATTGGATGACGCGTGACCTGATCACCGTGAGAGCAAACACCAGCCTCTCAGATGCTTACGAAATCATGACCAGCCATAAAATTCGGCGGCTGCCGGTGGTGGAAGATGACGGCCGTCTCATTGGCATTGCCACCTATGGCGATATTCGCAACGCCCAGCCCTCACCGGTTAATTCGCTGAACATTTGGGAACTCAGTTTTTTGCTCGCCCGCCTCACCGTCGCCGAAATCATGACCACCGACCCGATCACCATCGCCGAAAACGCCACCATCGGCGAAGCGGCGCAGACCCTTCTCGCTCATACCATCGGCAGCCTGCCCGTCACCGACAACCAGGGAAATCTGGTTGGCATCATCACCGAATCAGACATTTTCCGCATGGTTGTGCGGGCCTGGCAGCATGCCCAGGGAGACTCGCCCAAACCATACGCCCATTATGGCGCCTGAACCCAAAAACGCGGCGTAAAAAATTACGCCCTATTTCCCACTACGCAAAAGGAAATGCAACATGGAATTTGGAGTCCCTAGAGAAATCCGCGATTTAGAAATGAGAGTCGGCCTCACCCCGCCCGGGGTTCATGCGCTGACAAAAGCTGGCCATACTGTGTACGTCGAGCGCGACGCCGGTTTAGGCGCAGGATTCACCGACGAGCATTACCGGAACGCCGGCGCACAAATCGTTTACTCGACGGCCGAGGCATACGGCCGTGCCGACATCGTCGCCAAAGTTGCCCGCCCCACAGCCGCAGAACACCGCCTGTTTCGTCCGGGGCAGATCATCTGCTCCTTCATGCACCTGCGCGTTGCCTCACCCGACCTCTTCAAAGCCCTGTCCGACCATGAAATCACCGCCATCTCCTACGAAGAACTCGAAGAAGATGGCGGCGTGCGCCCCGTGCTGCTGCCTGCCAGCGAAGTCGCCGGCCGCATGGCTCCCGTCATTGCCGGTAATTTGCTGCGCAGCGGCCAAAGCCTGCCCGGCCAACATGGGTTGGGCATCTTATTAAGCGGTTTGCCCGGCGTACCGGCAGCGGCCGTCGTCATCCTCGGCGCTGGCGTCGTCGGCAGCAATGCCGCCCGCGCCTTCACCGGCCTCGGCGCTGAAGTCACCGTCTTGGGACGCGATATTCCCCGGCTGCGCCAAATAGACGAACGGTGCGGCGGGCGAGTAACCACCATGCTGGCCAACGAATTCAACATCAAACGCGCGGTCCAATTCGCCGACGTGTTGGTAGGCGCGGTGCTAGAACCCGGCAAACGCGCCCCCGTCTTGGTCAGCCGCGAAATGATTCGCAGTATGCGGCCCGGTTCCATCGTCATCGACTTTTCCATCGACGAAGGCGGCTGCATCGAGACCAGCCGCCCCACCACCCTGCGCGACCCCATCTACATCGCCGAGGGAGTTATCCACCACTGCGTGCCAAATATCACATCGGCCGTCGCCCGAACCACCAGCTACGCCATCACCAACGCCGCGCTCCCCTACTTACTGGCAATTGGCGAAGATGGCTTGTTGGGCGCGGTGCAAAAACGCACCCCCTTACTTCGCGGCGTTGTCCTTTATCACGGCAAACTAACCCACCCGGACATCGCCGCCACACTCAACCGCGAGGTTGAAGTTCATTTATCACCTGGAGGATCCGCCTTTAAGGATGTTTTAAGATGAATTGGGAAAACCTTTATCGCAGCAAAGTCACGGATGTAGCCACGGCGCTCAGTGTCATCCAATCCAACAACCGCATCTACGTCGGCGGCGGCGCAGGCGTTCCGGTAGAATTAACCAAAGGGCTAACTTCGCGCGCGCCAGAACTACGCAACGTAGAACTAACTCATATTTTAACCTTTGCCCCTGCGCCTTACTGCGACCCCATCTATCAAGATAGTTTCCGGGTCAACGCGCTGTTTATTGGCCATAATGTGCGGTCTGCCGTGCAAGAAGGGCGCGCCGACTTTACCCCCATCTTCCTCAACGAAATCCCCGGTTTATTCCGCGATGGCTACCTACCCATCGACATGGCTCTGATTTCCGTTTCGCCGCCAGATGAGCATGGATTTTGCTCCTTTGGCGTGGAGGTCGGCACAACCAAACCGGCGGCCGAATCCGCCGGCATGATCATTGCGGAAGTAAATCAGCAAATGCCACGCACATTGGGCGACAGCTTCATCCATCTCAGCCGGCTGGATCGCATCGTAGAAACCGATTACCCCATTCCGGAAGCGCCACAAGGCGGCGCCTCCGCCGAGCATCTGCAAGTAGGAGCGCATATCGCTGCCATGATTCCGAATGGCGCAACCTTGCAAATGGGTATCGGCAGTATTCCTGACGCTGTGCTGCAAAATCTGGGGAGCCACAAAGACCTGGGCATTCACACCGAACTTTTTTCTGATGGCGTGATTGAAATGGTTGAACGAGGCGTAATTACCTGTTCGCGCAAGACATTCCATCCGGGCAAAATTGTGGCCGGGTTCTTGTTTGGCACCAAGCGGTTGTATCAATTTATCCATAACAATCCGTTAATTGAGCTTCACCCGACGGATTATGTAAACGACCCGTTCAACATCGCGCAAAACAACGCCATGGTGGCCATCAATTCGGCGCTGGAAGTGGACCTGACCGGCCAGGTGTGCGCCGATTCGATTGGCCCACGGTTATACAGCGGCGCTGGCGGGCAGGTTGATTTTATTCGCGGCGCGGCGCGATCCAAGGGCGGCCTGCCAATCATCGCTTTGTTATCGACGGCGCGAAATGGAACGCTGAGCCGCATTGTGCCGATGCTGAAGCACGGATCCGGGGTTGTAACCACGCGCAACGACGTCCATTTTGTGGTGACCGAATTTGGCGTCGCTTCGTTGTATGGCAAGTCGATTCGGCAGCGAGCGCAGACGCTGATTGGGATTGCGCACCCTGATTTCAGGGATGAGCTGACCCATGAAGCGAAGAAACTTGGTTATCTATAACAAGTGGAAGTCACGGCCGTTAGATATCTTTCACCAATCTCTAAAAAACGGGTGCATGGCTGGAATGACTCCGATACAATCATCAAATGATGGATGGAACAACTCGCAAATGCTTGAAAACTGATGACCTATACCGGCTTATTTTCATGCCACCGTCAATACTCGGCAGTCGACTGTACTTGAACAGGCGCCAACCGCTCACCTTTTTTCCAACAGCCTGACAATCGCACATCAATTTTACTCCCGCCAAGTGTTAATACACGAAGCGGGAGTTTATTTTTTGGATGACTATACGGGACACAGGTAGATGCAGCTTGTTACAGATGAGGGTCTGTAAGCGGATGCCCGGTCTGTGCCCTTTTTAATGAGGAGAGCAGATGACAGCCCAGATTGAACCGATAGACACGGCCGTTTCCCCCACTCCACCAACCGCCACTTTTCGCATCGACGTGACGCCGCGCCGGGAAAACGGCCGTAGCAACGGCCGTGCCCATCTCCAGGCCGCCCACCAGCTTGGTTATACCCAACTCACCGACTGCCACGCCGGACGCATCTACTTTTTGCACGGCCGTCTCGCCCCCGCCGAAGCCGCCAAAATCGCCTCTGAACTGCTGGCGGATCCGGTGACGGAAGATTGGGCAATTGGCGATTTACGATTGGCGATTGGCGATTTACGATTTACCGTTGAAACCACCCTTCTACCGGGCGTCACCGACCCGCCGGCCGATAATCTGGTGAAGGCCGCCCATTTATTGGGCGTAACCGGTCTGGAACGTGGGGCCACCGGGCAGCGCTTTTACCTGCAAGGCAACCTGGATGAAACCACCCTGCACGCACTGGCGGCCGAAATCTTCGCCAACCCCGTCGTGCAGCGCTTCACCATCGACGCACCCATCAGCCCGCCCTTCTTCGCCTACCAGGCCGCCGACGCAACAGTGGACACCATTTGCCTGCGCGAAGCCGACGAGGCGGCGCTGCTGGCCATCAGCCAGGCGCGGCGGTTGGCGCTGGATCTGGCCGAAATGCAGGCCATCCAGACCTACTACCGCGCCGAACAACGCGATCCGACCGACGTGGAGCTGGAAATGATCGCCCAGACGTGGAGCGAGCACTGCGTCCACAAGACGTTTAAGGCGCAAATTGATTATACGGGGCCAGACGGCAAAACTGAACGAATCGAAAGTTTGCTCAACACCTACATCCGCGCCGCCACGGAGCAAATCGACAAGCCCTGGGTGCGCTCGGCCTTTGTGGACAACGCGGGCATCATCGCCTTCGACGAGCAGTACGACCTGGCCTTTAAGGTGGAGACGCACAATCATCCCTCGGCGCTGGAGCCGTTTGGCGGGGCGAATACGGGCGTAGGCGGCGTCGTGCGCGATGTGCTGGGCGTCAGCGCCCGTCCCATCGCCAACACCGATGTGTTGTGCTTCGGCCCGCCCGACCTGCCCCACGACGACCTGCCGACCAACGTGCTGCACCCGGCGCGCATTGCCGATGGCGTGATTCACGGCGTGGAAGATTACGGCAATAAAATGGGCATCCCCACGGTGAACGGCTCCATCCACTACCACCCCGGCTACACGGCCAATCCGCTGGTTTACTGCGGCTGCCTGGGCATTTTGCCCCATGGCTCCCACCGCACAAAGGCGCAGGCAGGCGACCTGATTGTGGCTATTGGCGGCCGGACGGGGCGCGATGGGCTGCGCGGCGCGACCTTTTCCAGCATGGAGATGGACGTAGCGACGAGCGAAATTGCCGGCACGGCCGTGCAAATCGGCCACCCCATCATGGAAAAACAGGTGCAGGAAGTGGTCCTGCGCGCCCGCGACGAAGGGCTGTACACAGCCATCACCGACTGTGGCGCAGGCGGGTTTAGCTCGGCGGTGGGCGAGATGGGCGAGAGGCTGGGGGCGACAGTGCAGCTTCAGGACGTGAAGCTGAAGTATCCTGGGCTGCGCCCCTGGGAAATCTGGCTCAGCGAAGCGCAGGAGCGCATGGTGCTGGCCGTGCCGCCGGACAATTTCGCCCGGCTGGCGGCCATTTGCGCCGGGCAGGACGTGGAACCAACGGTCTTGGGCACATTTGGCAATGACGGCCGTCTGCACATCCATTACGGCGATACCCTCGTCGGCGAACTGGACATGGATTTTCTGCACAACGGCATCCCGCAGCGAAAATTAAGTGCGGAGTGGCGAGTGGCGAGTGCGGAACGCGGCGTGCGGAGTGCGGAGTTAAATTCCGCATTCCGCACGCCGCACGCCGCACTTATGCGCCTGCTCGCCCATCCCGACATCCGCTCCAAGGAGGATGTGATTCGCAAATATGACCACGAGGTGCAGGGGGGAACGGCCGTCAAACCCCTCACCGGTTACGCCAACCACGGACCGAGCGACGCGGCCGTTCTTGTTCCAAGAAGTGCGGAACGCGGAGTGCGGAGTGCGGAGTTAAATTCCGCACTCCGCACTCCGCACTCCGCAATCAAAGGCGTTGCTCTTAGCAACGGCATCAACCCACGGTATACAGAAATCGATCCGTATCACATGGCCTTTGCGGCCGTGGACGAGGCGCTGCGCAACGTAACGGCCGTAGGCGCAGACCCCGACCAGGTGGCGATTTTGGACAATTTCTGCTGGGGCAACCCGCTGCTGCCCGACCGATTGGGCAGTCTGGTGCGCTGCGCTCAGGGCTGCTATGATGCGGCCGTCGCCTACCAGACCCCCTTCATCAGCGGCAAAGACAGCCTGAACAATGAATACACCGGCAGCGACGGCCAAAAACACGCCATCCCCGGCACGCTGCTTATCTCGGCGCTGGGAATTGTGCCCGACGTAGCCAAGACGGTGACGATGGATTTGAAACGGGCAGGCAATTTTCTCTTCATCGTGGGCGAGACCGGGGCGGAATTGGGCGGCAGCCATTTTGGGCTGGTCGGCGGGGCGATTCAGCCGCAGCACAACAACGTGCCCAAGGCCAAAAGCGGCGCGCTGGACACCTTCCGCAAGCTGCACCAGGCCATGCAGGCCGGGCTGGTGCAGGCGTGCCACGACTGCGCCGAAGGCGGGCTGGCCGTCACGCTGGCCGAAATGTGTCTGGCGGGCGGCCTGGGCGTGGAAATTCAGCTCATCCACGCGCCGCGCGACCCGTATTGGGCTTATTCGTCCGACGAGGCGATTTTGTTTTCGGAGAGCCTGAGCCGCTTTGTGGTGGAGGTGCAGCCCGAAGACGCCGACCAGTTCCGCGCCATCATGGCCGGGACGCGCCACGAGTGCGTGGGCGTGATTGGCGGCGAGGTGTTAAGGGTGAACGGCCGTGCCAGCCAACCCATCCTGGAAGCCGCCGTGGAAGAGCTGGAACAGGCCTGGCGAGGAGAATGCGGAGTGCGGAGTGCGGAACGCGGAACAAAGCATTCCCCCACTCCGCACTCCGCACTCCACATTCCGCACTCCCCCAAGGTGCTCATCCTGCACGCCAACGGCACCAACCGCGACCATGACGCGGCGCTGGCGGTGGAACTGGCGGGCGGCAAGCCAGAGATTGTGCATATCAACCAACTGCTGGCCGGGGAGCGGAATTTGCTGGATTATGCCATGCTGGTGATTGCCGGCGGCTTTTCATATGGCGATGATTTGGGCGCGGGCGTGTTGTGGGCCGTGGATTTGCAGCACCGGCTGCAGGAACAGATGTGGGAATTTGCGGAAAACGGCCGTCCTGTCCTGGGCATCTGCAACGGTTTCCAGGTCCTCGTCAAAGCCGGTCTGCTCCCGGCAATCCACAAGCCGCAAGCCACAAGCCGCAATGTGACGCTGACCTACAACCAATCGGGCCATTTCGAGTGCCGCTGGGTGACGCTGGAACCCAATCCGGCCAGCCCCAGCCTGTTCACGCAAGGGCTGATGGAGCCAATCTACTGCCCGGTCGCCCACGGCGAAGGCCGCCTGGCCGTGACGGATGAAACCGTCCTGGCCGAATTAAAAACCCAAAACCTCATCCCCCTTCACTACGCGACAGTCAATCGTCAATCGCCAATCGTTAATCGTCAATCGTCAATTCCCTATCCCTTCAATCCCAATGGCTCCGCGGCCGATATCGCCGCGCTGTGCAACCCGGCGGGTAATGTGATGGGCCTGATGCCGCACCCGGAAAACCACATTTTCCCCTGGCAGCATCCGCACTACCATCGGGGCGAACGGGGGATGAGCGGGCTGGGGCTGTTTGTCAACGGGGTGAAGCGTTGTTAACGCAAAGGCGCAAAGAAGCCAAGGTACAAAGATTTTTTCTTTGCATCTTCCACCCTTTGCACCTTTGCGTTGAAAAAGGAGTAACTTATGTTAACCCATGAGCAAATTTTAAGCGCGATACCGGAATGTCTGGACCAGACCGATTTCCCGGAGTTAGGCGAAAAATATGAGGGCAAGGTGCGGGATGTGTATGTGAAGAACGGCCGTCGCACCCTCATCACCACCGACCGCATCAGCGCCTTCGACCGGGTGCTGGGGCTGATCCCGTTCAAGGGGCAGGTACTCAATCAACTGAGCGCCTGGTGGTTTGCTCAGACGGCCGACATCGTGCCCAACCACCTCATCAGCATGCCCGACCCCAACGTAACCATCGCCCATGAGGCGCAGCCGTTACCCGTGGAAATTGTCGTGCGGGGCTACATCACCGGCGTAACGAAGACGTCGTTGTGGTATTTGTATGAGCAGGGGGAGAGACGGCCGTATGGCATTTCCCTGCCCGACGGCCTGCAAAAGAACGATCAACTGCCCAGCCCTATCATTACCCCGACCACCAAGGCCACCGATGGCGGCCACGACGAGCAGCTTACCCGCCACGAACTAAGCCGCGGCAAGGTGACTGGCGTGTCGCCTCAGTTGTGGTCAGAAATTGAGCGGGTGGCGCTGCTGCTGTTTGGACGCGGCCAGGCCGTCGCCCGCGCCGCCGGGCTGATTCTGGTGGACACAAAGTATGAGATGGGGTTGGTAAACGGCCGTGTCACCCTCATCGACGAAATCCACACTCCTGATTCCAGCCGCTACTGGGTCGCCGACAGCTACCAGCCTGGCGCCGAACCAGAAAACTTCGACAAAGAATTCATGCGCAAATGGTACGCCGCCCAGGGCTATCGCGGCGACGGTCCACCACCCGCCATGCCCAACGACTTCATCGCCCAGGTCGCCGCCCGCTATATCGCCGCCTACGAAAAGCTGACCGGCGAGGAATTTTTACCGGGGGAACGACCAGTTTTAGAACGTTTACGGAAGAATCTGGATTTTTAACGCAAAGAGGCAAAGGATGGAAGGCGCAAAGAGAGAGGAAAGGGTTTTTGCTTCGCGTGAAGATGAGATCAGTTACCAGATTATTGGCGCAGCGATTGAAGTGCATCGAGCTTTGGGCGGGCCGGGATTACTTGAAAGTGTCTATGAAGAGGCTTTGGTCTGGGAACTGATGCACAAAGGGTTATGTGTTGAACGACAGCTTGAAGCGCCTATCCAATATAAAGGCCATCAACTTGCCTCTCAACTGCGTGTTGATTTGTTAGTGGAAAAACTGGTCATTGTAGAAAATAAGGCGGTCGTTACCTACAACCCTATTTTTGAAGCTCAAACGCTTACCTATTTGCGATTAATGAACCTGCGCTTGGGACTGGTCATTAACTTTGGCGAAAAATTTGTCAAACGGGTTGTTCACCGCGTGGTCAACGGCCTCTAATCCTTTTCGCCTTTGACCCCTTTGCATCTTTGCGTTAAGGAAATAAGTATGAATAACCAACCATTAGTAGGCGTCATTATGGGCAGCACGTCAGATTGGGAGACGATGCGACACGCTACGGAAACTTTAGATGAGTTTGGCGTGCCGTATGAGGCGAAAGTGGTGTCGGCGCACCGCACGCCGGAATGGATGGCGGAATATGCGGGCACGGCCGTTACCCGCAACCTCGAAGTGATCATCGCCGGGGCCGGGGGAGCCGCCCATTTGCCGGGCATGGTCGCGGCGCAGACGGTGCTGCCGGTGCTGGGCGTGCCGGTGCAAAGCCACGCCCTCAACGGCCTGGACTCCCTGCTCTCCATCGTGCAGATGCCCGGCGGCGTGCCCGTGGGCACATTGGCGATTGGCAAGTCGGGCGCGAAAAACGCGGCGCTGCTGGCAATTGCCATCCTGGGCAACAAATACCCCGAATACCGCGCCAAACTCGAAGCCTTCCGCCAATCTCAAACCGACAAAGTTCTCAGCGACACCCTACCACCCACATGAGCCAACCACTCCTTCCTCCCGCCACCATCGGCATCCTGGGCAGCGGCCAGCTAGGCCGGATGCTGGCCCTGGCCGCCCGGCAGATGGGCTACCGCGTTCACGTCTTCTCGCCGGACCGCCAATCGCCCACCGGCCAAATCGCCGACCAGGAGTTCACCGCCGCCTATGACGATTTGGACGCGGTGCGGCAGTTTGCCCAGAGTGTGGACGTGATGACGTATGAATTTGAGAACGTGCCAGCGGCAACGGCCGTTACCTGCGCCCAATTCGCCCCCCTCCACCCCGGCCCCCAAGCCTTGCACATCGCCCAAAACCGCCTGCGCGAAAAGGAGTTTATGGTTCAGCATGGGCTGCCGGTCGCGCCGTTTGTGGC
>JAGOMA010000092.1 GCA_017993775.1 Chloroflexota bacterium | reverse complement strand
AAGACCAGGCGCAGCAAAGGGCGCGCACCCTATCTGGCGGCGAAGCGCAGCGCGTGGCGCTGGCCCGCGCCATGATTTTGCAGCCGGACGTGCTGCTGCTGGACGAACCGACGGCCAATCTGGACCCTTACAACGTAGGGATGATTGAAGAGATTGTGCGGCAAATGAACGCGACCCAGGCCATGACGATGGTTTTGGTGACGCACAACATCTTTCAGGCGAAACGATTGGCGCATCGGGTGGCACTGCTCTTGAACGGCCGTGTCGTCGAGACAGCTCCCACAGACACATTTTTCAACCAACCTGGCGATCCACGCACGGCGGCTTTTGTGCGCGGCGACATGGTTTATTAATCCACACCAGAGAGCCTTTGGCGCTTATCTGGCAACTCATTTTGGAGGAAATATGAACAAGAAGTGGTTATGGTTTGTTGTGATTTTTGTTTTGGCCTTGATGCTGGCTGGATGTGGCGGGACGGCTGAACCGACGGCCGTACCCACCGACATCCCCGCGCCTGAAGTCGCGCCTGCCGATGCGCCCGCGCCGGTGGACACGGCCGGCGAACGGCCGCGTCTCCTCCTGGCCACCACCACCAGCACGGACAATTCCGGGCTGTTGGCCGAAATTTTGCCCGTCTTTTCGCAAGAGTACAATGTCGAGGTGGATGTGGTGGCTGTCGGAACGGGGCAGGCGCTGCAATTGGGCGTGGACGGCAACGCCGACGTTTTATTGGTTCATGCGCGCGCCCAGGAAGACGCCTTCATGGCCAATGGCGACGGGTCTCGCCGTGAAGATGTGATGTATAACGACTTTATCATCGTTGGCCCACCTTCGGACCCCGCCGGTTTGCAAGGCATGACCAACGCCACGGAAGCCTTCACCAAAATAGCCGAAACACAGTCCTCGTTTGTGTCACGCGGGGACGATTCCGGGACGCACGCTAAAGAAAACGCGATTTGGGCGGCGGCGGCCATTGAACCGGCCGGCGATTGGTACATTTCCGCCGGGCAGGGCATGGGCGCAGTGTTGACCATGGCCGACGAGCAGCAGGCCTACACGCTCAGCGACCGGGCCACGTATTTGGCGCTTACGCTCGAAGGAACCGAATTGGTCATCCTGGTTGAAGGAGACCCGATCCTATTCAATCCCTACGGCGTGATTGCCGTTAATCCAGACAAAGGCGCGCATATTCACGCTGATTTAGCCAATCAATTTATTGATTGGTTGATCTCTGTGCCGACGCAAGAACTGATCGGTAATTTTGGCGTGGCCGAGTTTGGGTCTTCGCTGTTTATTCCAGATTCCAATGCCTGGCGAGAATCGCAGGGCATGGAACCGCACAGCAATTAGTGGTGCTTAAAACCCTAAGGGTTTTCCTGAAACCCTTAGGGTTTTAACTAGTAAATCGAAGGCACGAAGGTTTGTTCGTTGATGGGGGGGCGGATGTAGCCCGTGTCTTCTTCACGCGGCGGCAGGTCGATGGCCGGTGGGGTAATATCATCGTAGGGGATGGCGCTGAGGATGTGGGTGATGGTGTTCAGACGCGCTTTTTTCTTGTCGTCGGCGTTGACGACGAACCAGGGGGCTTGTTTGATGTCGGTGTAATCAAACATGCGATCTTTGGCTTTGGAGTATTCTACCCAGCGGCGGCGATCTTCTAAATCCATTGGGCTGAGTTTCCATCGTTTATAAGGCGTTTCTGCCCGCGCCTGGAACCGTTTTTCCTGTTCTTCATCGCTTACCGAGAACCAGTATTTGAGTAGGATGATGCCAGACCGCACGATCATGCGCTCGAATTGGGGGCAGGAGCGCAGAAATTCGCGATATTGTTCTTCGGTGCAGAAGCCCATGACCGGCTCTACCAGGGCGCGATTGTACCAACTGCGATCCAGGAGAACGATTTCGCCGGCCGCCGGCAGGTGGGCTACGTAGCGTTGGAACCACCATTGCGTGCGTTCGCGGTCGCTGGGTTTGGGCAGGGCAATGACGCGCACAATGCGGGGATTGGTCATTTCGGTGATGCGTTTGATGACCCCGCCCTTGCCGGCGCCGCTGCGTCCCTCGAATACGACGACGACGCGCAGCCCTTTTTCGGCGACCCAGTATTGCAGCTTGACCAGTTCGTTTTGCAGGCGGGCGAGTTCTTGTTCGTAATATTCGTTTTTGAGACGGCCGTCACTCTTGTATTCCGGTGGCTTTGAGGGAAGGAGGCGGGCCTGAATCTGGACACCGCTGTACCCAATCTGCAAAGGTGGCGGCGTGCGGGATGTAAACTCGGCATTTTCATCCAGAGCTTTTAAGGGCGCGCTGTGTGGCTTTTCGGAGATGATACTGTTGTGTTCTTCTGGCTGTTCATTTTCCATGAGATTCCCCTTCTGTTTTGCTTGCACTGATAAAATAAATTGTATAACCAGGTCTTTGCGGGCCTGTGTTAAATAGAGGGTTGATGGCGGACGGCCATTAAAGTGATGTCGTCGTATTGGCCGGCCGGGTATTGGTAGGTTTGCACGCATTTGACAATGTATTTTAAGAGGTCGGCGGCGGTAGACGGCCGTTTCCCCTCAGACAAAATCGCCCTTAACCTCTCCTTGCCAAATAATATATTATCCGGGTTGCGCGCTTCTGTAATGCCATCCGTATAAGCCAGCAGCGTCTCGCCGGGTTGTAAACACCCGGACCCTACCTGGAAACGCGCGTCTGGCGTCAACCCAACAGCCGGTCCGGTGGGCATGAGCCACTGCCGTATCCCATCCCCGCTCAGTACCAATGGCGGCAAATGGCCGCTGTTAATATAAATAAACTCGCCGCTTACCGGGTCCAAAGAAGCCAGGAAGATCGTGACAAACATGTTGTAATTGCCATGATTGCTGCCCACCTGAACATTTGTCAGCATCACAGAATCGACCAGGGCAGAGAAATCAATGGCTCGGAATCGGGTCAACTCTGGCGGCACAACATAAGGCGACTCTACGGCCAATAAATTATGGTTGCCCAAAAAATAATGCTGCTGAATAAAGGCTCGTAACAGGCTGCGCACCTGCGCCATAAAAATGGCCGCGGCTACGCCTTTGTCACATACATCGGCAATTACCAGCCCTATTTTGTTGTTTGGCAGATAAAACACGTCATAAAAATCGCCGGCGACCACGCGAGACGGCTCAAAATGAAACGCAATCTCCCAGCCCGGCGGCTGAGGGATATGGGTTGGCAGAAATTCGGCCTGAACGCGACGGCCGATTTCCAATTCCCGTTCGGCTTGCAGGAGTGATTCTTGTCGCTGCCGCAAGACATGGTTTGTCAGCACAACGGCCGCTTGCGAAGCCAACGATTCGGCGACCAGCTTGTGGTAAATGGTGAAGGGGATGATGTGGTCGTCCACGGCCGATTTGGCATTCAGCAGCTGCAAAACGCCGATCACATCATTGTTTTTTAGTGGAACGGTCAAACAGGAAATGGAGCGATAGTTGTGCTGTTTGTCGAACGCTTTTGTGCCGGAAAAATCAAATTCCGCAGCGTTGTAAACATCGGGAATATTGACAGATTGGCCGCTTAGGGCAACGTATGTGGCGATGTTGTTATGGTTCGGCTGACCGTTGTCCGGCAAAAACAAGGGCAATGGGGCAAAAGGAATAGCCGGAGCATCTGGTCCGCCATAAGCCAGATTAAGAGAGTAGGTGCGCATGATGGTAAATGCCAGACGCTCATCCTCGGTGCGCAGATATAGGGTGGCGGCGTCGGCGTTGCAGATGGCTTTGGCTTCGATAACAATGGTTTCCAAAAGGCGATCAAAGTTTTTTTCGCCGGATAAGGCAATGCCCAGCGGTAAAATGACTTCGCGCAGGTCATCGGCCAGTTGCTTCATGGAGTTAAAGGCATTCAGACAAGATAATGCCTGAGCGCGCACCTCGCGCTGCTGCAGGTGGGTGGTAAGGCGGGCTTTGAGTAAGATGTGGGGAACGGGGGTGAAAAGATAATCTACGGCGCCCATTTCCAGGGCGTTCGCGATGGATTCCATTTGCAAGGGCGTGGCGAGCAAGATAACCGGGAGTTGGTTGAGTCGGGGGTGGGCCTGAATGCGGCGTAAAAATTCGTGATCGGCGGCAGACGCCAGCGAGACATCAATCATCACGAGGTCGTAGGCGTAGGACGTGAGGTTGTATAGGGCGGTTTGAATGTCGCGGCAGGTGGTGACGGCATACCAACCGTTGGTTTGCAGCGGTTCAGTCAGGGCGTTTAGGCGATTTTCATCGGTGTCGATAACAAGGAGGTGGGCGTAGCTGATGTTCATAGTGAGGATGGGGCTAACAGGTTTTGGCGGGACACGGCCGTTCCAAGAGGAGAACACTCCTGTTGCCATTGCGGTCGTGTTCATAATGAAATTGGTCGATGGCCCACAAGGCCAGATAAATGCCCAGGCCGCCTAACGGCCGTTCTTCCAATGGCGCATCCAGGTTTGGCGGCGGCGTGTTACGCGGATCGTGAGACACGCCATAGTCTTCCAGGTAGATTTTTAGCCACTCCTCGTCTATCTCTGAAGAAATTATAATATCACCAGAACGACCGGCCTCCATATACCCATGCATAATAATATTTGTGATCAATTCGTCCACAGCCAGCCGAATGCGAAACGTTGCCAGATCATCCAAACCGGCTTCTTTGGCGGCCTGAATGGCAAATTTTACAACAGGTTCTATCGCTTGTAATGTCCCTTCAACTCTCAGCGCTTTCATCAAGGTAAATCCCGCCTTCGATTTGCGAGACGCTGTGGTCAATGCGAATTATCGGCCAACTAAGACAACCACAGAACGCGCTCCTACCAAAAAAGAATCCTGTACGGCCAAACTAACCTCGTCCCCTGGTTCACAAATGTCTGTCGGCGACGCCATGCTGGTGTTGGCGAATACATGCCATTTTCGCGCGCCCGGTAAATTAGGCAGGTCATATTGATGGCTTTCCCAGTGCATGTTCATGGCTACGTAGATGTAATCGTCTTCCACGGAACCTTGTCGCGCGTGCTGCCCACACAGCATAAAGGCCAACGTCCGGCTGTGATAAGACCAGTCGGCGTTCCAAGCTTCCACGCCATGCCAGGAAATGTCGGCGAAGCCGCTGCCCATATAATCCATATTGCGGAAATGTGTGCGGCTGCGCAGAACTGGGTGAGCTTTGCGGAAGGCGATGAAGTTTTTAAAGAATCGAAAGATGTCGCTGTTGCTATCGTACAACTGCCAATTGAACCAGTTTAGTTCGTTATCCTGGCAGTAGCTGTTGTTGTTGCCTTTGCGGGATTGGGCCACTTCGTCGCCCATGAGAATCATCGGAATGCCCTGGCTGACCATCAAGATTGCTATGGCATTTTTCATCAATTGGCGGCGCAAGGTGTTGATGGCCAGGTCGTTGGTGGGGCCTTCCCAGCCGCAGTTCCAACTGTGATTTGGGGTATGGCCATCACGATTGCTCTCGCCGTTGGCCCAATTATGTTTTTCATTGTACGAAAAAAGGTCGGCCAATGTAAAGCCATCGTGCGCGGTGATGAAGTTGATGGAGGCTGTTGGGCCGCGTTCCTGGTAGAGGTGGGGCGAACCCTGGATGCATTCAGCCAGCGCGCCCACCTGGCCCATGTCGCCGATGAGGAACCGACGCAGGGTGTCGCGGTATTGGCCATTCCATTCGCTCCAACGGCCGTATGCCGGAAATGACCCCACCTGATACAACCCGCCCGCATCCCACGCCTCGGCGACAAGCTTGGTTTTGCCCAAAATAGGGTCGTAGGCCAGCGCTTCTAGCAGCGGCGGATTGGACAGCGGGTTGCCCCGCGTATCGCGCCCTAAAATAGAGGCCAGGTCAAACCGGAAGCCGTCGATGTGGTATTCGGCTACCCAATAGCGCAGGCAGTCTAGCACCATGCCGCGTACGACGGGGTTGTTGCAGTTCATGGTGTTGCCGGTGCCGCTGAAATTGTAATAACGGCCGTCTGGCCGCAGCATGTAATACGTTTTGTTGTCAATCCCCCGGAACGAGAAAGTGTGATCGTCGTCGTTGCCCCCTTCGGCCGTGTGGTTAAACACCACATCCAACATCACCTCGATGCCGTTCTGGTGCAGCAGCTTTACCAGGGCCTTAAATTCATCCACTTGCATTCCCAGGCGGCCGGTGGCAGCATAGCCGGCCTTCGGCGCAAAAAAGCCCACCGTGTTGTAGCCCCAATAATTTTTTAGCGGCTCTTCCGTTTCCGGGTTTACAAAGGTGTTTTGCAGCTCGTCGAATTCGTGAATGGGCATAAATTCCACGCAGTTGACGCCCAATTCCTTGAGGTAGGGGATTTTTTCGCGGATAGCGGCAAAGGTGCCGGGATATTTGACGTTGGAGGAGGCGTGGCGCGTAAAGCCGCGCACGTGCATCTCATAAATCACCAGGTCTTCGGCCGGGATGCCCAGCATGCGGTCATGAACCCAGTCGAAATCATCGTAAACCAGCAGGCCACGATGTTGCAAACCGTCGTTGTATTTTGGCGGGCTGCCCCACAAATCGCGCCCGCTGACAGCCTTGGCATAAGGATCGAGTAAGACGCAGGATTTATCGAAGCGGTGACCTTCATGCGGCGCGTTTGGGCCGTCAAACACGTAGCCATATTCAATGTTTTCGTAATCCAGGTCAAACACGACCATGGAAAAGACATGCCCGATACGAAATTCGGCCGGGAACGGGATTTCGCCAAATGGCTCCTGAGCGCCTTTATCAAAGAGAACCAGGGTGCAATCTGTGGCGTAACGGGAGAAAACGGAAAAATTGACCCCGCCGGGGACGAAGTTTGCGCCGAGCGGATACGGCCGTCCAACCCGCAGCAGAAAATTTTGATAACGGTGTGTTGGGTAAACGTCTATTCGTTGCATAAGTTGGCGATTGGGTGAGTTTAGAGCGCTGGTTGTTTGATGGCGCTGAGGCCCTCAGCGACAGTCGGATACGTTTGAAAAAAGTCGAGAAAACCAGTGATCGACATGGTGTCGTGGATCATCTCTTGCAGACCGGTGAGGACGATACGGCCGTGTTCATGATCCACCTGGCGATAAATGAGCAGAAACACGCGCAGTCCGGCGCTGGAGATGTAACTCACGTCGCGCATATCCATCAAGATTTTGCAGCCGGTGGAAATAAGCGGCAGTAGTTTATCTTGGAGGTCCGGCACTGTTTGGCGGTTTAGCTCGCCGCTGATTTTTACGGTGATTACGTCTTTTTCTTGCTGAATATCAACGTTCATCTCGATTCTCGCAGCTGCTAAAAATATGTTGAGGAAGTAAGACCCCAAGGGTTTATTCCTGAGAATTTGGATTATTTGGGTACCAAACCCTTTTTGTATAGGTTTCTCTTTCAAGACCCCAAGGGTTTATTCCTGAGAATTTGGATTATTTGGGTACCAAACCCTTGGGGTCTGTATTGTTGTACCCTTAATTATAACAAGCGGGCAGCAAAGGCGGTAGCCAGCAAAGCCCCACATTGCCCCAGGTCTGGTTGCCAGGTCGCTAATCAGCTACAGATCGGCCAATCTCTTGTTTATGGTTTTATAGTTTCCAAAAAGTCCGCCATTTGCTGCTTGCCTCTGGTTTTGGCCAGAGCTAACGGGGTTTCGTGTTCGCTGTTTTCTGCGTGGGCGTCAGCGCCGAAGGCCAGTAGAAGTTTGGCCATGGCCACATCATCGCGGTCGACGGCCGTGTGCATGGGCGTAAAATCTTGCTGCTGGCGGGCGTTGGCGTCTGCGCCGCGCTCTAAAAGGGCGCGTAAAACAGTCATGCTGCCGTTGGCGGCGGCGGCGTGAATGGGTTGGATGCGCAGAGGGTTTTTGGCGGCGGCCTGAATGTCGGCGCCATGATCCATCAGCCACAAGGCAGTCGCTTCTTGCCCAAAAAAACAGGCAAATTGCAACGGGGTAAACCCGTCGCGGCTGTAAAGGTTGATGGCCTGCGGGTAATCGGCAAACTCTTTTTCTACCACGTCTAATCGGCCCACGGCCGTTGCCGAAAAAACATCCAACTCTGCCCCAGCCGCCACCAGCCGGTTGGCCAGGTCTGTTTCCCCGTTATACAGAGCCGCAAACAAGACCGGCAGCCGCTGCGGCGTGAGGGCGTTGGCCAGGTTGGGATTGGCCGTCAGCAGGGCTTCTACTTCCTGGCGGTTGGCTTGGGTTACGGCCGTACTCATCGCCCGATAATCGGCCACCACCTGAACGACCTCTGTTGCTCTGGCCAGAATGCTTTCGGCCAGGGTTTGCTGCGTGGTTAGCCCTAAGTCCGGCGCGCCGAGAACGGCCGTTTCCACTTCAGCCAACGCGGCATACATCAGCCGCAGCAGCTTTTTGGCTTCTCCCGCCGGCCGGCCGATTTGTTCCAGCGTTTTTTCGGCCTGAATGGTGTGCTGGCGCAGATGCGCGTCGAAGCGGTGCAGCCGATAGGCCAGCGAATACGGCTCGTCTTCCCACCAGACAGATGGTCCCAAACTTTCTTCATCGGTCATGGCGGCAAATTCGGCCAGGGTGCGCTGGTGCAGGGCGTCGAAGGCGGCCAGCATGGCGGCCATGCTCTGATTTTCCAGCAGGTCGACAAATTCAGCCTGAGGCATGACCACGCGGTCTGTTTCTCCTGGCGGCAGGCGCGACGGCCGTTCTTCCTCCGTTCGCTGCCGGGCCAAACCGTAATGAACCAGTGTAAAAAACGCCGCTTGGGCGCGAAACATATGGCCGACCACCAGGCGCAGCGGCCATTCTGCCACAGCCGGTTCCTGGTCATAGTCACTCTGGCTGACGCCCAGCATGACGGCCTGAAAATCGCGGTAAGCGGCCACATATTGCCCCAAAACGCGCTGCGCCACGCTGATGGGCGACCCGCCGGCCTGACGCTGCTGGCCCAGTTGGGCGGCCAGTTCGCGCAGTTCTTGAATTGTGCCCAAAAAGGCAAAACGAATGCCTTCGTTGTGGGCGCGCCACTGCCAGTTTTGGTCCAGGTCGGCTTCGCTAAAGGGGTGAGTGAGGGCGGCAAAGTGGGTTACGGCCGTATACAAATCCATCCTTTCCATTGTATTCACCTTTGGCTTCCCACATCATGAGGATACGACCTGACAGATTCCCCCCAATCCGTCAGG
Organism: Chloroflexota bacterium; assembly: GCA_017993775.1. Lineage (GTDB taxonomy): Bacteria > Chloroflexota > Anaerolineae > Promineifilales > Promineifilaceae > Leptovillus. The sequence continues at coordinate 237 of JAGOMA010000092.1, read as the reverse complement.
TCGGTCAGGTCAGGCAGGTTTAGCGCAAGCCGGTCAGGCTGCGGGCAATGACCATGCGCTGGATTTCGCTGGTGCCTTCGTAGATTTCAGTGATTTTAGCGTCGCGGAAGTAGCGTTCCAGGGGCATTTCTTTGCTGTAACCCATGCCGCCATGAATTTGAATGGCCTGGGTGGTCACCCACATGGCCGATTCGCTGGCGAAGAGTTTGGCCATGCTGGCTTCCATGGAATAACGGC
>JAGOMA010000091.1 GCA_017993775.1 Chloroflexota bacterium | reverse complement strand
GGTATACTCCCTGGTATACATCTATTTAGGAGGTTGGACCAATTATGAACCCAAAAACCGGCGCAATAATCCGCGCCTTCACCAACAACAAAGGAGGCACGGGCAAATCAACGTCGTGTGTCAACATAGCGGCGCTGGTCGCTCAAGCGCGGCCAGACACGGCCGTACTCATCATCGATCTTGACCCCCAGTCGCATGTCGCTCGATTCCTCGGCCTCACGGAGAAGACACAAGGAATGTGCGTTGGCAATGTGTTGAAAGATCCCAGCAAACTCCGGGCTAACATCGTCAACGCGGGCCGGCCAGATTATCCGCGTCGCAACCTGTTTGTAATCCCAAGCAGTCGGGACTTGGAAATGACCGTGGAGGAAATTGTCGCCCTATCTACAGTGCGCGCCCGGCACGGAGAGAATGTACTCAACACACTACTTGCTGACGCTTTGTCTGGTCTAGCTGAGACGTTCGGGTATATTTTTATCGACTGCCCCCCCAACCTCGGTTCATTGACGAATGCTGTCTACAATTTCGCGCATGAAGCCGTAGTGCCTACGGCAACAAAGGCAGTAGACTTTGACGGCGCGCAGGAGCATACCCTTCAGCTAGATCGGCTGCGACGGCAAATGCCAGATGTGATCCAGGCAAAACTACGTTACGTTATACCCACAATGTATGATGCCCGTACGCGCCAGGCCATTCGTGTTGTCGAGGCCATGCGGGAGGTATATGGATTGGAAACAGTGACGATTCCCATCCCGGAGCGTGTGGAGGTAAAAGAGGCTCCAGAAAATGGATTGACGCTGTACGAATATGCTAAGGCTGTTGGTAAAGAAAGTCAGTCGTTGGTTGCCTACGCTGGCATCGCTCGGAGGATGATTTGATGGATGACCCTTTGGACCTAGACAAACTAGCGCGCGTACAAAAACCACCGAGAAGCGGCAAGAAACTGGAAAGCAGTTTGGTTCGGTCGGAGGTTGGGCGGCAACAGGTTTCCCAGGCAAAGGGGAAATCGCTAATTGCCGGGCGGGAGCCAAAATCAATACGCATACCCCCAGACCTACGCGAGGCTATAGATGCGGAGGCCAAGGCTGAAGCTGGTCACAAACCGATTGGCCAGGCAGCAGGATGTGGTATTTTCGACATGTACCATCTACTAATCGCCTATGCCTGGGAAGAGTACAAAGCCGGGCGATTGCCAGTGAATGTAACTGAAGAGGTGCAGGTTCGCTCTACTATTGAAATACCTGGATACAATTAATGCCAACATGCTGCGCATGCTGCCCGCCTGCTGTTCTAGTTGACGGCCGTTACCCGATAATGTTATCCTGCCAGCAACCATCACTGTAGTATCCCGCAAATCAGGCTGAATCAGGTTGTTCGCAGGAGGGGTATGAGGCTCACGGAACAACTGCATCCCTTGCGCAAGGCTCTGGCCCGGCATTTCAATCTGGCTGAGTTAAACACCCTTTGCTTCGATTTAGGCATCGATTACGAAGAATTGGCCGGGGCGACCAAAACCGAAAAGGTGACGGCCCTGCTGGATTACTGTGAGCGCCACGGCCGTTTGCCCGCGCTCCTCACCCACCTGCAAGCCGAACGCCCGCAAATCGACTGGGTAGCCTACCACATCGACGAAACCACCATCGTCGCATCCCCCTTCAAAGGACTGCAATACTTCGACACAACCGACGCCGACCTCTTTTTTGGCCGCGAAGAGCTGACGGCCGAATTGGTCGGTCGGCTGCGGCGCGAAAACTTCCTGGCTGTCATTGGCGCGTCGGGCAGCGGCAAGTCTTCTCTGGTGCGGGCCGGTTTGCTTCCGGCGCTGGCCGCCGGACGGCCGTTACCCGGCAGCGAGCAGTGGCCGGTGCATCTCATCACCCCCGGCGTACACCCGCTGAAAGAACTGGCCGCCAGCCTCACCGCCGACACACTCTCCACGGCGGCCACCACGACGTTGATCGACGACTTGCGGCGCGATGCGCGCACGCTGGACCTGGCGGCGGCCAAGCTGCTGGTACAGCGAGGCCAGGCCGCTCACCTATTTTTGGTTGTCGATCAGTTTGAAGAGCTGTTTACCCTGTGTACCGACGAAACCGAGCGGCAGTCGTTTATCGATAACTTGATGACGGCCGTTTCGCCCGAAACCGGCGGCCCGACCATCGTCGTTATCACCCTGCGCGCCGATTTTTACGACCGCTGCGACCCGTACCCGCGCCTGCGCGATGCGGTTGCCGCGCACCAAAAATTCATCGGCGCGATGAACCGCGCGGAGATGCGCCGGGCCATCGAAGAGCCTGCGCTGCGCCGCGGTTACACCTTCGAACCGGGCCTGGTTGACCTGATCCTGGCCGACATGCAGGCCGACGAGACGCGCCCGCCGGACCCGGGCACACTACCTTTGCTTTCCCACGCGCTGCAAGAAACCTGGCGGCGGCGCGACGGGCGTACGCTCACCCTGCAAGGCTACACCGCCGCCGGTCAGGTGCAGGGGGCCATCGCCCAAACGGCCGAAAGCGAATTCCGCCAGCTATTGCCCGAGGAGCAGGCGCTGGCCCGCCGCCTCTTTCTGCGTCTGATCGATCTCGACGAGCGCACTGAGCCGACCCGCCGCCAGGCCACCCGCCTGGAACTGCTGCCTTCCGGTCCCGCCGCCGCTCTAGCTGGCGACGTGCTGACCGATCTCACCGACGCCCGCCTGCTAACTGTGGACCAGAACGAGCAGGGCGAGGAACTGGTCAACATCGTTCACGAGGCGTTGGTACGCCGCTGGCCTCGCCTGCAAACCTGGCTGGAGACTGACCGCGAGGCCATCATTTTGCGCCACCGCCTGATGGATGCCGCCCGCGAGTGGGAACAAAGCGGCCGGGAAGCCAGCTACTTGTTTCACGGTACACGCCTGGCCAGGATTGAAGAAACGTTTCCTGTTGCAGAGTTGAGCGCCCAGGAACAGGCGTTTGTAGCGGCCAGCCAGACGGCCGTGGCGGCCAGCCAGACGGCCGTGGCGACCAGCCGTCGGCGGCGAAACTGGCTGCTGGTTGGTCTGGTGGGATTGGTAGTGCTGCTGGGCATTGCGGCAACGGCCGTCTGGCGCACCCAACAATCACCCTGGCAGACTTTATACGACGCCAATCCGGTGTTCAGTCTGGCGGCGGCCTCCGGCGCTGCGCCGCAGTATTACTTGGGCACGCGCGATTTGGGCGTTGGCCGCAGCCGCAATGGCCGTGATTGGGTGGTCTCCATGGATGGGCTGCCATTGGGCAGCAGCGGCGAATTTGCCCGCGCCGTCAGCCGCCTGACGTCGGATCGGCAGAACGCGGATTATCTGCTGGCTTACATCGCCGGCAACGGGGTTTTTGCCAGCACAGACGGCGGAGCTGCCTGGCAAGACGCCAGCGGTCAGGCTGATGGCGCGCTGCCGCAGACTGATTTTATCGACCTGGCTGCCTGGGATAGCTGGCTGTGGGTCGTAGCCAAAGGCGACGCGCCGGCAGATTTGTACGTCAGTCAGGATGGCGGTCAACGCTGGCAGCCGGCGCAAGACCTGGCTTGCGAGGGAGCAGTCGGTGAGGCGCGGAAACCGGAGGGGGTAACGGCCGTTTACGTCAGCGCCGACGGGGCGATGGTCTACGCGGGTGCGGCCGGTGGCTTGTATAGCACACCGCGCCAGCCTTGCTGGTCGTGGCAGCGTCTGGCGGACATACCGCCCGTTTTGCTGATCGCCGGCAATCGCGCCGCACCGGAAACCTTGTACCTGGAAACGCCTGACCCGAACGCTGAGACCAACGGCCGTATCTACCGCTGGTCGGTCGGCGGCGCTGCCGAACTGCTGGCGACCGTGACCCAGAATGAACCGCTGGCCCTGGCCCCGCACCCGGACCCGAAGGCGACGACGGCTGTGTATGCCTTGCTGGCCAACGGTGAGGTCATTGCCGTCTCTCAGTCCGGCGAGTTCCGGCCGATTGATCAGGTCTCTGATTTATCGTTTGATTTACTGGCCGTCCCCAATCCGGGGGGCGAGGGGGTGCAGCTGTGGCTGGCGCATATGGACGGCTTATTAGCTCTGACGGATGACGGCCGCTAGGCGCAGTAAGGAGGTTGCGATGCGTTCGCAAAAATTTTGGTTTGTATGTTTGCTCCTGTTAGGTTTGCTGGGGGGAATGATGGGCTGCCAATCGTCGGGCGGGGTGGATGAGGAAACGCGTGCCCAAATCACTGCGCTGACGGCCGACTTGACGACGGTTCAGGCTGACATAGCCGGCCTGAATACGCGGTCGGCGAACCTGGCCGGGCAGACGGCGGCGGCTCAGGGGACGATAGAAGCGTTGTCCGCCGCGTCGGTGGCGGAGGCAACGGTCGTGCCCGAAGCCATACCAACGCTGGAAATGTCATTGCGGACGGCGCTGGAAGTCATCTACCAGGACGGTCAGCCAGCGCAAAGCGCCTTTTTCCCCCTTGATCGCCTGGTGTTTTATCGTTCTCTGGAAGCATTTCAGAATGATTGGGCCGGTGATAATCAGACAAATTCACAAAGTCGGGTTAAAGTGGCCCTCCTGACCGATCCCACGGCGGATGGCTGGCAGCTTTATTACACCACGGACGTGATTTCCGATACCGTGACCTGGGCCGCACCCGGCTGGCGTCGTTACCTGATTTCGGCCAATTGGTCGCCGGTGGCGGGGCCGCAGGCGGCTATCGTGTCGGCGGCTGTGTTGGTAGACCAGGGCGAAACGCAGCCTATCAACGGGCAGACACCCTTTGTCTCTAGCCGCATCATGTTGGAGAGCTTGCAGAACTTGAATACGGCCGTGACCAACAATGGCGGCGATCTGACCGCATCTCTCCCAATAATGTTTTTAATTTACGACAGCACACAAGGGCGTGATGACTTTGTGCTGGCGATCGTAGACGCCCTGGTTAACAACCCTCATCCCCGCGATGATCCGGCAACATACCAATATTGCCTCCGCTGTCAGGGTTTTTGGTGCGGCTGGCGCTGTTGGCGGTATTAAGCTTTACGGCAAGCGACTGGTGATGATGACTTCCAGATCTGGCATCACGCCGATGGGTTCAGCTGCATTGGGCAATTGTGGTGTGCCGGTCGCCGGATCGCTGAGCCATGCGCGCATGTCGTCAGGCTTCAGCGCTGCTTTTACAATTGTCTTGTGCGCCGATTGTAAAAGCAGCGCTGCGCCGGCGATAATAGCGGCCGCGCCGCTGGTTTCGCCAAATCGTTCTTGGCCAGCAGCATCGAAGCCCACAGTCGCCACACCCGTGCCCCAGGCAAAGCAGTTGAGGCGTGAACCATAGTTGGAATTCGCCCACCGGGGATGCTGAAGATTTCCTCCGGGCGAAAGATTCGGGGCAGACGCGCCAACCAGAATTGCGCCGGAGTCTTCAAATTCAGTTTCAAAATTTGGGTTAAGAAACCGCTCGTTGGCTAAAAAGCGCTGATAAGTGTCCAAGTTATACCCGGCGTTACCAGCCGCCTCAACGACGATAATGTCGTTAGAGACGGCTAGACGAATGGCGTCCAGGTCAGAGAGTTCAGTTTCCGTGGGCACACCGGCGCCCCGTTCAATTTCCAAGAGGAGCACATCGCCAGGAGAGATGTAGCCGTTGTCGAGAAGAGCGCCAATGGCAGCGGCTACCTGGCCGTTCTTTTTTATCTTTCCCCCAGGATTTCTGGGATCATCAACCTCTCTATAGTGAGACAGCGCCCACAGGTAGTCCAGGCTGGGGGCGATGCCCACGCCGCCCTGGTTGTTGATGCCGGCGCAGAGGATGCCTAAAACGGCCGTGCCATGTTTTTCATGCTGCGGATCGGCGTCGTTCAGCAGGCTGAGTGGCTCCAACTGCGGCGGCTTATCGGCAAATTCTACGTGATTCAAGTCCCAGTTTTGCTCCAGGTCCACCAGGTTCACGCCTTCACCAAACCCCAGATTTTCCCAAACCCATAAAGCGTTAATGCCAACAGGACCTGCCTGCAAATACGTTTGTTCGGGGAATAACGGCTCGTTCAGAGCGTTGTTTAACGGCTCATAGGCTGCCTGCTCCGGGTAGGCGTAGGCGACTATCGGAAACATGTCTGGGAGCATGATGGCAATTTTTTCTAGCTCTTCCTGGCGTCCGCGAGCATCTAAAACCCAATACTGGTTCAAGCTGCGCAGCGGTGGGTACGGGCTGTCTTTGGCGGCTTCTTCCAGGTCCAGGATGCGATACGGATCAACGCCTTGTATTAGCCGGACAGGCATGAAGAAACCTTCTTCTGAAAGATAGTTCACCAGGTCGGCTAACTCACCCTCGTCGCCTACCTGGTCCAGCATGTCGCCATCCAGATAGGATTCTCTCAGTAAGAGGGTGATGAATCCGCTGTAAAAGAACGGCCGCTTATCATTCGGGTTAATAGTTGGTTGTTCGGCAGACATGGCGCACCTCCTGTCTCGCACGTACGCGTGGGCTAAATGGCTGGTCGTTGGGGGATTCCTGTGGTTAGCAGCATACCATAGAAGCAAGATGCCGTGCAAGAGTGTGATAGGTTCATGCGCATGATAATATATTGCACATGAATAGTAAAAATGTTATGATGTGGGCGGTCTAACCTCCGCTGGCCCTCGGTCGGCGAGGATAATAAAAGAGCGCTCTTAGGAGCGCTCTTTTAGTTTGGCTGAAAAGGCACCGTAAACGTATTAATTTCGGGCATTCCTCCAGAATCCACACCGACATATCACTCTACACCCGCTCGCAAGTCAGCCCGAAAAGGAGTTCCTATGATTCTCGACGATATTCAAATGTTGCTCTTCGATGTGGATGGAACAATTGCCGCTCGTGACGAGACCGTTTTGCTGACCGAAGCAGCAGAGTTCTTCCTCGCCCTGGCCCACCGGCAAGCGGCCGGCCATGCCATTCCCCACGTCGCACTCGTCACCAACCAGGGCGGCCCGGCCGTGCGTCACTGGATGGAGGAGGGTGGATTTGGCGAACCAGCCAAATATCCTACCATTGAGCAGGTGCAGTTCCGTCTAAGCGCCCTGGTAGCCCAAATTCCGCTAGACGTCCATCTGTATGTGGCCTATGCCTACCAAAGCAACAAGGGCAAATGGGCGCCTGTCCCTGTGCAGTACGCCGGCAACCCCGCCTGGTCACGCGGCTGGCGCAAGCCCAATCCTGGGATGATTGAGCAGGCAATTGAGGACGGCCGTGCCAGTTGGCGCACTGCCATGATGGTGGGCGACGCCGATACGGACAAGCAGGCCGCGATCGCAGCCGGTATCCAGTTCATGTACGTCAATGACTTCTGGAAACTGGCGGAAGGTTTGTTGTCGCCAGTGGTCGGCTGATTTTTTTTTGCCAACTTGGTTTCAATTGGTTTCTTGACAACGGGGTTTCACTGTGATAGGATCAAGGCATACTTAATCAAGTTGAGGTTAGACCAAACCTATGCCTGAGCAAATCGTAAAAATCGCAGTTAGAAACGGCACGAAAACCCGGCCGCAGGCCTGGCGTGTTTTACTGGAAGGCGAGACGGAATGGCGCGATGTCAACCCCCTGGTCGGCCGGTTCCTGATGACCGTGGCCACATGGGGCGGCAAAGTATTCCGTTCGTACAACCGCGCGCCCAGCGCCGGAACCGGACCGGCTAATTGGTATGTTGTTTCGATCTACACCGATAACCGCCTGGCCGAACTGCTAAACGAAGATCCCGGCAGCTTGCCCCTGACCCTGCACCCAACCGGTAAGGTGATGTGGGCGCGAGTAGAACCAGAAGTTTGCGAGGAGTATGCGCAACGGTTTTTTCGTTTCGCGGGAGCAATCGCGTGAGTAAAACCAAATGGACCAAACCTGTTGAGGAAATCGTGGAAATGGCCGTGGGGTGGGTGATGGATCGAGGTCACTCGTTCGATGACAGAATGGGCTACCTGTTAGCGCAGCAGTTCTACACCGGCGTGGACCTCAAGCGAGCCAGCCGCAAACTGCAAAAGCTGCTCGACACGGCCGTTGGCCGGGCCGTCGCAGAAAAGCGCGCAGCCGAGCGTGATGAGTATGAGCAGATGGCAGCCGCCCTTCGCGCCGAGGGGTGGGAGTATGTTTCAGACCCCACTGGCATAGACGCCGGGTTGTGGATGCACACGCCAACCTATACTTCTGTAAATCGCCTGGGTGGCTTCTTCCGTTCTTGGGAGGAGGCCACCCAGGTTACGTTTAAAAGCGCAACCAGACAACATATCAAGTCAGCAGCGAATAGCCGCTCGCAAGTTCAAGGAGGTTGAGCGCATGACAGAAATTATAGAGAGTCATCCGGTTTACGTTTTGCATCAGCGTGTTCACACAGGGCCACCGCAGCCTGGAACACATGATGCGTACTTCTATTTCCTGGCAGAGAGAAGTGATGAGCTAGAAGAATTGGTCGGCCTGTTCCGCCAGGGAAAACAGGACGGCCGTATCATCGAGCAGGTTCCGGCCGGCGACGTGTACAACGGTGACTTTCGAGTCGAGACCGTCTCGTTCACCGACCCGAATGGTCAAGCGCTGGATTGGAGCATTGCCGGCGCCGAAGCGCCGACCGTCTAGGCCACGCCGGAGATTGGCAAAGACGGCCGTGCCGTCTACCCGTCCATTGGGACAAGGAGCGAATTTATGCAGACAGCAGAGCAAGTTATAGAAAGCGCGCTGCGCCAGTTCAAGGAGAAGGCCGCAGAACAGGCCAGGCTAGATCGCCTAAGTGCGGCCGAGGAGCAGAAACGCCTGGACCGGGAACGCGCTGAGGTGCGTGAGTGGTTGGTTCAGCACATTCCGCAGCAGTTGATGCAGTACATAGACTTCGCGAATTACAGTCATGACGCAGCCAGCCGCTACCATCCACGGTCCCCCTATGGCGTTGTCTTGGAGATGACCGCGCCCAGTGTCGCCCCGATCCGTTTTCGCATCCATAGGCTGAAGGATGAAGGGTTTGAGTTTCAGCCTCTTGAAGATGGGGGAGGGGACGGCTTTGCCGCGCCGATTAACGGGCATGTGGACAGCGACCCGGATTACGATGATGGCAAACCGTATATCTGGTGGGATTGGCCTTATCACAGCTATTACAGTTTTGTGGAAGCCCTAGGGCGTGCCGCAGCGCTTTACGAGACCAAAGGCCAACGGTTAGAGGAAGAGCTGCGCACGGCCGTTGATGGATGGCAGGCTGCGCAGCAAACGGCCGTATCCCAGCCTCCTCCCACTGATCCCAAAAACATACCGCTTGTAGAGCGTCAGGTCCTGGCGCTGGAGGCTATCGCCGATGCGCTAGGCACGCTGGCTTACAACGGCAGCTATTAGTGTTTATTCTCCGGACGGCCGTCGTCGTGACGGCCGTCCGAACGTTCATTTAGAAAGGAGTGAAGTTTGATGAGTGACATTGTGATGATTCCGGCAGGGCCAATTCGCAAGAATCGCGCCCAGATGCGGCGAGAATAC
>JAGOMA010000048.1 GCA_017993775.1 Chloroflexota bacterium | reverse complement strand
CGTGGGTACCTTTGATTTGGGGGATGGCGCAGAAGGCGCACGGCCGTCTACAGCCATCGGATATTTTGAGGTAGGCGCTGCGACCTTGCACGGCCGTTCTTAATACCCCTGGTTCATCCCTGCCCACTGTCGTGGCCTCTTCGGGCAGGTGATAGAGTGGTTCAGGGTGTTTATTGCGGCGTAGTTGGCGCACAAAGCGCACAATGTCCATCCAGCGGCGAGTTCCAATAACTCCATCGACCCCAGGCGCCCATTCCACCACTTCTGCGCCATAGCGCTGAGCCATGCAGCCGGCGGCAATCAGCAGTTGATTGGGCTGCTTCAATTCAGCCAATTCGCGCAAGGCGGCAATCGATTCCTGGCGGGCGTCTTCAATAAACCCGCAGGTGTTGACGATGAGTACGCTGGCATCGTCGGGGTCTGTTACGCCAGAGAAGCCAGCATGGTGCAGCAGGCTGGCCATGCTTTCGGAATCCACTGTGTTTTTGCTGCAGCCCAGGCTGAGCAAATAAAAATTCTTTTTCTGTTGTTGTTTGCTCATGGAATTGGTCAATTATTGGTTGTGGTGCGCCACACTTCTTCTTTGTTTTCGCCCCGGTTGCCCATGCGTCCCCAGGCGATGTCGTTAATCGTCACAAACACGCCCACGCCGTTGCCGGTGTTGACTTTGGCTTCTTCGGTGGCCGTCCATTCGTAAGGCGGGTCGCCGTTTTTGGCCCAGCCGCTAAATACCACATCGCCGTCGATGGCTACTTCCATCCAGGTACGTTCGCTGATATCCAGGCGGAGGCGAATTTCGTCCATGGTAGCAGGGAGAGACGGCCGTGTCGGCAATGGCGTCTGGGTGGTGTCGAAATTATTACGGCTGGTCGAGGTGATGACCTCGCCGGGCACAACAATGGGTTGTTGTTCTGGGGCTGGCGTCAGGCCATCGGCTTCTGCGGCGGCGGCCGTGGCCGTGCCTTCCGCCCGGTTGGTGATATTTAACAGGGCATCGTTGATGCCATCGGTAATAGCGGCCGAACCGTCGCCATTGCCCAAGAATAGGGGCACAAAACGATTGGCGATCAGGGCTAAAACGACAATCAGGGCCAGGATAATCACCAGCCGCAGCGCAGATTCGGGATCGCGCCGCTGGCCGACGTCTACTTCGACGTTGACCGGATCGTAAAAAACAGGCGCGTCCCGACTAATTGTGGGTAAGGGGGTGCTGCTGCCGTTTTCGGCAACGGCCGTGGCCTTAGAAGGCGGTCGGCTGAGATAGCTTTCGTATCTGTCTAACAGCGGCTGCGGATCCAACCCCAGGAAACGAGCATAATTGCGTAAGAACCCCCGCACATGAACAGGCGTGGGCAGCGCATTATAATCACCGTTTTCTAGCGATTTTAGATATTTCGCATTGATGCGAATTTCTTCTTGAACATCCTCCAGGGTATACCCCTTTGTCTCACGGGCCTCCCGGAGGATGTGGCCGAGTTCGTTCATGCTAAAAAAAAGTCACTGATGCAAACCAGTGACTTGGAATGTAAGCAATCATGATGGCATCAGCGGGGTGTGCCTCGAGGCGAGAAATATTAGAAGGATTCTTCAAATTCCTCATACTCATCGAATTCATCGTATTCTTCGACTTCTTCGATAACAGGGGCTGCCGCTTCAACTTCCGGCTCGCCGCCTTCAGATTCAATGATCACCGTCACCGATGGGTGAATGTCACCAGACAGGCGAACCACCACTTTGTGTTCCCCTAGCTGACGCAGCGGATCGACACCCACTTTGCGGCGGTCAATGTCCAGACCCATGGCTTCATTCAACGCATCGGCGATCTGAGCCGTGGTGATAGAACCATACAATTTACCCGAATCACCGGCACGCGCCGTAAAGTTCAGGGTCACGCCCTCAATTTTTGCGGCTAACGCTTCATATTCGGCACGAATCTGGGCGCGGCGTACTTCCGCTTTTTTGCGCCAGACAGTTGCCTGATTCATTGCGCCGGGGCTTGCTTTTACGGCAAAACCCTGCGGAATGAGGTAATTACGACCAAAACCGGCGGCTACTTCGTGAACTTCGCCTGCCAATCCTAAATTATCAACATCTTCCTTCAACAGCACCTTCATAGCTGGTTACTCTCCAATTTTAAAAATTTGCAGCGTGTGATCCTATCAGACGTGACGAATTTTGACAACCTGGATGAATGTTCTAACTGCTTTCAGCCGTGTAGACCTCATCCATCGCTAAGAGTACCTCGTTTAGCTCGGTAACTTCGTCGGAAATTTCCTGGCGCAGGCGTTTGGCGCGGCTGCTGTCGATGTCTTTGGCGTCGACGAGCAGAGCCTGGGAGTAGATGGTGCCCAAATGTGCCAGGGAGTTTTCAATTTGTAGTTCGGCGCGCTGCATGGTGTTTTCTACGCCAGACAGGGTTGACAACTGTTGTTGCAGCCCTTGAATGGTGACGACCATTTGTTTTTTAACCGCTTCGTCGTCTTCTAAAATCATTTCTTGTTCTAATTCTTGAATGCGGCGTTGGGCGCGGGCTTTGTCGCGTTCGATTTCTTGTTGGCGCTGCCGGTAGCGGGAGATTTTTTGCGCCAGGTTGTAAATGTGTTCAATCCAGTTGTCGATCTGGCTGGCGGCCTGCTGCAGCTCGTCCTTGAGCAGGTTGTCGGGTTGTTCTTGGATGGCTGTTTCGATGCGGCGGCGATAGTTGACGGCTTTGAGGAACTGCTCACGCAGCGCTTTGTCGTCGATGTGTTTGGGATCGAATTCGCGGTGGAGAGCTTCAGCCATGATTTTTTGGTAGAGCTGTTTGTCGGTGAGGCTGGAAGCGACCAGCCCGCCTTCGATGAGCAGTCCGGCGAGCAGCCATGCCCAGGCCGGTAGAAAATCGACTCCGAGATTCAGCGCCGAAAGAGCTGCCAGGACGACGGTGAGGCTGATGATGACGGCGCTTTCCCAGCGGAAGAGGGCGTTTTCGATGTAAGCTCTTTTGACGCGTTTTTCGAGTTCTTCTCGTTTTTCGTTAGCCATTATGTTTTTCTTCTTGAGTGTTGATAGTATGTTGGTTTACAACTTGCAGCAGGTGTTCGATTTGGGCTTTTTGGGCCGGGTCGTTGGTTTGGGGTAGGGCGGCTTGCAGGATATCGGCGCTGCGCTGGTAGAAGCCGAGGCGGGCGTAGGCGCTGCCGAGGTGGCGTTGGAAGCTGACCTGGCCTGGTGCTTTGGCGGCGGCGCGCTGCCAGTGGAGTACGGCCGTTGCCCATTCCCCCCGTTTGGCTGCTTCACGCGCGATGGCGTGGTAGCGGGCTGCTTCTTGAACGCCCTTTTGTACCTGGGCTATCTGGCGACGCTGCACGCGCTCGAAATCCGGGCCGGCTTTCAGCGTGGCTACAATTAGAGCCAGAACAATTGTCGCCAATTGGAAGTAGCGCAGGAAGTCGTCTAGCCCGCGTACAATCGGGTTCACGACGTCATCGATCATGGGGGCGATGGGGAGCAGAGCGTCTGGCCTGAGTTCAGCCGGCAGGAGGATGCCGATGATATTGACGAAAAGAATGATGGACAAGGCGGCGATAGCCCCGACATAACCCCAAAATTGGCGGAAGTAAACGCCGGCAGTGAGAACCAGGAATAAGGTCATCAGGCAAATGGGCAGGGCAGCTGCCAGCAGGTTTTGGCGAGCAATCACATCGTAAATGGCCTGGATCAGGTAAAGCTGGGCAATGCTGACGAGCAGCACCCAGAGAACATGGAGGTTGGCACTCGGGTTTTCGTAACGGTAGGCGGAGATGAGCAGGTTGCGGCCGCATTGGGGGCAGGTGTTTGTCTGGGGAGTTATTTCTTGGGCGCAATAGGCGCAGAGTTCTGTGTCGCGTTCCCAGACATCGTGGTAACTGGAGGTGTGTTTGAGGCCGGTGGTTTGGACAGCGTAAGCGCTGGTAGATTTAGGCTCCTGCCATTCCTGGATTTGTCGTTCGGGGTAGAGAATGGCGGCGGCCAGGGTGTTGGCGGGAATTTCGCGGCGAACGGTGATGGGGGTGTTGGGCGTGGGGTGTGTTTCTGCTGCTGTTTCTTGCCCGGCCAATTTTGTCAGGCCACGGCGGGCGGCCGCATTACCGGGATTGATGGTTAGCACATTTTCCAGGCAGATTTGTCGATCTTCAAGGGAATCGACGGCCCCGCTGAGCCATAACCAGGCCATTTCGTTGGTGTCATCTTTGTCTACCACGCGCAGCAGCAGGTCGCGCGCCTGGGCGCGGTTGCCAGCCTTTAGGGCGGCGATGCCTGCTCTTAAATCGGTTTCGCTGTTGGGTGTAGACATGAGAATAAGAATAAAAGATACCCGATTTGCGGTCAATCTACATGCCCCATCTTCTGGTTGAGAGGATGGGGCATGCAGGCGACAAAATCGGGCAAACAATACGGACAGGGTAAATACGGCCGTTGCCGATGGATGTGTGTGGGGGAAACGGCCGTTACTCGTTTTTCAACGTAGAGGCAGATTCCTCTTCGTCGGTCTCGAAGGTTGGGGCGGCTGGCTCGGCCAATCCCAGGCGGCGTTTGCGTTCTTCGAGCTGTAACTCGATTTCCGTTTTTCCCAAGATGTCGTCCATCTGGTTGTTCAGGCTGCTGGCGTACATTTCACTGTGGGCGCTGGCTGTATCCAGCCGGGTTTGAATGGAATCACGCAGGCGGGCGATATCGCCATCGCCAATGCCTTGCAGGTCATCCAGGCTTTTAATGGCTTTGACAGTAACTTCTTTGGACTTAGCCAGGCGCAGCAGGGCTTCCATTTCTTTCTGTTCCTGACGGATGGTTTGCAATTTGGCCTGGAGTTTGAGACGGGCGTTGAGCAGGGATTCGTATTCGCGCTGTTGTTGAACCCACTGCGTGTGATATTGTTCTTGTAAGCGACGCGCGCTGTTCAGTTCGTTTTGGGCGGCTGTGGCCAGTTCTGGCTTGCCTTGCATCAGCAGCATGTCAATGTTGTGGTCGAGTTGATCGGCCTTTTTCTTATACTCTTTGTATTTTCGTTCCATGGATTTAACTTCGCCGCCTACGGTGGCGGCGGCGCGTTCCAGGTCGTCCAGATTTTCTTCGGCGTCACGAATGTATTGTTTCATGACGGCGACAGAGTTGGCTTCCAGGGCGCGATCCACCATTTCGTGTAGATTTGCCTGGATGAGTGTTTGGGTTTTTTCCAGTAGGGATGCCATTTAAGAGTCTCCTTGGTCTAATCTTGGGATTTGAAACTTATTACGGGCTGAAATAGGTATTGGTTGCTGCTTTGATGGGCAGTACCATGGAAAAGGTGAAGTGGTTGGATGAATGGTTGAAGAGAAGACGGCCGTTATGCAAATTCATGTAGCCGTTCACAATACTCAGGCTTGGCGCACCATTGGGCAAGTCGAAATTATCTAAATCTTTCGCTAATAGATAATTATCAATGGCCTCGGCTTCGTCAGCCGGTAGGGGGAAGGGAAAGGTAATCGAGAGATCAACTTCCCTATTTTCCGTACAGGCCATCATTTTGATCGGGCTTTCGGTATGGGATGGATGGTAGTAGCCAAGACCCATATCCAAGAGCCGTTGGATGCAGTTGATGAGTGTCGCCCGATCGCCCTGGATGGTGGGCAAGTCGCTTACCAGGGGGCAACTGATGGTAAGGCCCTTTTGTATGGCCATCTGTTCGTAAATCTGGCCGGTTTCGTAGAGCAGAAAGCCAATGTCGCTGACATCGCTAACGCGGAGGTCATAGGCCATGTCCGCTTCCCCTGTTTTCAGCTCGGCCAGCGAGATGAAATCTTCGACGAGGCGGCTGAGGCGCATGCTGCTGTTCTGAATGCCTTGGAGTGAAGATTTCAGGTCTTCGTCGGTGCGCGCTTCGGTGATTTGTTGTTCGAATTCCCCGGAGTATTTGGTTACAGAGGCTAAGGGAACGCGGAAATCGGGCGTGATCAACTCTACGATGCTGCGTTTGAGCGCATCGAAGTTGCGGGAAATGGCCCGTTTCATTTGGAAATGACGATCGAGTTGTTTGATGGCCAGCCCGATCAGTTCTTCGCTGTCGTAGGGTTTGGTGATGTATTCTTCTACGCCGCTGCGCAGCCCTTCGTGAATGTCGCGTCTTTCTCCTTTGGCGGTGAGAAAGATGAAGGGGATTTGGACCCATTCGGGATTTTTGCGGACTTCGTGCAAGAAGGTGAAGCCATCCATGACCGGCATCATGATGTCGGAAATGATGAGGTCTGGCGTGTGTTCCGCCAGAACGTCTAACCCTTTCTTGCCGTTATTGGCGATGAAGGTGTTGAGGTGGTATGGGCCTTGATAGATTTCCAAGAGTTCTCGTAACCCTTCGAGCAGGAATTGATCGTCTTCGACGATGAGGATATTGGCGGTGGTTGGCGTGCGGGAACCGTTTGTCGGTTGTGGCTGGGTATTGGTGTAGATGGGTAGGATGACGGTGAATGTGCTGCCGACGTTTTCTTTGCTTTTTAGTTCGATACGGCCGTTATGCAGTTTTACCAGTCCGTTGGCAATGGTCAGGCCCACGCCGGCTCCTTGCTGCTCCAGCTGATCGCGGTTGTACTGCACAAACAGGTCGAATACCTGGTTTTGCATGTGCCTGGGCAGCCCTACGCCATGATCTTGGACTGCAATCGCCAGTTCGGTGTCGGTAACGGCCGTGTGAATTTCCACCACGGTCCCCAGCGTCGGCGACAATCGTTTCGACGAAAACTTGATGGCGTTGTCTAAAATTTGTTGAAAAACAGTCAGCAGGCTGCGTCGATCGCCGAATATTGGCGGCAGATTGCCTGCCGGTGCATACTGGATGGCTAAATGGTTTCGCGCCGCCTTGTCGGCTACCGTACTCACGGCCTCTTGAATAATGGCGTCTACATCGGTAATACACTCAGCCTGACGCAAAAAATGTCGCTGCGCTTCGCCGGTGCGTAATTCAATGACGGCGATAAAACTATCTATCAGACGAGTCAGGCGGACGCAACCAGCCTGGATTCCGCGCAAATATTCCTGAAAATTATTTGTGTCGGCAAAAGTGTTGACACTGTCCGCCAGCATTTCGTAATAAGCTGTCACGTAGGTCAGTGGAGTGCGGAACTCATGGTTTAGAATTTGGAGGATATTCTTTTTCAGGTTGTTGATATGTTGTTCGTTGGTATATTCTAGTTGGAATTTACGATCTAGCTGCGTTTTGATCAGTTCCAGCAAATCCATACTCTGGAATGGTTTGGTGATATACAACGCAGCGCCGCTCAGGCGGCCCTTGTGAATCTCGTGTTTTTCACCTCTTGCCGTGAGAAAAATGAAGGGGATATTGGCCCAGGCTGGTTTTTTTTGGACTTCAGTTAAAAATTGAAAGCCGTCCATCAATGGCATCATAATGTCCGATACAATGAGATCTGGCGTTGTTCTCTCCATTACTTCCAGCGCTTCTTGTCCGTTTCCGGCTGTTTTTACCATGACCTCGTAATCAATATCGACAACTTGGAGGAGGTCACTCATGCCAAAAAGCATGGATTTGTCATCTTCGACCAGGAGAATGGTTACTGTACGTCTCATAACTGAATTTACCTGCAAATGCCACTCGAAGGATCACAAGGGTATTATAACATAAGCTTTTGGCCCAATGTTGTCCCTGGGCGCCGTTTAACGTTGACGGGTGTCTTTGAATCGGCGGTTGCAATTAGCAGTTGAAAGCGATAAAAAACGGCCGTTCTGTGGGCAACGGCCGTTTCCCTTTTATTCATCCTACCCACACAGTTGAGTCAAAACCGCAGCAATAGGCATTTACCCAATGGTGTTCGTTATCGATTTTTGACCAGCGTTGCCCATCAGGCTCGCCGGAGGCGTCGGGCCATGAACAAGACAGCCACCAGCGCCAGGCCGAGCAGCATGACGCCCCAGGTGTCGATGCCTGTATTGGGCAGCGAACCATCGCCGCCGACAACCGGAATGGGTGTCGGCGTGCTGCTGTCAGCGGGGTTATCGAACGTGCTTGTTCCCGACAAATTAGGCGTGCCCAGATCGCTGCCGTCGGCGGGCAATTCCCCATCAGCCACAACAGGTGTATTGGTCGGTTGTGGGGTTGCCGAGGCCTGCGCGGTTGGGGGTAAGGTTGGCGGCGGGGATGGTGTTTCTGAGGGGCGGGCTGCTTCTGTTTCCATCGCGGCAATGGTTTGGGTAACCGCTTCGTTGGTTACAGCGACAATTGCGTTTTGGGTTTCAATTGCAGCCACTGTAGCCACGGCAGCCTGATCCGTAGAACCGCGGGATAACAGGGAGAAAGCCGAGCAGCCGGCCGCCAAAATAAAAATCACCAATAAAATGCCAACGGCCGTGAAAAACGGCCGATTGCTGGAGCCGCCAGTTGTATCTGCAGATTCTCCTTGAACGATAAAGCCATCTTCTTCCATGTGTCCCTCCAACTTGTGGGTTTTCAACTTAGATAGGTTATCAGTTGACCGATTTAATTATATGATCGCTTCCATGTTCGCGTAAGGAATAAACACAATTTGCCCGCTTTCCAGGCGCACATCTGCGCCTGAGGCTTTGCTGCCGGCGGGTGTCGCCTGCGCCAGACTGTACAGGTGGTGTACTGTGCCCATCTGGTTGAGATAGGGCTGCCGCAGCAGGCGAACCATCTGGCCTACGGCCAAAGGTTCTGTGGCGGCTCGTGGTGTCTGGGTTGTTTTTTTGTCGGCCTGTATGATGATTTGTGGTCGTTCTGTTTTTACGCCAGATTTTTTGCCAAGCAGGGCTGTGCGACGGCCGTCTGCCGTTCGCAGCAGCTCGAAGACAGGCTCCGACATGCCGTGTAAACCAATCCCATCCGTGACAAACACGGGCAGGTCCATCTGGCTGGCTGCCTGGCAAATATGTGCCGGTAAACTGCCGGTGATTATTCCTCGGACACCTATTTCGCGGGCGCGTTCCAGTACTTTTACCTGATCAAAACAACCGACGGCTAAAATGGTACTGGTTGCGTCGGCGTTGATTTGTTCTGGGAAAAACAGCGAGTCGGGCGACATGGCCAACATTTTCAGCAGCCCGGCGTCTTCATCGTCTGTACTCCAGGTGGATTGTATGAGGGAGCCGAATGTTTCCAAAACGACGCCGCGGGCGGCGATGTGTTCGATCACCCGGCCGGCAACGAGCGCCCGTAGTTCAATCACTTCGGAATTTTGCCGCAGGATGAGACGGCCGTTACTAACCTCAAACACCTCGCCTTCAAAGGGAGACTGGTACTGCTGGCGGCGGCCAAACATCCCTTTTTTATCCACCAGGGTCATCCCCAGGGTAATTTTTTCGCCTGTACGCACGGTTAACAAACCGGGCAGTTCGGCTGGCGGAATCTGCAATATCTCACTCAGCGGCAAAATGCGGTAGCGGGTAAATTGGGTCGCCCGCGCTACGGTTTGCATGGGGTTCACTGTTTGCCCAATGCCGGTGACAATATCTCCGGCAACCGGCAGCATGCGCCGCACAAGAAGGCGAATATGCGGTTCAATTACTGTGGTGCGAATTAGCGTCTGCATGGCCATTAACCACCCACGTCCCAATACCACTTGTGTACTTGCTCAACCCGTTTGTCGTCGTCGAAATCGGGTAACGGCCGTCCCCGGCCATCCACAATCAGCCCGACTGCGCCGCCATGGACCGTTAGTTTTTTCCCTTTACCCGGTCCAAAGCCCAGATCAATCCGTTTGTCGGGCAGCAAAGTTATTTCGGCTACCTGCCCGGAGTTTAAGATGGTGGTGTCGATACGGCCGTGTTCCACATCCAGATTAAACTGGCCCTGGGGGGATTCCACCACCCCTTTCACCAACGATTGGCCGGCCTGCCTTTTGCCCGTAGGCGCAATTACCCAACCCAGGTCAGACAACACCCCGGCTTCCAAAGCTTGAACCACCGCCAACGGCTGCTCGGAGGCCAAAGCGCCCAACGCCGGCAAGACGCCATATTTGTCCAAAGCGACCGAGAAAATACCCGTTGGCTGCAAGGCATCTAGCAGCAGCAAAATAGATTGACCCGCTCTGGGCGTATGCGTCAAAGTTTGCCCGCGCGCCAACAACATGTTAAACGATGGCAGCGGTTCCGGCACAACACACCGAATGATCTCCCGCGCAATCGCCTGTTCCAAATAAGACTCGGCTTCGGTCATCGGAATCGTTTGCGGATGCAGGGATTTGTAAAAAATAAAGTCACGGATTTCTTCATCGGAAATTGCGAACGGCAGCCACCGCGCAATAGCCGCTGCACCAACTTCGTCTAGAAGATTGATAATGGGCTGCCCCATGCCCAGATCATTACGCATATATGTCTGTGTGCCATTCGCATCGGCCAGCAGCAGCGACACGCTGTTGCTGCCCAGGTCCACGCCCAACACGCGCCCCTTGTTCAGTGCGGCAAAATAGCGGGCTATGGTGGCAAAGGCCTGCAGGGTAGGAATGATGGGCTGTTGGTGCCATTCATGCAAGGTGTGTACGCCCGGCAAGGCGCCGATTTTTAGATCGCTGTACAACTCGTTTAGCACCCGAATGGCGTCTGTCAGGTTCTCGTTATCCAATTCCGGGCGTACGTTATCGGCCATGTGGATTTTGGCGCGATCTTTTAACAACTCGCGTACGCGTTCACGCAGGTTTTTGTTGCCGGCAAAAACAGCCTGGATGGGTTTTCCGGCAGCCAATGGCCCAATGCCGATGCTGACAGTTTCTACCAGGTGCAGCAGCCGTTGTTCTGCCCCGCCGTCTGTGCCCCCCACAATGAGAATGAGGTCAGGTTTTTGGGCAATGATGGCCGCCAGGTGTTTTTCTTCAGTTTGTTCCTGGCTCAGGCTCAGACTGTTGGTCGCCTGCGCATAGGTGCTGCCCAGCACGTGGCGGCCGCTGGCCAGGCTCACTTCGTCGAACAGGCCGACGAGTGATGTGGCCAAGGGTTGGGCGGCGCTGGCCACGGCCGCAAATTGATCGACGCCAGATCCGTTTGTTCGGCTTGGGGTAATGAGTTTGCGTTGGCTGGTCAGGAGCGTTCGCCCGGTGATGGCTTCGATGCGCTGGATGGCTAAATATACCCCTTCCATGATGTTGAGCCAGGGTTCGCCAACAGTGGTAGGGGCAGTTGCCTGGGCAATGAGGCGGTATGAGCCGACGGCCAGATCAAACAAAGCGACGGTGGTGTTTGTGGTGCCACATTCCGCGATGAGATAAGATTCCAGCGTTTTGGGTTCTTGGGTTTCTTTTTCCTCAGGTATGGTCATTGGAGCATCAGCATAAACTGCGCGAAATAGTAACCGACTCGTTCGGTTAGCAGCACCAGGCTGGTGCTGAGTAAGCCGGCAAAAAGCGCGCCAAAGGTGATCATGAGAACGGCTTGTCCGATTTGAACGAAACCACGCTGCCAAAACGGCCGTACCCATTCTCCTTGGTCATTTTTCTTGCCGGTAAAATGGAACGTCAGTAAGGTGCAAACTGTCAGCACGGCCGTAACGATTCCTTGTATCGGCGATAAAGATGTGTTCCCAGCATCGCTAAAGACCAGAATTTGCGGTAAGAGCGTGCCGGTGATAGCGCCCACCAGAGCGATGGCTGCGCCAACACCCACCAACAGAGCAGTGGCATTGTCGCCCAACCAGGCAAAGCGGGGCAGCCGCTGCAAAATCAATAACATAGCCAACAAAATGGGCACTAACCATAACAGCGAGTTGATACTCAGCGGGTTTACCGCCAACTGAGCAAATACGGGCAGAATAGCTTGCCGCAGCACCAAAACAGCGGCATAGGCGGCGCTGACGCCCACCAAAATGTGTACAGCTAACCGGTAAGCAGGATTGTCGCCAATGACATAGCTGTATATCAAAAGCGTTAAAATAAAACCAATCACAAGACCCAATGTGTCATTCATGTCTGTTTTGTCATTGTCCTTGCGTAGACGACTTTTTACGGTTGGCGGCCAGCGCCAGTGCGCCAATGATCAGGAGAAGGGCGGCGGCCAGTTGGATAAGGCTCTGCGCGCTTAATTGAGCCTCAGCCTGGGTCAAATCTGCCGATGACCCGTAGCGGTTGGCCAGGGCGATGGTGTCTGGTAAGCCGTCTAACATGCCCTGAAGCTGGCCGCTGGCGTAATAAGGTGCAGCCACGGGACCAAGCGATTGGGTGACGCCGGCAATGATTGGGATATCGGTGTTGGGGTCGATTTGTTCCAGCCAGTTGACCAGGCTGTCGCGTTCGCCGGTCAGCACGATAATTAAACCGAGGTCTTGAAGGGCCGCCTGGGTGTTGGCGTTTAGGCTGCGGCCTTGCAGGGTGACGCAGGTTGTTCGCTGGCTGCCCAGGCAGTTGCCCAGTTGCCGCAGCCCGATGGCTTCGCCAACCAACATGCCGATGTGGATGGGCGGGTTCTCTAGGGATTGGGTGAGGGTTTCGGCCACGGCCGTTCCTCCCGCTGATTGGCTGACGGTAATAATCTGGCTGCCGTTGTCTTGTAACTGGCTCAGCAGCAGGCGCGCGGCCACATCCAGTTCGCCGGACATGGCGGGTGTGTATTCAAAAGCAATCAGCACCGGCTTGCCGGCGGCGGCGGTAACGGCCGTGTGTACCCCATCACCTGCCGCGGACAAAGAAGATGGCGGCTTGCCGGCCAATAAATCTGGCCCCAGTAAGGCGAAGATCACTGCGGCAAATAGGACCACCGCCAGCAGCAGGCGCAGTCCGTTTTTGCTCGCCGTCGTGCCGGCGCCATACGCTCGCGCCGTAGATTGATGTTCTTCCTGCACCAGTTGGCGTAACAGGCGCGCTTGCTGCTGCTGCTCTTTGGTGATGGTAAACTGGTCGGCGGGGATGATGGCGCGGGGCATGGCCACGATGGGTTCTACTTTTACCACGCCGGGCATGCCGGCCAACGGCCCTGTCGTTTCCAGTTTGAAATCGGGGGCGGCGGTGGGTTTGCCGGTTAATTCGGCGGGTTTTAAATCTTGAATCCACTGTGGGATTTCCGCTTTTTGCAGCAGATCTTCTGGCGGCGGCGCAGTTGGCAAATCGGCCAGAATAGATGCCAATTCGCTGGATGGCTCGCCGAGGTCGCTTTCTGTGTCTATCCAAACCGGCAGCTCCGCCCCAACCAGGGTGGTGACCGGTTTTTCTGGCGTGGTAACGGCCGTGTCGCTCAGCCACTCCGGCAAATCGGCGTCTCCCAGTTCATCCGCAGCAATGGCGTACAGATTGTCCTCAGCTGTGGGCAGGGCAGACGGCAGTAGGCTGTCTAGTTGGCTGGTGTCTTCCGGGCGTAAGGACGCGATCCACTCTGGCAGTTCTCCGGTGGAGATGAGCGGTTTTTCTTGTGTAGATTCGTCGTCCGCATCGAATGATGAATCCAGCATCAAGGAAGCGTCAGACGTGTCGGCAAATTCATCCAGCCAATCAACAAACTCTTCTTTTTCGGTGCTTGCATCACCCAGAATTTCGTCCAGATCGGCCCATTCTTCGTCTCCGGCGTTGCCAAGAGGGATGTCGTCGAGGGTGGAAACGGCCGTTTCCCTCTCGTCGGGCACGTCGCGCCAGGTGCTGTCGCGCCAGGTGCTGTCGCGCCAGGTGCTGTCGCGCCAGGTGCTGTCGCGCCAGGTGCTGTCGCTTAATGAATCTGCAAATAAGGACTCTTCAACGGCCGTTGTCTCGTTTGCAGCGGTCGGCGCGGGTTCAGCCACAAATTCATCGGCCGCCGCATTCGGATCAAAAGCCGCTAATTCGCTTAACCAATCCGGTTCCTCGTTAACATTGAGCGGTTGGGCATCGGGTGGGAATTCGCTGAACGAGGCGGCAGTTGTGAGCGCCTCGGCTTCGTCTTCAAGTGCTTCATCTAGAAATGTTTCTTGCGGCAGGGCTGGTCCTAACAAATCGTCCAGCATCCCGGCCACGAGGGTTTCTTCGGCTGAAGCTGGTTTGGCGTCTGTGGGTTCTAATTCGTCCAGCCAGTCTGGCAGCGGACCCGTCATGCCAAAACTCAGAGAAGTTTCATCTTCTGTGGGCGTTTCCGGCTCTGACGACCCCAACCAGTCGGGCAATGTTCCTGCGGCAGGTTCGGGTTCTTCTGCCGCTTCTGCGTCAGATGGTTCCGCTGCATCGCGGCTGCTCAATTCTCCGAGCCAATCGGTGAGTGTTTTGCGGGTTTTTGTTTCTTCGATGGGGGTGACGGCCGTTTCCGCGAAGATGTTGTCAAATTCATCATCATCTTCTTCTTCAGCCACTTCGGCCACTTCACCTGCATCTTCATCGTCATCTTCAAAACCGGCCAACCAGTCCGTGACTGATTTTTTTGCCAGAGAATCGGCGGCGACGGCGCTTTCTACCTGTTTGGGCGCAGCCGGCAGCGCCAGTTCGCTGGTGTCTGGCGGCTTTACAAGCCATTCCGGGTAATCTTCTTCGGATTCTTCTTCATCAAATTTTGCGGCGGTTACGGGATGGGAAAGCCTGTCTGTATCTGGCGCGCCTGTGGCCGCCAGCCAATCGGGTATGCCTTCGGTCGGGCCTTCGCCGGATAAGATAGCCTCAACGGAGAGTTCGTCGGCGGCGAAAGACGGCCGTGCAAGCATCTCTGTATTGGGCGGTTCCATCTCACCCAACCAGTCGGGCAAATCGTTGTTCGCTGCGCCTTGCGGCGGGCGAATCTGAGGCTGCTCAACCGGATGAGCCAGCATGTCGGTGTTCAGCGGACCGAGTTCGCTCAACCAATCAAGGTCCTCAGCGTCAGCGCCCGGCTGACTGCTCGTTCCGCGTTTACCGGCCTGAGGCTTCGATGGCGGCGTCGCTTTTGGCGGAGGTTTTTGCCCGGTTTCTTCGGCCGATTGGACAAATTCTTGCAGCCAATCCGGCAGTTTGCCCCCTTTGCCGGTCAGCGCAGGATCAGACAACATGCCGGTTAATTTTTTGCGCTCTTCCTCATCGATCTGTTTGATCATGTTCAGGAAGTGTTCGGTGGTAATATCTTCTGGGGCTTCGATAAGGAATTCCTGGCTGTCGGAGTCCACCAGCCAGGCCGGTAAGTCGTCGGTTTTGCCGCGCTGCTCCGGCGTCAGATCAGACAGGCGGGGCAGTTTGCCGGTATCGGTTTGAGGTTTCGCGTTGGTGTCGGATGCGTCACCTTGCCCGGACATCAGCCAATCCATCACGTTTTCGGCGTTTAATTCGCCGGTATCGCCAGGTTTGCGGGATGGCAGGGAGAACATTTTGGCGCTGGTGGGCAAATCTTCTTCGGGCGCAGGTTGTTCTGGCAGAGGGATTTCTTCTTGAACCAGGCGAGAGCCGCAGCTGTCGCAATAAAAATTGCTGGATGGATTGGGAGTCTGGCAGCGGGGGCATAGGATGCTGGTGCTTTTAGGTAGGCGCGCGCCGCAATTGCTGCAAAATTTGCCGCCTGGGGTGTTGGGAGTGTTGCACTCCTGGCAAATGGTTTTTCTAATCATTTGTTATACGGCCGTTCCAGGCCAAGTAACAGGCGGATGCTCAAGGTAATTGCGCCTAAAGCCACCCCAATCAAAATACCTCTCATGCCGGAAGTGACGATGATGCTTTGAATGAGATCGCGCAGTTGTTGGAACAAGCTGCTGATGCTTTGAGGCAGGATAGGGCTGGCGATGAGCGCATTGCTGAGCAGAATGAGTACGGCCGTTACCAGAAACAAAATCGACGACATGGTGCGCTGCCGCTGAAACAAGCGAATCCCGGAGAGCAGCAAGAAAAAGGCCAATAAAGAAGCCAGAGCCGCTTCCAACGGCGCCTGAATCCAATTAAACACAACGCCAACGCTGTTGTTCGTCATGCCGATCAGGTCTGTCATCCCCAAGCCAAAAACAACCAACATGCTAATAACCAGAGCGGCGCTGTACATATTTTGCCCGCCAACCGGTCGGTGCCCGGCCAGACGGTGCGTATGGACGCTTAACAAGTTGATGGCGCCCAACAACAGCGCCACTGCGGCCAGAAAACTGGCCCACTCCAAAATCAGGCTGCTAATTTCAGGAATGGAAAACAGCAGGCTGATCAGAGTAAGCCCGCCGAAGCTGATGGCAATGATGAGTGGAAAACCGCGTCTAAACATAACGACCGCTTACAGGCCGGCTTAACCGCCAGCAAAACGATAAATAGCCAGACCCAAAATGGTCAGGCTGATGAGAATGCGCAATATATCTTGAAGTTGCAGGCTGGCTAACTGGGCCGGTTTCCCTTGCATATACGCTGGCGCTGCCAGCATTTCTTCGCCAATCATCAGGTTGTCGGTGACGGGTACGGCTGCGGCCAATGCCAGGGGATCGTCTGAGCCTATAATTTGTTGCACTTGATTGCGGGCGGCGACTTCGGCGACAATGGCCAGTTCCTGGCCAAAATGCCCCACCATGATGCTGCCCAAAATTTTCTCTTGTTGGATAACGCTGGCTACGCCACCAGCGTAGGCGAAGGCGTCGTTGCGGCTGGCGATGAAACGGGCGGTTCCGGCAGGGATGCCGTTAGAGCTGCTGGCATATTCGGCGGCGTGGCGCAGATTGTTTTCGGCCAGGGGCAGCAGGGTTCCATCGCCGACGGTGGTGATGGGGGGGGTGTCGTTGGCGCACCCTTCTTCGGCAAGTCTGTCTAACACGGCCAGGGCGGCGACGCTGGTGGTGCTGGCGGCGCCGGTCAGGCTGGCGCGTCCCAGGCTGATGTGTAATTGGCTGGCGCTTTCGATGGCTCGGCCGACCTGTCCTTTGAGCGCGGTGTAGCCGGCTAACGGCCGTAACGCCGGGCCTTCTCGCTGAGCCAATCGCCGACTTCCTAACAAAATCGACACAGCCACCAGAACAATGATCACCAAAGGCACAAGGTTTGTCATGGGGTTTCATGCTCCAGGCGGTATACCAGGGCGGCAACGGCCGTTGGGTCTTCCAATAAATGGGCTGTTTGGCGGATCGTCTTGCTCTTTACCAACAGCGACAGCGCCGGTTCGGCCATCCACAAAATTTGGCCGCCTAAAAAGGCTAACGGTTGGCCTGCTTCCAGAGCAACAAGCGCGGGCAGCCGCAGACCGCGCCGACAAAAAGCAGCAGCCAACTGGTCGATAAAGGCGTCTCGTTCCGTTGTGGTCTGATCAGGCAATCCCTGATTCATGGCACACTTTTCTCGCTGCATAAAAGGGTAGTCGCTGGTGGCAGATTGTGTGGAAATTCAGCATTGAACCCGTCGTTAACGTAACATAATATGTTGGCGCGAGTATAACACGTTTGTATAAGGGTGTAAAGCAATGATACCGGCATATATAAGGGGTCGGCGATCTGTGCCAGAGGAGGAAACAGGGTACAATTCTGACCCTGTGACTGGTAACGACAAGGCAGCAGGTTCCCAATAGGCGATTGGTACTATAACGGAGAAAAGCCGCATGCGCGTAAAAGTGATTTTGAACCCGGCCGCCGATAACGGCCGTGCTGCCCAGCTACAAACCGGCATTCTCCAGGCCGCCAAACCCTTTGGACAACTGGAATTGGTGTTGGCGCAGCGGCCGCGACACGCTGAACAATTGGCGCGAGAAGCCGCCGCCGCCGGGTACGATCTGGTTGTGGCGGCGGGCGGCGATGGCACTGTACACGAAGTGGTCAATGGCCTGATGGCTGAGGGCAAGCCGGTGGCTAAATTGGGCGTGATACCGTTGGGATCTGGCAATGATTTTGCTTTTTGCAGCGGCGTGGCGGCAGATTGGCCAACGGCCGTAACCCGTCTGTTTGCCGGCCAGAGTAAATGGGTCGATCTGGCCCGAATTGAAGATGAAAACGGCCGTGCCCAAATCTTCGACAACAACTTCGGCATTGGCTTCGACGCCCGCGTAGTGGTGCAAACCATCAAAATCACCCATATCCACGGCTTTTTAAAGTATTTTTTAGCCGTGCTGCATAGCATCGCCTTCTATTACGATACCCCACAGTTAGAAATGGCGTTTGATGGCGAACCAGTTGCCCAGAGAATCTTATTCTTGGCATTAGGCGTAGGGCCGCGCGGCGGCGGCGGCTTTCTACTGACGCCGGACGCCCGCCAGGACGATAACCTCATCGACAGTTGTCTGGTGAACCCTGTGGGCCGCCTGATTATGCTGCAAATGTTGTTGCAGGCGGTTAAAGGAACCCACATTTACAGCCGCCATGTAACCATGCGCCGCAGCCAACAGATCACCATTCGCCTGGTGGAACCCGCGCCCATCCACATCGACGGCGAAATGTTCGCCTTCACGGAAGACAAGCTTCGCCAGGTAACAATTACGAGTATGCCCGCCGCCATTGAGGTGGTTTATTAGGAGAAGTGTATGCGCGCCCTTGAACAAGCCCTGAATGACCATGAATTGATCGTTTTACGAGTGATCGGCGAGTGGTGGGAGATGGACCTGACCGGACTGGATAAAGTGGCCTGCGTGAAGGTTTTGGCGCAGGCGCTGGCCCAGTTGGATATGCCGCAGGAGCTGCTGTATCTTTCCCCGGAAGAGGGAGCCGCGCTCAGAGATCTCATTCAGGCTGGCGGACAACTGCCGGTGGCTACCTACAGCCGCACGCACGGCGAAGTGCGTCTGATGGGACCGGGGCGGTTAGAACGGGAAGAGCCGTGGTTTGATCCGGTCAGTCCGGCAGAGTCGTTGTGGTATCGCGGGTTTCTGTATCGTGGGTTTGATGAGACGGCCGAAGGGCTGATTGAGTTTTATTATTTGCCGGGTGAATTGTTGGCCCAATTTCCGCCAGCCGGGGTGAAGGTTGTGGCTGAGACGGCCGTTGCCCCCACCTCCATTTTGCTGTCTGTTCATGCGCCCAAAGGGGTGAACACGGCCGTTCACGACGCCGTCGATGACCTGACCACGCTGTTAGCCGCCGCCCAAACCACCAGCCTGGGACCAGAATCGTTGGCCGGAATACGGCCGTTGTTGGGCGACGCCAATTCAGACCGCCTCTCTTTGCTCATGACCCTGGCCGATGAGATGGGCTTACTGCGCCAGACCGACAATGTGCTGCGGCCAACCCGCACGGCCGTTTCCTGGCTCAAACAAAGCCGTGAAGCCCAACTGCGCGACATGGCTGAAGCATGGAGCGGCTCCATTTGGAACGACCTGTGCCACACCCCCAATCTGCGCTGCGAAGGTGAAGGCTGGAGCAATGATCCCATTTTGGCGCGATCCACGCTGCTCGACCACCTGCCGCGCAGCGAGGAATGGTATCGTCTGGCCGATTTGGTCGGCCAGATAAAAGGAGCCGACCCGGATTTTCAGCGCCCAGACGGCAATTATGACACCTGGTATCTTCGCGATGTGGACAGCGACGCTTACGTGACCAGTTTTGCCAATTGGGAGCTGGTGGAAGGGCGGCTGCTGCGTTTTCTGGTGCAGGGGCCGTTGTTTTGGCTGGGTTTGGTGGAAACCAGTGACGAGGACGGCGGCGTGTTTCGCCTGACGCCGCGCGCGCTGGGTTGGCTGCAAGATCAGCCGCCAGCTTCCGACGAGGTGCGCGTGCCGTTGGTGGTGCAGGCGGATGCTTCTATTTTGGTGCCGCACAATGCGGATCGTTACCAACGGTTCCAGGTGGCGCGCATCAGCGAAGCCGAGCCGGTGGCGGCGGGGCAGCCGTACAGCTATCGCCTGACGCCGGCGGCGTTGACGGTGGCGCAGCAGCAGGGGATTGCCGCTGACCGGATTTTGCAATTTTTGGAAGAGGCCAGCGGACGGCCGTTGCCCGTCAGCGTAAAGCGTTCGGTGGCGCGTTGGGCGGAGCGGGGTGTGGAAGGACGGTTGGAAACGGCCGTTATCCTGCGCGTGCGGGAAGCGGGCATTTTGGAAACACTGCGTGCAAATCCTAAGACACGGCCGTTTTTAGGCGAAAGCCTGGGAGATTTGGCGGTGATGGTTCGCCAAGACGATTGGGAAGCGCTGCGCGAAGCGACGGCGCAGTTGGGACTGCTCCTGGACGTGGGTGGGGTGGTCCGCCGACAGCGTGAGGCCTAGAGCCGGACCGGGTTTGATTTTGTGATTTGGGGTTTCCGCTTTACGATTGGCGTTTGTGGGGGATGGTAAATTGGGAGTGACGATGAATTTATTCAAGAAAAAATTGGAGAAGGATGCGGCGGGGTTTTATACGGCCGTTCCCACTACCGACCTATCCAATGACCAGATGATCAGCGTCGATTTGAATGGTCTGAAGGTCATCCTGGTGCGCTGGCAGGGGGCGCTGCATGCCGTCAGCAGCATTTGCCCCCACGCCGCCGCCGATTTATCCGGCGGGGAGTTTTATCGCGGGAAATTGGAGTGTCCCGACCACGGCTACTGTTTCGATGTGCGTACCGGCCGCACGCTTTGGCCGGAAGACGAGATGGTTCGTCTTAAACGGTACACGGCCAAAGAAGAAGACGGCCAGATTAAAGTGAAGGTGGATTGAAGCCCGCTGGCTAGCTGTTTATTCAACCAGCCAGCGGATCAGCCAATCTACTCTCGAATCTGGTAAATGCCGCCGCTTATGTCAACCACGTAGAGTTCACCGGCCGCATCTTCGCCAAAGCTGGCGATGCGGCTGGGACTGCGGTAAAGGACTTGAGCGGAGAAACGGCCGTTTTCCCCCGCTGTCATGCCCCAAATTTCGCCGCTGCAATAATCGCCAAAGAAATAGACGCCGCCGAGCGTGGGGAATTGGCTGCCCCGGTAGACATAGCCGCCGGTGATGGAGCAGCGGCCTTGTTCGTGCCGGTAGTCGATGACCGGCAAAACCAGGCCGGTTTGATTGCAGGTATTGCGGTCGTAACAGTGCGTGCCTTCCATAATGTTCCAGCCGAAATTGCTCCCTCCCGGGCTGCCCGCAGGGAGGAAGTTGACTTCTTCCCACTGGTTTTGACCCACATCGGCGATGAGCAAATCGCCTGTGGCCCGATCAAAACTGAATCGCCAGGGATTGCGCAAACCGGTAGCCCAGATCTCCGGAAGTTTGGCGGCGTCGGCGACAAATGGATTATCGGCGGGAATGCCATATTGGGCGGCGTCGGTTGCCTGGTCGATGTCCAGGCGCAGGAGCGCGCCGAGCAGGCTGGCCGGATTTTGGCCGTTGCCCTGCGGATCGCCGCCGCTGCCGCCGTCGCCCATGCCTATGTAGAGGTAGCCATCAGGCCCAAATTGTAATTGGCCGCCGTTGTGGTTGGCGTATGGCTGGCGGATGGTTAATAAAATGGATTCGCTGTTGGGGTCAGCCTGATTGGGGCTGCTGCCGATCTGGAAGGCGGACACGGCCGTATTTCCCGCCAGGTTGGTATAGTTGACAAAAAAACGGCCGTTCCGGGCATAATCGGGGTGAAAAGCTATGCTGAGTAAACCGCGTTCGGACGAGTCTGCATTGACCCGATCACGGATGTCCAGAAATGGGTCGTCTAACAAACGGCCGTCTTGCACAATGCGAATCGCGCCCTCTTTTTCCACGATAAACAGACGGCCGTCGCCGGCGTTGGTCAGGTAAAGGGGCTGGTCCAGCCCTTCGACCACCACAGGAAAGAGGGAAACAGACGTCACGGCCATGCCGCTTTCGGCCGTTGGCAGCACGGCCGTCGCTGGCGAACGGTCTGGGTTGCAAGCCGTTAGCCCAAACAAAACGAGGAAAGATAGAAAAAGTAATTGTTTCATCGCTGGCTCCTTATGTACAATGAAGCTAATTTTAGTGTAGGGTTGTGTTTGGCCGAAGACCTTTAAGCGAATTCACAGGTAGTCTCTTTTGCCAGATGCCTGCGCCAATTTTATTCCTGGCGATTATTGAGTATAGTAAGCGCAATGAATGAGCGTAAACTGCGTATTGCTGGCGCCCTGGTCGGGGATATACAGCGAGATCCAAATGCGAAAATCAAATATGGTCTCTTCTTTGCCGCGCTGGAAAAGTACGTTACGGTGGTTGACGTTTTCGACGCTAATTTGCAGGGCGCGCCGCGGCTGCTCAATGCCTTGCGCACGTTTCAACCAGATCAGCAGCGGTGGCGCGAACGGTTTTATAAGAACGTACCCGCTTTTCGGCTGCGCTCTAAACGGGCGATGAAGCATTTTCAGGCCCTGGATGGGCAGATTGATTTGATTTTGCAGGTGGGGGTTATGTTCGACGGCCGTTGGCATGTTCAGGCCCCGCCCAGTGTGATTTATGTGGATTACACCGCGCGGCTGGCTGCGGAACGGCCGTTGGCCGGCCGTTCGCCCTTTACCCCCCAGCAACGCCAGGAATGGCTGAGTCTGGAACGCAGCGCCTTTGCCAAAACCAGCCATATCTTCACCCGCAGCCACATGGTACGCCGCTCCATCATCCAAGATTATGGCATCGCGCCGGAAAAAGTGACAACAATTGGCGGCGGGGTGAATCTGGCCCAATTACCGGAAGTGGTAGTACGGCCGTCTACCAACGCCCCCACCGTCCTCTTCATCGGCAAAGAGCTGTATCGTAAAGGGGGCGATATTTTGCTGGAGGCGTTCGCCAAAGTGCGCGAAACAGTGCCCGGAGCCAGACTAAAAATGCTCACCCACGGATCAATCCCCGATCACATTGCCGCGAACGGCATCGAACTCATCCCCCCGACGTGGGACCGGCAGGTGATCACCGCGCTCTATCGTTCGGCCGATCTGTTTGTGCTGCCTTCGCGGTTGGAAACGTGGGGCGATGTGCTGCTGGAGGCCATGAGTTTTGGCCTGCCCTGCATCGGCGTGACGGGTCAGGCGATGGAAGAAATCATTGATCATGAATCATCAGGCTTGCTGGTGCAGTCTGAAAATGCGGCCGATTTGTCTGCAGGCATGGTGCGGTTATTGACCGATGACGATTTGCGGCAGCAGATGGGGCGGCAAGCACGCCTGAAAGCAGAAACGTACTTTACCTGGCCAGACGTTGCCCGGCGCTTGAGCGATTGTCTGGAGCAGGTCAGGCTGGCGGATGGCTCAGAGCCATAAGCGGTGAGGCGGGGAAGACAAAATGGCCGGTAGTCAATGGCAGCGGATGGTGAGACGATTCAGCGGTGGCCTGAAAAATAGCTTATCCCCTGCCTGCCCTTGGATTGCCCTCTTAGGTTTGGATGGCAGCGGCAAGTCGAGCGTTGTCCAGCAGCTTGAAGGGACGGTGGGCGCGGCCGGGTACGCCGGTTTGTTTGTGCTGCATCGGCGGCCGCGCCTGGTGTATCGCGCGGCTGCGGCCAGCCGTGCCGGTCAGATCGAACATTACACCAGGCCGCCGCACAGTCCTGCGCGTTCGGCCGTTAAGCTGGCGGCGATGTGGTTGGACTGGTTGGTGGGGTATGGGCTGCAAATTCACGGCCGTCGCATGCGCGGCATCCTTGTGGTAGCCGATCGCCATTCGCTCTTAGATTTGCAAGCCGATCCGCTGCGATACCGGTATGGCGGCTCGCCGCGTTGGGTGGAACTGGCGGCGCGGCTGTCGCCAATGCCGGATGCGATCTTGTTGTTGGATGCGCCAACGGCCGTGTTGCAAACCCGCAAACAGGAATTAACGGTAGAGCAAGCGGCCAAATTACGCCGCAACTATTTGCATGTAGTGAACCAATGGGATAGGGATAGGAGCTATATCATCGATGCCAGCCAACCGCTTGATCAGGTGGTGGTCAACGTGCAGCAAGTGCTGACAGAAATCAGAAACTCCAGGTAGGGTCTGGTTTCTGGCGGAGGTGAGCAATGTTTACCGGGAGCATGATTCGTAAATTGGCTGTTCTTGTTTTGGCGCTTCTTGGCGGCTTTGCCGGACAGCTTGATCAGCCAGTTCGGAGCGCAGAAACACAAAGCGCTGGCGAAATTTTTGTCATAAACAGCGCTGAAACGGGGATCGGGCAGGGGGACATGCCGCGGGTGTGGCTGGAAGCGCCAGCCACGGCCGTTGCCGGGCAACCGCTGGCCGTGAAACTCATGGTGGACAATGTCGCCGGATTGGCCGGCTTTGAAGCGGCCGTTAAGTACGATTCAACCCAGTTAGGGCTGCGCACGGCCGTGCCCCATCCGGCGCTGGCGGGTGAACGGCCGTTGCTCAACCTGGGCGTCGTGCCGCAGACGGATCGTCTGGTGGTTGGCGCGGCAAGCTGCCCGGCAGCCGATTGCGCTGCGGTGGCTCAGTCGCCGCCGCGCCAAAACCTGGCGGGCGGCTCCGGGCGGCTGGAACTGGCAGAGCTTGCGTTTGATGTGCGCAGCAGCGGACCAATAGTCCTTGATCTGGCCGATATTTTGGTGGTGGATGTGAACGGCCGTGTCCTGCTGGCGAGTGATCATTATCAGGTTGAAGCCGCCAACAATCCCGCGCCCGCACTCTCGGCGCTCGATTTGTCTGGCAACCACATCATCAACGATGCCGATGCGTATCTGGCGGTGGATGTCTGGCGCGATCTGGCGCGGAACGGCCGTTGCCTGCATCCCAACATCGCCCGGTACGACGTGAACGACAGCGGCTGCCTGACTACCGCCGATATTCAAACTATCCTGGCGGCCTGGGGGCAGGCAACGGCCGTGCTGCCCGCCATTTCCAATGACCTCCAGTCGCCACAGGCCACGTTCACCGTCAACTCAGGCCAGGACCAGAGCGATATGAACCACGGCGACGGCCTCTGCCTGACATCCACCGGCACGTGTACGCTGCGGGCGGCCATCGAAGAAGCCAATGCCCGAACCGGCGCAGACACCATCACCTTTAATGTGCGCAATACCAACGGTTCTTGCCCTGATCTGGTCACCCTCACGCCCGGCAGCAGCCTGACCATCGACGCCTATGACAACGCCAGCCTAACCATCGATGGCTATTCCCAGTGTAACGCCGCGCCCAACAGCGCCTGGATAACCGGCAACGCGGTCATCAAAATTGAAATTCGCGGCAGCAATGCCGCGTTTGAATTTGGGCTGCATGTCTTGTCGCCGAACAATGTGATTCAGGGGTTGGCCATCTACAACTGGCACCGGCAAATTCAGGTTTTGGGGGATCGCGCCTACAACAATACCATCGCCGGTAACTTTTTGGGCACAAATGCCGCCAATACCTTTACGCAATCGGCTCCCGGGCTGGAGGGTGAAGGCTTGCGCATCCAGTTGGGCGCGCATGACAATCTGGTCGGCGGAACGACGCCGGCCGCGCGTAACATCATCTCCGGGAATGATCAGGATGGCCTGGACCTGGAAGCGGCCAATGCCAACATCGTCCACAATAATTACGTTGGTCTTAAACAATCGGGGGCCGCCGCGTTGATGAACATTGCCGATGGCATGGATGTGGCCGAAGGCGCAGCCAACAACTGGATTGGTGGATTGAACCCGGGCGAGCGGAATGTGATCAGCGGAAACGGCCGTGACGGCCTCGAAATCTCCCATGATGTCCGCACCCAGGGCAACCAGTTTGTCGGTAATTTTGTGGGATTGGCGCCCAACGGTTTGGTGGCCATTCCTAACCGCGATCGCGGCGTGACCTTCGAAGACGTGGTGAACCAAAACGATGTTTACCGCAATATCATTGCCGGAAACGGCGGCGACGGGGTGCGGTTTTATACCGTGTTTACCAATCGCCTGTACGACAACTTCATCGGCGTTGCTCCTACCGGCCTGGGGCCGCTCGATGTTGTCCCGCTGCCAGGGGCTGAGGCGGGTTTGATTGCCCTGCCCAACGGCTCCATGCCGGAGCGGGGCAAGGGATTGACCGGCGTTTACATAACCGCCGGCAGCCAGAGCAACCTTGTGACGCATAATATCATCGCCTACCACCCGGAGTACGGCATTTACCTGGATACGGATAAGGGGTATTTGAGTTATGGCACTTGCCAGGCGTATTACAACACGTTCAGCCGGAACAGCCTATTTGATAACGTTGCCCAGGGAATCCGCCTGAAATCAGGTGTTTGTGATGATGGTTTGACGTATTTCCCCAACGAAGGCATTGCCCCGCCGCAGATTGTGGCGGCCACGACAGCTCAGGTGACGGGCAGTACCTGCGCCGGGTGTCTGGTGGAACTGTTCCTGGCCGACAAGGATGTGGTGAACAGCCCAACCGACAACTCTGGCGAAGGCAAAACTTTTTTGGCTCAGGCTGTGGCTGATGGCAGCGGTAACTTTGTCGTTTTAATCAGTGGAACGGCCGTGGGCGCGATTGTGACGGCTCATACCACGGACAGCGCGGGCAATACGTCTGAGTTTGCCCGCAATGTGGCCGTGGTGACTGCGGGAACGTCAACCAACACGCCAACACCAACCAGCACAGCCACGCCAACCAACACGCCAACACCAACCAGCACAGCCACGCCAACCAACACGCCAACACCAACCAACACACCAACAGCGACCAGCACAGCCACGCCAACCAACACGCCAACACCAACCAACACAGCCACGCCAACCAACACGCCAACACCAACCAACACACCAACAGCGACCAGCACAGCCACGCCAACCAACACACCAACACCAACCAACACCCCAACAACAACCAGCACAGCCACCGGCACCCCATCACCCATGCCGACGCACACGGCAACCGCAACGGCAACCCGAACACCGACAGCGACCCAAACAGCCACGGCCACCCCGACAAACACGGCCACGCCCACCCAGACGCCGACGGTGACCAGCACTGCGACGCCAACGAGTACGGCCACTGTGACGCCAACGCCCACGGCCGTTCCCTTCGATCACTTTATCTTTTTGCCCATCGTGCCACGGCCGTTACTGCCCTAAAACAAACATGCGGCTGATAAACGAAATCCCCGTTTATCAGCCGCATCGGTAGGCAGCTCAATTTTTTGCCAACAGGCGGTGTATTACGATTCAGTCGCCCGCAGGCGCGCGCCATATTGCGCTTCGTAGTATTGGCGGAACTCGCCGCTCTTGATTTTGCGCCACCACCACTCGTTGTCGCGGTACCAGACGGCCGTTTGGCGAATCGCTTGCTCGGCCGTGTGGCGTGGTTCCCAACCCAGCGCCCGAATCTTCTCAATGTTCAGGCTGTAGCGCCGGTCGTGGCCTGGCCGGTCGGCCACATGGCGGATCAGATCATGCGAGCGCCCCAGCGTTTCGAGCAAAATCTCGACCATGGTCACATTTTCCATCTCGACGCCGGTGCCGATGTTGTACGCCTCGCCCAGTTTGCCTGTATGCAGCACCAGATCGATGGCTTCGCAGTGGTCGCCGACGTATTGATATTCGCGCATCTGACGGCCGTCGCCATACAACGGCAGCGGCAGTCCATCCAGCGCATTGGTGGCAAACAGCGGCACCACCTTTTCCGGATATTGGAACGGCCCGATGTTGTTGGAACCCCGGGTAATGGTCACCGGCAGGCCGTAGGTGATGAAATAGGCGTTCACCAACAGGTCGCCGCTGGCTTTGCTGGCCGCATACGGGCTGCGCGGGTCCAGTTTGTCCGTCTCCACGCTGGAGTAACCGGCGGGGATGTGGCCGTAAACCTCGTCGGTGGAGATTTGATGGTAGCGTTCCAGGCCAAACTGCCGCGCCGCTTCCAACAGCACATACGTCCCGTACACGCCTGTCTGAATGAAGGCATCGGGCTGCATGATGGAGCGGTCCACATGTGTTTCGGCGGCAAAATTGACGATGGTGTCGATATTGTAGCGGGTGATGGTTTCCGCGACGGTCAGGGGATCGCAAATATCGCCCTTTACAAAATGATAGCGCGGATTGTCGGACACAGACAGCAGGTTATCCAAGTTTCCGGCATAGGTCAGCTTATCGTAAACAATGATGTTGTACTCAGGATATTTATCCAGCATGTGGATGACAAAATTGGAACCGATGAAACCAGCCCCGCCGGTTATCAGAATGTTTTTCACCAGAAGACCCCTTTGCTAAATGATTTTGCCCTTATTTTAGGCCGATCTGCTTGCATTTCAACCTACGGGGCGGCAATGACCTGTGTACGGGAAACGGCCGTTCCCCCACCTCTGCCCTCATGTCGCTTAGCGTCCCCATCAGCGGCTAGATCGGTATGCCGTCGCTTGAATTTGGCCGCGGCCAGCAAAATTTGACATCCGATGGACTTCGGTTATCATTCTTATTGATACTAAATATCAATAAAACACTATTTTAGGAGATTATATATTCATGCGTAAGCACCACAATCTTTTACGAATGATTGGTTTGGGCGGGAGCCTCGCCTTGTTATGGTTGGGGTTGCCAGGTTGTGGGCCGACGGCCGTGCCGGCTACGGCCGTGCCGACCACGGCCGTTTCCTCCAACCAACCAGCCACACTCACGCTGCCGGAATTGGACGCGGTGAATGTAGACGGCCGTGCCCTGCGCGTCGTCGCCACCACCAGCATCATCGGCGACATTGTGGCTCAGGTTGGCGGCGATGCCATAGATCTGACCACCCTGATGGGGCCGGGGCAAGACCCGCACAGCTACGAACCATCGGCCAATGATCTGACCAACGTCGCCCAGGCGGACATCATTTTTGTGAATGGCTGGGACCTGGAAGAGGCGCTGCTCAGAAGCCTGACCACCATCGGCGACCAGACACCCCTCGTGCCAGTATCGGCCAACATCCAGCCGCGCGCTTTTAGCGGCGAAGGCAACGGCGATGAACATGGCGGGGCAGACCCACACGTCTGGTTTGCCGTGCCCAATGTAGTGCAGTGGACCCGCAACATCGAGCAAATCTTAAGTGAAATGGACCCCGCGCACCAGGATACCTACACCGCCAATGCCGCCGCCTATCTGGGGCAGCTCGAAGCGCTGCAAACCGAAGCCGCCGCCCAATTGGCCGTCATCCCCGCCGACAAGCGGGTGTTAGTGACCAATCATGATTCGCTGGGCTACTTCGCGGCTGAATATGATTTTGAAACGTTGGGCACGGTTATCCCGGCCATGAGTACCCTGGCCGAACCATCGGCGAACGATCTGGCAAATCTAATAGCGGTGATGGGCGAGCATAAGGTGTGTACCCTGTTCACGGAAACCACCGTCAGCGACAAACTGGCGCAAACGGTGGCCGCAGAACTGAGCAACTGCGACACGGTGAACGTGGTTCCGCTGTACACGGGCGCAATTGGTCCGAGGGGCAGCGGCGCAGATAGTTACATTGGCATGTTTCGGGCTAACATCCAGGCAATCGTCGCCGGTCTGCAATAAGCATGGTATAAAACCGATATGGCAGAAATTGTAAGACAAATCGCGCACCGGGGGGTGGCTCACGAATACGGCCGTCCCACCTTAGAGATGCAAGGCGTGACAGTGGCATATGCCGCCGGCGTCAATGGCGTGACGACCACGCGCGGCACGGATTACGCCCTGAAGGATGTCTCTTTCCAGGTAGGAGCAGGGGAGCGCATCGCCGTGGTAGGGCCAAACGGCGCCGGAAAAAGCACGCTGTTTAAGCTGATTGTGGGCACGCTCAAACCTAGTCAGGGCGAAGTGACCATCTTCGGCCACGGACCTGCCGGGCATATTTGCATTGCCTACGTGCCGCAGCGCAGCCAGATCGATTGGGGATTTCCGGTGACGGTGGAAGACGTGGTAATGATGGGGCGGGTAGGACAAATCGGTTTTTTCCGCTGGCCGCGCCGGGGCGATTGGGCGGTGGTGCGGCGCAGTCTGGAGCGGGTCGGCGCGGCGCATTTGGCGCATAAACAAATTGGCGAGCTGTCTGGCGGACAGCAGCAGCGTGTATTTGTGGCGCGCGCGCTGGCGCAGGAAGCTGAACTGCTGCTGTTAGACGAACCATTAACCGGGCTGGATTTGCCCAGCCAGGAAGCGATTTTTGAGATTTTAGATGGCTTGCGGCCGGATGGCGTGACGGTTTTGGTGGCGACGCACGATTTAAATCTGGCGGCTGAACGGTTTGACCGGGTGATGTTGTTGAACCGTAAAATTGTGGCGCTGGGCGCGGCTACGGCCGTTCTCACCACAGACAACCTCCTGGCAGCCTATGGCGGCCACATGACCGTCCTGAACGATGGCGATATGCTCCTGGCCGACACCTGCTGCGACCACGACTAATGAGATTGGTCCAATCTTAAAGATTGGACCAATCATCTGGCGACCAAACAGGCGCCTTTCTAAATTTATGACCTGGCTTCTTGAACCCCTTCAGTTTAGTTTTATCGTGCGCGCGCTGGTCGCGGCCGTTATCGTGGGCATTGTTTGTTCTGTGTTGGGCACCTATGTGGTGCTGCGCGGCATGGCCTTTTTTGGCGATGCCCTGGCGCACACAATTTTGCCCGGCGTGGTGATTGCTTTTTTGCTGGGCTGGCCGCTGGCCGTCGGCGCGCTCATTTTTGGCGTTCTCACGGCGGTGGGCATTGGCGTGCTGACCGATCGCGGTTTGCTGAAGGAAGACACGGCGATTGGCGTGGTGTTCGCCGGATTGTTTGCCTTGGGCGTGGCTTTGTTGTCGGCGTCGGGCAA
This sequence comes from Chloroflexota bacterium, assembly GCA_017993775.1. GTDB lineage: Bacteria > Chloroflexota > Anaerolineae > Promineifilales > Promineifilaceae > Leptovillus. The sequence continues at coordinate 5,383 of JAGOMA010000048.1, read as the reverse complement.
TTACACGCTGGACCTGGCGCACTTTTTGTTTGGCAATTTGTTGGGGGTGACAGCGGGGGATTTGTGGGTAACGGCCGTTCTTGGCGCCATTGTCCTCGTGGCCGTTTTCCTTTTCTACAAAGAATTCCTGGTCATTTCTTTTGATTCAGTCCTGGCCGTGACGCTGCGGCTGCCCACCACTTTTTTGCGTTATCTCTTGCTCATCCTCATCGCCGTGACCATTGTTGTATCGTTGCAGGTGGTGGGCATAGCCCTGATGCTGGCGATGTTTGTCACGCCGGCGGCGGCGGCATCGCTGCTCACCCGCCGCCTGCCCACGATGATGGGCGTCGCCGCGCTCATTGGCGCGTTTTCCGGCGTGGCGGGATTGTACGCCTCCTATTACCTGAACATTGCTTCCGGTCCGGCCGTCGTGCTGGTGGCGACCCTTATCTTTTTTATTGTGTTTCTCTTCGCCCCGGGGCGCGGTGTTTTGATGCGTTCAACCTGATCAGGGCAGGGGCCAGACGGTGAAATCGGTGTAGCCGGTGGTGGTGTCGGCTATTTCATTGCCGTCGTAAAAAGCGGCCACCACAGCCACATCGCCCGCATCCCGCCGATCTCCTAATTCTAAATTAGACACAAACGAACCATTTAAGAACAAATAGCCGATGTCGTTTTGCGCCACGAGGGTGAGGGTGTTGCGCTCGCCGCTGCCGGTGGCCAGATTACCTTCTACCGAACCGTCGTTGATGAAATAATCGTCGTCGGGGCGGCGATCAACCAGACTCCAATCGCCATTCGATTCCACAATGAGCCAATATTCGTTGTCGGTTTCGCGGAAGGCGAAGCCCCAGTCCCAATCGCCGGTTGCGGCGGCGTAGGGATTGCTAAATTCGGCCTGGGCGACGAAATTTTGCAGCGAGACGTCGCCGGGCTGCATTTTGATGAAGCCATCGAGGGCGTGGGCCAATTGGCCGCTTTGGGGGCCGTAGGCGGGCACATAGGACCAGACGCCAAAGGATTCATACCGGGTCACCGCGCCCGGCTGTTCGTCGACGCTGTAGAAGCCGGTTCCCAGGAGCAGGTCGCCAAAATCGGTGCGGGTGGAAAGGTCCAGGGTGGTGATAAATTCGCCGTTGAGGAAGAAGTAGCCGGTTTCTTCGTTGGCAATGAGCAAGAGGTCGTTACGGCCGTTCGCCGTCAAATTCAAATACGCCGACACATCGCCCTCATGAATGAAATTATCGTTGTCGCCGCTGCGATTGTTCAGGCTCCAGACGCCATCGGAACCCACAACCAGACGCAGTTCTTCGTCGACGGCCGTTTGCCGGAAAATCAGGCCAAAGTCCCAACTGTTCTCGGCGGCGGCATATGGGTTCAACACAGTCGCCTGGGCGACGAAATTGCCCAAATAAACCTGCGAGGACACCGATTCAATCACATTGTCGGCTTCGTGGACCAGATCGCCGGAAGTTGGGCCGTAGGTGGCGGGGATGGCGGGCGGCTGGCCGAGCGCGCTGCGCGTGGCGGCCAGGCTGGCCCGTGTTCCCGCCAGGTTGTTGGCCGGCGTTGCCAGCAGCGGGTTGTTGGCGGCGCGGGTGGCCAGCAGGCTGGCGCGGGTAGCGGCCAGCGGGTTTTCCAGGGCGATGGTGGGCGGAATTGGCGTGGGCTGGCCGCGTGTGGGCGGCGCTTGTGTCGGGGAGACGGCCGAGGTTGCCGCCGCGATGGCCGCTGCCGTGCCGATTTGCTCGCGGGTGGCGATCAACCCGGCTCTGGCGGTGGCCGTGGCGATGTCGTTTTCGTCGAGCAGGGGGAAGGCGACGGCCGTAGGCGAATTGTCGGCAACGGCCGTGGGCGTGCCGCCGCTAAGATTCGCCAGAATATCGTCCCGATTGCTGACAATCAGCCCCACGACGCCGGTCAGGCAGAGACAGAGCAAAAGCAGCAAACCGCCCATCACCCAGCCCCAGATAGGGATGTTGCGCTGGCCAGGGTATGACGGAGGGGCGACTTTTTCGGCTGGGGTTTTTGGCGGCGGTGGCGGCAGCGGGATATTTGCCAACAACACTTCGCTGGCAGCGGCTTCGGCCAGGTCGTCGGGCGCTGTATCGATGGGGGTTGGCGGGATGGTGGGCAGGTCGTGGGCATCGGCGGGCCGTTCGACCGGTTCAAGCATTTCCGGAGTGATGGCGGCTTGCATGGTAGCCAACTGCATGGTGGTTAGCTCATTCTGAACTTCAACGGCCGTTTTGCTTTTCTGCGTCAGGGTGCTCAGGGCAGCGTTTAGATCGGCGGCGCTGGCGAAGCGATCATCTCGTTCTTTGGCCAGCGCTTTGCCCACGACTTGTTCGGCTTCGGGCGGCAGGTCGGGCCGGTTTTTCAGGATTTGTGGCACCGGCTCCAAAACGTGTTTCATCATCATTTTGGCCGGGGTGTCGGCTTCATAGGGCAGGTGGCCGGTGAGCATTTGGAAGAGGATGACACCGAGGGCGTAGATGTCGGAACGGCCGTCCAGTTCTTTGTCGCCGTAGACTTGTTCTGGACTCATGTAAGTGGGCGTGCCCACCAGACTGCCGCTGGCCGTCAGGTTAGAATCGGACGTGGTCAGGCGCACGATGCCAAAATCGGCCAAGAATGCGTCGCCGTATTGATCGAACAAAATGTTGCTGGGTTTCAGGTCGCGGTGGATGATGCCTTCGCTGTGGGCGCGATCCAGAGCCGAGCCGAGCCGCTGCAAAATTTCGGCCGATTCTTCGATAGACAGCGGACCATGCTCCAATCGATCGGCCAGGGAACCGCCGGGCATATAGCGCATCACCAGATAAAGCAGCCCGACCTCTTCGCCATAATCGTACACCGGCACAATGGCCGGATGTTCCAGAGCGGCGATGGTTTTGGCTTCCCGGTTGAAGCGCGCGCGAAATTCGGGGTCGTGCATGAATTCCGGCGGCAGCACTTTGACGGCGATGTGGCGTTCAAAGCGTGGATCGTAGGCTTTGAAGACGGTGGCCATGCCGCCGCGCCCAATTTCTTCTTGAATTTCGTAACGCCCAATTTTTTCCGGTTTCGTGGTCATACAATTTGCCTCATGTCGTTTTCATGACAACGAGTGTAATATCGTCAAACTGTGGCGTGTCGCCAGCGTGATCGCGGATGGCCTGGGTGATGGCTTCGATGGTGTCTGAGGCGGAATGTTTTTGGTGGGCTGTGGCTGTGATTCGCAGCCGTTCCAAGCCAAATTCGTCGTAATCTTCGTTCATGGCTTCGGTAACGCCATCGGTATAAAAGATAAGGGTGTCGCCCTTGTTGACGCGAATGCGCTGCTGCTGAATGTGGATGGAGGGCAAGACGCCCAGGGCCATGCCTTCGCCGTTTAGCAGATGGGAACGGCCGTTGCTTTCCAACAGCAGCGGGGGGTTGTGTCCGCCGTTGGCATAGGTCAGGGTCTGTGTTTCCGGGTTCCAAACGCCGTAAAACACTGTCACAAACAGGTCCGACTGCGCTTCGCTGTCCAGAATCTCGTTGGCGCGCATCAGCACGTGGGCCGGATTTTGGCGGTTGAAGGCGACGGTGCGCAAGATGGTGCGGCTGAGGGCCATAAACAGGGCGGCGGGCACGCCTTTGTCGGCTACGTCGGCGACGACGATGCCCCAGTGGCCGTTTTCCAGCCGGATGAAGTCATAGAAATCGCCGCTGACCTGGCGGGCGGCCAGCCAAAAGCTGGCTACCTGGCAGCCGGGGATGTTGGGACGGCCGTATGGCAGCAAGCTGGCCTGGATTTCGCGGGCGACGTTGAGTTCTTGTTCTAGTTTGCTGCGTTCGGCGGCCACCAGATAGAGCTGATTGTTGACAACGGCCGTGGCCGCCTGATGGGCGATGCCATTCAAAATACTGATGTGGCGCAGTGTCAGGCGGCGCTCCTTTTCCTCGGCGACGCCCACAATCATCGCCCCGACCAACTGCCCGCGCGCGTTGAGCGGGAAGGCGTGGGCATGTGACGAGCTTAACACTTTAGACAGCCAGGGAGCCAGGGGGAAGGTGTAATAAGCAGCATTGGGAGTTAGTGCGCCTGCCTGGGAATGGTTGGCCAAAAATTCGTTTTGTTCCAATTCCAGCGTAGACAGCAACCCTAAGCCCATTTCGGAGATGCCGTAGCTGGGTCCGGGCCGAAACGCTTCCCGTTGTTTGTCCCAGATCAGCACCACAGCCGATTCAACGCCAACCAGCATGGGCACCAGACGCACGATGGTGTCTAAAATTTCATTCAGATCAATCAGGCTGTTGACGGCTTCGGCCGTTTGCAGCAGGGCTGCGTTTACCCACGCTTCTTCTTGTTGGGCAATGCGCAGGCAGGCGCTCTCGATGGCTTTGGCCGACTGGTCCATGATGGTTTGCAGCAGTTCTGGCCGCCGGGGAAATGGGCTGCTGCCGTCGTCAGTTGGCGGCGAGTCGATGATCATTACGCCCAGCATGTCGGCGGCGGTGTGGATGGGCAGCAGGGTAAAGGGGCCGATTGGATCATCGCTGGCCAGGAAATTGCGTGACCAGGGCGGGGCGGCGCGGCTGGTAAGGGCTTCGTGACCGACGTGAACAGCGTCCAGCGCGCCCCAATCACCCAGTTTGAGCCAGAGTTGGTGGAACCATTGGCTGAAGGCGCGCGAAGCGCCGTAAACGTCGCCGCCGCGATACGCTTTTTGTTCTTTGTCCCACAGCAGGATGGCGCAGAAGGAAAGGCCGAGCAGGAGTGGGGTGATGCGGGTAACGGCCGTAACAATTTCATTCAGTTCGCTGCTCTGGCTGATGGTTTCGGCGACCTGCAATTGGGCGGCCGTGAGCCACGCCTGTTCACGCTGCCAACTGAGCTGCTGCGCTTTGTGAATGGCGATGGCAATTTCGGCGGCCAGGGCGGCCAACACGACCTGCTCGTTGTGGGTAAATGCGTTGATTTGCGTGCTTTGCACGTCCAAAATGCCGATGACTTTACTTTCGGTTTTCAGGGGGATGGCGATTTCCGCTCTAGTGGTGGGGGCAACGGCCGTTTGCCCGATTTGGGCCAGGTAGCGGGGGTCGTCGGCGGTGTTGTTGGCGACAATGGTTTCGCACAGAGCCAGCGCCGAGCCGACAATGCCTTCGCCGGGCCGCAAGTGGACTTCCAGGGCGGCAATTTGCGGGCTGCTGCTGGCCTCGATGACCACGTCGCCCGTATCTTCAGCGACGCTGAAGATATTGACCAGATGGAAGTTGAAGGTTTTTTTGATGGCCTGAACAACTTGCTCAAAAATTTCGCGCAGTTCATATTCGCCGGTTACGTCGCGGGCTATCTGGCTGACCAACTCCAGTTGGGCGGCGCGTTGGCTTTGCTGTTCGAACATGCGTGCATGGGCGATGGCTGCGGCGGCCT
>JAGOMA010000047.1 GCA_017993775.1 Chloroflexota bacterium | reverse complement strand
ATTGAATTAGAATACTGGTCAGAAGGGCAAATCGTTGCGGAAACCGGATCGACCCGTTACGAGGTCGCGGAGGCAACCAGCCACGCGACGTTGATCAACAAGCGCTACCTGATCACCCACAACCACTTCCCCATTTCACCGCGCGAACTGGAGGAAGATGCCAGCGGGCCACGGCTGCGCTTGTCTCTCTACACAATGCAGGGCGAGGTGATCTTGCGCGGGGCGTCTCTGCGGAATTTTGACGTGGTGGCGGAATGGCCGGAAACGCTGGTGCTGGATTTTCGGGAATCGGGCGAGGTGTTATTCAAGGCTTTTGGGGTGCGCTCTATACCGGTGGCGACAACGGCCGTTACGCATTTGCCAGCAGGCACGGAAGTGGCGCAAATCAACTGGGATGGCGCGACAACCTGGGTGGAGTGGGTACGCATTGAGCGTATCACGGCCGATCAAGGCGTGACACAAATTATACTGAGCAGCAGCGTGCGGAAAGGGGCCTCTGGTGGGGGCGTTTTTTGGAACGGCCAGCATATTGGCAACAACTGGACCACCAACGAAGTGCGTAATTCCGTGAACGGGGAAGTCATCGACACCTTTAGCGTCGCGGCCGTCAACTCCGAGATGCTTCTCTCTAGTTGATTGACGGTGATACGCACGGCCGTATGCTCCAGATTGGCAACCTCCCAAAACCCGCCCACGGCAAGGCAAAACAAAACATCTCTTTACTTACGACAGTAATGTCAAAATCAACTGGGCGTAAAATATCTTCACAATCGTCGCCACCGGGAAAATCAGCGCGTACCCTACGTTCGGCAGGTCATTGTCCGCCTGCTCCTGACCAAAACCAAGCACCGCCGGCTGCGTTTGCAGCGCCGATAACATACCGATCAACAAACCAAACGGAATTTTTAGCACTTTGTGGCCGATGATGAGCGTTAAGAAAGCGATGGTACAAGTAATTATAGACCCCGCCAGGAACAACGAAACCCCACCGCTGGCCGCAAACGTCGTGAAAAACGTATAACCGGAACGCAGCCCAATACCGGCCAATAAAAAGATCAGGCCAATTTGCCGCAGCGTGAGATTGGCGCTGTAAGGCGGAATCCAGGCGATGGGGCCAGTGCGCCGCAGCGCGCCCAAAACCAACCCTACGATCAACGGCCCGCCGGCCGCGCCCAGCTTAAAGGTAATGCCGCCGGGCAGCGGGATGGGGATCAGGCCAACCAACATGCCCAACGTCAACCCAATGCCCAAAGACACCAGATTAACTTCACTCAGTTCGCGGTATGAATCGCCAAATAGATTGGTTAGCTCCGACAAATCTTTGCGCCGCGAAACCACGCGCACACGATCGCCCAATTCCAGCACCAGGCCACTGTGCGCCAGGAAATCGATGTCGCCGCGCCGCACACGGGTAACCAATGCGCCATACTCTTGAGGCAAGCGCAGTTCAGCCAGACTGCGCCCGGCAATCGCCGGATTTGAGAGAAACATGCGGCGATAGTCGTACAGGCTGCGGTCCATTTCCAGATGAATGTCGGTTAGCTCGCCGATAACGGGGATGATGGCATCGACGTCTTCCGGGGCGCCAATCATGCTGATAAGATCGCCTATTTGCAGCTGCACATTGCCAGTCGCCAGGATGATCTCGCCGTCACGCTGCAACCGGCCAAAGACGATGTTCCAATTATGTTGATGGCGTAGTTCACGCAGGGTAACGGCCGTTACCGCCTCCTGTGTCACTAAAATCGTCTTGTTGTACAACTCCTGCTCAACCAGATTAAAGCCCCGCAGCTGCTTGGCATCTTCCTGATAATCGATCTTCCATACTTTTTGCATGATCAAGATCGCCAAAATCATGCCCATCACGCCCATCGGGTAAGCCACGGAATAACCGACAACCGGTTCCGTGAGCATGGCGTTTACCAGATTGGCTGGCGCGGTGTTGGCGATATTGTCCAACACACCGGCCAGCGCCGGCGTATTCGTCAGGCTGCCAGCGAATAAACCAGCCGTCACAGTGGGGCGTAGTTGCAGGATAAAATGAGCCGCGACGACCATGGCCAAAGCCACCGTCAACATGACAAAAACAAACAAGTTATCACGTAGGCCCTTACCGCGCAGCGAGGCAAAAAAGCCTGCGCCGCTGCTAATGCCAATGCTGTACACAAAAATGATCAGCCCGATTTCAAAAATAATAGGCGGCAGGGTCAGGCGCGGGTCTAGGGCGCCAAAAGCCAGGCCCACAAACAACACCGCAGCCACACCCAGGCGCACACCTTTGATTTTGATGCGCCCCAGAGCATAACCCAAACCGGATACGATAAAGAGTAATAACAGAGGTTCTTCTACTAGTAATTCGATCATGTTTTTATTCGAGGTATTCTCGTCCTTGTATCGGTTACGTCAGGCACGGCCGTTTACCACGATGTGCCCGGAAAAGCTGGCCAAAAAATCGGCCGGAATGCGTACCGGCAGTCGCTGGCGACAAGAGGCAGTGCCGACACGCTGCGGCAGTATGTTTCCTCATGGCGCGCCCGAAAGGCGCTTTCCACAATCAGGGGCATGGTTATCCTTTCGGCGCTGACGAATTGGCGGCGGCGCGCTCGGCGGCGGCGCGCTCAGCGGCGGCGGCTTGCTGCCGCGCCTGCACGATTTTGAACAGATCATCATATTGCTGCGCTACTTCAATAAAATGATCGCTGAAATTTCCCCAGGCGCGGGCCATCAGGTTGCGAGTGTTCTCCATTTCCACGTTTATTTCGCCGCGCCGCGCCTGCCGCAAGGTGCGCAAAATGTGCTTTGGCAGGTAAACGACCTGCCGCGCCAATTCGTTTAGCGGACTGGTGGTGATGGTTTCCAGGGTTTCGCGCAAGGTTTCGGCAGCGGTAACGGCCGTTCCCTCATCCGCCAAATATCCCGCCTGACACATATAATCCAACAAAAACGCCCGGTGCCAATACACGCTCAACTGGTCAGACGCTTCCTTGATGGTCAGGAAATAAAGCAGGTTACGCGACAAACGTTTTACGATGGCAAACAACAGCAGCAGCGGCCATGTCAGGCAGGCCATCAGGCAGCTAAACCGGCCGCGGTTCAAATCCAGGCGCATGGCGGGGCTGAGCGTCAGCCCATTTCGCCGGGCGATGGCCACCGGCATTCGGCGGCGGAAAAACTGCTCAAAGGCAACATCTACCAGGGGGATTGGGATGAGGATGGAGAGGCCGGCAAACGTGGCGTCGGCATAGATAAGCCATTCAAAGCTGACTTCTGGGGTTATTTTTTCCTGAAGCGCCATACATTGGATTGTAGTCAGAAACGGCCGTTTGGGCACGGCCAATTCGCCAGTCTCCAGGGCCAATTATTTGGTCACAATTCATGAAACCGGCCCTCACGCGCCAGGCCAGGCCGGGTCCAAAAATCGCTGAATTTCGATCAAATAACCATTGGGGTCGCGGATGAAGCAGTGATAAATGTTGAAGGTTTCGTTCAGCGTGGGCGGCTTTTCAATGGCGACCCCTTGCGCTTTCAGGTAGGCGTGCCAACCATCCACATCCTCGGCCACCAGGGTGAGAATGACGCCAGACGGCCGTGCGCCCTCTAAATGTCGGCAAAAACCCAAAAAAGCGGTCGGCGTCACCTGGAATATCTGGCAAACGCCCTGATCTAGCGCCAGGGGCAGCCCCAAAATAGTTTGGTAAAACACGGCCGTTTCGGGCAATACGGCCGTATGCAAAAAAGTGACTTGCTGTTGAAGAGTCGGTCGATTCATATGCCTGTCTTGCTGTCCTCCTGCTCTGTCTTTAGGGCAGCGCCCCGCCCAATGCGCGGCGAATAATGCCCCCAACGGCCGTTTCTGCCGGCCAGACCACAATTTCCGGCACAAAACCGCCAAACGATTGACGAAAAAATCCTACATACTGTACAATTCGCCAGCAAAATGGTTGATGCTTCAACTATTTTGTCGGCAAGACAACCTAACCCCATACCTTTTGTAGTATATCGAGGTCAACATGACAAAGAAACGGCCGTCCCCCTCTTTATTCGCCTTCATCCTCATTGTTTTTCTGCTCACCGCATTGCCCCGCGCGCCCCAAGCCGCCGCCGCGCCCAATGCGAGCCTGGATAACAACGTCTATTGGAACGAAGTGCTGCACAACACCCGCGACAGCGCCTATCGCGCCCCATTTGGCGCAGTGCCCACCGGTCAGCCCATCACTATTCGGCTGCGCACGGCCGCCAACGACCTGAGCAACGCCACGCTGGTGGTTTATAACGTGAACACGGCCGTCGACAGCAGCGGCACGCTGTGGAATGTGCAAAACACGCGGGTAGCCACCGACGGCACATACGACACCTATGAATTTGTCATCCCCGCCTCGCCGGATACGCGCACACTCTACTACAAATTCCGCCTGCAAGACGGCGGCGACTGCGACTGGTACATCGACAACTACGCCCACAACAGCTATGACCACGAAGATCGTTATGAAAACGGCACAGGCATGATGGTGAACGGCCTTACTGGCAACCCTTGCAGCGCCTCAGCCGATGGCTACGCCAACAATTCCTTCAATATCACCGTTTACGACCAGAGCGCGTTCACCAATCACCTGGATAGCTGGGCCGCCAACGCTGTCATCTACCAGATTTTGCCCGACCGCTTCCGCAACGGCGACCCGGCCAACGACACCGCCTGGCCTTATGCCGATGTGTACGGCAGCCCCATCAACACTCACGCCGCCTGGAACGAACCGGTGGAAGACGCCCGCCTGACCAACGGCTGGAGCCGCGACTTTTTCGGCGGCGATTTGCAGGGGGTGATGGATGAGCTGGACTATTTGCAATCGCAGGGCGTGACGGCCGTTTACTTCAACCCCATCTTCGCCTCCCCGTCCAATCACGGCTACGACACCACCGATTACCTGCGCATCAGCCCGCGTTACGGCGACAACGCCCTCTTTGCCCAGCTAAACGCCGAAGCGGAAGCGCGGGGCATCAAGATTATTTTGGATGGCGTGTTTAACCACACCGGCTCCGACTCGGTTTATTTTGATCGTTACGGCCGTTGGGACGCCAACGGTAATCCCACCACTGCCAGCAACAACAGCGGCGCGTGCGAAAATGAAGCCTCTCCGTACAACGTCTTCTACACCTTCCTGCCCGGCGTCGGAGCCTGCGCCGACCGCACCGACGGCAACCAAAACTACGATTCCTGGTGGGGCTACGATACCCTGCCGCTGCTGAACGAGAATACGGCCGTTACCGACTATATTTTCGATTCGGCCAATAACGATGTCTCGCCAACGGCCGTCATCCAATACTGGACCAGCCTGGGCGCAGACGGCTGGCGCTTCGACGTCGCCGACGAAATTAGCCACGCCTTCTGGACCCAATTCCGCGCCCAGGTCAAAAACAACGACGCCCTCAACGGCCCCCTCTACAGCGAAGTGTGGTACGAAGCCACTCCCTGGCTCTACGGCGATCAGCTCGACGCCACCATGAACTATCGCTACCGCAAAGCCGTACTGGGCTTCCTCATCGACGCCACCTGGACCGACAACGACAACAACGGCGACCAGACTATGTATGCCCTTTCCCCCAGCGAGTTCGATTACGTCCTCGGCTCCATCCGCGAAGACTACCCCGCCGAAGCGTGGTACAGCATGATGAACCTGATGGACAGCCACGACACCAACCGCGCTCTCTTCGTTCTGCGCGAACAATCTACCGACCTGCCAAACGCCCTCGCCAAAATGAAAATGATGGCCGCCCTCCAATTTACCTACCCCGGTGCGCCTACCATCTACTTTGGCGACGAAGTGGGTCTCGGCGCGCGCGATTATGGCGGCTACGCCGCCTGGGGCGCCGGCAAATGGGACGGCACGGCCGTGCAAGACGATCCCTACAACCGCCAATCCTACCCCTGGCCCGACCAAAGCGGCAGCCTGCCAGCCGGTCTGCCCAATACCGACCTGCAAGCCACTTATCGCACGTTGGCCCTCACGCGCAACAACTACGATGTGCTGCGCACCGGCGACGTAACCACCCTGCTGACCGACAATACGAACAAAATTTACGCCTACGCCCGCACCGACGCCAGCGCCCCCGCCTGCGCCATCGCCATCTTCAATCGGGGCACGAATACGCAAAATGTAACGCTGAACAATTTACCGCCAACATGCAGCGGCGCGTTTGCCGATGTGCTAAACGGTGGTGCAAATTGGACGACAAGCGGCAGCAGCCTGACGGTGAACAATCTGGCCGGGTTAAGCAGCGCCGTGCTGGTTCCTGCGTTCGATAACCCCAACACTAGCGACACAACCGCTTCTTTGCCGCCCGTTACAACGGCCGTCAGCGCGGCGGCAAGCCAGGTAGCGGCGAATGGCGACACAACGATTGCCGCTGTGGTGCGCGACACGGCCGGGCAAACCCTGCCCGCCGGAGTGACGGTGAATTTTGCCGTGATCAGCGGCGGCGGGACGGTGGACGCCACGGCCGTTACCAACGCAGCCGGTACAGCCACGGCCACCTACAACGCCCCCGCCACGGGTGACGTGGCCGTCATCGAGGCCAGCATCACCGCGCCCAGCGGCGTGGTTTACAGCGATGCCACGGCCGTCTTCGTCGCTTATGCGGCCACCCTCAACACCATCACAACCACAAAAACGGGCATCGGCCCGCAAACCATGACCAACGGACCACTTACGGTGACGAAAGCAGGACACGGCGAGCCGGTTGTGACCCTGGCGGACTTTACGGCCGTGCCCAATTCCGCCCACAACTACTCCGCCTACGTCGATGCGCACCTGAGCAGCGCCACCAACGTGGACAGCCTTACCCTCAACCTGGCCTACACCAATGAAACCAACGAAGCGGCGCACACCCTGTATTACTACACAGGCGGCGTCTGGCAGCCGGTCCTCGGCGGCCCAATCACCGTTGATCAGGCAGGGAATGTGGTTCGTTTTACGGTGACGGACGCCACGACGCCCAATTTAACTGGATTAACCGGCACGATGTTTGTGGTCGGCAATTCGTCGGACAGCGCGCCAACGGCCGTTTCCCTTACCACCTTTTATTCGCCCAACTCATTCCCCTTCATGCCCCTGCTGCTCCTTCTGCTCACCGCCGGCATGGGCCTCTGGCTGCTCGTTACCAAGAAGATGGACTAAGAAAACAACTGGCAGAACCGAGATTGGAGATTGAATCAATCTCCAATCTCCTGTAAGGCACTTTAAATCCGCGTTCTTACATCAGTTTCGGCATTACACCCCTTCAACCTCGGCCACGCCCAACCGGTCTAACTGGGCAAAGAACTCAACGGCCGTATCCGCCGCCAATAACGCCGGTATCCAGGCCGCCGCTGCCCCATCATCGCCCAAATACTGCTTGAGATGCTTGCGAAACAGGAGCAGCCCGTCCCGCTCGCCATAATAGGCCAGCATTTCGCCCGCATGGAGGCGCAGCGCGGCCACAATATCGGCCAAAGCCAGCGTCGATTTGTCCTGGCGGGCAAAAATCCAGGGATTGCCGATGGCCGCCCGCCCCACCATCACCGCGTCGCAGCCTGTTTGCGCCTTCATGCGGTCAATATCGGCCGGTGACTGCACATCGCCGTTGCCAATAACCGGCACATCCACCAGTTGGCGCAAATTGGCGATGGCCTCCCAGTCGGCTTGCCCGCCATACTTTTGCACTTTGGTACGGCCGTGCATGGCAATCAACGCCGCGCCATTATCCACCATAATCCGGGCGATCTCGCGGTAATTTTTCTGGTCTTCATCCCAACCCAGGCGAATTTTGCCGCTTACCGGCACAGAAAGATGCGTCGAGAGCAAACGAAACGTCTCGGCCACCAGTTCCGGCTGAGGCATCATGCCCGCGCCCGCGCCGCGCCCGCTCACTTTGCGCGTCGAACAGCCCATATTCACGTCGATAATGTCTGGTCCCCAGGCTTGTTCCATGCGCTGCGCGGCCCGCAAGAGCTTTTGCGCGTCATTCCCAAAAATTTGGATGACAAACGGCCGTTCCCCCACCTGCTTATCCAACCGCCGCCCAAAACGCGGATGCACCCGCCGCCCCAGCAGCGCCTCCACCGGCACAAACTCCGTATAATGCATCGCCGAACCATACGCGCGGCACAACGCCCGGTACGGCACGTCCGAATACCCGGCCATCGGCGCTAAAATCACGTCGCCAAACACCGGCACATGGCCCACATGAAAAATCGGTTCACCCATCATGCGGCCAATTGTAGCGGAAAAAGGCCAATCGGGGAGCAACGGCCGTATCCCCTGCCTGGAACAGGGACAATAACAGAATCGAGAATGATCAATTGTCCGTTTCCAGGTAACATTACTGAAACCACCACCAAGACCCTAAGGGTTTAACACCGCACAAACAAATCACTCGTTACCAAACCCTTAGGGTCTACCACCACCAAGACCCTAAGGGTTTAACAGCGCACAAACAAATCAATCATTACCAAACCCTTAGGGTCTACCACCACCAAGACCCTAAGGGTTTAACAGCGCACAAACAAATCACTCGTTACCAAACCCTTAGGGTCTACCCACCACCAAGACCCTAAGGGTTTAACAGCGCACAAACAAATCAATCATTACCAAACCCTTAGGGTCTAAAAATTACCAGAAAGGAACCCAACATGAACCATATCGAAACCCTCGCCATCCACGAAGGACAACCCATCGACCCCGCAACCGGTGCGGTGACGCCGCCCATTCACCTCTCAACCACATTTGAACGCGAAGCCGACGGCCGTTACCCCCACGGTTACGACTACACCCGCAGCGGCAACCCCAACCGCGCCGCCTTAGAGGCCTCCATCGCCGCCCTGGAAGGCGGAACGGCCGCCGCAGCCTTCGCTTCCGGCTCCGTAGCCATGATGACGCTGCTGCAAGCGCTCAAACCGGGCGATCATGTCATTGCCCCCGGCGATATGTACTTCGGCATCCAGCGTATGCTGCGCGAAATCTTTGTTCCCTGGGGATTAACCGTCTCATTTATCGACATGACCAGCACAGACGCCCTGCGCGCCGCCTTGCGGCCGGAAACAAAGCTGGTCATCGTGGAAACGCCGTCTAATCCGCAGCTAAAAGTCACCGACATCCGCGCCGTAACCGAGCTGGCTCATGCCGCCGGCGCGACCGTGATTGTAGACAACACCATTCCCACGCCGGTTTTGCAACGGCCGTTCCTCCAATCCGCTGATCTCGTCATCCACGCCAGCACCAAATACCTGGGCGGCCACAGCGATGTGCTTGGCGGCATCCTCATTGCCCGCGAAGAAACGCCCCTGTTCGAACAAATCCGCGTTATCCAGCACATTGGCGGCGCAGTTCCCTCCCCCTTCGACTGCTGGCTTACGCTGCGCGGCATTCAAACCCTGCCCATCCGTGTGCGCGCCCAATCCAGCCATGCCCAACATGTCGCCGAGTTCCTGGCCGAGCATCCGGCCGTCGAAGCGGTGCTGTATCCCGGCCTGCCCACGCACGAAGCCTTTGCAACGGCCGTGCGCCAGATGGCCGGCGGCGGCGGACTGCTATCTATCCTCGTGCGCGGCAACGCCGACACAGCCATGACCGTCGCCGCCAACGTCAAACTCTTCACCCGCGCCACCAGTTTCGGCGGAACCCACAGCCTCATCGAACACCGCGCCTCCATCGAAGCCCCCGGAACCCTCACCCCGCCCAATCTCCTGCGCCTGTCCATCGGCCTGGAACACCCGGCCGACCTGATCGACGACCTGAACCAGGCGCTGAATCAAGTTCTCAGACCCTAAGGGTTTTCTCCCGACCCTAAGGGTTTTCTTAAACCCTTAGGGTCTTTCTAATTTGCCAATCCCCCCACCCTGGCTACAATTTCTCCCATGACACCACCTCTCAACCTCTACGATTTCTCTCGACCGGCGTTGAATGCGTTATTGGCCGATTGGGGCTTTAGCCACTACCACGCGAACCTGCTATGGGAGGCGCTCTACCAACGACAAGGCGACTTTTCCGCGCTGCGGCCGGACTTAAACGGCCGTCTCCACTCCCAAACCACCCACGCCCTACCCACGGCCGTCACCGACCTCGCCAGCGCCGACGGCCAGACCCGCAAATTCCTCCTGCGCCTGGCCGATGGGCAAACCATCGAAACTGTACTCATGCAATTTGAAGGGCGCGACGGCCTGCCCCGCGCCACCGCCTGCATCAGCACCCAGGCAGGCTGCGCCATGGGCTGCGTCTTCTGCGCCACCGGCCAGATGGGCTTTACACGCCATCTAACCCCCGGCGAAATCGTCGCCCAGGTGCTGTTTGCCAACCAGAACCGCCCTGTCGGCAGCGAACCGCTGCGCAACATCGTGCTGATGGGCATGGGTGAGCCGCTGCACAACTACAACCACACCATGACCGCCCTGGACATCCTCATGGACCACAAAGGATTGTCCATCGCCCCCAAACACATCACCCTGAGCACCGTAGGACTGGTTCCCGGCATCATCCGGCTGGCCGATGAGGCACGGCCGTTCCGTTTAGCCGTCAGCTTACATGGCGCCACCGACGCCGAACGGCAGGCGCTCGTGCCGCCTGCCCGCCGCTGGCCGCTGGCCGACCTGATGGATGCCTGCCGCTACTACATCACCAAACGGCAGCGGCGCATTTTCTTTGAATGGACACTCATCGAAGGCCAAAACGACACCCCCGCGCAAGCCCACGCCCTCGGCCAACTGCTCACCGGCTTACAAGCGCACGTCAACCTGATCCCGCTCAATCCAACCACCGGCTACGCCGGACAACCGACACAGGAAACGGCCGTCAAGACCTTTCAGTCCATCCTCGCCGCCTACAACCTGCCCAGCACCGTCCGCCAACGGCGCGGCATCGACATCGCCGCCGGCTGCGGCCAACTAAAAGCCATAACCAGTAGACCCTAAGGGTTTTCTTAAACCCTTAGGGTCTTCCCGGGTCTTCCCGGGTTTTCTTAAACCCTTAGGGTCTTAACATTTACCAGGAGCACCTCCCATGCCCAACCCATCCCAACAAATACCCCTCATCCTCGCCTCCCACAACAACCAATCCCTCTTCTCCGACCATTACCTGGACGACATTCTGCGCCACAGCCCAACCTGGCAAACGGCCGTCGCCCACGCCCACCCCCTCCTAGACTGGCTCCGCGACCGCTACGCTCAGGAACAAGCCCAATTAACCGACTACAAAGAGGCCCAACTCGAAGAAAACTGGTTCAAACCCATCTTTGAACGCCTCGGACACGTCTGGGAAGTGCAAGCCGCCATCCCCGGCCTCAAAGGCAGCACCAAAAAGCCCGACTACGCCTTCTTCCCCGATGAAGAAGCGCGACAAACGGCCGTTTCCCACCAAAACACCCCTCTCTACCCCCAACACGCCCTGGCCATCGGCGAAGTAAAGCAGTGGGAGGTCAACCTGAGCAAAAAAACCGGCACAAAACCCATCTTCGACGACCAAAACCCCATGTTCCAAATCGACACCTACCTTACCCTCACCGGTTTAGAATGGGGCATCCTCAGCAACGGCCGTTTCTGGCGCCTGCTGCACAAATCATCCTCCCGTACCCTGGAAACTTACTTCGAGATCGACCTCTTAGCCGCCCTAAACGCCCCCAGCGACACCGCCGCCACGGCCGTCATCGCCTACTTCTGGCTCTTCTTCAACCAGACCGCCTTCCGCCCCGACGCCCACGGCCACACCTTCCTCAACAACGCCCTCAAAGACAGCCGCGCCTACGCCATCGAGCTAGAAACCAACCTGCGCGACAACGCCTACCGCTCTCTGGAGCAGCTCATCATCGGCTTTTTCGCCGGCGACGCCACCTTAGACAAAACCGACCCTACCCAACGGCTGCAAGTGTACCAAAACAGCCTCTACTTGCTTTACCGCCTGCTTTTTCTCATCTACGGCGAAAGCCGCGCCCTGCTGCCCATGCACAACCCCGCTTACAAAGACCACTACAGCTTGCAGCAGTTAGCCCAAAGCATCGACAAAAGCCGCAACACCCTGGAAACCCAACCAACCACCGGCAAACGGTACTGGAACCGCCTCGGCGAACTATTCCGCCTCATCGGCGGCAGCGACCCACAGCTAAACGCCGACTTAAGCGTGCCCCGCTACAATGGCGGCCTGTTCGACGCCGCCCAACACCCCTTTTTAGAGCAGCATTTTGTCGGCGATCGCTTCCTGGCCAAAGCCATCGACTATCTTGCCTACCGGCGCATTGCCCAAGACGGCGGCAAACCCGCCTATCAGGCCGTCGATTACCGCACCCTCGACGTGCGCCAGCTAGGTTCCATCTATGAAGGCATGTTGGAATACAAAGTCGCCATCGCCGACGAAGAAATGGTCACCATCAGCAAAAGCGGTGTGGAAACCTGGGTCCCCATCAGCCAAAAAGGCAAAGCCAAGACCTTTGCCGACCGTCGGCAGCCCGGCGACCTCTATCTGACCAACGACAAAGGGGAGCGCAAGGCCACCGGCTCCTACTACACGCCCGATTACATCGTGGAATACATCGTCGAAAACACCCTGGGGCCGCTGGTAGAGCAGGCGCGCGAACGGGTGAAGGCCCAAACGCGCCAGACCGGCTCCCTCAACGAAGCGGAACGCCAGCGACAGAGCGCGGAACGCTTCATCGCCGAGATTTTGCGCCTCAACGTCCTCGATCCGGCCATGGGGTCCGGCCATTTCCTTGTCGAAGCCACCCATTACCTCGCCCGCGCCCTGGCAACCGACGATTATGTCCAGGCATCCCCCGCCCAAACGGGTCCATTCTCCCAGAACAGCCCCATTGCGGCCCCCACGGCCGAATCCGACCTGCTCTACTGGAAACGGCGCGTCGTCGAAGCCTGCATCTACGGCGTAGACAAAAACCCAATGGCCGTAGAACTGGCCAAACTCTCCCTGTGGCTCAAAACGGCCGCCGCCGACAAGCCCCTATCCTTCCTCGACCACCACCTGCGCCACGGCGACAGCCTCATCGGCGCCTGGCTCAATGATTTATCCCGCCCGCCCAGACCCCAAGGGTTTCCCAAACCCTTGGGGTCTCCCTCGGACGCCCAACACGCCCTCTTCGACGAATCCGCCTTCACCCGCGACATCAACCGCGCCGTAGCCGACGTAATGACCATCGAACGACTGCCCAGCGACGACATCGAAACCGTCCACGCCAAAGAAATCGCCTGGCAAAACATCCAACAAACCCACGTCGCCCGCTGGCAAACGCTGGCCGACCTGTGGGTAAGCGCCTACTTTGGCAACGACATGACCCCCGAAGCCTACCGCGCCCTGGCCGACCGCCTGCAAGGGCGCGAAAACCTGCTAACCGACGCCCAAACCGCCCAATTTTTAGCCCACCCCGCCGCCAACCGCCAGACCAACCCCGATCTCGATTACTTCCATTGGGAACTGGCCTTCCCCGAAGTGTTCTTCGACGAATACGGCCGTTCCCGCCACGCCGCCGCCGGGTTTGATGCCGTCATTGGCAACCCGCCTTATGTGCGTCAGGAGCAGCTAACGCCGCTAAAGCCCTTCTTTAGCCAACACTTTGCCAATGTGTACGCCGGAACCGCCGATTTATTTGTATATTTCTTCGCTCAGGGCATTACTACGCTAAAGGAAGGCGGCTTAAATGCCTACATTAGTAGCAATAGCTGGCTCCGCGCCAATTATGCCACCGCCTTGCGCGCCTATCTGCGCCAAAACACTACCATTGAGAAGATAATTGACCTCGGTGACAATCGGGTCTTTGCCGATGCGGCTGATTTATACCCTGCTATCCATGTCGTGCAGCACAGCACGCCGCCTGATAACCATATAGCCCATACAGCCTCATTTAATCGCGGCGAGGGACTGGAAAATTTTAGCCAAAGACTTGTAGAGAAGTTGCAAACTGTAACTATCCATAATCAAACAGATAGTGGCTGGCAGCTAGACGATACTGAGCGCAAATTATTTGACAAAATTATGGCTCAAGGAGAGTCACTTGAAAGTATTATTGACGGAAAAATGTATCGTGGCGTATTAACTGGCCTAAATGAAGCATTTATCATTGACCACGCAACACGCAACCGTCTTATAACGGAAGACCCTAACAACCAGGCCATCATCAAGCCCATGCTGCGCGGCGCAGACCTGCGTCCCTGGTATCAAGCCTTTCAGGGAGAATATTTAATTTTCACTCGGCGGGGAATTGACATCGATCAATATCCGGTTATCAAGCAATATTTAGATACTTATCGCCAACAATTAGAACCAAAACCCAATGATTGGCCTACTAAAAAACATTGGGCTGGAAGAAAGGCCGGATCATATAGATGGTACGAGATTCAAGACAGTGTAGATTACTATTCTGCATTCGATGAACAAAAAATTTCCTGGCCGGATATTACAAAAAGACCGCGCTTCTCATTTACAAAACCCAATATATTCTTAAATAATACAGGTTATCTCATCCCTTCTAATGATGGGTTTTTATTGGGCTATCTTCAATCCAGAGTGACCTGGTTTACTATCTCTAAAATCTCAATTGCCCTTGGGGAACGTGCTGGTTTAGAACGCTATCGACTTGTTTATCAATACATGAGTGAAGTTCCAATCCCATTAGCCGAATTTAATCGTGATGAAATCGAGAAACTTGCCTTAACTATTACTCAAGCGGCTCAAACTCGTTACCAACTCCACGAAGAAACCCGCCACCGCATAATTACCGATCTAAACCCAGAAAATCATGCCCTCAACAACGCCCTCACCGCCTGGTGGGACCTCAACTTCGTCAAATTCCGCGCCGAAATCAAAAAAGTCTTCAAACGAGACATCCCCCTCAAAGAACGCCATGAATGGGAACTCTATCTCGCCGACGCCCAACACCAACACCAACAACTAACTGCCCAAATCATCACCCAAGAAACCCAACTCAACGCCCACGTCTACAAACTCTTTCACCTCACGCCAGAAGAAATCCACCTCATCGAACAAAGCACCAAATACAACTACGGCGAAGTCTAGCGACCCCGCAAGACCCCAAGGGTTTTTAAAAACCCTTGGGGTCTGGGTCTCAACACCAGGAACAACCATGACCAAACCCGCCCCCCTACAACCCAACACCATCTACCACATCTACAACCGCGGCAACAACCGCGAAACCATCTTCCGCACCAAAGAAAACTACCTCTACTTCCTCAAACTCTACATCAACCACTTCCACGCCTGGGCCACAACCTACGCCTACTGCCTGCTGCCCAACCACTTCCACTTCCTCGTCTACATCCTCCCAACCCCAAGGGTTTCCGAAACCCTTGGGGTTTCACCCGCCCCCACCCTCGCCCCCAACCCCAGCCAGGCCTTCAGCAACCTCTGCAACGCCTATGCCAAAGCCTACAACAAAGCCAACGGCCGTACCGGCTCCCTCCTGGAACACCCCTTTGGCCGCATCCCCGTCACCACCGACGCCTACTACTACAACCTCATCACCTACATCCACCGCAACCCCCAAAAACACGGCCTCGTCGCCGACTATGGCGACTGGCCCTACTCCTCCTACCATGCCATCCTGCACGACAAACCCACCCGCATAGACAAAACGGCCGTGCTAGACTGGTACGGCAGCCCCGCCCAATTCCAAGAAGCCCACCAAACCCACCCCGATGAAACCCGCCTGCAAAAATGGCTCGGCGACCAAGAGTAACCAACCCCAAGGGTTTTCCCTCAACCCCAAGGGTTTTCCCTAACCCTTGGGGTTTAATCTCCCCAAAACCCTAAGGGTTCCCCTCAACCCCAAGGGTTTTCCCTAACCCTTGGGGTTTAAACTCCCAAAAACCCTAAGGGTTCAAGAAAACCCTTAGGGTTCGCCTCCTAATCCTTAGCGTTTGGCCATTCCCACCTCCGTACTATAGACGACCGCCCTCAAAATCCTGATAATTTCAATCGTGTTACCATAAAACAGTTTTTAAACAACAACAAACCATGATTCAACCAATCGCACACGGCCGTTACCAGCAAAACGACTGTCCTATCCCCAACCACAATGCGGACACCTCCGCCACATACCCCCCAACCCGCGTACAAACGCCATCCAACCGCGCACAAACGCCACACAATCGCGTACAAACGCCATTAAACCGTGTACAAACGCTATCCAACCGCGCACAAACGCTATCCAACCGCGTACAAACGCCATTTAACCGTGTACAAACGCCATCTAACCGTGTACAAACGCCATCCAACCACGTAAAAACGCCATTTAACCGTGTACAAACGCCATCCAACCACGTAAAAACGCCATTTAACCGCGCACAAACGCCATCTCCCCTCGATTTTCTGGCCGGCCGTTCATCCAAAAGCCCAAAAACGCATTGGTCAACAATAAACCGGCCTGACATTAAACTTGCTGCCCCGTGTTCCAGTCAATCGGCGCCAGGCACAGGCAGCTCATAACCCAAAAGGAGAAGTGTTCCCATGGCAAATCGACCCCGATTAAAAGTAGAAGACCGCTTAATGGCCGCCCAGATAGCCATCGACGGCGTGCTCAACAACCCCCACTTACAAGACATCCTGGCCCCCTTCGGCTACGATGCCGCCGCCATGGCCCAGGCCCGCGCCCTGTACCGCGAAGCCGAAGACCTGACCAAAGAGCAGGCCCGCGAATACGGCGACAAAGCCGCCGCCGCCGAACAGCTCAAATCGGCCCGCGACGCCGCCGATCTGGCCTACAAGCGCACCCTCAAACTCGCCCGCGTTGCCTATAAAGACAACACCGACGCCCAAATTAGCCTGGACCTGAACGGCCGTCGCAAAACCACCATCGCCGGCTGGCAAGAACAGGCCGAAAAATTTTACGAAGGCATCCTAAACGACCCCGCCCTGTTGGCCGACATGGCCCGGTACACCTATGACCAAACCAAACTACAAAGCGAACTGGATTTGGTAACGGCCGTGCGCGACGCCATCACCAATACGAACCGCGAAAGCAGCCAGGCCGTCAAAGCCACCCAAACCCGTGACGCCAAACTCAAAGACCTGGACACTTGGCTCAGCGATTTTAGAACAGTAACGGCCGTTGCCCTCGCCGACACCCCCCGTGACCTGCAAATGCTTGGCTTTGACTAGCCGCATTTCCTCGACCCTCCCCGACCCGAAGGGTTTACCACCCACAAACCCTAAACACCCACCCCCAAACCCTTCGGGTCTTCCCCCTACTACCTCCTCTCGCCCAGACCCGAAGGGTTTGTCGCTTACTGTTCCAATTTCTCTACGAAAAAACCCTTCGGGTCGTCATCTACCACCTCGACCCGAAGGGTTTAACACCCACAAACCCTAAAAACCCACCCCCAAACCCTTCGGGTCTTCCCACCACCACCTCCTCTCGCCCAGACCCGAAGGGTTTGTCGCTTACTGTTCCAATTTCTCTACAAAAAAACCCTTCGGGTCGTCATCCATCACCTCGACCCGAAGGGTTTAACACCCAAAAACTCTAAACACCCACAACCAAACCCTTCGGGTCTTCCCCCTACTACCTCCTCTCGCCCAGACCCGAAGGGTTTATCGCTTACTGTTCCAATTTCTCTACAAAAAAACCCTTCGGGTCGTCATCCATCACCTCGACCCGAAGGGTTTAACACCCACAAACCCTAAACACCCACAACCAAACCCTTCGGGTCTTCCCCCCACCATCTCCTCTCGCCCAGACCCGAAGGGTTTGTCGCTTACTGTTCCAATTTCTCTACAAAAAAACCCTTCGGGTCTCAATCCACCACCTCGACCCGAAGGGTTTAACACCCACAAACCCTAAACACCCACCCCCAAACCCTTCGGGTCTTCCCACCACCATCTCCTCTCGCCCAGACCCGAAGGGTTTGTCGCTTATTGTTCCAATTTCTCTACGAAAAAACCCTTCGGGTCATTAGGACTCAGAGCCGCCGGCATTCATCTCATACGCATCCGCCAGAGCATACGCATACCGCTGCCAGATACGCTCAAAACGCGCCACATCCACCACAGGCTTCCGAATCATCCGCAAACAATACGCCATCTGCTGCTCACTGCTGCTCGTTTTAGCATACACCTGCAGCGCAAACTTAGAAAAATCACGAATCATAAAATCAAAAATCTGGTCAACCAACTCATCCTCCACCCCATAAATCCGCGCATTCTCCAAAAGCAACTGCCCATATGCCACCAACGAAAACAACTCGCCCAAATTCAGCAAAAAATCAATATCCTTCGTCTGTTCCTCCGTAGGACGAGCCGCATAAAGCATCTCCTTAAACAGCGCAATCTGCTCCTTAAAGACATGCACATTCGGCAAATCCACACTGTCATAAGCCAGCGCATAATCATGGAACCGAATCTTGCCCAAACCCTTCGTCGCCCCCTGATGAAACAAGAACTCATCATTCGACGCATCATCCCGCCGAGGAATCTCCGGGAAATCGGCCGGAAAGAAGAAATAATTGGGCATAAACTTCACCACCAACGCCATATTCACATGCACCGTCCCCTCCAACTTGGGCAAAGCGCGAATATCGCGGGCCGCCATCTCAAAAAATAAATCCTTTTCAAACCCTTTGGCGGCAATCACATCCCACAACAGGTTAATAACCTCCTCCCCCTGCGTCGTCACCTTCATTTTCACCAACGGGTTATACAAAAGATACCGACGATCCTCCGCCGAAGCCGAACGCATGTAATCGGCGGCGCGCAAAGCAAACAATTTCATCGCCGTCAGGCGCGTATACGCATCGGTAAACAACTGTTTGATGTGCGGGAAGTCCGTCACGTAATGATCAAACAGGCGGCGGTGCGCGGCATGGGTAATCGCCTCATAAAACGCATGTGTACACATCCCAATCGACGCCCAACCCAGATTATATTTGCAGATATTGATGGTATTCAGCGACGCATCCCAGG
Organism: Chloroflexota bacterium; assembly: GCA_017993775.1. GTDB lineage: Bacteria > Chloroflexota > Anaerolineae > Promineifilales > Promineifilaceae > Leptovillus. Next base: position 18,140 of record JAGOMA010000047.1, on the reverse strand, counting down.
CATCGCGCCCGCGCGAAAGAATATCGGCGTCGATGATGGGATATTGATGCAGCGCGTATTCCGCCACGTAATTTTGCGAATTAACCACATTCTTCACGCACTCAAACCGCTCATGGTCAGACTCAACCACAAAAAACACGTAGTCGCCCGAATCGGTTAGCTTGCCAAAGGTAGAAACCAGCGCCGCTTCGTTGGCATTGCCAATGTAATACTTGGAACCATCCGCGCGATAGCCGCCATCAACGGGCGCAAGTGTCATCTCACTGGCGTACAAGTCTGCCCCATGCGCTTTTTCCGAAAGGCCAAAGGCAAAAACCGCGCCCTCTTGCAACAACTGCGCCGTCTTGTGCTTCACCGCCTCATTGTCGCTCATCCAGATCGGACCCAACCCCAACATAGAAACCTGCCAGGTATACCAATAACACAGGCCATAAAACCCAAGAATCTCGTTGAAGGCGCAAATACGAAAGGTATCCCAACGGGAATCGGCCGGGCCGTACCCGGCGGGAGTCATCAGAATGCCAAAAGCATTCTCCTTTTTGATAAATTCGACAAAATCATAGTTCCAAACGCGCTCGTGGTCGTCGGCTTTCAACCGTCGCTTCCCTTTCGCCTCAAAGAAGGCGATGGTTTTGAGCATCAAGTCGCGGGAAGCAGGGTCAAGGTAATCATAGGTCTGGGTTTGGGGGTTAAGAATCATGGCTCTCTCCTGTTTGTGGGTCTTGGGTTTGGTAAGACAAAGGGGTAGGACAGAAACGGCCGTGCCCCACCCGTTTTCCATGGGCATACTATATCACAACTCGCCCGGACACAGGCATACGTGATACGTGATGCGTGATGCGTGATACATGATGCGTGACCCTAAGCCCATCACGCACCACGCACCACGCATCATCGATCACACATCACATTTGTTCAGCCAGAATGGCGCAGTTCGGCAATAAAATTCTGCCATTTTATGGAGGAATTAGACAAGAGGGTGTCGGCGCGGAAAAAACGGGCGGCAAGTATCACCAAAAGGTACGTGGTCACAGCCAATCCGCCCAAACTGGCGAAAATTTGCCAGGTGGGCACGCCGCCCACGGCCATGCGCGTCATCATCGCCGTGGGGGCCGTCAGCGGAAAGAGGCTAAGGGCAGTCGACAACGCGCCATGTGGCGCCTGAGTGAAACTAACGTTGAGCCACAGGGGAATGAGCAGCGGAAACAAGACAAAAAAGGTGAACTGACCGCCTTCACGGGCGTTGGGCGCCAGCGCGCCAATCGCGCCCATCAAAGAAGCGTAAAGTAAATAGCCCAAAGCAAAAAACAACAGCGCATACACAATAAACCCCGGCGGCAGCGTATATCCGGCCATTGCGGCAAAGAGCGATTGGCTGCGATTAAGCGCCACCAGGCTGCCGCCCATCCACACCACCATCTGAATCAGGGCCACAACGCTGAGGCCAAGCACCTTGCCCAGCATTAACTCACGCGGGCGCAGGCTGAGCAGCAGCACTTCCACCGTGCGGTTCTCTTTTTCCCGCGAAACGCTTTGCAGCATAAAGCCGCTGCTCATGCTGATGAGGAAAAAGAAGATGAACATGGTGGCAAACGGCACAAAGAATGCCAGCGGGTTGCTCTGGTCGTTGCCGTTTTGCGGGGCCATCGCCTGTAATTGCAAGGTACGGGTGGGATCTAACAGGGCAACGGCCGTTACCTCGTCGCCCGTCAGGTTATAAGCCAACACAAAACTCAGCAGGCTTTCATTCGGCGTATTAAGCGGCTGAAAATCCGTGGTAATCACAATCAACCGGCCGCTTTGCACATAATCGGCCGGGATCAGAAAAAAGTAATCATAGTCGCCGGTCGCCAGCGCGGCGCGAGCCTCCGTTTCGCCGGCGAAAGCGTGCAGCATATCGGCGGGCAGCCCTGCCGGCCTATCTTTTATCAGACCAGACTCGTCCACGTAGGCAATGGTTTCATTTTGATCCACCGCGCCGGACAAAATGCCCTGCACATCTTCCTGAGTAAAGCTGTTACGCGCCAAAATCTGCGTGCCGACATTAAAAACGAGGATGATCGCCGGAAACAAAATGGTCATAACCCAAAATGAACGCTTTTGCAGGGTCGTAACAATTTCATGTTTAACGACGAGAAGTATTTTATGCATGACAAACTCCTACAAACCAGACGCACTGCGGGGGCGAACGGCCGTTACCACATCTTTCAGCTTCAGACTCTGGCCATACCGCAGCATACCGGTGCGAAACACCTTAGACGCCACCCAAACGCTGCCCACCGCCGACCCGACCAAAATAAACCAGCTCAGAACCAACTGCCACAAAGGCATGTTGCTCATTCCCCAACGCATCAACACCGTCATAAACGCCGTCGTCGGGAAAAAAGTCATAAACACCAGGGCCGGACTGTTGGGGTTGGTAAAAAATAGGGCGATGAAGAAAAAGGGCAGCAAAAAGAGCAGGTTCAAAATCCCGGCAATTTGCTGCGCCTGCGTCAATTCGCTGACGGCGCTGCCGATGGCCGTCATAAGGCCGGCAATAAACGCATAGGCCGGCACAAAAAACAGCAAGGCCACCAACAGCAGCGACCAGGGCACGCTGACAAAGCGCAGCGTCTCAAAGAAAATGGACCCAATCAAGATGGCGACAATGCCCGTAACCACCCAAATGGCCGCCTGGGTCAGTGAGACGGCCAGCAAACCCAACGCTTTGCCGCCAATTAGCTGCCCCGGGCTAACCGTGGTCATCATGATCTCGATGGTGCGATTCTCTTTCTCATCGGTGACCACCTGAAGCAGGTAACCAGAGGAACCCATCACCACAAAAACAAAGAAGAAGGCCGCGATGAAGGGGATGAAGAAGTTAAATATGTTTTGACTGTTAAATTCGCGGCTGCCATCGGCGGCGCGCACCACCAAATCGGAGCCATCTTGCAGGCGCGTTTGCAAATTGGCCGGGTAATCGGCGGCCAGATTGGCGCGCAGATAGGCGTTAAAGTCGCTGTACACCGCTTCGCCCGGCGTATCTTGCCAATAGAAGACCTTAATCAATAAATTGCGCGGATAACCGGCCGGAATGACCATGAGCGCCTGAATTTCTTCGTTGGCGAGGGCTTCCTGGGCGGCAGCTTCATCGGGAAACGGCCGTAACGCCAACAGCGTCTCCCCTTCCTCGGTAATCGGCGCCACCGCCGGGTTCATAATGCCCGCATGGTCCACATAACCAATCGGCCGGTTCGGATCGCTGCGCACAGAAATAAAAATCCCGGCCGCCATCACCACCATCAAAATAAGCGGGAATCCCAGCGTGCCAACCAAAAAACTGCGCTTGCCAACCAGCTTGCGGTATTCATGCCGGGCCAAAAGCCAAAAGTTACGCATGATCCACCTCCCTGGACTGCTTACCTTCCTGAACCACCCGCACAAAAATGTCATCCAACGATGGTTCGGCGATTTCAAACCGCTCAATGGTCACATTTTCCTGGCGGGCCAGGTGGCGAAAGATTTCTTGCGTGTTGGCGTCGCTGCCCAGCGCCAGATGCCAGGCGCCATTTTGCCGCCGCGCTTCCAACACGCCGGGCACATGGCTAAAATCGCCATGCCCTTCCAATAAGATGGCGTTGCCGGAGAAATCGCGCTTGATTTTGCTCACTTCGCCGTAGAGAACGGTACGGCCGTTATCAATCAACACAATACGGTTGCACAACGCCTCCACCTGATACATCTGGTGCGTAGACATGATGATAGTTTTGCCCGCCTGCCGCTGCTCCTCGATGATGTCCTTCACCAAACGCGTATTCACGGGGTCCAAACCGGAAAAAGGCTCATCCACCACAATAAGATCAGGGTCATGCAGCAGCGTGGCGATAAGCTGCGCCTTTTGCTGCATCCCTTTGCTGAGTTCCTGGATTTTCTTTTGCCGGTGGTCATAAAGGTCCAGCCGTTTAAGCCAACCTTCCAGGCGCGATTTGGCCTCGCTCTCCGACAAGCCCTTGAGGGTGGCCAGGAAAACAAGCGTTTGTTCGAGCTGCAAATCTTTGTACAGGCCGCGTTCTTCAGGCATGTAGCCGATGCGCTGTTTTTTGGCTTCGGTGATACGGCCGTCGAACACCGACACCTGCCCGCCGTCCGGCTCAAAAATATCCAACATCATGCGAATGGTCGTGGTTTTACCGGCGCCATTTGGCCCCAACAGGCCAAAAATTTCGCCGGGGAACACCTCAAAAGAGACGTCTTTCACCGCTTCCACGCGGCCAAAGCTTTTTCGTACAGAGGAAATCAACACTGTGGACATGAATCGTTACTCCAAATAATCGGGTAGTCGCTGCCAAAGGAGCGAGTACGCCGACGAATAAAAATGCCACGTTGCAGTGGCCGAACGGCAACGGCCGTTACCCTATTCTATACGAGATTGCCCCAGTTCAGGATGCGACCATGAGATGATCTGTCAGATGACGGCCGTTCTGCTAAAATTCTAAACTTTCGCCGGTGGCAGAGCACCCGGCAACCAAATACTGCGGCGGTCGCAGCACCCGCCTCAACAAAACAAAGGAGAAATTTGTGTCTGTTATAAGTTCAAACGAAGGTGTTCAGACGAACAAACGCATGGCCGGGCCTATTGCCCAATCAATGCCGGCCATTGCCATGATCGTCGTCGCGGCCTACATCGCTGCCCAAATGGTATCCGATGTGGCCAGCTTGAAGATTGGGAATGTGGCCGGATTGGCCGTGGACATGGGAACATTCATTTATCCCATCACGTTTACCCTGCGCGATGTCGTGCATAAGATTTGGGGCAAGCGCAACGCCCAGATTTTGATCATTACCGCAGCAGTTATCAACGTGTTGATGGTCTTGTATCTGGGCTGGACAGCCTCCGTGCCCGGCGACCCCACGGCCGACCCCGATGGCGTATTCAGCGGGGCTTACGGCATGGTGTTTGGTCCGCTGTGGCGCATTGTGGCGGCTTCCATTGTGGCTGAGGTGTTTAGCGAACTGGCCGACACCGAGGCGTATCATTGGTTTGTTACGCGCGTCACCCACGACAAACAGTGGGCGCGGGTGCTGGTTAGCAACGCCATCAGCATTCCGATCGATTCGGCGCTGTTTACGGTGATCGCGTTTGGCTGGGCCATTCCCTGGACGGCCGTCTGGCAAATTTTCATCTTCAACGTCATCATCAAATTCACGGTGACGCTGGTGAGCCTGCCGCTCATCTACATTTACCCGGACCCAGATTGGTCCCAACAACACGATCAATAGAAGCAAACCGCGCAAACATATAAAAAACCGTCACGCAAACCCGCGTGACGGTTTTTTATTTGCGCATTGCCAGAGGATATTTATTCGAACCAGCCGCCAATCAACGCGCCGACACCGCCAATGATCAGGAAAACAGGCCAGATAATGGCCCAAGACCATTCAAATATGAAGGTGAAGGCAATTAACGACAAAATCAGCCCGCCAACAATGGAGCCACGGCCAGATTTGGTGAGGCGACGGTTTTTGCTGTAATTTTCCCAGGCGCTGGCAAAATTGGAAAAAGCCGGGATGAGGATGAACAAAGCCCACCAGTTGTTTAACTGAAAACCGCCCAGGTTGGTAACGAGAAAGATCACGCCGATGGCAATGAGGATGACGCCGCCGACCCAATTTTTATTCTGCGAAACGGCCGTGCGCCGCCCTGAATCCGTAGAGACAGTTCCGGTTTCATTCAGGTCGGTCTTGTCGATTTCGATGTTGTTCGATTTTTCTTCTTCTTTCAAACGGGAAATATCATCGGTCATAGTAACACTCCTGTAAATAAATAATCTATGTAACGCGCCCAAAACCCCAAGGGCTTATTCGACCTCTGGGAAACAGCCCTGTAGCAACAAAACCCTGGCGATTTTCACCAAAGGAACCACGTACCATGAGTAAATAATTCGGCTTGCGGATAGAAAAGTCGCCATCCGCGCCTCCTGATCCAAACGATCAGCACCCACTATACGGAGGCTGGATATGAAAGTTTCAGCCGTCACTTTTAGATTGGACCACACTTGAAAGAGTGGTCCAATCTAAAAAAACCGCCGCCTTGTGCTGTGGCCTTCCGCAGCATCCCATTTTCACGAGCAAGAGATGCTTTGCTCCGTACGCCACTCAACATGACGCTGGCTAACATCCACACCTGCCCAACTTATCCACGAAAATCCACGCTCATTTTCGTCCAATTATTCCCGGTCCTGCGACAGAATGAGGACAGAATACGGGGCCAGGGTGACGTTACCCAGACAAGGCATGCCGTCAAACGTATGAGCCGCGTCGCGGGCCGGGGCGGCAATGACATCCGGGCAGAGGTGGCCGCCAAACCTGGCGTCATAGCTCTGATCGTCGCTGTTGAAGCGCACCTGCCAGCGCCCGGCACGCGGCAGGCCGATGGTGTAACCATCCAGCAGCCGGTGCGAAAAGTTGGCCACCACGATCACGTCATCGCCCGGGCCGCCATTTTCCCACCGATGATAGGCAACCACCTTATCGGCGTCGTTGGCGTTGAAGACGTTGACATTTGGCCCCTGCAAACCCTGGACCTGTCCCGGGAGATTACGACGCAGGGCAATCAGGTCGCGGTAGAGGCGCAAAATTCCGGCATTCGCCTGCGCTTTTGGCCAGTCTAATGGCACATGGTCGTCAAACCAGCCGCTTTCCAGAAATTCCTGTCCCTGGAAAATCATGGGGATGCCTGGCGTGGTGAAGAGCAGCGCCGCGCCCAGCGTGGAGCGCTTTTTGGCAAAAAAGCTGTCGGCTGCGCCGCTGCTAATTTCTTCCGGCACGCGGGCTTTACCGTTGGCCACTTCGTCGTGGGATTCGGTGTAGAGGATGCGCGACCAGGGCGTGTCGCCGTAGCGGGCGCTGATGGCGGCGGCCACGGCCGTTATCTCCCGCGCCTCATCCAACGGCGCAATCACCGCCTGCCGGATGGGATGGACAAACTGCGCGTCCCATTGGGCCACAAACCCCAGGCCGCCCTCATCGCCGGGCAGGGTAACGGCCGTGTTGTTCTGTAAATCCTCGGCGATGAGCAGCTTGCCGGGCAGTTTCTCATGCACTTCGGCGTTAATGGTTCGCATGAGCTGCCAGCCTTCGTTTATGACCGCGCCGGGGTCGCCGTCGTGGCCTTGGGCGTGGCGGATAAAGTTGGTGGCGTCCCAGCGCAGCCCATCCACGCCAAACTCCTCGAACCACATAAAGACGTTGTCGCGGATGAACTGGCGCACTTCAGCACGGCCGTAATCCGGCCGCGTATCCGCCCAGGGCGTGCTGGAGCGCCAATCGTTGTAAAAGTAGATGCCGCCCTTGTCGACCTCGTGCCAGCCGTCGAACTGCCACAAGCTCAGGTCTTGGGGGCCAAAGTGGTTGTAGACCACGTCCACAATCACGCCGATGCCCTGGGCATGGGCGGCGGCTACCAGTTGCCGGAACGCCTCGCGTCCGCCATAGGTGACGGTGATGGCAAAGGGGAAAGCCGGGTTGTAGCCCCAGGAATAATCGCCGGCGAACTCGGCCACCGGCATGATCTCGATGGCGTTGATGCCTAATTCGGTCAGGTAGGGTAGTTTGTCGATGACGCCCTGAAACTGGCCGACGATGTGCTGCGGAGCGGTGGAAAACGTGCCGACATGCAGTTCGTAAATCACCAGGTTGGGCAAGGCTGGCAGCTCGAAGCTCTCTGCCGGGGGCGTAGTGGGCGGCAGCGTCAGGCCATCCAACTGCGGCCCGCTGACGGCGCGGGTGTAAGGGTCGGTGCGCAGCAGAGTGTGCCCGTTGTGGTGGATGAGGAATTTGTAGGTGTCGGTAACGGCCGTTTGCGGCCCCATCACAGACCACACCCCATTGCCCTCGTTAGCCAGCGGCGTGCGCCAGGGCGACCAGCCGTTAAAGGAGCCGGTCACAAACACGCTGTCGGCGTGCGGCGCCCAGACGCGGAAGCTGGTCGCCGTTCCGTTTGGGACAGCGCCCATGCCCGCCACGGTCGACGGTTGTACCGGATGAAAGGTTCGCCGCGCCTGATAGCCCACGCGGTCCAGAAAAACGCGCCACCCCGGCGCGGAAGTTGTTTGTTTGTTCATATTTCACCTCGCTTGCGGTGTTGGTTAGACGGCCGTGCATACGCAAACGGCCGACAAGCGCAGCAGTTTAAACGGTTTGCATTAATTTTGTGTTAACGGGTGGCAAACCAGACGGGTTTAACGTGCTGCGTGCTGCGTGCTGCGTGACCGGAAACCATCACGCATCACGTAGCACGCATCCTCCTACCCCGTGTTTTTCAGACCGGCGGCGATGCCATTGATGGTCAGAAAAATGGCGTGCAAAATTTCTTGCGCTTTGGGGCTGTCTTGTTCAGAAAGGAAACGCAGGCGGCGCAGCAAGGCCACCTGGATAAAATTCAGCGGGTCAACATACGGATTGCGGCGGCGGATGGTGCGCTGGAGCGTAGGCGTATTGTCCAGCAGTTCCCGCTGATCGGTCACCAACAAGATCATGCGCGTGGTTTCGTGGAAGGCGGCTTCGATTTGCCCGAAGATGGTGTCGCGCACGGCCGTATCCTCCACCAGTCCGGCATACAGCCGCGCAATGCCCATATCGGCCTTGGCCAGAGCCATTTGGGCGTTGTCCAGGCTGTGGCGGAAGAACGGCCATTCCTGGTACATCTCTTGCAGCAGCGGGATGTCGCCGGAAGCGGCCAACGCCGCGCCTACGCCGTACCAACCCGGCAGCACATGGCGGCACTGCATCCAGCTAAATCCCCAGGGAATGGCCCGCAAACTTTCCAGCGACGCTTTGCCCGCCCGGCGTGACGGCCGTGAGCCAATGCGCATCTGGCTGATTTCGTTGATGGGCGTGGCTTGCTGCCAATACTCAAGCAGCGCCGGGGTTTCGTAGATGAGGTCGCGGTAGGCGTGGTAGGCAACGGCCGTTAATTCCCCCATCGCCGCCCGCCAACTTTCTTTGGGCGCGGCCTGCGAGCGATGATAGGCGGGCACGCTGGCCAGCAGCGTGGCGTGGACCAACTGCTCCAGGTGGCGGCGGGCGATGGCCGGGTGGCCGTAATTTTCATCGATCACTTCGCCCTGCTCGGTGATGCGGATACGGCCGTCCACCGACCCCGGCGGTTGGGCCAAAATCGCCTTATTGGTCGGGCCGCCGCCGCGGGCGATGGTTCCGCCACGGCCGTGAAACAACATCATCACCACCTGATGCTCGCGGCAGGTCGCCGCCAGCGCTTCCTGCGCCTGATACAGCTCCCAGTTGGCCGCCAGATAGCCGGCGTCCTTGTTGCTGTCGGAATAACCGATCATGATGGTTTGCCGCCGCTGCACCCGCGCCAGATGCGGCGCGTAAGCCGGATGGGTGAAGAGCGCGGCCATCACGTCCGGGGCGGCGCGTAAATCTTCGCGGGTTTCAAATAAGGGGGTGAAGGTGAGATTTTCCTGGTCGGCATCGGCCGTCAGGCACAGGCCATGCCAGCGGGCCAGCAGCAGCGGCGCCAAAATATCTTCCGGGCCATGCGTCATGCTGACGATGTACGGACCGATCAATTCTGTGCCATAAAAGTCCACCGCCCGCTGCAAAATGCGGAACAATTCCAGCGTATCGGCCGTTTCGGGCGATAAATTGTCCAGTTGGCTCAGGTCGGGGATGGGCGCAGCCAGCAGGCGGGTGAGGGCTGCGGCGCGCTGCGGGCCGTTCATCTGGCCAAAGCCGGTGAGGAGGTTGAGGTTGGTGAAGAGTTCGTCGAGAACGGCCGTGTTGTACTCGCTGTACTGCCGAATATCCAACCGCGCCACGTGCAGGCCAAACACCTGCGCCTGGTAGCGCATCCGGGTCAGGTCGGCGTCAGCCAGGTCGGCCAGGCCGTCGGCGCGCAGCGAGGCGTCCATCAATGCCAGCGGTTCCTGCAAATCGGCCATCGTGCGCAGCCGCACCGGCGGATTGGACACCCCTTTCAGGCGGCCAACCATATCGCCGCGCGACGATTCGGCCAGATCGGCCTTGATCACCGCCGACCAGAGGCGGTAGGGTTCGTTGGGGTAGCGGGTTTGCAAGAAGGCGACGTGTTCGGAGCGGTCGCGCGCGGCGGCCAACGCCGCCTTCAACTCCGGGCTGATGGTTGCCAGTTGGTCCGACACGCTCAACGAGCGGTCGAGGTGGCGCGAAGTGGCGCGGTGGCGTTCCACACCCAGCCCGCGATGCAGGCGCAGGGTCTCGGCGGTCACATCGGCCGTCACGTTGGGGTTGCCGTCGCGGTCGCCGCCAATCCAGGAGCCAAAGGTGAGGAAGCGTTCGGGCCAATTCACCGAGGGGTAATGGGTGGCCAGAGCGGCGGCCATCGCGGCGTAAATATCCGGCAGCACGTCCCACAGGGTGATGTCGAAGTAGTAGAGGCCGGTGCGCACTTCGTCGGTGACGGTGGGCTTGGTGCTGCGGCTTTGGTCCGTCAGCCAGAGGGCGGTGATTTCGGCGGCGATTTGCGCTTCGAGCTGCCGACGTTCGCCGGGCAGCAAATCGCGCTCTTCCATGTCTGTGAGCGCGTTTGCCAAACGGCGCAGCTTGGCGATGACCGTGCGGCGTTTGGCCTGGGTAGGATGGGCGGTGAACACCAGTTCGATGTGCAGGCGCTCCAGAAGCTGGCCCATTTCAAATTCATCGACGCCCATCTGGCGCAGGGTGGCGATGGCCGCCGGGATGGATTCGGTGAGCGGCTGGGGATAGGCGGCGCGTTCGCGTTCGCGCAGGACACTGACGCGGTTTTGCTCTTCGGCGAGGTTGATCAGCTCGAAATAAATGGCAAAGCTGCGGGCGATGAGTTCGGCTTCGTGCAGGTTGAGGCGGCTGACGATGTGTTCGAGGCGTTGGTCGATGGCCGGGTCGGCGTCGCTGCGGCGGGCTTTGGTGAGGGCGCGGATGCGCTCTTCCAGCTCGAATACTTCGATGCCGGCATGGCGGCGCATGACTTTGCCGAGGATGTCGCCCAGGAGGTGAACTTCGTGACTGAGGAGGTTTTGAGAGGTATCGCGTGACATGATGGGTTCCTTTTGGGGGGATTAACGGCCGTCTACAAACGCAAACCAATCCGGCTGCTGCTGCCGGACCTGGTCTAAATGGTAAAATGCGGCCACGACCAGCGCGTGGGTAATTTGGCCGCTGGTGATGAGATGGGGAACGGCCGTTAAATCCATCTCCTCCGTGGCAATATCTTCCGCGCCGTCGAACTCCGGCGGGCGCACCCAGCGCGCATTCAGCGCCAGGTAGGTATGGCAGCGATTGTTCAGGAAGGCCGGATTCGGTTCCACCGTGCCGATGTGCAAAATCTCATCGGCGTCATAGCCGGTTTCCTCCAACATCTCGCGCCGCGCCGCCGCCAGCGGGTCCGGATCGTCGCCATCCACCACCCCGCCGGGGATTTCCAGCGTGATAGTGGCAGTGCCGTGCCGAAACTGGTGAATAAAGACCACCTTTCCGGCCGGCGTAATTGGAATGATGTTGATCCAGTCGGCGGCGTCGAGGACAAAAAAGCTGTGGACATAGCCGGTGCGCGGCGAGCGGCGTGTATCGCGCCGGATCGTAAAAATGCGGTAATCGGCCAACTGTTCGCTGTCTAATTTTTCCCAATTTTCAACCATTGTTTTCCCTGCTATCCTATTATTTTGTGGGATTCAACCATTTGCTGGAATGTTGTGGTGTGGGGTAAGCGGGCTGCGAAAATTGTATGGTCAGGCCAGGTTAAGGTCAAGGGCGCAAAGACCCCAAGGGTTTGATTTCCCAAGAGCAACCGTTGGGGTCTCTATAGAAGAGGAAGATGATTCTTTTCGTTTCTCGCTGGAGCATACGTATAATCGCCCTATGAAAATAGCAACTAACCTGACAGGCTGGCTGCGCCGGCCGCGCTATCGTTTCCTGAAATTAGGGCTTGTGGGGGTGATTGTTTTGACGGCCGTTTACCTATTCTATCAGGCCCTATCCTATCTTCGCTACCTCAACGACCCACGCAGCCAATCCTTCCTGCAATGGGCCACTGGCGACCAGGCGGCACGCGACAATCTCGTCACCGTGCAGCGCGAAACCTGTCCCGGCGCGCCCTTCATCCTGCCCGCCGACGGGTTCATCGGCCTGCTCTACGCCGACCCGCGCGGCCCCTATTCCAGCCGCCGCCCGCATCAGGGCATCGACATCTTCAGCAACGCCGAGCCGGGTCTCACGCCGGTCTACGCCGCGTATGATGGCTACGTCACCCGCGAAAAAGATTGGAAAAGCTCGCTGATCATCCGCATACCCGACGACCCGCTGCAGCCGGGCCAGCAAATCTGGCTCTACCACACGCACATGGCCGACCGCCAGGGCAACGACTTTATCGCCGCTGCTTTCCCCCCTGGCACGCAAGAAAAATTTGTCGCTCAGGGCACGCTGCTCGGCTACACCGGCGATTACAACGGCGCCTCCTCCCGCGACATCTGGGTCCATCTACACTTTTCAATTGTCAAGGACGACGGCCACGGCCGTTACACCAACGAACTCGACTTCGCCAACACACTCGATCCTTCACCTTACCTCGGCCTGCCGTTAAATTATGCCTGCGCCGCCCCGGTGATGGGCTGCGCCGCCACCCCCGCCTGCTCATGAACCAATCACGCCTGCCGCAAGTAAACGGCCGTATCTACGCCCCCGCCCTCCACCACCCCGTCACCATCCGCCGCGACCGCTGGGGCGTGCCCCACGTCCACGCCGCCGACCGCCACGATTTGTTCTTCGCCCAGGGTTTCGTCCACGCCCAGGACCGGCTGTGGCAGATGGAAGTCAACCGCCGCGCCGCCAATGGCACACTCTCCGCCCTGCTCGGCCCCATGACCCTGGACACCGACCGGCTGTCGCGGGCGCTGGGTTTTGCCCGGCTGGCCGAACAAAGCTGGCAGGCGTTGGACGAAGCCAGCCGCGCCGACGTGCTGGCCTACACCGCCGGAGTCAACGCCCTACGGCAATCATCGCCCCAGCTGCCGCTGGAGTTCGCCCTGCTGCGCCATCACCCCGCCCCCTGGCAGCCATTGGACAGCATCGCCTACGGCCGTTTGCAAATGTGGGCGCTCACCAATGGGGCGATGGGCGAAATGGTCACGGCGCAGCTCACCGAAACGGTGGGCGCAGCCCTGGCCGCCGAACTGCTGCCGGAACCGCCCGCCGCCAATCCGGTGACACTTCCCAAAGGGGTAGAAGTGAACTGGCGCGGCACGGCCGTTTCCCCCTTCATGGGCAAGGGCGGCGGCGATGGAGCCGGGCGCGGCAGCAACGCCTGGGTGATCAGCGGCGCGCATACCACCACCGGCCAACCCATCCTGGCCAACGACATGCACCTGCCGCTGGGCACGCCTTCGCTGTGGTATTTTGTCCATTTGTCCAGCGACGATGGCTGGCAGGTGGCCGGGTTTTCCCAACCCGGCCTGCCCTACGTGCTGGTCGGCCGCAACGCCCACATCGCCTGGGGCGCCACCCTGGCCTACACCGACTGCGAAGACCTGTTCGTCGAGCAGTTCCACCCCGCCAACCCCGCCCTTTACCGCGTTGGCGACGCCTGGCGCGAAGCGCAAATCATCCCCGAAACCATCGAGGTCCGCACGCAAAAGCCCCACACCCTCGATGTTACCCTCACCCATCACGGCCCCATCCTGCCCTTCAGCACCCCCGCTTCCCCTCTGGCGCTCGCCTCCACCGCCCTGCGTGGTGAAGCGCCGCTGGATGGCTTTGCGCGGCTGAACCAGGCGCGTGATTGGGCGGAATTCAGCACGGCCGTTGCCCGCATCCACGCCCCCTCCCTCAACCTGCTCTACGCCGACCACCAGGGCAACATCGGCTACCGGGTGACCGGGCGCATGCCGGTGCGCGGGCAGGGCGACGGCCGTTCGCCCGCCCCCGGCCACGACCCCGCCTACGACTGGATCGGCGAAATCCCGCCCGCCGACATGCCCCACGCCCTCAATCCCGCCGCCGGCTTCATCGTCTCCGCCAACCACAAAATCGTGGCCGAAGCCGACTACCCCCACTACCTCGGCCGCATCTGGCGCGATGGCTACCGCGCCCGCCGCATCGAGCAGCTTATTTTGGGGGAAGAAAATGGGACGCGGATGAACGCGGATGGACACGGATTCTCTCAAGATTCCCTCCGCGCTCTCCGCGGTCAACTCTCCCCCGCCGACTGCCGCCGCTTCCAGATGGACGTACTCTGCCTGCCTGGCCTGGAGGTGGCGGCGCGATTGGCCCCCTTGCAGCCGCAGTCGCCCGACGCCGCCCTCGCCCTGGACCTGCTGCGCGGTTGGGACGGCCGTTTACCTCCCCAATCCATCGGCGGCGCGGTCTATGAAGTGTTCCTGGTTCAACTGGCCCAGGCCATCTTGCAGCCCCGTCTCGGCCCGGACTTCATGCACCGCGTTCTGGGCTTAGGTCCGCACCCCATCCTCATCCCCGTGACCGAATTTCAGGGCTACTGGCCGGCCACGGCCGTGCGCCTGCTAACCAACCCCGCTTCCGGCTGGCTGCCCGCCGGACCAGCCCGCGACGCCCTGCTGGAAGAGTGCCTGGCGCAGACCACGGCCGTTCTCCGCCAACGCCTCGGCCCCCAACCCCAGGATTGGCAGTGGGGCCGCCTGCACCAAATCACTTTCGCCCACGCGCTGGGGCGCGTGCCGCTGCTGGCCCGCCTCTTCAACCAGGGGCCGCACGCCATCGGCGGCGATGGGTCCACTGTTGCCCAGGCCAGCTACAACCCCGACGCCCCCTACAACAACAACGCGATTGGCGTTTCCTCGCGCCACGTGGTGGCTTTTGGCGAAACGGCTCTTGGCGCGTCAACGGCCGTGTGGGCCATGCTCGCCCCCGGCCAATCCGGCCAGCCCGGCAGCCCCCACTACGGCGACCTGATCGCCCCCTGGCTGTCCGGCGAGTTCATGGAGATGGCCTGGACGGTGGAAGAGGAGGGAACGGCCGTTTCCCCCCACACCCTCACCCTCTCCCCGCCCCCCGCCCTGGCCCGACACCACCCGTAGGGGCGCGACCGGCGGCCGATACCTTTGCCCGTCCCCACCCCTTCGTCCCCCGCCGGTCTCGCCCTGCCCGCCCGCCAGATGCGCCAGAAGAGGGCGAGACGGCGCGGAGAAAACACCAACCGCTGCGGCCCGCGTCACGCCGCGCCATCGCGCCCCTACTTCATAGCGCTTGCTAAATTTGTCTTGCAAACAGGCCCGGTTTTGGAGTATCCTTTCGGCGTGCTTATCATTGTCAACCGGGGAAGTTAGATGCCAATTCTAACCAACGCACCTGATAGAAAAATTGAACACAAATGCCCGCAGACCAGTTGTTACTGGCTGATTACCCGTTTGTGTTTGCTGGAAGGGGTAACGGCCGTAAATAACCATAGTAAAGCGGGCTAACGATAAGTTGGCAGGCAAAACGACCGGCTATTGAATTTCAACCAACCATAGGGGGAAAGTTATGAAGTTTCGTTACAAATTTTTACTTTTCATTTTGTTGTTAGCTTTACCGGCGTTAGCTTGTGGAGGAGATGATACTTCTACAAACACCAATGGCTCGAATCCTGTTGAGATACCATCTCCAACACGCAGAAGACCCTCCGTCGATCCCACATCAAGATCTACGCCTGTTCCAGAACCTGACTTGCCTGTTATTACTATAAACGGCGCAAGGGTAAATATTCGATCTGGCCCTGGAACAAATTATCCAGTAATTCAAACGCTAGATAAAAATGAAACAGTACCAGCAACTGGGTTTAACTCAGGGAAAACTTGGGTTCGAATTAAACTTCCAAATGGCAGAGCCGGCTGGGTAAGCGCCGATTTAGTAGACATTGATAATTTTGACGAAATATCTATCGTCTCTAACATACCTCCTGCACCAGATGCAGCAACCTCTTCACAGCAGCCCCCTTCTGCGGATAGTAACGGAGGTTCATCAAGCGGAAACTCAGGCGAGAGTGCTGAAAACTCCTCTGCACCAGTTGCAACAACATCTTCACAGCAGCCACCTTCTGCGGATAATACTGGAGGTTCATCAGGTGGCAATTCAGGCGGGAATAGTGGAAATGCCTTTCAATGTGCGGGTGGTTGCGCTATAGCTCCCGATTCAAGTTGTGCTATCAAAGGAAATGTTAACAGTAACCATGAAAAAATTTATCATGTGCCAAGTGGCGCATCTTATGATCGCACTGACATCAAGCCAGAGGAAGGCGATAGATGGTTTTGTACGACAGCAGAAGCGGAAGCTGCAGGTTTTCGTCCATCAGCAAGGTAAGGAGCGGCCCTTCTGCCGTGGTCGGCCGTCCAGACCGCGCCACAAAAAGTATGCCACATAGCCAACACTAAAATCCGTTCACCCATCTCAGCCACCCAGACCTGACAGGTTTTCCTAAACCTGTCAGGTCTCAGCCAGGTCACAACCCATTCAGTCATCAACGCTTTTCCGGTCCAGCCAGGAAAAAGCCTAAAAGTCTTTCTTCCTGTTCAGACAGAAAGAATATCGCACCTCTTTGTTTCTTCGCCCCGATATGCAAATCCCCGAAATGTCCCGAAAAAATCGGGACATTCTACCCTGTTGGCTTTCTACCCAGCACCTATACTCTAGGTAGGCAACAAAAAGTTGTCAATTATTTGTATGGTATTTTGGAAAGTCTGATCACGCAGCGAATACAAAGACATCAAGAAGAAAAGGAGAGTAAAAGTTAGGTATGAAACATAAATTTTTATTAATAGCTGTCGCTTTAATGATGGTGTTGTTATTAGGAGCTTGCTCCAACACTCCGGCGCCGGCAACGGCCGTACCCGAAGTTGTAGAGCAACCCACAGAGGTACCAACTGAAGTCCCCACAGAAGTGCCAACTGAAATCCCCACCGAGGTTCCCACCGAAGTGCCGACAGTCGAACCAACCGCCGAACCAACGGCCGTGCCAACTCCGGCTTGGGTCGCACCCGAAGGCGCGCTCGTCTCCATCCCGGCCACCGAAGCCCCAACATTAGACGGCTCTGCCGACGATACCATTTGGGCCAACGCAACCGCCCTGGACATCTTAGTCGAAGACGGCGCAAACGATGCCAATGGCACCGTTCAAGTTAAATCCGTTTACACCAACGACACAGTCTACTTCCTCGTCACCTGGGTCGACCCCACCCAAAGTTTCATCCGCAGCCCCTGGATCAAACTAGAAGACGGAACCTGGACCAAATTGTCCGACCCTGACGACCGCGGCGGCGACAACAATGTCTACTACGAAGACAAACTAGCCATGATCTGGCCCATCGACAACAGCATCCCACGGTTCGAAACGAAAGGCTGCTTCACCGCCTGCCATTCCGGCCAGGACACCGAATTCAAGCCCTATGGCAACAAATACACCGAATCTGAAGGCGAGTTGGGCGATATCTGGCACTGGAAATCGGTCCGCAATGTCAACCAAATGGACGACCAATATCTAGACTGGACCACTTACTCCGCCGACACGCCCGAAGCTGGCCGCCACAGCGACCCCAAAGATTCCGGCGGCTACGTGAACAACGAGACCGAAGACAAATCTTTGCCCGCGTTCATGGGACCTGAAGGTTTCCCCGTTGACGGCGCTCCTGGCTACCTCATGGACGGCGAACAACTACCCTTCGATGACACCCTGTTTGTCGCCGGCGACATGATCCCTGGCATCATCAAATCCCCCATCGTTGGCGACCGTGGCGACATCTCCGCCGGATGGCAGTGGGTAGATGGCGTCTGGACGTTGGAAATCAGCCGCGCCCTGGTCACCGGTTCGGAATATGACGTACAATTTGAAGACCTCGCCGCTTCTTACTTCTTTGGTCTGGCGATCTTCGACAATGCCCAGGTGCGTCATGCTTACCAATATGGCGCCAACGAATTTGTCTTCCAACCGGGAGACGGCATGGCCGCAGCAGTTGAAGCCCCGGCTGCCGAAGTACCCGCCGAAAGTTCACTCGTCTCCATCCCGGCCACCGAAGCCCCAACATTAGACGGCTCTGCCGACGATACCATTTGGGCCAACGCAACCGCCCTGGACATCTTAGTCGAAGACGGCGCAAACGATGCCAATGGCACCGTTC
>JAGOMA010000090.1 GCA_017993775.1 Chloroflexota bacterium | reverse complement strand
CCCAAAACGGTTGGCTTATTGCGCGAAATGTTCGACCTTGTACCCGATGAAAAATGGCGGCAAATTCAGATGGATAAAAGTGCCGCTTCATCAAGAAATCGCTTCTCTAACAGAACAAAGAAGTGATGAAGACGTCCGACTCAGGCAATAACTGGGTCATGTCATGACGATTCGCTGTCCCTTATAGTTGGGCCAGGGCACAAGAACTGGACGGATGCTAAACCAACCAGTTGTAGAATAAGATACAGTCTATTCTGGGAAAGAAGACCTGAATTCCCGCCCCATCCCCGCAAAAAACATAAAAGTGAGTCTGGTGGTTTTCAGCCAGACTCTCCCTCTTGCTCCCTGGCGCTACATTACCCCAAACATCACCTATCGCAACTCGTTGATGCGCCCCAGATTGCCCGTCGCCTCCGCCAAGAAACCGGCCAGCTTGCACTCCAACGCCAGCGACCGGTCCCAAAGCTCCTCCTTCGTCAACTGCCCGGCTGGTCCGAGATGGACCTGCCGGGAGCATATACGGCCGTTCACTCGCCGCCCTTTCTGCAGCGCCGCCACCATCTTGCCTGGCCGACGCCGGCCTGCCGGTAAGTGATGGTATAGATGCCATACGGGAAGACGACAATCTTGCGCTGCGCCAGCTTCAGCCAGCCTTCGCTCAACGTCTCAAACCACTGCACCCGCATCTCGCCGGGCAGCCATATGAACGCTGTCTTCGGCAATGCGATCACCCACCGGCATAAAGCCTCGAGGTAAACCCATTGTGAAACGCACCATTCCATGGGCGTTCATTCTCAGGGCTGTTATTGCAGGCAACTGGAATTTGTCCCTGGCCACCCCAGGCGTCATCAACCCGACTTGCCAGCCCTTGTCCTAGACTTTTACTCGCGGTTGCCATCGTGACCAAAGACAAGGGCCTTAGCAAAAGTGACGCGTGCTCGTTCAGCTGTATATCCGTTCCGGGCCGCTATCAGCTCTTCGAGTCGATGCAAATTGACGGGGCGTAGGACGACTTGTGCCCGGTCCTTCCGGTAAACAGGATCTCGCAACGCAATCCGCGCCTCTTTCGCCTCTGGCGAGACAGTGGGGTAGAGGATCACAGCCTCTGCTCCCGGCTCCTGACTGAGGGCATAAATGGCTAATTGGTAGAGCATGTCGCGCGGTAGAGCTTTTTCCCATAAATCACGGTACTTGGCATCGAGTATCGTCAGGATTTTCCCCCTACCTAAAACGACAAAATCGGGGCGCGGCGCCGGCGCCTTACGACAGCGCGGGTTATAGGAGGGGAGATAGGCCATCATATCAACTAAACGATATTCATCACGGACAGTGTGCTGGCGCAAATTCTCTTGTAAAAAGCGCGAAAGCAGCGCCTGGAAAAAGCGGTTCATGTCGAAGAGAAACCCGGGCAACGGGATGACCGTCGGATTGTTTTCAAGCATGACGCCTTGAGAATGAACCAACATATCGATGATATTGACCGCAGGCTGGTAAACGGCCGTCCGCCGATCCATTTCTCGATAGACCTGAGCCATAAGTGGCCGGTTTAATTGGATTGACGTCAGGTCTATCGCCAATTCTTGGACCAAACGGCGTAACCGCGTCCGCAATACCAGATCGCCAGTCAAAGGGATACT
Source organism: Chloroflexota bacterium (assembly GCA_017993775.1). Lineage (GTDB taxonomy): Bacteria > Chloroflexota > Anaerolineae > Promineifilales > Promineifilaceae > Leptovillus. The sequence goes on along the minus strand of JAGOMA010000090.1, from coordinate 8,264 downwards.
CAAAGACAGGCCAGCCAGCAGCACACGGTTTAGCACGGTATTGGCCACCCGCGGGTGATGGATACAGGGAAGAGCAGCTATAGCTCCAGGACTCTGGCGCGCGATTTGCTGAAAATCTATCCGGCCACGCGGGCTATCCAACGACTCCGGCAGACGCAAGTAGGAACGGTGCAGTCCTCGCGCGACCAATTCAGAAATCTCAGCAGCCAACTGGTGAATCAGCAAATCCTGAAAGGTGCGATCCCCAACCGCCTGCCCCGTTAGGTCGTACAGATCGAGGTTGCGTAAGTCATAGGCGTAACGAAGTAAATTTAGCAAAGTGGGGCCGGCGATTTTAGGCGTGATGGTCAGGTGCAAACGTCCCAGATGTACTGTTCCAACGTGAGAATTGGCGCTCACCTGCAACCCCTGCGCCAGTTCTAGAATTTCAAGGCAGCCAGAGCTTGTTAACTGCTGCGCCAAGCGCCGGGCTTCCGGCTGATCCTGAAACGAGAATCCTCGAAGTCGCGCCACATCTGTCGGGCTTCGTGTTTCCCATTCCTGGAGCGATAAAGAAACGGTGCTCATGAAACATCCTGTTCGTTTTCTGGGGTGTCGATGTCTACCGACTCATCGTCCAGTCTCGTTTTACTATCACCGAGAGCGGCTACGACAGTTGCCGAGGCCAATAAATCAGGGGAGGGGGCCAGCAAAGCTTCAATAAGCGCTTCCTGGTGTACGGCGGCAAAAAGTTCATGGCGAATTCGCTGCCGCTTTTCATCCACCAACGTATCGCCTAGAATACGGGCCAAAGCCGTGTAATCCTCGTAACAATACTCTTCCAACAAGGGAATGATGTCGTCCTGTAGGATGCGAGCGAACTGGGCGAAATCGGTAACCGGTCGCCCATTTTCTAATAAATACGCATGCCCAATCTGTAAATTACGCGCGTCGCGACCAATATTTTCCAAAATACGATCGTTGAGTGCATCAAGCCAGGGACCCAACGGAATGCTGTTAGCAACCACAGATCCCTGCAAGGTCAGGGAATCTGGCATCAGCTCGATAAAGCCAAAACGGCGTCTCAGGGCCGTATCCAAAAGAGCAATAGAGCGGTCGGCCGTATTCATTGTGCCAATCACGTAGACGTTTTCCGGCACGAAAAAGCGGTCGCCCGAGAGGGGCAGTAGAACAGGCTGGCCGCGTTTATCGCGCTCCAGGACAGTCAGCAGCTCGCCAAAAATACGCGGGATGTCGCCCCGGTTTATCTCATCAATGATGAGATAGTAGTTTCTGCCGGGGTCCTGCTGCGCATCTTCACAAAGCTGCTTGAAAATACCATTCCGCCTCGAAAAACCAAGCTGCTGGTTGTTCGATTCAGGTCGCCAACCTTCCAGGAAATCTTCGTAGCCATAAGCCGGATGGAAGGTACAAAAACGAACCAGAGAATCGGTTTGGCGATTACTGCCGTGGATATCCTTTTGCTCCTCAGGCGTCAGGTCCGCAAACAGACGCGCATAGAGGGACTGAGCAGCTAAATCTTGTGCCGCCAGGCGCGCCCAATACGTTTTCCCGGTTCCCGGCGGGCCGTAGAGAATAACCTGCTTCTTACGCGCGAGAACTGCCTGGATACGTCCGGGAATCCCGCTCAACTTTGTCGACGCTGGTTTGGGTCCGGGCGGAATCATGATCGGTTCTTCGCGCAGCAACAACTTTGTTTCAATTTCGACGAGATTTTCCGCATGGCTTTTGAGTTCAAAAACCGTTGTTTGCAAGCCTTCTTTTTGCGGCAGCGACCATTCTTCAAGTGAAAGCCATTCAACTGGCCGGCGATGCGGCATATCTGAACCAGGAACAAATGTATAATCGCCGACCACCCGGCCAACACCTAAAACCCGAGTCCCGTTTGACGGCAGCACATAATCACCCTCATTGATCGCGACCACAAAATTATAGATTTCGCGCATCTTGCGCCCAACTAACTGGGGCGAATTGGCGTAGTAGCGGGTTTTTAAAAGCTCCCGTATTTCTTCTTGCCCTTCACGACTTGAATGGATATGCGACAGGTCGCCAATTTCAGGCCAGCCGATGGCCACACAGGTATTGTCGCGCATGATGGGCCACCGGCTATCATTGCCTCCCAGCGTGGTCCCAATCCGCCAGTAACGGTGGGGGCGTTCGTTTCGACTATTGAGAATCGAGGTCAAATGATTAAGGGGCATCCCCAGTTCGGATGCAACATGGACATAACGCCCGGCGCACAGGAAACGGCCGTAACCCTCCGGCGGTATTTGCAGCAGCTTGATCAGGTGAAACCGCTGGTAATGCTCGACATGATAGTCGTCCAATTTATCCGGAAAGATCAAACTAAAATATTTGTGGCCCCATGCCGTGTCATAGACATCCGGGGCAACCTCGCGCATTTGTTCTTGCAGCCAACGATAGGCCTCATCGGGGGCATTGGCCGGGATTTTCTTTAGCAGTTCGACCCCCCTAAGGAACTGATCCCGCTGTTTCCGAGCATAGGCAATGGCCTCCGCTTCCGTGAGTTCGCTTTGCTGCTGCGGGCTGCCGGTCATCCAGGCGCCGTCTTCTTTTCGTTGATAGATGCCAAACTTAAGCGAGCTGCCGCCTGAAATGCTGCCAAAAATGGCCGGGAATTCATCGTCGTTTTTAAATTCCAACCAGTAAACCAGGCTGTCCCGAGATTCGCCGCGCTGGTGCATCGCATAAAGAAGGGCTTCACCGTCCATATTGGCTAAACGGTCCGGTCCAAAACGATCGCGAAAGGTCATGTAATCGCGCTCCAGCCTGTCTCGGGACCGCAAACGGCCGTTGTTCACCATTTCCTGATGTATTGTTTGTAATTCTGCTGCTAATTTAGCGTGTATGGTCATAAAATCTATCCCCATCTACAACAAAAGCTGCCAATTATTAACATTGTTTTGCTTCCGGCAATCAACTGCAAAGGCAAATCAAATAATACCAGATGAATATCAAATTCTAGCCAAAAGAGGCAAATCTGTGTCTCGCCGGCTCGCGCGTTTTTGGTAATCAGGATTGGGCGTCACCTTTTTATATCTCCCGCAGCCCAGCACAGAACTGCGCGCTTCTGTCAGATGGTACCAACGTCTTGTGGTCACAAACCGGTTACAGCAGCTAAAATGAAAGGGCTTGTTTTACTGTCTGTTACCAAGGTGCCAACCATGATAGATCCCCAAAGCCATGAGATGCTTAAGGCCGCATTATCCCAACGCATCCAGCAAGACAGATTCCTGCTGGACCAACTCCGCGAGGAAGTGCGCCCTCTGGTCGGCGGCGTTCGCCACATCCAACCACGCAACAGTACAGCAATTTCCCTGGTCGCCACCGATGGGGGCAACAACCAGGTCCAGTTTGATCCCTTCCTCATCCAATTGGTCCGTGTCGTGGATTCCAGCAATAACGAACATTACCTGGACATTATTACCCCTTCCACGAACCTTGATGACCTCACGGCCGCCCAATTCCACGGCCCCACCGGTCCGACTGCTTTGGGCCAGATGATGACCCAATTGGGCATTTCCCATCTGTCCCAATTGAGTTACATCTTTCCAGACCCGACCGCAGATCGGCCGCCCAATGCCCGCTGGGTAGAGGTCTACCGGGAACTGGTAGAATGGGCTGTCCTTTTCTCCATCATCAGCACCAACACCTTCGGCTCCGATACCCTCATTGTTTTTGACGGTCTGCTGCGCAGCAAAGTGTTTCGCGGTCATCTGTTCCGCCAATATTTGCAGCTTATCGTCGAGGCATTGAACCGCCACTTCCGGCAAAAACGGCGCATTTACCTGGTCGGGGTCGCCAAACACAGCAAAGTCCTCTCCCGTTACCGGCTGGCGATGGCTTTGGAAAAGGTTCTCCTGACGCGTTACCCGGCTTATGTCGAAATCCCCCGAGACCTGGAAGAGAAAGCGTACACCCACGCGGACTACGCTCGGGGAGATGATATTGCCCTGCCCACAGAACGGCTCAACCGTTTTGTCGGCGGCAAGATGTTTTTTGTCAAGTTCGGCAGCCGGCCGCAAGATCCCATTTGGCCGGTGGACATCTTTCTACCTCAGTACAATGACGCCGCTGCTATCTTAGGTCACCTTCTGGCCGATGCGGCCAACGGTTTCCCCGTCCCCTTTTATCCACTCTGCCTTCAGCGGGCGCATGAAAATGCCGCCCTGGTCAACTTTGATTATTCCCTCCTGCAAGATAACATCCTGGACAGCATCCGCCACATCCTGGGTGACGAGTCTATTGACCTGGATGTTTTCCGTTTGCAAGACATGGACCCTGCCCAGGAACGTTATGCGTTTGAGTGACCCATATGACTTCTCTCGACCTTTTTCCTCATGACCAAATCATCGGCGTCTTTCGTGGATTTACCCAGGGCAGCCTGGAATTCCACGCCGATTTAGTTCTGCCTTATCAAAACCATTTCCAAAATATTCCAATGCACGGTCAATTTGTGCTGGTACAGCTGGAAACGCCGGAAGAAGCGGTCCTGGGCCGCGTCACGGCACTGGCTTCCGCCGGACGCCTTTCGTCCCTGGGGGGTGAAGAGTTCAACATTCGCGCCGTTCAGGAACGCCGGCCTATTCCCGAAGATTTGCGCGAGCAGTATTTGAAATACCGGGTTGATATTCGCGTTTTGGGCGTGGTGCGCAGTCATGCCCAAAACGGCATCACCTTTGTGCCTTCTCATCGCCGGCTGCCCCACGTTGGCAGCCCGGTCGCGTTTCCGTCCGGTGAAGTTTTACGCCACATCGCCGGGCATTATGCCGCCGGAGCCGAATTGGGCCACCTGGCTTTTGGCGAATATACGTATGCCGCCGGCAGCCCGCAGCTGGCCCAAACCGACTGGATGCAAGTCCACAGCCCGGAAGTGCTGGTGAAATTCCCTATCCACAGCCTGGTCGCCCGCCGTACCTTCATTTTCGCCCGCGCCGGTTTTGGCAAATCCAACCTGAACAAACTGCTCTTCGCCCGGTTATATGAAGAAACGCCAACAGTGACCAAGCGGGGCGGACGCCAGGTGCCGGTGGGCACAATCATCTTCGATCCTGACGGCGAATATTTCTGGCCCGACGACAAAGGGCGGCCGGGATTGTGCGACGTGCCGGCGCTGGAAGACAAACTGGTCGTCTTTACTCCTCGCCGCAGCCCCAGCGCGTTTTATCAATCCTTTGTGGCGGGCGATATTCGACTGGACATTCGCCGCTTCAAACCGTCGGACGTCGTCGGCATCGTTCTCAGTCCGGACCGGCAGGAACAGCAAAATGTGCGCAAACTTTCCGGGCTGTCCCCTTCCGCCTGGACCGAACTGGTCAACCTGATCGACCAACACGGGAACCAGACGCCGCTAAAAGATATGCAGCGCCTGCTGCAGCTTGAGAAATCACAAGAAGCGGAAGCGCTGGCCGCCCGGGGCAATATGACCGCCGTCGTGCGGATGCTGCACGACAAGAGCAGCCAGATGCTCGACAAACTGATGGCCGCTCTGGCCGATGGAAAGTTATGCGTCGTTGACGTCTCCCAAATGCGCGGGGGACAGGCGCTGGCTTTGTCCGGCTTGCTGCTGCGTCGTATTTTCGAGCGCAACCAGCAGGAATTTACCAAAGCAGAGCCGAAAACCATTCCCACCATCGCGGTTGTGGAAGAGGCTCAATCCGTTCTCAACGAACGGGCGGCAGCCTCAGAACCCTATATTGCCTGGGTAAAAGAAGGGCGAAAATACGACCTGGGCGCGGTGTTGGTCACGCAGCAGCCGGGCAGCATTCCGACAGAAATCCTCAGCCAGGGGGATAACTGGTTCATCTTCCACCTGTTATCTTCGGCGGACTTGATGAGTGTGCGCAACGCCAACGCCCATTTCAGCCAGGATATTTTGAGCGTCTTGCTCAACGAACCGATTCCGGGGCAGGGCGTCTTTTGGTCGTCGGTCGGGGAACGCGCCTATCCGCTTTCTTTACGCGTCCTTTCGTTTGAAAACATGTTTACGGTACGCGACCCGGATTACAACGGCACGGCGCGGCATACTTACGCCCAACAATTGAAAGAACGTTTTGACCAGATGATCGAGCAGATGTCAGAAATGCGCACGCGCCTGGATACCGGAGAGCTTGTGATTCCCATACACTCTGGCGACTCCATCGGCGCCAGCGCGGGCACAGAGGACATGGATGACGTGCCTGACGTGATGGGCGAAATTGAGAGCGCCGCCATTGAGGCTTTGCGCACTAACGACAGGCTGATGGGATGGATTCAGGGAACCCACGGCGCTGTCTGGTCGGCAATACAAAGTTTTCTCATTGGCCTGCTGCCAGAAATGTTGGATGACCGGAATGAGATTGCCTACCAGCTTGTGCCTAAAGCCATGTTTGCAATTTTCGGGCCGCAGAACGAAAAATGGCACACGGTTCGCAAAGTCTGGTACGATCGCGAACGGACGTTTATCAAAGCGGGACCGGCGCCAGACAACAAGGTGGAAACGAACGGGGATTCTGGCGTCAACGAACGGCCGCAAGGTGCGCCTGGCGCTTGAGCCAGTCGGCAACCAGACGGCCAGCGGTACCTACAGGTCAAGCAGGCCGGCATAAACGCACAGCCCAAGGAACATCGACAGGCTACTAAATGGGACAACTAGCCACCTATTTACAAAAACAGTTTCAAGTCCAGTGCCCGCCTGGATGGCAGGGACAAACCGAAGCCCAGGTGCTTTCCGCGGAGCTGCGGCAAATGCTGGGCTACGCGCCCCAGGTCGACGTGCTGTTGACCCACGAAAACGGCCGTCGTCTCTGGATTGAGTTTGAGATCTCCCGCGCCGACCCGGTCGCCAATCACGCCAAATTCGCCACCGCCCATCTCTTCCAACCTCAGCCGGCGACAGACGTGTTCATCTCAATGATGACGCCCCACGTGGCCGCCGGCAAGCGAAACCTGGCGGCCAACATGATTCAGGTGATGCGCCATATTGGCATGCAGGCGTTTCAGACGCCGCTGTTTCCGGCAATGCCGGCTCCAGACGTTCAGCATTTGAACCACCTGGACCTGGCCACTTTAAGCCGGGAAAAGCTCAACATCAAACGGGAAATCCAGCGCGCCTTAGACGTTTCCTACCCGCTGGCGCAGGCTGCCGGAACTGACATTCATTTTGTGGCCAACAACATGGAAGCCGTCCTCAATCTGCGCCGCTGGAATCGGGAAATAACCACCCCCGAGGGACAGGCGTTATGGGGAAAACGTACGGTCACTTATTTCCTGTACGATCCGCGGTCTCACTGGTTCGCCCCCTCCAAATTCTGCGCCTACGTTTCCATCGCCAGGCTCACGGCCATCACGCTGCCGGCAGACGGTTCGACGATGACCCTGGCCTGTTATGCCCAGATCGACCATGACGAACCTATCTTTGACGGCCAACGCGCCCGCAAACACCTTGCCAACAATCTGGGCATGAGCCAGGTAAAAGCCGCCGACGCTCCCAACATTCACCAAAAATTCCGGGAATGGCTTCAGTCACATTCTGAACATATCAGTGTCCACCCCGTAGGCGCCAGTTTTTTGCTACCGCCAATCTGGTTCTAAATTCTGGCTGTGTATCTCAGGCATTGGCTCTACTGAACGGCCGTTTTCACCCCTCCAGCCACGGCTATGGTCTCGCCCGCTAACCCTGGCCAACGGCCGTTTCTCAGCCTATCTCAGTTAACCAATATGTTTGTCTCCACATCGCTCAAACCGGATGCAGCCCAAAGAGATGTCCCCGCAGCCCCCAGGTATCCCCATAACGTGCGTAATCCGAGCCAAAACGATCACCCATTCCGGCCATGCCGATCACTCCGGCGGCCGACGACACTGGATAATCACAAACAAATAGGTCATCCTCTTCTCCTGAATGCACACAAACCAGGAGCAAGAGATGCCCCAAGTGAGGTTATCCTTGCGAAAAATAGAAGAAATGCAATTGATGGGTAACGTTCGCCGGAAGCGGTCAGCCATCATGCGGATCTCCATCCTGCTTTATCCCAACGGACTACGGCCGTTACAATCTCCCCATATCTACCTTTGGCGATGTCACCCACACGGCCGTTTACCCATCCCCTCCCCACTGCCTCATGCCGCCGCCTGCCGGTAATAGTCCAATAACGCCGCCCGCGACGCCGGCGGCGATTTCCTCTCGACCACAAAACGCTCGAAAGTCTGCACTTCAGTGACATTCTCCGCCTTCACCGGCTGCCCGTCGCCATACACCAAAGACG
>JAGOMA010000017.1 GCA_017993775.1 Chloroflexota bacterium | reverse complement strand
GCGGCAGCCCCTATGCCATCGGCTTCTTTGGCTACGCCTACTACCAAGAAAATCAGGACATCCTGAAGATCGTCGGCATCAATGACGTGGTCCCGGATGACATGACCGTGGAAGATGGCTCCTATGCCCTGGCACGGCCGTTGTTCATCTACTCCGACGCCGCCGTCATGCAAGAAAAACCGCAGGTCGCCGCCTTCATCAACTTCTTCCTGACCTACGTCAACGACGAAATCACCGATGTTGGCTACTTCCCGGCCAGCGACGCCGCACTCGGCCAGGCAAGAACCGCTTTGCTTGAAGCGCTGGGCACAAACTAACAGCTAAAAGCGTGACATAACCTGGCAGGTTCCTGGGCTTCAACCCTATCAAACCTGCCAGGTTGATCATGACATCGTGTCACGCTCATATTGGAATGATCATGAGGAGAAGGACAAATCCATTGCCCGCTCCTCATTTTCCTGTTCAAAAAAAACCGCCTGGGGAAGCCATCGGGGCGGAAAAGGAGAAACGTATGGCCACACATAGCTCTGTGCCGCCCATTGCCACGGAAACACTCTCGGCCGAATCCCTGACCAAACGGCCGCGCATCGGCGAGACCCTCATCCAGGTGTTTTTATTTTCCTGCGGCATTATTTCCATTTTCACAACCATCGGCATCGTCATTGTGCTGGCCGAAGAGGCGATCAAGTTTTTCGCCCTGCCCCAAGTGACTCTGCTGGAATATTTCACCGGCACAAAATGGCAGCCGGCCATCGGCTATTTTGGCGTGCTGCCCCTGGTATTAGCGACGATCATGATCAGCGGCATTGGCATGGTGGTAGCCCTGCCCATTGGCCTGCTAACCGCCATCTACCTCAGCGAATACGCCTCGCCGCGTGCGCGCAACATCCTGAAACCATTGTTGGAAATTCTGGCCGGGATTCCTACGGTGGTCTACGGCTATTTTGCGCTGCAATTTATGACGCCTGTGCTGCGCAGCATCTTCGGCGTGCAGCAAGTGCAGATTTTTAACGTGGCCTCGGCGGGCATTGTGGTGGGGATTCTAATTATTCCGCTGGTGACATCGCTCAGTGAAGACGCGCTGTCGGCCGTGCCACGGTCGCTGCGCGAAGCCGCCTATGCCCTGGGCGGCACAAAATGGGAGACTGCGCGGCAAATTGTGCTGCCGGCCGGGCTGTCTGGCGTAACGGCCGCGTTTGTCGTCGCCATCTCGCGCGCCGTTGGCGAAACCATGATCGTGGCGATTGCCGCCGGGTCTGGCCCGCGCAATTTTGAAGTGGGCAAAGATTCCCTGTTTGGCTTTATTCTCAATCCGTTTGTGGCCGGGGAAACGATGACCGGCCACATGGTGCGCATCAGCGGCGGCGATTTGAGCTACAACTCGGTGGAATACCTGTCTATTTTCTCGATTGGTCTTTTGCTTTTTGTGATGACGCTTGTCCTCAATTTGATTGCGCGCCGCATTGTGACCAAATACCGCGAGGTGTATGAATGAACGACGAATCCGCAGCCTACACCCCGCCGGAGCCTAAATTTGGCTATCCGACCGGTCCCAAATTAAACCATCAGATCAAGGCACGCCACCGCCGGGGGCAGTTTTGGTATGTCCTCCTGGGCGCGTCGTTGATTGTGAGCATCCTGGCGCTGATCGCCCTGCTTTATACCATCGTCAACGATGCGTTTGGGCTGGCGGCGGTGGAATACAAAAATGATCCGACCCGCCTGGTGGTGGAGCAGCAAGAAAAGGTCATGCTGGCCGACCGGGACACGGTGTCTAGCGAAGATGACCGCGAGCTGGCCGCTGGCATTATGAACGATCCCTACGCGATTGGCTTTTTTGGCTACGCTTATTACCAACAAAGCAGCGACAATTTGAAGCTGCTGGCCGTGGATGGGCTTATGCCGGACGCTGCCAATGTGGAGGATGGGATGTATCCGCTGGCACGGCCGTTATTCCTCTACAGCGACGCGCGGGTTCTGGAAACCAATCAGGCCGCCAACGTCTTCATCAACTACTACCTCACCCACGTCAACGAAGAAATCAGCGATGTGGGCTATTTCCCACTCAGCGCCGGGCGCATTTCCCAGGCGCAGCAAACCTGGAAACAGGCAAACGACCTGGATTTACCGGCCGGTCAATGGGCCGCTATTAACCCGGAAGGCGTGGGCGGCAGCCTGTCCATTGCCGGAAGTTCTACCGTTTATCCGCTGACGCAGCGTATGCTGGAGCGCATCCAAGCTGATGGTTTTGTGGGTAATACCAGCGACGAGAGCATGGGCAGCACGGCCGGGTATCGGGCGTTTTGTGTGGACGGCGCGACCGACATCGCCGCCGGCAGCCGGCCAATGAACCAGAATGAATTTGCCGCCTGCCGCAAAATCGGGCGGCTGCCGCTGGAATTTACCGTGGGCACAGACGCGCTGGCGATTGTGGTCAGCGCGCAGAACGATTTCCTGACGGCCGTTTCCACCGATGAGTTGCGGCTCATTTTCACCACGGCCGAAAAGTGGTCCGACGTGAACCCCAATTGGCCCGATCAACCCATCAAACGATTTATTCCGGGCACGAACAGCGGCACACTCGATTTCTTTGTCGAAACCGTGTTCCCCATTGCCCTGGAAGAACTGCCCCAAACCACCCTGGTTTCGATTCTGGCGGACAATATCTCCCTCGGTTTAGGGCGGCGCATAGAAAGCGAGCAGCGCTTTTTTGCCGACCAGCTCGTCTTTTTTAGCCAGGAGCAGTGGGCGGAAGCGTGCGATGGCGCGACGCCTTACGCGGGCTGCACCCTGCCCCCGCGCACAAAAGACACTGTTCTGCATCTCCTGAACGAAAACGTGACCGAACCCAACATTGTGGCGGTTTGGAAACTGGTTCCCTCCCTCTTACGCCGGGCGGCCATCGAGCAGGAAGCCTTGGAGAAATATCCTGCGGCCAGCCTTCAGTTCACGTCGTGGGTGAGTACGACTTTTCTGCGCAGCCCGCAGTCTAGCACGCCCGAATTGGCCGGGGTACGCACGGCCGTTCTCGGTTCGCTGTGGGTGGTGGCTATTACGGCGCTGGTCTCCTTTCCGTTGGGCGTCGGCGCGGCCATCTACCTGGAAGAGTACGCCACCGACAACCGGCTCAATCGGCTCATTCAGACCAACATCAGCAACCTGGCCGGGGTGCCGTCCATCATTTATGGCATGTTGGGGTTGGCGGTGTTTGTGCGCGCCCTGGAGGTAATTACCAGCGGCACGGCTTTTGGGGCTGTGGAGGCGGGGGCAACGGCAAACGGCCGTACCATCCTTTCCGCCAGCCTTACCCTGGCCCTGCTCATCCTGCCCATCATCATCATCTCCGGGCAAGAGGCGCTGCGCTCTGTGCCCAACTCTCTGCGTCAGGGCGGCATGGCCCTGGGAGCCACGCAGTGGCAAACCATCTGGTCGCATGTGCTGCCCAGCGCCCTGCCCGGCATCCTGACCGGAACCATCCTGTCTATCTCTCGCGCCCTGGGCGAAACTGCGCCGCTGGTGGTTGTGGGCGCATCCACCTTTATTACCACCGACCCTGGCGGCCCGTTCGCCAAATTCACCACCCTGCCGGTGCAAATTTACCAATGGACTTCACGGCCGCAGCCAGAATTCCAAAATCTGGCGGCCGCGGCTATTGTTGTTCTGCTCATTTTGCTGCTGAGTTTGAACGCAACGGCCGTACTGTTACGCAATCGCTACGCAAGGAGAGCAGCATGACCCTAAATTCTTATGCCCAAAACAAACGTCTGGCCGTCGAAGCGGACAAGATGAGCGTGTATTACGGCGGTTTCCGGGCCGTAAAAGAAGTTTCCTTACAAATTCCGCAAAAAGCCATCACCGCCCTTATCGGGCCGTCTGGCTGCGGCAAAAGCACGGTCCTGCGCTCGTTCAATCGCATGAACGATCTGGTTCCCACCGCGCGCGTGGAGGGCGCCATTCATTATCACGGCAACAACATTTACGCCCCAAATGTCGATCCGGTAGAAATTCGGCGGCGAATTGGCATGGTTTTTCAGAAACCTAATCCATTTTCCAAGAGCATTTATGAGAATGTGGCCTGGGGCGCGCGAATTAACGGCTATAAAGGCAACATGGACGAGCTGGTCGAGGCCTCTTTGCGGCAGGCGGCCCTGTGGGATGAAGTCAGGGATAAATTAGCCGAGAGCGGTTTTTCGCTGTCTGGCGGGCAGCAGCAGCGATTGTGCATCGCTCGAACCATCGCCGTAAAACCCGAAATTATCCTGATGGATGAGCCAACCTCGGCGCTGGATCCGGTCGCTACGCTGAAGATCGAAGACCTGATCCAGGAGCTAAAAGAAAAATATACCATCATTATTGTGACGCATAACATGCAGCAGGCTGCGCGCGCCTCTGACTTTACGGCGTTTTTCAATATGGATGCCGACCGCGCCGGTTATCTGGTGGAATTTAATGAAACGAATGAGATTTTCACCAACCCGAAACATGAATTGACGGAACAGTACATTACCGGCCGTTTCGGATGATCGGCTAACAGTCCAGAGTATTCTCGCCTGAAGTTGGGCGTGTGGCTTAACGGCCGTTTAGGCTTAAAAATTAATTAACCTGCGTAAAATTGGACCTGTCTTCTGAGGTTGGTCCACTCTAAACGTGTAAATTATTCAGTTCTCGTTCCTTAGGGAAGAAAAAATCATGACCAGAGAATCGTTCGCTCGTGAATTGAAGATACTCGATACAAAGATATTACGCCTGGGCAGCGCGGTGGAAGAAGGCATTATAAAATCGGCCGTGGCCCTAAAAACGCGCGATTTGCGCATTTCCAGAGAGATGATCGACCTGGATGAGTGGGTAAACCAGCAGCGCATTGAGATCATGATGGGTTGTTTTACGCTCATCGCCACACAGCAGCCTACTGGCCCGGATATGCGCTCCCTGGCGGCGACGCTAGAAATTGCCGGTGAATTGGAGCGCATCCATGATTATGTCAAAGGAATTGGCAAAATTAGCTTACAGTTGGATACGGCCGTTTTACCCACAGCAATCGTCGGCCTGATCCCAGAAATGGCTGAAATTGCCGCCAACATGCTGCGCCAGGCAGTGGAAGCGTTCACGACCAACGACGCCACCGCCGCCCGCCACATCCCGCTGCAAGATGACGCGGTTGATGGGTTGTACAGCCAGATTTCTTATGATTTGGCGCTCAGTGTAACGGCCAGACAGGCCACGTATGAACAGGCCAACCTGCTACAATGGGCAGTACACAATCTGGAGCGGGCCGCCGACCGGGTGATCAATATTTGTGAATGGGTGGTGTACAAGGCCGACGGCAAGTATGTGGAAATGGACAGCGGATATCAAGCGGAAACGGCCGTAATTCCCTGACACCCGCCCCTCATACCTGCCTCGCCAAAAATCCGGATTCGGTTGACCCGAACCCGGATTTTTGCGTTTCAACACTTCAATATCAGATCAAACTTCAGTCAGCAATGTATTGATGTATAATCAGGTTTATTGTGGGCTGCATCTTGCATGCATGAACTTCGTATTAAGCCCTCATCCTACCCGCAAGCAGAAGGCAAGCGCTATGGACCCGCTTGAACTTGATTTTTCCCAGTTCACTATTTTGGCAGTTGATGATATTCCATCAAATCTGACCATTGTTTCGTTATACCTGACCCATATGGGATTCCGCGTACTAACGGCGGTAAACGGTACTGCCGCCCTCTCCGTGGCGGCTGAATCCCTACCCAACCTCATTTTACTAGACGTCATGATGCCTGAAATGAGCGGGTTTGAGGTCTGCAAAGCGCTCAAACAAAATCCGCTCACCACCGAAATCCCCGTCATTTTCATGACCGCCCTGTCCAACACCCAAGACAAAATCAAAGGCCTGGAATCCGGCGCGGTCGATTACATTACCAAACCGCTGAACAACCGCGAACTGATCGCCCGCATCTCCATTCATCTGAAAAACCAGACCCTCACGCGCCGTTACCAGCAGCAGGCCAATTATCTGGAAACCAGCAGCAAACTCAGCCAACAAATCACATCCATTTTAGACATGGATGAGCTAACATCCAGAGCAACGCGCCTGATTCAATCTCGATTCCTATATTACTGCGTCACCATTTGGGTCAAAAACCCTCGCACCGACACCCTGGTCCTGCAAGCCCTGGCCGGCCGCGATTTTAACGCCAACCAAATCAATCCCAGCGAATTATCACTCAACGCATCACAAAGCATCATTGCCCATACCTGGCGCAGTCGCACCGTCCACCTGACCAACGATGTGCGATCAGACGCTAATTTTCTTTTCAGCGAAACCGTGCCCCTGACGCGCTCTGAATTTGCCATTCCCCTACAAGTAGGCGAGACGCTGGTGGGCGTGCTTGATGTGCAAGATGACAAAGTGGACGCGTTTGATCAGGAAGACCGCATTGTTTTGCGCATGATGGCCGATCAGTTGTCGATTGCCTTGCAAAATGCGCAGTTGTACGGCCGTTTAGCCCGCTTCAATCATCACCTGGAACAAGAAGTAACCCGGCGCACAGCCGCCCTGCAAGAAGCCTACGCCCAACTTATCCAGATGGATCAGGCCAAATCAGACTTCATCAACGTCGCCTCGCACGAGCTTTACACCCCCATCGCCTTACTCAAAGGGTATTCCCAAATCCTCAATGAACAAAGCCTGATTATGGAAAACGAACACCTGGCACGCATCGTCAACGGCATCGACCGGGGCGCTCAACGTTTAACTGAAATCGTAGACAGCATGATGGACATCGCCAAAATCGACAACGCCGACCTGAACCTGGTATTCCAATCCGTTTCTCTGGCCGCTCTGTGGCAGCAGCTAAAACAAGAAATGGCCCAGGATTTGGCCAACCGACGCCTCGAAATGAGCCTGTTAGACGGATTGTTCGCCTTAAATTCCATTGAAGGGGATGCGGAAGCGTTGTACAAGGTTTTTACCCAGCTTTTGGTAAACGCGATTAAATACACCCCGGACGGCGGCGGCATTACGGTTAACGGCCGTACCCCCACCCCCCACACCATAGAAATTAGCATCCGCGACACCGGCATCGGCATCGCCCCGGACAAACACGAATTTATCTTCGCAAAATTTTACCAGATCGGCCGGGTGGACCTGCATTCTACCGGCAAAACCAAATTTAAAGGCGGCGGCCCTGGCCTGGGTTTAGCCATCGCCCGAGGCATTGTCCACGCCCACAAAGGCGAAATCTGGGTCGAGAGCGATGGCCTGGACGAGGTAAACTGCCCCGGCAGCACATTCTTTATCCGCCTGCCCAGGCAGCAAGATTTGTAAGCGCCAAACCTACCCACGATCGGCTTTGGATTTGCGGCTTGTCGGCCATTCAAATTGCACCATCAACACGCCAATGGCCGCCAGCGCCAAACCGGCGGCGTCTACCCAGGTTAGCGTTTCCCCCAAGAACAACCACGCCAGCAGTGTAATTTGAATGAGCATCGTGTTATTGATGATGCTAGACTCCATTGCCGACAATGTGCGCTGGGTATGGTTCCAAAGCGTAAAAGCCACGGCCGTATTTACCACCGCCAAAAATAATATCAACAGCCAACTTTGCCAGGTCAACGCCGGCCATGGCTCCGTCGCCAGCCCCAACCCCAGCAGCAGCAGACTGCCAATGCCCATACTCACCAGCGTCACCGTCAGCGGATGCAGCCGATTTTGCCGGTTCACCGCCCGGCCTAAAATGCCAGAAAAGGAATTGGCCAGCACGGTAATCGTCGCCACCACATAACCAATCGCCTGCCCGGCCGGAATTTGCTTGGGCAAAAAATACACCAGCACGCCGCCCATAAAAACCGCCACGCCCACCCACTGCCGCCCAGACGGCCGTTCCGCCAGAAACAGCACGCCTAAAACGGCCGTCACCACGGCCGTGGCATTCAGCAGCAAGCTAAACGTAATCGCCGGTAAATACACCAGCCCCAAAAACTGCGTCCCCTGGGTGATGGTGTAATACACCAGCCCCAGCGCCGCCAGCGCCAGCCAATCGCGCCGCGTCAACGCCCGCAGCGGCGTGGCCTGCGCCGTGCGCAGATACAGGGGAATCAGCACCAAAAACGCCAGCACATACCGCAAACCGGCAAACGTCAGCGCCGGAATATCCGCCAGCCCAATTTTGATCAGCACCCAGGAAGTTGACCAAAGAAACGTCACCAACAAAGCCTGCAAGACTGCCCGCGTGTGCGGAGAAAAACGGTTCCACATAGATAAATTCTCCTCTCAGGCGCAGTTTTACCACAAGCCAGCCAGTTTGCATGTCGATCTTGCTGGTGTTTAGGGCACACTATCTAAAGAGAAACGGCCGTTTTTCGGCTAATCTTTCCCTAGATCATCCAGGCTAAATCCCCTATCATTCTAAGTGACTTGTGCTGAAATGCGCGGTTCAGTGGGAAATAGTGGGAATTGAAAAGGACAGCTTGTGGGCTGTCCTTTTCAGCTTTAAACAGTGGAAATCAAAAAGGACAGCTTGTGGGCTGTCCTTTTCAGCTTTAAACAGTGGAAATCAAAAAGGACAGCTTGTGGGCTGTCCTTTTCAGCTTTAAACAGTGGGAATCAAAAAGGACAGCTTGTGGGCTGTCCTTTTCAGCTTTAAACAGTGGGAATCAAAAAGGACAGCTTGTGGGCTGTCCTTTTCAGCTTTAAACAGTAGAACTTAAAAAGGACAGCTTGTGGGCTGTCCTTTTCAGCTTTAAACAGTGAATATCAACTAAGACAGCCTGGCTGTCCTTTTCAGCTTTAAACGGCCGTTAACAAAACCTTAACCGTCCCCTCCTTGCCCAGCCTCCCCCAATCAACGTATCATTCCCCCAATTACAAATCCGCCGCATCTGCAAAAATCCGCGTCCTATTTTTAATTCCGGAGAAACTACCTCATGAAAAAACGCGTCCTCTTCCTCTGCACCGGCAACTCCTGCCGCAGCCACATGGCCGAAGGGCTGACCAACCATTTCCTGGGCGATGCCTGGGAAGCCGTGTCCGCCGGCACGCAGCCTTCGGGCTACGTCCACCCCCTGGCCATCGCCACCCTGGCCGAACTGGGCATCGACATCAGCGGCCACACGTCCAAAACGGCCGACGAATTCCGCCAAACGCCGCTCGACCTGGTCATCACCGTCTGCGACGACGCCGCCGAAAACTGCCCCCTCTGGCTGGGCCAGGGCCGCGTCACCCACATTAGCTTCCCCGACCCTGCCAAAGCCACCGGCACGGAAGAGGAGAAAACGGCCGTCTTCCGCCAGGTCCGCGACGACATCCGGGCGCAAGTGCTGCCCTATCTGGAAACCTTCAACGGCTAACAGCCACAAACCGCCAACTGCATGAAGGTGAATAGGACGCGGATAAAACCATCTATATCCACGTTTATCCGTCGCATCCGTGATAATCCGCGTCCCATTTCTTAAAAGTGCAATGATCGCGTTGGTCCAGTCTGGCCAATGCTTTAGTCTTTTCCGGCTCTGCTCTTCTGCCAAAAACGCCAGGCGAGGATTCCGCCGGCCAAAACTCCGGCGGCCAGCACGGCCGTTTCCCACCCCACCTTCTTCTGCATTACCACCGGCTCGGCAGGAATGGTGGGCAGGCCAAAAGCCACGTCGCGGGCTACCTCGTCACCGGCGCGGAACGGCCGTAACCGGAACGCATACCTATACTCTCGCCCCTTCACCAGCCGGAACTCCGGGTGTGGCAAGCTGCCGGCCGGCGTGTCGCCGCCCACCCCATTTTGTTTGTAATCAATCAGCAGGGTCACATTCTCGCGGCGCGGCAGGTCGTGGATGCGCGTGGCGGCGGCCAGATCGTCCTGAGTATACGGCCGGGCCGTCACATTCAGCAGCGTGCCGCCCGCGTCGGCGATGAGCAGGCCGTCGCCCGCCGCGTTGGTCAGCGTCGCCCAGCGCACATCACTGCGATTGCCATTTTCCTGCGGCCGAGCGTAGTGATGGATGGCTTCCTCGACCGGCAGGGCGTAGCGCCCGACGGCCGCGCCGGTTTGCCGGTCCCACATGGTCTCCTGCGGACCGCGCCCCAGCCACGTCAGGCGGTTCAACCGGCCGGGCACGTCCACCATCATGCCAAAGCGCACCATGTCGATGGCCGGGGTGAAGCGGCACTCTACCACCACATCGCCGCTGCCGTAGACGGTGTAGACGGCCGTCAGCAGGGAACGGCCGTGTTTCTCCTGCCAGCTGGCCGTGATTTGCACCACTGCGGGGACCGGATGGATGACGTGGAAAGATTGGACCAATTTGGGAGATTGGTCCAATCTGCGCCAGGGCTGGCGAGCGTAGCCCAGGTATTTGGCGCGGCTGTCCAGCACCAGCGGAGCCACATCGTTGTCGATGGGCACGCGCCAGAGGTTGGGAACCAGCGGCCCGGCCAGCAGCGACAGGCCAGGCGTCAGAAATTCGGTCAAAGCGCCGGTCTGGCGGTTGAAGGTGAGGGCAAAGCCTTTGCCGCTGATGGTGACGGACACGGCCGTTTCCATCACGTCCAGCGGCCGCATCTCCCCAGGTGAGGCCAGACGAGGTACAGCCACCTTTACCGGCAAGGCCAACTGCTCCCAAGCGACAACGTGCCCGGCGGCGGCCCAGGGCGCGTCTGCAGCCAGGACACATTCAACGAGCAGATGATACTCGCGGCCGGGTTTGGCGGTTGGCAAAGTGTAGGGGATGGTAAGGGAAACGGCCGTGCCCGACGCGCAGTCCGGCGCGGCCAATTCACCAGACTGGACGATCTCGCCATCCTCCGTTACCTGCCAGCGAAGCCGGAGGCCGCTTAAATCGGTGAAGATATTCTTATTGGCTATGCGCAGCCGCCCGGCGGCCAAATCCACCGCTTCTAAAGCGACAGGTTGGTACACTTTTTTCACCTGCCAGGCGGAGGGATGGGGCGTACGGTCGGCGAAAAAGAGACCGTTGCAGCCGAACATGGCGAAGTCGTACTCGTCGCCCAAATCCCCGCCGATGTGCCAAAGGGGACGGCCGTTTTCGTCGTGGCGCAAAATGGCCTGATCGGCGAAATCCCAGATGAAGCCGCCGATGCACTGCGGGTACTTCTCGAATACGTCCATGTACTTTTGCAGGCTGCCGACGCTGTTGCCCATCGCGTGGGCGTATTCGCAGATAACCAGCGGTTTGTCGGCCGTCAGCGGCCCGCCGACTTTTTCCCAGGTCAGGGCGGCGGTGCGGGCGGTGTAGCCGCCGCCTTCGGCGACGGCCGTCCACTGTTTGGCCGTGGGGTACATGGTGGAAAAAATGTCCACGTATTCGCCGGTGTAGTCTTGCTCATAGTGGACGGGACGGCCGTCCAATTCATGCACGCGCTCTGTCAGGCGGCGGAATTTGTCGTCGCTGCTCGATTCGTTGCCCAGCGACCAGATGATGACGCAGGGGTGGTTTTTGTCGCGGGCGATCATGCGCTCGACGCGGTCTTGCATGGCGGGCAGCCACTGCATATCGCCGCGCATGGCGTCGCGGTAACCGTGGGTTTCGATGTTGGCCTCGTCCATGACGTAGAGGCCCAGTTCGTCGCACAGGTCGTAGAAGCGCTCGTCGTCGGTGTAATGGGAGGTGCGCACGGCGTTGATGTTGAAGCGTTTCATCGTCAGCAGGTCTTGGCGCAGGCGGTCCAGGGTCATGGTATGGCCGGTGACGGGGTCGAAGTCGTGGCGGTTGACGCCTTTGAGGAGGATGGCACGGCCGTTGACCCACAACTGCCTGTCCCGAATTGCCACCTGCCGGAAGCCGATGCGCGTATGGCGCACTTCGACAATCTGCCCAGATTCGTCCTGGAGGGTGAGCAGCAGATGGTAAAGATGGGGCGTCTCGGCAGTCCATTTTTGGGGATTAGCGATTGGAGATTGGAGAGTGATGGTTGTTTCCGCGCCGGGTGATGGGCTGCCGGATTGGCTGAATTCGGCGACCAATTGGGTGTGGGCGTCGAAAAGTTGGGCGAGGAGGGAAAACGGCCGTTTCTCCCCCATCAGGTCACGCACGGTCGCTTCAATCCGCAGCACCGCATCCCGGTAGTTCTCGTCCAGGTCGGTATGCACGGCAAAATCGCGGATGTGGGCGGGCGGCACGGCCAGCAGCTTCACGCGCCGGAAGATGCCGGAGAGGAACCACATGTCCTGGTTCTCCAGGTAGGAGCCATCCGACCAGCGGTAGACCAGCACGGCCAGCAGGTTTTCGCCGGACTGCACGTAGGGGGTGATGCGGAATTCGGCCGGCAACATGCTGTCCTGGCTGTAGCCGACCTGCTGCCCATTCACCCATACCAGACAGGCGGAGCTGACGCCGCCAAAGTGCAGGATGATCTCGCGCCCGGCCCAGTTTTCGGGCACGGTGAAGGTGCGCCGGTAAGAGCCGACGGGGTTGTTGTCGGGGTCAATGTTGGGCATGTCGGCCTGGCGCAGGCTTTTGGGCATGTGGGCCGGGGCGTAGACGGGCGCACCGTAGCCCTGCATCTCCCAGTTGGACGGCACGGGAATGGCGTCCCAGGCGCTGTCGTCGCAGGTGGGGAGGTGGAAGGTAGACGGCCGTTCCGCCGGTTTAGCCGCCCAGTGGAAACGCCAGTCGCCATCCAGGGACAGCTCGTAGGGCGAGCGACCGGACAGGGCCGCCATCGGATCGGGAAAGCTGGCGGAGGTGCAGCGGCCGGGTTCTTTGTTCAGGCCGAAAATGCGAGCGTTTTGGTAGAGGTGTTGGTTATTCATAGGGTTGAGATTGGAGATTAGAGACTGGAGACCGGGGCGGTCTGCATTCTCTGACATTGGTTGTTCTTCCTTTTTTAGATTGGAGACGGATACGGCCGTTGCCCCCCCAACTTCACCATTCACAATTTACACTTCAACACGGCCGTTTCTCCCCCGTACCAACCTATTGTATAATCCTCATCAGGTAAAGCTGGTCAGGCAGCAGGCTGTGTGTGGAGGCGTAATAGTATGGAACAAATTATTATTCAGGTCAAAGACAAAGAAAAGGCGCAATTATTGTCAGAGCTACTGCGGTCGCTGGATTTTGTGAGCTTGGTAACAACCGATTTCCAGGAAAATGATTCCGGTAAAACAAAAGCGGATTTTTTTGCCCTGGCCGGTATTTGGCAAGGTCGGAACATTGATTTAGATACCATCCGTCAACAGGCTTGGCCCAAATAGCTGATGGAAGCATATGTCCTGAGCCATAAACTGAGCCTGCCAGATGCGCTCATCGCCGCCACAGCTTTGGACCATGACGTTAAACTGTACACCCTGAACCGCAAGGATTTCCGATACATTCCAGAGTTGAAGCTCTTTTCGCCAACCGATCAAGCATAACGGCCGTATCCCTCTCCCACCGCCAGCCATCCCAGCCCTTCATCGACAGCGCAGAAGTGTCTCTGACCGGGTTGGCCGTTTGCTACAAGCCAACTTATTCCTCTATGGGACGAATGTTGAGCGCTATTGCATTTAGAATATTCTGCATTTCCTCGCTGCGACTGGCTGGCCCATCTGTGCCTAGGACAATAACTTTGTCACTAGCGATGCGTAATACAATTCCGTATCTATGCAATGGTATACGGGTCTCAACAGCCATTAGAGAAGTAGCTCCATCAAATCCATTGATACTAACCGCTTTAACAGGTTGGATAACCTCAGGATAGTCCCTTGTACCAACGATCACTTGTGCCACTTCGCGCGCAGACTGAGGGATTCGCCATTTCCTACTGAAGTTTCCAACATATGGACCCCTTGTAAACAAACTGAAATCTACCTCAGTTAATATTGAACGATGATCTTGTGGAAAATCAGCCTCACTTGGCTCTACCCAGATCATATTCTCCCCCGCTACTTCCCAGTCTGCGGGATACTCCAAAACAAAACCGTTTTTAATACTCCGAAATTCCAGGTCTTTCTCCATGACAAATTCTGTTGTTAGCTCCGGGGTATCCGGCTGACTGGTGATTGGCGCGCCAACGTTTCCAGTACATCCTACCAAACTCAGCAACAGACATACGAGCATCAGACTCTTGTGCAGCATTTAGCTCTCCAGTATTAACATCACCTGCTGACATCCGCTCCAGGTCATATACCCGTCTATGGCGGAAACGGCCGTATCCCTCCCCCCACTTCACAATTCACAATTCACCATTCACAATTCCTACTTCCCCGCCTTCCGCCCCTGCAATTCCAGCAACAACGCCTCAAACTTCGCCTCCGTCAGCGGGTAAAAGTACATGGCAACCATCGCCAGCACGGCAAAGCCCGCCGGAACCAGACTGACCATTGCCAGCAGCCCGGTCTGCGTTTCCGGCGATTGGGCCACGTTGGGCTGGTAGCCCACCCAGGCCAGCATATAGCCCGCCAGCGCCCCGCCCAGCCCGTTGGCCGACTTCTTAACAAACGTAAAACCCGCCTGAATCGCCCCCTCCGAGCGCGTGCCCGTCTGCCATTCAGCGTACTCGTTGGTGTCGGCCACCATCGAATCAATTAGCGCCGCGCCGGGCGAACCGGCCACGGCCATGCCCGCCGCCAGGGCAATCAGCAGCGGCAAACTGGTCGGTCGCAGGATAAAAAACAGCACGCCAATCAGGATCGTCAGGGCAAAACCTACCATGTAGGTGTTGCGCTTGCCCAGCCGTCCGGCCATGTAGGGCATCCCAATGGCCGCCAGCAAAATCGCCGGGCCGGTGGCCAACTGCACCGGACCAAACAAATCGGCGCTGCCCACAAAGTAGGTGTAAAAAATGACGTTGGCGCTGGTAACGACAAAGTTACCGATGCTGAACAGCACCGTCGAGAGCATCAAAATCATAAACGGCTTGTTTTTGATGAGGATGGGGTACAACTGGCGCAACGTGTAACTCTCGTCAGGACCACGCGGCACGCGCTCTTTGGCCACGGCCGCAGAAATCGCCACTGCCACCAGGGCAATGAGGCCATAAATGAGACCGACCATGCGGTAGCCTTGCTGCGGCGTGGGGAACATGCCCACCAGCGGCACCGTGCCCACCACCGCCAGCCCCGTGCCGATAATCAGGCCGATGGCCACCAGGCTGTTGAGCTTGTTGCGCTCGTGGGTGTTCTGGGTCATCGTCACCATCAGCGAGGAGTAGGGGATGTCTACCAGGTCAAATGTAATGCCAAAAACCAGATAGGTGACATAGGCGTAGAGCAGCTTGCCACTGTACGACAGTTCCGGCCCCAGGAACATGGCGGCGAAGTTCAACCCGGCCAGCACGCCGCCCAGCAGCAGCCACGGCCGGAAGCGGCCCCAGCGGGTGGGCTTGAGGTGGTCGAGGATGTAGCCGACGATGGGGTCGTTGACGGCGTCCATCAGGCGGGCGACGAGGAACAGGGTGCCGACGGCCGTTGGCGTCAGCCCAAACACATCGGTATAAAAAACCAGCAAAAAGGTGCCGATGCCCCAAAATAAGATGTTCTTGCCCACCGAACCAAGGGTAAAGGCAAACTTTTCGCCTTTGCCAATGGGCGCAAGGGCGGCGGGCGGCGGGGAAATGGGGGGTGTGCTCATGAAATCTCCTACGTTGTATGAATTTTCTAACAGGTGATGGGTAAAACGGCCGTGATCATCTCCAGCATCACAGCTTCGGTTTCCGGTTGGGACAAGCCGCGCTCCAGACGCAGCAGCTTCCAGGTAAAAAAGTCGGTGAGCGTGTACAGTTGGTGCAGCAGGGTGTCGGGTTGGTTGGATCGAGCGAGTTGGGGAGCGAAGGCGCGGCGCACCCAGGCTTCATGGAAGATACGGCCGTCAGCCAAAATAGGCTGTAGAGCAGGATAACGCTCCTCCTGCACCAGCGAGCGCCACAGGGCGCGCCCCATCACCTCGTAATGAGCTACCACACAAGCCACAGCAGCGGCGGCGCTGCCGGGCTGTGGTTCGGCGCGCTGCATGTCGGGGCGGGCGCGCGCCGCTTCGTTGGCGGCCACAAGCAGATTTTCTTTGGAGCCAAAGTGGCGCAGGATGGTTTTGCTGGCGACGCCCGCACCCTGAGCGACTTGCTGCAGGGTGATCTGGTCCAGCCAGGCTTCGTCGTACAACGCGACGGTGGCGTCGAGGATGTTTTGCCGCGACTGGGCTTTGATTTCGGTTTGGGCGGTGGCGGTATACGGCCGTTTCTCCCCCGCTTCTGACTGACTGCTGCCCATGACCGCACCCTCCCGTCGATGCACCCAGACAACCTGTTTTCACCTTAAATTGGTGTCCCCTATTATGACATCAATCCATCTCGCCTGTCAAGTGTTACCGGTAACATCATTTTCCTTTTCTCCTAATTCCTTCCATCCCTGCCCGCCCCTGCTAACCGGCCACCTTCAAATGAATGGTGCGGCTAAAACCCGCCGGGCCATACGTGTCGCCGGCAATACCCTGAGCCATGAGGTCGGCGCCGGTGAGACGATCCATGATGCGTTGGTGGCGGTCGTAGAGGGCATAGGTTGCCTGGGGACTCAGCCCCAACAGACGAGCGGGCGGGCGGTGACGGCCAATCAAATGATCATGAACTGCAACGGAGTAGACGGCCTCGCTCTGGTCGGGCAGGACGTAAAGGAGAGTGGACGCGCCATGTTCGGCCAGCGTTTCCAGGCGGTAGAGATCGCCATCCTGGACGACATGGCGGAAACGTTTGTAAAAGGCGATGTAGCCAGCGTACTCTTTGAGTTCATCGTCGCTGAGGGCGTTGAGGTCGGAGCCGATGCCCAGGGCGCCGCGCATGGCCACGTCGAAGCGGGTGGACAGGTCCAGCACGCGGCCGGTCTGGTGATTTTTTTCGTGCGTCACCCAGGCTTCCATGATGCGCGCCGGGTAAGCCAGTGAAAAGCCTTCCTGGATGCGCAGGCGGTCGAGAGCGTCGGTGTTGTCGCTGGTCCAGACTTGATCGACGCGCCCCAAGATGCCTAAATCGACCCGCCCGCCGCCGCCGGAGCAGCTTTGCAAGGACAGACCAGGGTATTTTTGCCGCAGGCGATCCATTAACCGGTAAACGCCGGCCGTATGCGCGCGCCAGATGGCCTTGCCCGTCACCGAACCGGGTTCGGTAACGTTGCGGTTCATGTCCCACTTGATGAAGTCAATGTCATGGGTAGACAAGAGAGCATCAAGCGCGGAGAAGATGTACGCAATCACTTCGTCACGGCCGTAATCCAGCACCAACTGCATCCGGGCCTCGGTACGCGGGCGGCCAGGGAAGTGCAGCACCCAATCGGGATGCGCTCGGTACAGATCGGAATCGGGGTTGACCATTTCCGGCTCGAACCAGAGGCCAAATTTCATGCCCAGCGCGTGAACTTCCTCGATGAGCGGCTGGAGGCCGCGCGGGAACACGTCCGGGCTGACGGTCCAATCGCCCAGGCCGGAAAGCGGGCTGCGACGGCCGCCAAACCAGCCATCATCCAGCACAAACAATTCCACCCCGATGGCTGCCGCTTTGCGCGCCAGCGCCGCCTGCCCTTCGTGGCTGAGGGCGAAGTAGGTGGCCTCCCAACTGTTGTAAAGGACGGGGCGCGGCGGCGTCGCCGGCAAGACGTGGCTGCGGGTGAAGGCGTGCAGCCGGCGGCTGGCCCCGCCCCACCCCTCGCCGCTGACGCCGCAGACAAAAGCCGGCGTGGTATGCGTCTGGCCGGGCTGGAGAATCAGTTCAAAGTCGAACGGGTTGTACCCGCCGAAAACGCGCACATCGCCGCTGTGTTGGTGCTCGAAGGTAAGCTGCCACGCGCCGCTGAAAGCCAGCGCGCCAAAATAGACCGGGCCGCTCGTTTCGGTGGCGTGGCCGGGCCGATTGGCCAGGAAGAAGGGGTTGAAGGCGTGGCCGGTTTGCACGCTGCGGTGGCCAATGTTGAAGCTGCCGACAGGTAGAATATGGCGCTGCGTGGTGAATTCTGCGCCCCAGGCGCCATGCACGGTGGTCACTTCGCTGGAACCGGGCGGCAGGTGCAGGGCGGCAAACGCGAGTTTTTCAATGCGGATAGGGTCGGGGCCGGTGTTGGTGAGTACGCACCAGCGTTCGATGATGTCGCTTTGGGGGGCGAGGCGGTAACAGAGGGCGACAGTGAGCGGCTGGGCCGGGTCATGGAGAAAGACACGCAAGATTTGGGGCGGCGGAGTTTGAGCGGTGGGCAAGCCATGCGCGGGGGCAAGCCCTGGTTGAGCGTCGGTGATAATTTCGTGGCCGGTGTAGGCGAGGCGCACGTCGCGGATGGGGCGATAGAGGGCTTCGCCGGTGCTGAGAGGGGCGGGCGCTTTGAGAAAGCTGATTTTAAGCGCGACTTCGTGGACGGAAATGGGACCGTAGGCCGGGAGTTCGTCGCGCTGGCCCTGGAATTCGAAGGAGCTTTGGCCGGGCGGGGCGAAGCGGTTGTGGCCCGTGACCGGGTCTGGTGTTGGTCCCCAGGCGAGGTGGGTGAGACGGCCGTCGCCATCCACCATCATCGCGTAATGGCTGTTAGAGCCGAGCAGGTTAAATGTGTGAGTACCAGGATTGTAATGGATCATGAGCAAGGATTTTAGCTTGAAGGGGTGCAGGGGAAAAGGTCTGATTGAAACTGCTTTTTGTTATTGTGCCCACGATGCACTTTCGTTTACTATGTAGAAGGTTTGGCATATTGTGAAGGGAAACGGTCGTCAGACAAAAACTCAGGCTTTTTCAATATATTCGCTAAAACGAGAAAGGGGGTATTCATGAGCGGTATCGTTTGTGCAGTACGGGGCGGCCCGGGCAGCCAGCCGACCATCAACCGGGCTATTGCCCTGGCCCAAGAGACACAGTTGACCCTATTTTTTCTGTACGTCGTCAACCTTGAATTCCTCGACCGCACCACCAGCAGCCGGACCCAGACCATATCGAAAGAGATGGCCCAAATGGGCGAATTTATTTTGCTGGCGGCTCAGGCACAGGCCGAAGCAAAACAGGTTAAGGCTGAAGGGATCATCCGACACGGCCGTGTAACCGAAGAGATCCCCACACTTTGCCACGAAATCGGCGCCGATTATCTGGTTGTCGGGCAGCCTAAGTTCCAAAATGAAGACAGTCTATTCACGACCGACTTACACCAGGAGTTCATTCAGCGCATTGAAATGCAAACCGGCGCCAAGGTTGTCTTACCGGAGGAGCCAGCATGAAAAACAAACCCTTGCGGTTCTCCGCCCTGGTCTCATTTCTGATCTTGGTCACGCTGCTTATGGTGTTCCCATGGCAAACTGTTCAGGGACAATCGTCCGAAAGCGCCACTTTAATCACCGGCAGGGTGATCGATCGTCAGAATCAACTGGTGGCTGACGCCGTCGTAACGTTGGTCACAGCAGACAATGACAACCCGCTCAGCCAGACCATCACCCAGGCCGATGGACGCTATGCGCTTTCTCTGCCAGAAACCCTGCCCGATCATCTCATTGTGCGAATTGAACGCGAGCATTTCCATTTTGATGAGACCCCGTTGGACGATGCGGCGATCCAAAGTTTGCGCGCTGGCCAGACCCTCGTTTTGCCCAACACAATTTTGTTGCGGCAAGTTACAACGTCATTCTGGATTGCAGCCCTGGTCTTCATCGGCATGTTGGGGTTGATTGCCCTGGGCAAGCTGCATAATACGCTGGCCGCCCTGCTGGGAATGTCGGTGGTGTTTGCTGTGAGCTATTTGGGACGGCCGTTCTCCAACGACTTGTTTATCTTCGACTTTCGCGGCGCGCTGCGTTACGTCGATTGGAACGTCATCTTCCTCATCATGGGCATGATGATCATCATTGCCGTCGTCGAAAGGACCGGCGTATTTCAATGGCTGGCCTTCGCCGCCTATCGCCTCTCCCGCGGGCGCATCTGGCTGTTAGTCATCATTTTGATGGGTATCACCGGCATCGCCTCAGCCACACTAGACAATGTCACCACCATGTTGCTGATGACCCCCATCACTGTACAGATCGCTCTGGCCCTGAGTCTGAATCCCCTGGCCCTACTCATCCCGGAAGTGCTGGCCTCTAACGTGGCTGGCATCAGCACGCTCATCGGCACGCCGACCAACATTCTCATCGGCTCTTACGCCAAATTATCATTTAACGATTTTTTGACCAATCTAACGCCGGGCGTTTTGCTGGCGATGGTCGGGCTGATCATCTACTGCGAGTTTGTTTACCGCCACGAATTACGCTCCGGCGAAATGGGCGGGCTATCAACTCTCCTGCTAGACAAATTAGCCGAACGCGCAAAAATCACCGAGCCAGAGCATCTTAAAAAAGCGGGTATCGTCGGCTTTTTTATGCTGGTTTTATTTGTGATGGGCGAACGAATCCATCTCATTCCGGCGGTGACGGCGCTCATGGGGGCGACAGCCCTGCTGGTATGGATTCGGCCAGATATTGAAGAGATGATCGAAGCCGTGGATTGGACAACATTGGTGTTTTTTATTGGTCTGTTTGTTGTCGTGGGCGCGGTGCAAGAGGTCGGCCTGATCAGTTTTATCGCCGATGGTATTGGGCGGCTTGTTGGCAGCAATTTATTACTGGCTGTGCTGGCCGTTACCTGGTTCAGCGCCCTGCTTTCCACCGTCATTGCCAATATCCCGTTCACGGCCGCCATGCTGCCGGTCATCGGCTACCTCACGGCAACCATACCTGGCGCGCAAAACAACGTCTTGTTCTACTGTTTGTCGGTCGGTGCGGCGATGGGCGGCAATGGGTCGTTGATCGGCGCGTCGGCAAACATGGTCACTTCGGGCATCGCCGATCGAGCCGGCTACCCCATTACATATGCCTATTTCTTTAAGAAAGGTTTTCCCGCGCTCCTGATCACGGTCAGTCTGGCGACGCTGTGGTTGGTATTCCATTTTCTGTAACAACCCTTTGGAACCGGCGCGGTTCGGAGAAGGATCAACACAATGACTGAATTCGATTCCAAACATATTATCTGCGCGGTACGCGGCGGCGCTGAAAGCCGCGACACAGTGACCCGGGCTATTCGACTGGCGGTGGAGAGCAACGGCCGTCTAACCTTCTTGCACGTCATGGATGCCGAGTTTTTGCAGCACGCCACCGTCGGGCCACTGAGCGTGGTGTACAATGAATTGGTCGAGATGGGCACATTTGCCATGATGATCCTGAAGGATCGCGCCCAACGCCAGGGCGTAACCGAGGTGGATTACGTCGTCCGCGAGGGCAGTATCCGCAAGCAGATGCTCCAGTTTGCCATCGCCACCCAGGCCAAAGTGCTGGTGATTGGCAGCCCGACACGTACCCCCGGCCGAAATGTTTTTGAGGCGGGCGAGCTGGATAATTTCATCAGCGAGTTAGAACGAGAAGGCCACCTGCGTGTGATCCAGGTTACACCGGGCGACAGCCAAAACCCATAAAATCGACTTAACGGGCTATCCCGGATATTGCTCTATGAACATGAAATCGGCGCAAGTTGGAACCATGTCAGGTTGTGTCATTTGGCTGCTCACGTTCTGCTTGTTAGGCAGCTGTCTCATCCCCGTGGCTGCGGCCGTCGGCGGAATCACCTCCACGCTCAACGCCAACTATGTGGCGCGCCTGTTGGGTCCGACCATGTGCCCGGAAGGTAGTATGCCCAAGGTCCATACCTATGCCACCACCAGCCAGGACGAAAACGGCTTTGAACACCCATCAACCGGGTATGAAGTGCGCTGCGAAAATGCCGACGGCCGTATCGTGAAAAACCTGGGGCCAACCTATGCCTTCGTGTGGACGGGCATCCTGATGAGCATGGGTTTGGTAACCGCCGGAGTGCTGGCTTTCCTATTTGCCGCGCCCGTAGGCGCTTTCATCGGCCGACTGACCAACCGTTCGGCAAAAACGCCCGGCCTATAAAAAGTGATGTAAAAAGGTCTGTATGAACTTCCCCAAAGCTGTCCAACATTTAAAAGATAACAGCAAAATCATCCGCCTGCTGGTGGAAGACCTGGATGATAAAACGGCTCGCCATAAGCCAGACCCCGAATCCTGGTCGATTATGGAAGTGATCAACCATCTGGCAGACGAAGAACGAGAGGATTTTCGCGCCCATTTAGAGCAAATGCTGCAACATCCAGACGAACCCTGGACGCCAATCGACCCGCAAGGATGGGTGACACAGCGCGAGTATAACGGCCGTTCCCTCTCCCCTTCCCTGGCCGACTTCTTGCAAGAACGACAAAACTCCCTGGTGTGGCTGGCCACGTTGGGCGCACCCAACTGGAACACATTCCGCGAAGCGCCTTGGGGCAAATTCACCGCCGGCGACCTGCTGGCGGCCTGGGTTGCCCATGATATATTGCACATGCGGCAGTTGGTGGAGCTGAAATGGGCCTATACGCTGGCCGATGTACGGCCGTATAACCCTCAGTACGCCGGAGAATGGTAACGGCCGTACATCCGTCGATGGTCTATCACGCTTTTTATGGTAGCATAACAGCCACATTCCGATGGGAGAATAGCAGTATCCAATGCACGAAATTGTCGGCAACCTGCACATGCACACACCCTATTCCGATGGCGAAAAGTGGCACGCCGAAATCGCCGAAGACGCCATCGCCGCCGGACTGGATTTTGTCATTGTCACCGACCATAATGTCTGGGTAGATGGCGTGGAAGGGTATTATGAGAATGGCAACGGCCGTGTCCTCCTCCTCACCAGCGAAGAAATTCACAACACCCGCCGCCAACCCCAGGCCAGCCACCTGCTGGCCTACGGCGCCCAATGCGAGCTAGCCTGCCATGCCGCCGACCCCCAACACCTTATAAACGAGATAACGGCCGTTGGCGGCCACAGCTTCCTGGCCCACCCCCACGAAAAAGACCTACCCCTGCTCAAATTTGAAGATTTAGGCTGGCACGATTGGGACATCAACGGCTACACCGGCCTGGAAATCTGGAATTACATGTCCAGCTTCAAAAACCAGCTCGCCCTGGCTGTGGAAAAAGCGCCCTTCAAATTCAAACCCTTCGTCATCATGGCTTTACTGCGCGTCGCCTTCCACCCGGAACGGTACATCACCGGCCCGGAGCCGGAGACATTGGCCTTTTGGGACGAGCTGTTGGCCCAGGGCAAACAGATCCACGCCATCGGCAACAGCGACGCCCACGGCACACTTGTGCGCCTGGGGCCGTGGGAACGCACCATCTTCCCCTACGAATACCTCTTTCGCGCTGTCAACACCCACATTCTCATCCCCAAACCGCTAACCGGCGACATCGCTCAGGACAAAAAGCTCATCTACAAAGCCATCGGCAGCGGCAACGCCTGGGTGGCCTACGACTTGCCCCACCCCACCAAAGGCTTCCGTTTCACCGGGCAAGGCATCAACAAAGGCAGCATCGGCGACCGGGTGCAGCTAGACGCGGGAGCCACGCTCCAGGTTAAGACCCCCATTCCGGCAAATATACGGCTCATCCGGCATGGCAAAACGGTGGCCGCCATCACCAATAAAACCCACCTGACGTACATTCCAGTCGATGAAGGGGCTTACCGGGTTGAATGCACGCTGCCCTTCGAGGGCAAAGAGCGGGGCTGGATTTACAGCAACCCGATTTATTTGTGGTAGCGGGTTCACCTTTCCGTCGCTTTTTACCGCTTTGCTGCCTTCTTGTGCCCATGACGTATGACAATCATCATATTTAGTCCATAGTCGCTTGTGTTACAATCTGAGGCGGTGTGAAGCGTGACACGGCCGTTTCCCGGCTTTCATTTTGTGGTTCCACACCCCATTTTAGTACCCATTTTATAAACCAAAGCGAGATGACTCATAGAGTGAATCATCCCATCTAACAAACAACTATGACCAAAAACACAACCATCATTTCCAAACCTTTACAACCTATTCAACGCGCCATCGTCGTGGGCGCGTCCTCGGGCATAGGCGCAGCGCTGGTAGGCGAATTGGCCAACCGCGGCTACATTGTGGCCGCTCTGGCCCGCCGCGAAGCAGAATTGAACGCCCTCTGCACAACGCTAAACGCCCCTGCGCCAGGCGCCGCTCGTGTGCTGCCATATGTGCATGATGTGACGGAAACGGCCGTCGTCCCCGCCCTCTTCCAACGCATCGTCCAAGACCTGGGCGGGTTGGACCTCATCGTCTACGTCGCGGGCGTTCAGCCCGCCGTGGCCCTCGAAGAATATGATCTAGACAAAGACAAAGCGATGATCGACGTCAACCTGCTCGGCGCAATTGCCTGGCTCAATCAAGCGGCCGTGCGCTTTTCCCGCGCCCGGCACGGCCACATTGTCGGCATCAGCTCCATCGCCGGCGACCGGGGCCGCGTAGGATCGCCGGTGTACAACACCAGCAAAGCCGGGCTAAACACCTACCTGGAAGCGCTGCGCAACCGCCTGGCAAAAAAGCGGGTCACCGTCACAACCATCAAACCCGGCTTTGTCGATACCATTTTGTTGGCCAACGCGCCCAAAACCTTTTGGGTTATTTCGCCGGAAGAAGCGGCCCAGCAAATCGGCGCGGCCATCCAACAAAAGCGGCACGTCGTCTATGTTCCAGCCCGTTGGGGATTGGTGGGTCTTGTCATCCGACACATTCCATCCTTCATTTTTCGGCGGCTGAGTTTTTAGAGATTACCGGCTAACGATCTAGACGTTAATTTTTACTCGAGAAGCCCAGTTGAATTTCTCGAGAACAAACCCTTAGGGTCTGTGCAAATACATTATGGGTAACAATCATGATTAACAAATCAGTTCAACCATCATCCAATCACAAATCATATGCCTTACCGGCCGTTCTGCCGGACGAGCATCTGGAAGTGGTCAGCGGCTGGGGCGAATCGACACGCGGCATGAGCTATGTATATCGCCCCAGCACTCTGGAAGCGCTGGCCAAAGTCTTTGAAATCGCTGCCCAGAGCGGCCGTTCTATTGCCATGCGCGGCGGCGGCAACAGTTACGGCGATGCCTTCATGAACAATGAAAACATTGTGCTAGATGTGCGCCGCATGAACCGCGTGCTGGAGTGGAACCCGGAAAACGGCCGTATCCGCGTCGAGCCGGGCCTGAACTTGCATGAGTTGTGGCAGTACGTCATCGAAGATGGCTGGTGGCCGCCCGTGGTTACCGGCACGTCTAAAACCACCATCGGCGGCTGTGCCGGCATGAACGTCCACGGCAAAAACGCCTGGCGCAAAGGCACCATCGGCGAGCACATCCTGGAATTCGATTTGATGCTGCCGTCCGGGGAGATCATCACGTGCAGCCGCACAGAAAACAGCGACATTTTCCACGCCGCCATCGGCGGGATGGGGCTGCTGGGCTGTTTCACCAGCCTAACGCTCAAAATGACCCGCATTTACTCCGGCTTCCTACAAGTCTACACGCAGGCGCAAGCCGACCTGAGCGGCATGTTCGATTATTTCCGCGCTTATGTCGATGAATCGGATTACATTGTGGGGTGGATGGATGCGTTCGCGCACGGCCGTGCGCTCGGTCGCGGCGATGTCCATCGGGCCTATTACCTGCCAGAAGGGGATGACCCAAATCCCAGCCAAAGCCTGCGCCTGGACAACCAGCACGTGCCGGAAAACCTGATGGGCATCGTGCCTAAATCAATTATGTGGTTGGGCATGCGGCCGTTTATGAATAATGCCGGTACGCGGCTGATCAACACAGCCAAATATTATGCGGGTCATGTGGGCGGTGGAAAGGTTTATTTACAAACCCACGCCGCTTTCCATTTTTTGTTGGATTACGTGCCGCATTGGAAAAAAGCGTACGGACCCGGCGGCTTAATTCAATATCAGCCCTTCATTCCCAAAGAAAATGCCCAGATGGCTTTTGCCGACATCTTGCGCGTCTCGCAGCATTTCGATCAGCCCAATTATCTAACCGTTTTCAAACGCCATCGGCCAGACAACTTTTTACTCAGCCATGCGCTAGATGGCTTCTCGATGGCGATGGATTTTCGGGTGACATCGGGGAACCAGAGCAAACTCTTGAAGCTGACGCGGGAATTGGACGAGATTGTCTTGGCGGCAAACGGCCGTTTCTACTTCGCCAAAGACAGCACTGTCCGGCCAGAAGTGGCTGAAGCCTATCTGGGCCAAGAAGCCATCAACCAATTCCGCGCCCTAAAAGCCCGCTGCGACCCGCACAACATACTGCAAAACAACCTTTGGCGGCGGGTTTTCGGCGACGAGCCTGTTTAAGGTTTAAGTTCGGGGGGCAGAGATTGGAGATTGGACGTTAATCACACTCTTCAATCTCCAATCCTTCCACAGTTCCGGGGCCGTTAACGACGGCAAACTGAGTTTGTGACTCAAACAGCCCGGGGTTAATCGGGGAAACGGTAAAAGAAGTTGTGCGCGCCGGTTAATGTTTCCAGGCGCAAATGCACTGCGTGGGTGTCGTCCGCTTCAAAGGCCAGCGAAATTCGACGCCCGGCTAATTTTTGCACCAGCGGCCAATATTCACTATTGAACGTATCTTCTGGTTTCAAGACACCTTCGCTGGTTTCCTGACGGCCAGCTACCAACTGCGTGAGCCGCACGACGTATTTATCGGCGGCCGGGACAAGGCTGAGGACTTCGCAGGTGAACACAGCGCGCAAATAGTCGCCGTCTGGCAGGCGCCAGGCAAACTGCGCGGGAAAGGTGTCACCAATGGCATAGTGTGCTTCAGGCATAGGACTGTGTGGCTTGAGCTGCAAGAATAAAAAACGGCCGTTCCGGGGGGAACGGCCGTTTCATCATTTCAGGCCAAAATCAATTGGTTAACGAATCGCTTTCTCTGTCTTCTTATCGAACAGATGCAGATTGCCCATATCCATAACCAGATCAACGTTGTTGCCAACATTTACGTTCATGCGCGTATCCACTGTGGCTACCAGGCTGTTCTTGCCGGTGTTCACATACAGATGAAGTTCATGACCCAACAATTCGACCAATTCGGCCGTGCCTTTGATCGGGGCGGCGACGATGCCTGGCGGGGCAAATTCCGGCGAATGGATGTGTTCTGGGCGCATACCCATGGTTACTTCGGAGCCAGCATAAGATTGGAAGACCGGTTTACGATCATCAGGAATCTGAACGCGGAAATCACCGCTGTCCAAGAAGAGGTGACCATCTTCTTGCACCATCGTTGCGGTGAAGAAGTTCATAGCCGGGCTGCCGATGAAACCAGCCACAAATACGTTGTTGGGCTTGTTGTACAGGCTGCGCGGCGAGTCAATTTGCTGCAAAATGCCATCAGCCAACACAGCAATACGGTCGCCCATGGTCATGGCTTCCACCTGATCGTGGGTCACGTAGATGAAGGTTGTTCCCAGACGCTTGTGCAATTTGGTGATTTCGGCGCGGGCAGAAACGCGCAATTTCGCGTCCAGGTTGGACAGTGGTTCGTCCATCAAGAACACGGCTGGTTCGCGGACAATGGCGCGGCCTACAGCCACACGTTGGCGCTGACCACCGGAGAGAGCTTTTGGCTTGCGCTCTAACAGGCTGCCCAACCCCAAAATATCGGCTGCTTCTTTTACGCGGCGGTCGATTTCTGCTTTGGGGGTTTTACGCAGTTTCAGGCCAAAGGCCATGTTGTCGTACACGCTCATGTGCGGGTACAAGGCGTAGGATTGGAACACCATAGCAATGTCACGATCTTTGGGCGGCACATCATTGACGACGCGATCACCAATGCTGATTTCGCCTTCGCTGATTTCTTCCAGGCCCGCAAGCATACGCAGGCTGGTCGATTTGCCGCAACCGGATGGACCAACAAAGACGACAAATTCTTTGTCGGCAATATCCATGTTGAGGTCGTTAATGACAACGACATCCCCGAAACGCTTATACACATTTTTATATGTTACACTTGCCATTTTATTCTCCTTTGACCTTGTTTGCTGGCGTTCAAAACCATACTGTCTGTTTGCCAGCCACCTTGAACATGCTGTTGATTTAAATCGTGAGAATTGATTTTGTAAAAATCGAGACTTCAATTTTTGTTTCTTGGAAAATTCTTTGGCAACTATAACCAGAGCATGTACCTATGTCAACACAAACAGAAAAACCGTCTAAATGCGTGGTGTTAGGTTGCGTTTGTTGGTGCAGAAGCGCCGATTTTTCGCCGGCGAGGCCGGGTGGGGGGCGTATAGAAGCCGTCCAGAATGGCGATTTCCAGGATGCTGGGTGGTAGATTGGGCGGCATGTGGGTAGCGTAGTCGTTGATCCAGTTGGCGACGCTTTGATGGTTGACGCTGAGAAGCCGACTGATTTCGCGCAGACTGAGGCCATCCAGATAGAGGCTGAGCGCTTGCAGGCGCACTTCTTCGTCGTAGCCTTTGTCTTTGGGCGAGGGCGTGTAGCGTGTGTGGCAATGTTTACAGCGATAGCGCTGGCTGCCGGCGGGCGTACGGCCGTCGCGGATTTGCGCAGTATGCTCCTGGCAGCGCGGGCATTCAACCAGAACAATTTCTTCCATGACTACAGGATGGTCAGCAGAACAGCGACAAAGAAGAGTGTCAGGACAAAAACGGCCGTCACCCAATTGGCGCGTAAGGCGGTGAGGATGGATGTTACGGCCGTCAGATCATTTTCGCGGCCGGGACGTGGCTGATGGCCGGTAAACACCTGATAAAACGCCTGTACACTTTCCGGGCGCTGGTCGGGGTGCATTTCCAGCGCCCACATGATGGCTTCAGAAACACCATGACTGATGGTTTCATTGATGTCTTCCGGCGGCTGCAAAATGCGCGGGTTGAGAAAACGGAGTTTGGCATCTGGCGGTGGAACATTGGTGAGCAGATGGTAAAAAGTCGCCGCCAGAGCGTACACATCGGTGCGGGCATCGGTGTGGCCGCCGTCGCCGCCATATTGCTCCAGAGGCGTATATAAGGCCGTGCCCCGCCCCTGAACAACCGTGATCGTCCGCGAGTCGTCGGGGACCATGAGTTTAACCAGGCCAAAATCTACCAGTTTGATACGGCCGTCTGGCGTCAGCTTGATGTTGCCGGGCTTAATGTCGCGGTGCAAAATGGGTGGGTCTTGCTGGTGGAGGTAAGCGAGAGCGTCGATAATTTGTTCCGCCCATTTTAAGACCAATTTTTCGGCCAACGGCCCACCAGCTTCAACCAGCAGTTCGCGCAGGTCTTTGCCAGGCACGAAATCCATCACCAGGTAGTCACGGCCGTTTTCTGAGAAAAAATCAGACACCTTAGGCAAATTAGGATGATCGAGCTGCGCCAGGATGCTGGCTTCCTGCAAAAATTGGCTTTGTGCCTGTTGTTGCAGCTCAGGCGAAAAATTGGGGTCGGGTTCAACGGCTTTGATGGCGCAAAGTCGCCCAGGCAGACGCAAATCCTCCGCCCGGTACACGCTGCCCATACCGCCCTGCCCTACAATGTTGGTTATCTTATAGCGTTCGCGTAGAATAGTATTGTTTGTGTGTAACATCATACGATTATGTCATTTTACCGTCTTGTTGTATTATAACACCTTGTAAATGACCATGTGGAATTGTAGCACTCTGACCTAAGACATGGTTATTTGGATTTCATGAAAGGGTGGAAATCATGGATGAACAACCTGTTTTAATTGCCCGTGAAGGAGAACTTATCGGCCAGCGCTGGATCATTGACACCGACGAGTTTGTGGTCGGGCGCGGAAGTGACAGCAATCTGGTTTTGCCAGAGCGACAGGTTTCCCGGTATCACATCAAGGTGCTGCGACGAGACGGCCGTTTCTTCCTTCAAGACCTCGGCAGTAAAAATGGCACCCACCTGAATGGCGAACAAGTCACCGGCACCGTGCCACTGCAAGATGGCGATGAGATTCAGATCGCCCTCTGCGTCAAACTGGTTTTTGTGGGCACAGACGCCACCTTGCCATTAACTTTTGAACCACCAACCTATCAAGGCGCTCTAACCATCGACGAATCGCAGCGCTCGGTGTACATCAAAGGACAGCTTTTATCGCCGCCGCTCTCGTTGGCTCAATTTCGTTTGTTGGAGCTTTTGTATGTCGGAAATGGCGCCGTCAGCAGCCGCGAAGATATCATCGAGGTGGTCTGGCCGGGCACGGAAGGCATTGGCGTTTCCGAACAAGCCATTGACGCGCTCGTACGCCGCCTGCGCGACCGCCTGAATGAAGTGGATGATTATAACTACATTGTAACTGTGCGCGGTCACGGTTTTCGCCTGGACAATGGCCCGCATTAACCACGCATAACGATTGATTTACAAAAAAACGCCACGCTTCTGCGTGGCGTTTTTTGTTCCTGGGTCTATTTGATCTCGCGGGGCTGTGTGAAAAGGGACTAATATGTTTTATTGTCCTTTATAGGCGGGCGGCAATCATGGCTTTGATGGTTTCGAGACGGCCGTTTAGCTCCTCTTGCCCCGTTTGTAACACCTGATCCTGAACCGCGTCTAACACTTCCAAAATCTCTGCCGAGACCAATTCCGGATGCTCTTCTAAAATTTGCGCGCGCTCCGAATCGGTTTCCGCTTCCAACATGGCGTTCAATAGTTGGATTTCCGGTGGCACCGAGCCTTCGGCTTCCCGAACAATCAGCGTGTGAATATGCTGCAGGGCCTGTACCATGTCGGTTTGTCCCTGCTGGTCGGCCTGAGCGATGCGCGAGGCCAGGTAATACATAAAGGCGTCGTCAAACTGCTCGAAATTGGCGCGTACGGCCGTTTCCAAATCTGGCGCCTGCAAAATCGCTTCCAACGTCTCGGCCGCTTGCGTCATCACCTGCCGCGTTTGCTGCTGAATCTGGTCATAGATTTTTAGCAGCCGCGCCCGCAAATCCGACAACTGTTTGGCAGCTGCCAGGTTGCCCGCTTTCTCTTCCTTCTCGATTTCTTCAGTAAACAGACTGAAGAAGTTGTAACGCAAAGCGCCTTGTCCGGCGTTTACAATGGCATCAACCACGCCATCATCATCACGGTTGGCTAAAACATGGTCCAACAGCAGTTCCGCCGACAACCCGCCCTGCTTTTTAGCCGCCTGATTAAATTGATGCACCGCAATTTGCTGTTTTTCCACCCGGCGGCCGGCTGGCGTTTCGGTCATTAGCTTGGCCCGCAAATTGCTCAATTTCACCAACTGGCCGTTGTCTTCCATTTGCGAGGCGGCTTCCATAATCGATTGCAACATGGCCAGGAAGGTCTCGTCGATCAGCGCCATATTGTCCTTGAGCAAGTAGTCGCGCACATCTTTATCGGCATTGGCCAGTTTCCGCAAAAGTTCGGATTGTTTGCGCTGGCGGGCGATCATTTCTTTGGTAATCCCTTCGGTTTCCAAGATGTTTTCCATGAAGGTTTGCAGGGTGATGACGACTTGGGGTTGGAACATGTATGCGCGCCGTTTTTCGGGCGGGGTGTCTTCCACCACCTGGCGCACCAAACGGCCGATAATTTGCTCGCGCTGCATCGGGTCCAGGTTCATTTCCGATGGCACATAGGTCATGAACAGCTCATGGGCCGGATCATGGTAAACGAGGGGCGTGCCAATTTGGCCGCTGGCGCGACAATTGGGGCACACGGCCAGGTTAAATTGACCGCTAAGGACAAGTTGTTTAAGTTCTGGTTGCCGGCCAACGTCGATGAGTTGGTAAACGTCGGCAACGTAAGGGGTCTGACAATTGGGGCAGGTAATCTGGGTTTGCATGAGTTTTCTCCTGAGACTGGGCGCGAGGCGTGCCGCCAGATGCGATTCGACCAGGCGCGCCCGTTTTGATGACTTGGGGTTATTGCTGCTCTATTGGTAAAGAAAAAGTAAAGGTTGTGCCAGGGCCATCGGTGTTGTTGGCAAACCAGATACGGCCGTTGTGGGCTTCCACAATGGCCCTGGTTAAGTACAAACCCAGTCCTGTTCCTTCAGTCTTGCGACTCAAGGCATTATCCAGCCGGGAAAATTGCTGAAAAATACGATGTTGTTGGTGTTCCGGGATGCCGATGCCTTCATCGACAATGGCCACCGCCACATGATTGGCGTGAACGGTCCCCCGAATGGTAATCTGGCCGCCATCAATTGAATATTTGATGGCGTTGCTGAGCAAATTGTTCAGCACCTGCGTCAGGCGGCGTTCGTCGCCCCAAATTGTGGGGAAATCCTGAGGAAAGTCAAGGAAAAAGAAATGTTTGTTGGTCTGGTTGCTAAATTTACGCACGACAGTCTGGGCGATTTTGGGCAGCTGCACATCATCGCTGACGGCCAGGCTAAATGTTCCGGCTTGCAGGCGAGAAACTTCCAGCAGATTATCAATAAGGTCGGTCAGGTTGTCGGCTTCTTCTTCGATGACGGTCAGGGATTCGTCCACAATTTCTCGTGACCAATTGGCGTCTTGCCGCCGCAGGGTTCCGGCGTACCCTTTGATGATGGACACGGGTGTTTTTAGCTCGTGGCTGATGACGGAGATAAAGGTTTTTTGCAACTGTTCTTCTTCGCGGTAGCGCGTGAGGTCGCGGACGTTGGCGATGATGTCGGTCATACGGCCGTTCCCATCTAAAAACGGCGCATAGGTAATACCCAGGCTGATCAGACGGCCGTCGGCCGTCTGGTGCCGATCGTGGTGCGGTCTCAGAAAATCACCCTCTACATACAAATGCGCCGACCCGGGCATCGGCCAGCCGTTGGCAATGGCCGCCGCCAAATCCGTATTCGTCCGCAACCGTTCCCACTGCACCACCTCGGCATGAGAAAGCCCAATGGCCTCATGCGCCGGCCAACCAGTCATGGTGCTCAACGCCTTGTTAAACACGGTAATTCGCAGCCCGCGATCCAAAATCATCACGCCGTCGGCGCTTTGTTCCAAAATTGCGTCCAGCCGTTGTTTTTCCTTATTCACCTGCTGGTATAGGCGCGCGTTGCGCACGGCAATCGCGGCCTGTTCGGCGAAACTGCGCAGCAAATCGGCCACATCGCCGGCAAACACATAGTTGCTGGATTGAAACACATAGATCAGGCCGATGACTTCAGTGCGGGAAATCATGGGGATGCGGGTAACGGCCGTTAAGCCCAAATTCGCCTGTCGGGCAATTTCGTTCAACCGTTCCGTCAATTCGGGTATCGCCTTATGTTCTTCCCCTTCTTGATAAGGCACGCCGCGAATCAGCGGCGCAAAATTGTCTACCAGGTTGGCCGGGATGCCATACACCGCCGCCACCCGCAGCGTCTCGCTGTCGGGGTCCGACAACACAATCATCCCTGCCCGGCCGGATACAATTTCCACAGCGGCTTGCAAAATAATCCGCAGGACATCGTGCAGGTCTAATTCGGCCGTTAAAGCCCGGCTGATGGCCAGTAGATATTCGCGTTGCAAAATCCGTACATCGACAAGCGCTCTTGCCATAATTTCCACCTCACAAGGGGAGAATTGTAACACAGCCCTGTTTGATTAACATAAACGCCATACGGGCAAGCCACAGGTCTAAGCACAAAATTTTACCAGTCACATCAACGCCCTGATGCTGCCGGTCAGCGCCACCATGTTCGCCTCAGAAGGGCACAAAAAAAGCCCAGGCTTTTTAATTTCCTGGGCTTTCCAATCACCTGTTGAGCCGTTAATCTACGGTTGATGGGTCAATACCGGCCGCTTTGAGCGCTTTGTTATAGGCTGATTTGGCCTTGGAGTTGGCAATGCGCGCCCGGCGCTTTTCGTCATCTGGCATGTCGTCGGTAATGTCGATAAAGTCTGGTGTAGGAATTCCGGCTAATGCCGCGGCGTCCGTTGAGGGGGCAGCCGGCGCGGAAACCGCTTCCACAACGGCCGCTGCCACAGGTTCAGCTTCTGCGGCGGCGCCTGGATCCACGCCGGCGGCCTTTAGGGCTTTGTTGTAAGCGGCCTTCGCCTTGGAATTAGCGATGCGCGCTTTGCGGACTTCGTCGGCCGACATGCTGTCGGTAATTTCGATCAGCACCGGTTCGGCAATGCCGATGGCGGCAGCGGCGGCTGCCGGAGCGGCGGCTTTAGCGGCGGCGGGTGCGGCCGCAGTTGGGGCAGGTGCGCCGATCTGCCCAGAGGCTTTGGCTGCTTTCATAGCGGCCGATTTGGCTTTGGAGTTGGCGATACGCGCCTTACGTTTTTCATCGTCGGGCATATCGTCGGTAATTTCAATGACGGGGTAATCTTTGCCGGGAACGAGTTCTACGGAGCCGGTGGGCGCAGCGGCAGTGGCGGCGGCCGCCACGGGCGCAGGCGCGCCAACGACCATGCCGGTTCGGAGGCCATCCCAACCGTGAATGGCAGCAATTTTAACGGCCGTTAACGGGTCACTTTTCACGCCATCAAAAGCTGTTGGTTGTTTACCCGCCTGTTCGCGTAAATTGCCAATGCGCATATTCGCGCCGCGGGGAGTTGCCGCCGCCTGTTTGGCCGCCAGCTGACGCGCCTCTTTTATTTGGGTGTCGTAATCGCCTTGGACTGGAATTTTGTGGCCCAGTGTAACCGCAGGGTTATAGGACTTAACTTGATTTTCAGATTTTGTCGCGCCAACGGTCACAGCTTTGTCTAATTGAGACACAGCCAAAGCTAATACGGCGCTCACAAGTATCGTCAACATAACAATTACCACAGCGATAAGTACAATCATCTCTCTATTCCTCTAGTTTTTAACAGGCTGATAGCGGCCATTATACAGTTTGTGCCGGTTTTCTCAAACCAAAATCAGGACATCTTCCCATCCAAATCTTGACGCCCACCAGAACATCTGTCAAAATGAAAGCTATGAAGGGACCGTTATTCGCACTGGTAAAAGAAAACAAAAAAGCTCGGTTTGCACCGAGCTTTTATGCCGAAGGTGGGATTCGAACCCACACGAGCGTAATGCTCACTACGCCCTGAACGTAGCGCGTCTGCCGGTTTCGCCACTTCGGCTTAAGTAGGCGGCATTTTACCAACTCATCGCTAAAAGTCAATATCAAACCCGAAATCCATACTTTGCTTTGTCAGGCGATTATCAGCAGTTCAGGAGAAAAAATGTCTATTTCCATCAATTTGCTGAAACGTGTTCAACTTTTCGCCAATTTAACGTCGGAGGAGTTGGCGGCGGTGGCTGATATTTGTACGGCCGTCCAAATTGGCTCCCAAGAGGTAATCATTCATCAAAACACAACCGGAACCGAAATGTACATCATCGCCACCGGGTCTGTGGAAGTCTTTATCCAGGGGGTGGATAATGCGCGCAGCCTTGTGGTGTTGGGGCGCGGTCAGGTTATTGGGGAAATGGCCCTTATCGATCAGGGGTATCGTTCGGCATCGGTGAAGGCAACCAGGGAAGGGGCTACCTTGTACCTGATTGAGCGCAGTCGGTTTTACGAGTTATGTGACCAAAATAACCATATTGGCTTTTTCGTTATGCGTAATCTGGCCATTGATATCGCCTTCAAATTGCGTCATCGCAATCTGGCCGAGCTGTAGGAGGAAACGGCCGTGAATGACGAAATGTTTTTTAAAGTAAGCTTCGTGGTCATTGGGGGCAAGCATCCCGGAGCCATCATCACCGTAGAAAAACGGCCTGAGATAGGCGATGAAATTGCCTTTAATGGGTCTGTATATACCGTTACAGAAGTGATGGAACTCATGCCGCCGGTCGGCAATTTTGGCTTTTTACACGCCACCTGCGAACATCTGCACCTTACTGACGCAGATTAAAACACGCGCCTTTAATTTGACCCTGGAAACTATTATCCCGCATTCGTCCTGAGAGCCGAGCCACAGTTGGCGTCAGCTTAAACTATGTTGATAGCCTCAGAGGCCAATTTGGCCGCTTCATCCAGAGCGGGAATTGTCTGTCCTTTGGCGTTTATCCAACGCACCGAATAGGTGTGGACAAGCTGGTCCAGCGCTTGCCACAAATCGGCGTTAGCCACTGGTTGAGCGTCGCGTTTCAGCCAGTTTCGTTTGCGCCAGCCATGAATCCACTGAGTCATCCCCTGAAAAAGATAGTCTGACGTGGTAAAAATCTGCACACGACTTCCGGGAGGCAGCAGTAACAAACCTTCAATCGCCGCCATGATTTCCATGCGGTTGTTGGTGGCGGAAGGTATGGAGCCGCTGGCCTGTTCTGTGTCGCCGTGATGTTCCAAGATTACACCCCAGCCACCAGGGCCAGGATTGCCTTTGCAGGAAGCGCGCAAGTAAAGGCGCGGGATGTCGTCGGAAATTTGGGCATCTGGCGTAATTCTGAGGCGGGCGTCGCGCGCCAGTTGATCGACACGTTCGTTGAGATCGTTGCCGGCGTGGCCTTTTACCCAGTGCCAGGTAATGTCGTGGCGTTTGACCAACGGCCACAGGGTTTGCCATAAATCGGCGTTGGAAACGGGTTTGCCGGTTTTTTTATGAACCCAGTTATTTTTGGCCCAGTTATCGATCCATTGGGTAATGCCCTGGCGCAGGTATTCGGAGTCGGTGTGGAATTCGATTTGCGACGGCCGTTTCAAAGCCTCTAACGCCGCAATGGCTGCCTGCAATTCCATCCGATTGTTCGTCGTTTGCGGGTCATTACCGGTGAGTACTTTTTCGTGCTCGCCATACTGCAAAACGGCCGCCCACCCGCCAATGCCAGGATTGG
The DNA here is from genome assembly GCA_017993775.1 of Chloroflexota bacterium. Classification (GTDB taxonomy): domain Bacteria; phylum Chloroflexota; class Anaerolineae; order Promineifilales; family Promineifilaceae; genus Leptovillus. The sequence goes on along the minus strand of JAGOMA010000017.1, from coordinate 85,128 downwards.
GATCGGAACCGCCATCGGTGTAAACAACAACATTCATAGGCTTAACATGAAGGCAGAAGCACGCTGTGCTTCTGCCTTCTAAATTCTTATTGGGGGTGATAGTTAGCGTTTGCCAACGGCCGTAAGCATATCCGCCACGCTGGTAAATTTTACTCTCGGCCGGCCTTGCGCCTTACCATTGGCCACTTCCAACGCATCCAGCTTCAGCCAATCGTCATACGAAAAATAATCCGGCTGCTTTTCGGCGATAAAATGGCTGGCGGCCTGGATGTCGGGGCATTCCGGCGACAAAACCTGGCCCGAGGCCACATCGGCCAACATTTGCTGCACAGTTTCCAATGCATCCGGTTTATTTGTGCCAATGACCCCAGAGGGTCCGCGTTTAATCCAGCCGCCTGTGTATTCGCCCAAGACCGGTTTTTGGGTTTCCGGGTCAATCACTCGGCCCTGTTTGTTCAAAATAACGCCCCAACTGTCATAAAAAGGCACATCGGGAATCGGCACACCGCGATACCCAATCGCCCGGAAGACCAGGCCGACCGGAATTTCTTCCATCTCCTCGGTCGCTTTCGGCCGCAGGGAACCGGCGTCTGTTTTATACAATTTGTTTTTGACGATGCGCATTTTTACGATCTGCCCCTCGTCATTCCCGAAAAGTTCGACCGGAGAGACCAGAAAACGCAGGGTCAGCCGGCGCGATTTGCCAGAGGACGGCCGTCCGGCATACGATTGAATCACTTCTACTTTTTTCACCGTCGCCCGGTCAGAACTATCGGCCAGAGAAGCTTCGCTGAGAGGATCGAGGACAGCTTCTTCCGGTTCAACATAAGCGTCCGTGTCTTCCATTTCGCCCAATTCTTTGATTTCTGGGGTTGTGAAAGCGGCCTGCGCCGGACCGCGCCGACCCAAGATGTAGACGTTTTTCACGTTGCTGTTGCGCAATTTTTCCAGGGCGTAATCGGCGATGTCGGTTACGGCCAATTCTTCCGGTGTGCGGCATAAGATGCGCGCCACATCCATGGCCACGTTGCCAACGCCAACAACGGCCACGCTTTCTTGCGAGAGGTCTACGTCATAGTCGCGGAAATCCGGGTGGCCATTGTACCAGGCGACAAAATCGGTGGCCGGGAGACTGCCTTGCAGGTCTTCACCGGGGATGTTCATGCGCCGGTCGCTTTGCGCCCCGGTGGTAAAGACAATCTGGTGATAGTAGTCGCGTAATTCGGCGACGGTGATGTCTTTGCCAATTTGCACGTTGCCAAAAAAGCGAAAGGCAGGGTTTTGCGCGATACGGTCGTATACGGCCGTTACCGACTTGATTTTCTGGTGATCCGGAGCAACCCCGTAGCGCACCAGGCCAAACGGAACCGGCAAACGATCAAACAAATCGACCGACACCACATACTCTTTTTGCTTAAATAAATGTTCGGCCGTGTAGAAGCCGGTGGGACCGGCGCCGATAATCGCTACCCGTAAGGGATTCGACTGTGTGCCATATTCAGACATTCGAGGCTCCTTATTGATTGATTTGAGGTATCTGTACAACTTTTCTGGAAGACCCTAAGGGTTTTGCTCAGAGTCAAACCCTTAGGGCTGTAAAGATACAATTTGGGTTAATAATGGGTTCATCCTGGCCATTGGACTAATCCTTATCGGCCATAATTTGCGTTTCCAACGTGTCTATCTCCCCCCGATATTGATCACGCTCGGCCTTTAAAATGTCGCCAATGGAGACAATGCCAATCAAACGCCCCTCGTCCATGATCGGCATGTGCCGAAAATGACGGTCGGTCATGGTGCGCGCTACAGAATGTGTGTCATCCTGCGGCATGCCGGTAATGACATCACGCGTCATCAAATCGCTCACAAAAAGGTCAAAAACTTGCTCGTTTTCGGCCGCTTTACGGATTACATCCCGTTCGGACAAGATGCCCACCGCCTTGCCCGCCGCATCGGCCACAACCAATGCGCCAATGTTATGCTCTGCCAATACAGCCACCGCGTCGCGAATCTTTTTATCCGGGGCGATGGTGATCACTCTCATGCCTTTGGTTGCTAAAATTCTTCGCACTTTCATGTTTTGCTCTCCATTTGAAATGAACAAAATAGGGGCGCTCATCATGCGCCCCTAATAAAAAACTTCTTTCCCGGTGATTCACCTCGTGTCTGCTGTGCATGAGGCTGTTGGGTAACGAGTTTAAGGCAAATTTAGGGTGAAGGCAAAACGGCCGTTACCCACCCCCACCCATCACCGAATGCAAGCTGTCACACGCCGGACACGTTGTATCCGGGCGAATAATCGCATACCCGCCTTGTGGATCGCCGCTCATATCGAACTCGGTATAATCCACATTGTATACCACCAACAAACGCACCTTCCCACCTGTGCGCGACAACGTGACCGCTTCCGCCAACCACTGCGCCTGATTGGCTACCGTCGTATTCGCCGCCCAGGAAAAATTCGGCGGCAGCCCGGGGAATCCTTCAGCCGACAAATAGCCCAACTCTGTAAAACATACCTGCCGCGTACCGGCGAAGGTATTGTGATACAAGTTCAATGTGGGCAGGAAATACCAGCTGTAATGCGTCCCGCCAGGATGCCCCACGGTCACTGTCGGCGATGTCGCCCCGGCATTATGATGCGCGCCGATACAATCCAGATAATTGGCCGCGCCGGCCTGCCACATGCCCGCCAAGTACCGATTGTCCGCCCAGGCGTTGTACCCATTATCAAACCCGGTCGGCGCCAACGCCCCAGAAATGACCATGACGTTTGGATTGGCTTGTTTGATGGCTTGATAGGCAGGAGACAGCATGTTATTAACGTAAGACACAGGGCTGATCTCGCCGGCCGGCCACTCGAAGTCGATATTCTGCTCGTTCCATACTTCGATGGCGTCTGGGCCTAACAGCGCCACCCCGCGCAAAAATTCTACCAGGCTGGCAAAGTTAATTCCTCCCGGCCCAGGATAATTGGTGGCTCCGGCCACGGAAACCAGCACCTTAAAGCCCTGGTTGTGGGCCGCATTGATCGTCGAAGCCAAGGCCTGGGGCGAATCACCAACCGTCCATTTGTATTGAAATTTTGCCCAGGTCATGCCTGCGTACTGCATGTTTGCGGCATAAGCCAGATTTAATGTCTGGCCGCCAAGAGCAAAATTAGTCGGCGGCGGCGTCGATGTGGGACCGGGCGTCGGGGATGGCCCCGGTGTGACTGTTGGCACGGGCGTGCCGCTGCCAACGGGAATGATGAGTACCTGACCAGGGAAAATCAGATTGGGATTCGCCAGGTTATTCGCCTGCACGATGGCGTTGACGGTGGTGCCAAATCGCCGCGCGATGGCCGAGAGGGTGTCGCCTGGCTGGACGACGTAGGTGGTGGTGCCCGGGGGAACCGTGGGCGGGATAATGGTGGGAGGAACGGCCGTTACCGTCCCATCCGGTATCTGCAAATATTGCCCCGCAAAAATCAAATTCGGGTTAGGGATATTATTCACCTGCACCAATGTGTCCACGGTTGTGCCGAACCGGCGTGATATACCCCAAAGCGTGTCACCCCACTGGATTTGGTAAGAAAATGCAGACACAATGGTGACCGTAATCAGAACGCCAACCAGCGCTACGATCACAGCCACGATACGCGACTTCTTCATAATCATCCTCCTGAACGGGTTCGCATTCCCATGTTACTACGAGAACGCCTTCTGCGAATGGTTGTTAGACAATATACTCAGAGAGCAAATCCCAATCCCGATTTGCTACTCGTGTAATTTAGACGACCCTCGTTTTTACATTATAAACATTCTTAACATAAACACAAGCCTATAATGATGACAACGGCCGTTCCCCATCCTGCCGCCCAAGAGAACCCATCAGCCCGCCCAATCGCCACAACCCACGCCACAGACAAAAGCCCCATAAAACCTTAAAGACCGCCTGTTTTTTACGGGACTCAGGTATACTTTGCAGGAATTCGCCTGGACGACTAACCTCAGACTAACCACAACAAACGACAGAGAGATGATTTTATGCAAACAGAAAAAACGATAACCCCAGACCAAACAATGACCGTATACGACAATATCATGGAAACCATTGGCGAAACGCCGCTGGTTCGCCTGCACTCGGTAGCCGGTGATTTGCCGTGTACCATTTTGGCCAAGGTGGAGTTTTTTAACCCCGGCGGCTCAGTCAAAGACCGGATTGGGCTGGCGATTATTGAGGATGCGGAACGCAACGGCCGTCTCCAACCCGGCGGCACCATCGTCGAAGCCACGTCTGGCAACACCGGCGTCGGGCTGGCTATCGCCGCCGCCCTCAAAGGGTATCGCTGCATCTTTGTCATGCCCGACAAAATGTCGCAGGAAAAAATCATGCTGCTGCGCGCTTTTGGGGCCAGGGTGGTGGTTACGCCTACGGCCGTTGCCCCCGAAGACCCCCGCAGCTATTACTCCGTCGCCGATCGCCTGGTCGCCGAAACCCCCAACGCCGTTCTGGCCAATCAATACCACAACCCCATCAACCCGCAGACGCACGAAGCAACCACCGGCCCAGAAATTTGGCGGCAAACAGCCGGCAAAATCACCCACTTTATCACCGGCATGGGAACCGGCGGCACCATCACCGGCGTCGGTCGCTACCTGAAAGCGCAAAATCCCCATGTGCAAATCGTCGGCATAGACGCCGTGGGCTCCATTTTGTATGATCTGCACCGCACCGGCGAAACAGTCAAAGCCGAAAGTTACAAAGTGGAAGGCATCGGCGAAGACTTCCTGCCCTCAACCACCGATTTATCGGTCATCGACACCATCGTGCAGGTGAACGACCGCGAAAGTTTTTTGATGACCCGCCGCCTGGTCCGCGAAGAAGGCATCTTTTGTGGCGGCTCCTCCGGTTCGGCCGTTGCCGGAGCGCTGAAATATGCCCGCGCCCAGCAGCTTGGCCCCCAAGACATCGTGGTCGTCATCCTGCCGGATTCTGGCTCGCGCTATCTGAGCAAGGTATTCGACGATGAATGGATGCGCGAAAATGGTTTCCTGGAGCGCACCTGGGTCGATTACCGCGCCCATGATATTCAGGCCATTAAGAGTGACGGCCGTCTCATCACCGCCCACCCCACCGATTCCATGACCAACGTCATCGCCATGCTCAAAAACAACAACGTCTCCCAACTGCCCGTTGTCGACGATCAGGGTAAACTGGTCGGCATCGTCACCGAAATCGAGCTGCTCAACCATATGCTCCTGGCCAACCACGTCCACCAATCCGACGAAACCATCGAATCCATCATTGACGTGAACGTGCCGGTTGTGCGCCCCAACACCCCACTGGAAACCCTGATGGCCATTTTCAGCCATCACAATGCCGTCGTGATTGCCGTTGGCGATCAGGTGCAAGGTATTTTGACAAAAATCGATATTTTGGACTTCCTCTCTTCACAAATGAAGTAAGGTTTCAACCCAAATCTAGCCCGTGCTGTCATTTCATCCCCCATGGCACGATATAGGACACTTTATGATTGCCGAAACTGCCGCCAAACTACGGGAAAACATTCAGAAAGTTATTGTCGGTAAAGACGAGATCATCGATCTGGCACTGATCGCCATGCTCTGTGAAGGGCATATTTTGCTGGAAGATGTGCCCGGAACCGGCAAAACGACACTCGCCAAAACCATCGCCGCGTCGCTGGGCTGCACCTTTCGCCGGGTGCAGTTCACCCCAGATTTACTGCCCTCGGACGTGACCGGCATCTACTATTACAATCAAAAAGCACAAGAATTTGAATTTCGCGCCGGCCCCGTTTTTGCCCAAATTTTGCTGGCCGACGAGATCAATCGGGCCACGCCGCGCACACAGTCGGCGCTGCTGGAAGCGATGCAGGAGCGGCAGGTGACGGTAGATATTGCCACCCACAAACTGCCACGGCCGTTTCTCGTCCTGGCCACGCAAAACCCGGTTGAATTGGAAGGCACATTCCCACTGCCCGAAGCCCAACTCGACCGCTTTCTGCTAAAAGTCGCTCTGGGCTACCCCGACGCCGACGAAGAAAACGACATCTTGCTGCGCTTTGAGCGGGTCGATCCGTTGGACAGCCTGGAAAAAGTTGTGGAACCAGAGGAGATATTGGCCATGCAAACGGCCGTGCGCCAAATTCGCGTCGAAACGTCCGTGCGAAACTACATCGTCAACGTCTGCCGCGCCACCCGCGACCACGAGGACATCGAATTAGGAGCCAGCCCGCGCGCCACCATGGCCCTCTACCGAACCTGTCAGGCATTGGCGGCAGTAAACGGCCGTGCCTTCGTCATCCCCGACGACGTGAAACACATGGCCCCCTTCGTCCTCACCCACCGCCTCATCGTCAACCCCCAAACCCGCTTGCGCGGCCGTAAACCAGAGCAAGTCATCGCCGAAGTCGTTGCGACTGTGCCCGTGCCGGTGGAAACGGGCGACTGAAGATTGGAGACTGGAGACTGGGGATTGGAGATTGGCAAGCGCGACCGATCTCTAATCTCTAATCTCCAGTCCCTCATTTGTTATGCAAAACTTTGAAACCTACGAACTCACCGTGCGGGAAAGCCGCCGCGACGTGCAAAAAAAAGCGCGGCGCAATTTAATGCTGGCGGCGGCGACCGGTCAACCCCTCGACACGGCCGATTTTGCCCAGGCGCGCGGCATGGTCGTGCGCGAACGAGAAAACTCCATCTTCAGCGATGCCTGGCCGATTTTAGCGGCCGTTTTTGTGCTTATCGGTTTGGCCGCCGGGCGAAACGAAGCCTGGCTAGTCCTCGGTTTTGCGCTGCTGCTGATTATTGCCGTCAGCCGCGTGTGGAAAAATCTGTCCCTGGTCGGCGTCACCTACGAGCGCACCTTCGACCGCACCCGCGTATTCCCCGGCGAACCCATCGCCATGACCCTGACGGTAGGCAACCACAAACCGCTGCCCCTCACCTGGCTGCAATTTCAAGACGAACTGCCCATCGCCCCTGGCGAATCCGATGAAATCGCTAGATTAGCCAGCGAAGTGGCCGGTAAACATCTGTACCAGAACACGTTTTCGCTGCACGGCCGTGAAAAAACCCAGCGCCACACCACCCTCACCTTTTCCCGGCGCGGCTATTACAAACTCGGACCGGTCACCTACCGCTCCGGCGACATCTTCACCCTGTTCACCCGCGAACAACAACGCCGCTACATCGACACGCTGGTGGTTTATCCGCAAATCTTTCCCCTGACCGAACTGGGCTTGCCGGCCAAAGAGCCATTTGGCGATTTGCGCGTGCGCCGCAGCCTGTTTTCTGATCCCGTCAAAACGCAGGGCATCCGCGATTACCAGCCCCAGGATCGTTTCCGCGATGTGCATTGGAAGGCCACCGCGCGGCGCGGCCACCTGCAAACCAAGGTCTACGACCCCGCCGTAGGCATGACGATGGCCGTTTTCTTGAACGTGGCGACCTATCCCAAACATTGGATGGGCTTTAACCCCGATTTGCTGGAACGCGCGGTCAGCGTGGCCGCGTCTATTGCCAATTTTGGCGTAGAGCAAAAATGGTCCGTTGGCGTCTATGCGAATGGGAGCGTGCCCAATTCCGACCAACCCATCCGCATTATGCCAGGACGCAGCCCAGAACAACTGAATCATTTGCTGGAAGGTCTGGCCGTGGTGACCGAATTTGCCACCGGATCGATTGAGAGGATGATTTTGCGCGAGAGTCCCGGTTTGCCCTGGGCGGCGACAGTGGTGGTGGTAACGGCCGTTGTCACCGACGAAATCCTCATCACCCTGCTGCGCCTCAAGGAAGCCGGTCGCCGCGTCGTCCTCATTTCCCTCGCCGCCGCCCCGCCGCCCGTATTCGGCGATTTGCTCACCTACCACATCCCGGCCGGTCAGAACAGCCGCAGCGCCACCGAAGCCGCCCTCAGCGCCATCCCCACTCCCCAACCGACAGAATTAACGCCTGAGGCCAGCACCGCATCATGACCACGCCAACCGCCAGTTTACCAGTTTCCGCCGCCCGCCCTGCAGCCAGTGTGGTGTGGGGCTATATCCACCACGAACTTATTTACATAACCTGGGCCATAATGGAAGTCGCTCTCCTGACGCCACTTTGTTTCGCCCTGATGCGCTGGGTGAAATTCTGGCCGCCCTCCCTTTTTATGGCCTGCCTGCTGCTGCTCATGCTCTTACCGTTCAACCTGGCTCGCCTGATGAGCGCCCTGGAATTTGACCGCGAGCAGCAGCGGGGCGTAATGATTGGCGCATTGCTGCTCACTGTTATGGTGGCCTGGCGCACCCTTTTTTATCAGCCGGACTCGATCCTGGATTTTCGTTGGCTGCGCGAGTTTTTTGCCAATCTGGCCGAGATCAACAATTTGCTCTGGCTGCGCGATTTGTCGCTGTTTCTGTTGATTGCGTTTGTGTGGTGGCGCGGGCTGCGGTTGGCGGGCCAATACTTTTCCATTGCCGGAGCCGGGCTGCGTTTGCGCGTGGGCGGGTTGATTTTGGCCCCGCTGGTCATTTGGTTCGCCAACGGCCGTCTCACCTGGAGCCTGACCCCGTTCATTTTGCTCTTTTTCCTGGCCGGGCTAACGGCCGTCGCCCTCATCCGCGCCGAAGAAGTGGAGCAAAGCAAATCCGGCCGCTCGGCATCCCTGGATCCGCGTTGGTTAACGGCCGTTTTCCTGGCCGCGCTTCTGGTCGTGGTCCTGGCGGACCTGATAACCTTGCTCGTCGCCGGCGATCCGGCGTTAGCCGCTGTAAGCTGGCTCGCGCCGCTGTGGACGGCGCTCATCCTGGGCGGCGCAGTCATCGCCAACACCTTGTTTTATTTGATCCTGCCGTTTTTCAAACTAATCGGCTGGCTGGTAGAACTACTGGCCGCCTGGCTGGCCCCGTTTATGTCTCGCCTGGCAACCCCCACGCCCAACCCCACGCTCGGCCCATTGGATTTTCCCTTGCAAGCCACCCGCGCTGCGCCAACGGCCGTCGGCGGCAGCCCCAGCATCAAACTCATCACCATCCTCCTGATGATCGCCGTCGTTCTGATTGTGACCCTGGCCCTGGGGCGGCTCTACCGGCAAGCCGAATTGGCCGCCCGCCGCAGCGAACAAACCAGCGGCAGCCCGGCCACGCCAGACGGCAAGCTGGGTCGCAGGCTGCTGCGACGATTCGGGCTGCTGCGCGGCTGGCGCACAGCTGCATCTATCCGCCGCATCTACCAGCAAATGAGCCAGGCCGCCGCCGCCAGCGGCTTCCCCCGCGCCGCCGCCGAAACCCCCTATGAATACCTGGCCACCCTGGCCACAGCCTGGCCGGAACACACCCCTGAAACCAGCCTTATCACCCAGGCATACGTCAACATTCGTTACGGCGAACTGCCTGAAACCCAAGAAGAACTGAGCCAGATTCAGGCCGCCTGGAAACGTTTGGAAGCGACAAAACCGGCTGCCGCCGCCCAGGCCCATCCGGCCACAATCGACCTGGCCAAACGAACAAAAATTGACGCGCGATATGAGTGAAGACGGCCGTTATTTCCAGACCAAAGTGATGAAAAACGGCCGTTTCCCGTCCCCACTTTCCCTCTCCCCTTTGTTTGACAGCCCCAGACAGTTATGTTATGATTTTTTTCGTTCTAACTAACATAAAATAAATTTCAAACAAGCTCTACCAAGGAGATTTCAGGATGAGATCCCGTACCGAAATGATGGTTGACCGCCTTCGGGACTTACAAGCAGGAACACCCGATATTGAAGCTTCAGCAGTTGTAAGCGTCGACGGGCTGATCATGGCCTCCTCCTTGCCGGCAGATGTCGATGAAGATCGCATCTCGGCAATGTCCGCCGCGATGCTTTCACTGGGTGACAGAATCTCCAGCGAATTGCGCCGTGGCACCCTCAAGCGTGTGTTTATTGATGGTAGCGATGGCATCATCGTCCTGATGGCTGTTGGCGAAGACGCAGTGTTAACCGTCTTGGCCCGCGCCCAGGCAAAATTAGGTCTCATTTTCCTGGATATGAGCCGGGCAGTGGAGGATCTGACACGCCTCCTTTAAGGTAATCACATGCGAAAGATAATTTCGCAACATAAGTAACAAACATTTCGAGAGGAGGGGCATGTCACCCTAGGTGACATGCCCCTCCTCTCTTTTTGGGGTACGAACATGGACACAAAATTTATATTTTTTACAGGCGGTGTCGTAAGCTCGGTGGGCAAAGGCGTCACGGCCGCAGCCCTCGGACGATTGCTTAAAGCGAGAGGATTGAGCGTAGCCGTGCAAAAGCTCGATCCCTACATCAATGTCGACCCAGGCACCATGTCGCCATACCAACATGGCGAAGTATTTGTCACCGACGATGGCGCAGAAACAGACCTGGACCTGGGACATTACGAACGGTTCATCGACATCAGTTTGAACCAGGTGTCAAATGTCACTACCGGGCGCGTATATGCTGAAGTAATTGCCCGCGAACGGCGCGGTGATTATTTGGGCGGCACCATTCAAGTCATCCCCCACATTACCAACGAAATTAAACGCTGCATTTTCCTGGTAGCCGAAAAGAGCCAGGCGGATGTGGTACTGGTAGAAGTTGGCGGCACGGTGGGTGATATTGAAAGTTTGCCTTTTTTGGAAGCGCTGCGGCAGATGCGCTCAGATGTGGGGCAGCAGAACGCCCTGTTTGTTCACGTCACCTTTTTGCCCTACATTGGCGCCAGCCGCGAGCTAAAAACAAAACCAACCCAACACAGCGTGCGTGAACTGCGCAGCCTGGGCATCCAACCGGATATGATTATTGCACGCGCCGATCATCCCATTCCGGAAGAACATATTCGCAAAATCGCGCTGTTTTGCGATGTGCCGGAGGAAGCGGTTATTCCGGCCGTTACCAGCGATATTTTGTATGCCATCCCCCTTAAACTGAAGGCGACGAAGATGGACAATTATGTCGTTGACCGGTTAGGGATTAACAATACGCCCGAACCGGATTTAAGCGCCTGGGCAGGCATGATTGAGGAAATTCGCCAACCCAAACAAACCATTCGCATCGGCATTGTGGGTAAATATGTGGAACTGCACGACGCCTATATGAGTGTGCGCGAAGCGTTGTATCACGCTGGCATCCCCAATAACCGCCACATTGAAATTGAGTGGATTCATTCTGGGGACCTGGAAAAGGGGAAAGGCTGGGAATTGTTTGAGGGACTGGACGGGGTGGTGGTGCCGGGTGGATTTGGCGAGCGAGGGATTGAAGGAAAAATCATGACTGCGCGCTGGGCCAGAGAAAACCGGGTGCCTTATTTAGGTCTATGTTTGGGCATGCAGGTGATGTGCATCGAATTTGCCCGCCATATTTTGGGCAGCGATGAACCAAACAGCACGGAATTTGATTCACAAACAGAACATCCGGTGATTAGTTTGATGCCCGATCAGCATCATCTGAGTGATATGGGTGGGACAATGCGGTTGGGGTCTTATCCGTGCCAGTTGGTGACGAACACGATTGCCGCTGAGGCGTATGGCCAGCAGCAGGTTAATGAACGCCACCGGCACCGTTGGGAATTCAACAATACGTACCGGGAGATGCTGCAACAGGAAGGGTTGGTTTTTAGCGGTCTGTCGCCAGACGGCCGTCTCGTAGAAATCGCCGAACTCAGCAACCATCCGTTTATGTTGGGCAGCCAGTTCCACCCAGAATTTAAGAGCCGGCCGAATCGCCCACATCCGTTGTTTCGGCGGTTTGTGGAAACGGCCGTTGCCCGCCAAGAAGCCAGACACGCGGAAGCCGTTACCCTGGTATAAAGCCAGCTTATTTGTTTGGCAGCAACAAAAAGAAGGTGGCTATGTTGGGTAGCCACCTTCTTTTTGCTTGGACTTCAAGAAGAGAAGAAGAGAAGAGAAGAGGAGGTTTTTTGTTTTAACAAGACGTTCTGCTCTTGACGCTTGTTGATAGTACTATAGATGGATATACCAGTTTTGTCAATATATTGTTTATGTTTTATTCATAATCGTTCACGGCCGTTCCTCAGGTATAATCCAGGGAGGCGGCTGACCGGATATGTTTCGCCAAGAGATTAAAGATTGGAAGTCGGGGATTGGCAGTGACGGCACGCACTACAATCTCCCAATTGGGTAGTGATGAGTAGCCCCCGCGCTGCACGACAATCGCAGACCGCCACAGCGAGAGCCAATATGTACACCCTGCGCCAGGCTGAACAGGCAGATTACGACTTCTTATATCACCTGCACAAAGAAACCATGCAGGCCTATGTGGAGGCCACCTGGGGCTGGAACGAAGAATGGCAGCGCGAGTATTTCGACCAGAAGTGGGATCCCTGCCGGCGCCAGATCATTCAGGTCAACGGCCGTGACGCCGGTGTTCTGGTGGTCGAAAATCGCCAGGGTGAGCATTATCTGGGTCTGATCGAACTGCTGCCAGAATTTCAAGGGCGGGGAATCGGCACGGCCGTTCTCACCGATTTTCTCCTCGAAGCCCAGGTACTGGGTTTGCCCGCGTCCCTACACGTACTCAAAACAAACGGCCGTGCCCGCAAACTCTACACACGCTTCGGTTTTGCCATTGTCGCCGAAGAAGAAATCCGCTACAAAATGGTCCGAGGAACCACGACTGTGACCTAACGCACCGCAAACCACCTGATTACGTGAACCCTTAAAAACCCAAACACCCACTTTTCCCCACGGAGGACCTATGCAGTACAAAACCATTATCGAACCGTTTCGCATCAAAGCGGTGGAACCCATCCGCCACACAACCCGCGCCGAGCGGGAAATTGCCCTCCAGGAAGCCGGCTACAACCTCTTCCTGCTGCGAGCCGAAGACGTGCTCATCGACCTGTTGACCGATTCTGGAACCGGCGCGATGTCGTCGGGCCAATGGGCGGGCATGATGCTGGGCGATGAGAGTTACGCCGGAGCCAAGTCGTTTTATAAATTTGAAACGGCCGTGCGCAAAATCACCGGCTTCAAACACGTCATCCCCACCCACCAGGGACGCGCCGCCGAACGTATTTTGTTCGGCTCGGCTCTCAAACCGGGCGATATCGTACCCAACAACACCCACTTCGACACCACCCGCGCCAACACCGAATTTCGCGGGGCTATCGCCCTCGACATTCCCATCCCCGAAGGCCGCGACCCACAAATCATCCTGCCCTTCAAAGGCAATATCGATCTGGGCAAATTAGAAGAAACCCTGCGCGAAAATCCCGGCAAAGTGCCGCTGGCCATGATCACCGTCACCAATAATTCGGGCGGCGGGCAGCCCGTCAGCATGGCCAACATCCGCAGCGCCAGCGAGATTTGCCACCGCTACGGCGTGCCCTTTTTCCTGGATGCCTGCCGTTTCGCCGAAAACGCCTACTTTATCAAACTGCGCGAAGAGGGCTACGCCGACAAAACCCCGCTGGAAATCGCCCAGGAAATGTTCAGTTATGCCGATGGCGCGACGATGAGCGCCAAAAAAGATGGCATGGCCAACATTGGCGGCTTCCTGGCCCTTAATGACGATGCCCTGGCGCAAGAATGCAAAAACATGCTCATCCTCACCGAAGGCTTCCCCACCTACGGCGGTCTGGCGGGATATGATTTGGAAGCCATCGCCGTCGGCTTGGAAGAGGTTTTGCACGAAGATTACCTGGAATACCGCCTGCGCTCGGTGGCCTACCTGGGCGATATTTTGACCAGAGCGGGCGTGCCGATTATGCAGCCGCCGGGCGGCCACGCCATCTACATCGACGCCAAAGGGATGCTGCCGCACATTCCGCAGAGCGAATATCCGGCCTGGGCGCTGTCGTTGGCGCTCTATCTGGAGGGCGGGATTCGTTCGGTGGAGATTGGGTCGGTGATGTTTGGGCAGCAGCCAGACGGCCGTGAAATTCCCGCCGCCATGGAGTTGGTGCGGTTGGCCTTCCCGCGCCGCGTCTACACCCAAAGCCACGTCGATTATCTGGCCGAGGTGATTTTGCACGTCAACACCATAAAGGAACAAATTCGCGGCGTGCGCATCGTGGCATCGCCGCCGGTGCTGCGCCACTTCTCTGCCAGGCTGGCCCCGGCGCATGGCGGCCTTTTTGCCACGTAACTGTTTTATAGATTGGACCAATCCTGGAGATTGGTCCAATCTACGCCGCAGGAACGGCCGTTCACCCCGCCTATCCCCCTTTCAACCAGGAAACCAGTTTCCCCACGGCCGTTTGCGGATATTGGCCCAGGATACGGCCGTTTTGCCCATTCACCAGCACGTCATACACCACAGCATCAACTTTGTAATGCATCATCCACACCGGCAGCAGCACCAGCTTAAACGATTCCACCATCATGCCGCTGGAGTTAAACGCCAAATCATTCACCATCTCGCCGCCGGTGATTTCATACGGCCGTTTGCGCAAATCTTGCAGCACCTGTTTTCGCGCCTGTAAAGACGCTTCCGCCAGGGTGAGTTGGTAACGCTCGGCCGGCCAATCGGCCAGATACCGCGCATCGTACACCACCATACCTTCCGGCGCATAGCTGTGCAAAATATCGCGGAGAGCCGCCGGCAGCTTGCCGGTAGCCGGAACCAGCACGTCATCCAGCAGCAATTGTTTCACCCCGGACACCGGAACCCAATCATCGCCCCGGCGCACACGGCCGTGCCAGCGCAGTTCCCCACCCACGTCAAACGTCCACACGGGCACATACACCCCCACAACGGGCGAGACGCGCGGTCGTTCCACCTTGCGCTCCTTAAACCAATCGCGCAGCCTCTGTTTCACATCATCTGCGCTGATGGTAAACGGGATGAGCGCCTGCGGCGGGTGGATTTCCCGCGTTTCAGCGGCCTCGGTCACGTACACCGAATCGCAGTACGGGCAGGTTAGGGACAACGTAGCCGGACCCAAGACAAATTCGATGCCGCAGCCCATACAGTGAAAGGCGCGCATGGCCACCGGCTGCACATGCCCTTTTTCGGTGGCCAGCACGGCAATAAAATCCTGCTCGCCGCCGCCAATGCCATACGTATTCACCTCTGCGCTGGGTCCGTCGGCAGTTAGCTCCTGACGATAGCTGCAAAACTCGCAGACCAACGCCCGGCCATCGGTGGTGTAATTCATGCGCGCGGCGCAGCGCGGGCACTGGAAATGCTCCGCCTGGATGGATTGGGGGTCGTCGGGCACGGCCGTTTCCCCCAATTGATCCGGGTTGATAATGTCAGCTTGTTGAAGACGGCCGTCCAAAATCGCCAGCCCGCGCCGCGCCAACGGATTATTCGGCTCATGGGCAATCACCTGCTCCAGACAGACGCGCCGCTCTTCGGGCGCGGTGTAAATCTGGCCCAGCCACAACCACGCCTCGGCGCACTGCTTGTCATCAGCGTCGGCATGCAGCAGCTTCTCCAGGCAAAAATAGGCTTCCTCGCGGTTGCCCTCGTTGACCGCGCCTTTAGCCTGCGCCAACAGCAGGCGCACATTGCTGCGGAACATGGATGGCTCCTGGCCCGGCTGGGCATACTGCGCCGCGTAACGCAGATCACGCACCAGTTCTTCCGGCTTGGGGATTTCCTTTTGGATGGCTTCTTTGTAGCCGCACGTTTCACAGATGCGGGAACGGCCGTCGCCGCCAAAAAACAACCTCGCGCCACATTCGGGGCAAACCTTCATCTCAGCCATACGCTCTCCTTTACTTGCCACCTCATAGTACTGAACAATCTCCGCGCAGACAATCCTGCTATAGGCCCATCCACGCTCAATTCTGCTACAATTACGGGCGGAAACAAATCAATCTACAGTCAGAATCCCAACACAGGAGTGGATTACGACATGGAACCTGAAGAAGACAAGATACAAATCGATCCGGAATTATGGCTTCGCATCCTTATGGACCTTTCCACTGATCCCAAAGACCGCGCCAGACTTGTGGCCCACCTCTCACAAAAGAGCGGCGTGGCCGACGAAAAGGTTGATGAAATCTTGCATTTGATGATGGAAACTCTTTTTGAGATCACCCGCTCCAACTAGCCCAGGATAAATCCCATGAGCCAACTGATCAGCCACCTTCACACCACCAGCAGCGACTACCAGACCAACTACGCCCACAACAGAGCTTTAGCCGAACAACTCCATGAGCGCCAGCAGCAGGCGGCAGGAGAACGGCCGTCACGCACCATCCAGCGCCAGCGCGACCGGGGCAAACTACTCGTCCGCGAGCGCATCGAAGCCATCCTCGACGACAACAGTCCCTTCCTCGAACTTTCGCCCCTGGCCGCCTGGGAAATGTACCACGGCGAGGCCCCCGGCGCGGGCATCGTCACCGGCATCGGCCGCGTGGAAGGGCTGGAATGTATGATCATCGCCAACGACCCCACCGTCAAAGGCGGCACTTACTTCCCCGAAACCGTCAAAAAGCACCTCCGCGCCCAAACCATCGCCGAGGAAAACGGCCTCCCCTGCATCTACCTGGTAGATTCTGGCGGCGCGTTCCTGCCGCTGCAAGCCGACGTTTTCCCCGACCGTGACCACTTTGGGCGGATTTTTTACAACATCGCCCGCATGTCGGGCAAAGGCATCCCGCAAATTTCGGCCGTCTTAGGCTCTTGCACGGCCGGCGGCGCCTACATTCCGGCCATGTCCGACGAAACGATCATCGTGCGCGAGAATGGCACCATCTTCCTGGCCGGGCCGCCGCTGGTCAAAGCGGCCACCGGCGAAGAGGTGTCCGCCGAAGACCTGGGCGGCGCAGACGTGCATACCCGCCTCAGCGGCGTCGCCGATCACTTCGCCAACGATGAAAACGAAGCCCTGGCCCGCGTGCGCGAGACGGTGAGCCATCTCAACCGCCGCAAAAGCATGCCCGTGGTGCTGCAAGCGCCCGAAGACCCGGCCTACGACCCCGAAGAGCTGTACGGCGTGCTGCCGGCCGATCACCGCCAGCAGTTTGACGTGCGCGAAGTCATCGCCCGGCTGGTGGACGGCTCGCGCCTAAGCGAGTTTAAGGCGCGCTACGGCACGACGATTGTGTGCGGCTTCGCCCACATCATGGGCATCCCGGTGGGCATTGTGGCCAACAATGGCCTGCTGTTCAGCGAATCGGCGCTGAAGGCCAGCCATTTCATCCAGCTGTGCGGGCAGCGGGGCACGCCGCTGCTGTTTATGCAGAACATCACCGGCTTTATGGTGGGGCAGCAGTACGAGAACGGGGGAATTGCCAAGGATGGGGCGAAGATGGTGACGGCCGTTTCCACCGTCAATGTGCCGCGCATCACCCTCTTCCACGGCGTCAGCCATGGAGCGGGCAACTATGGCATGAGCGGCCGCGCCTACGACCCACGCTTCCTGTTCACCTGGCCCAACAGCCGCATCAGCGTCATGAGCGGCGACAGCGCCGCCAACACCCTCTGGACCGTCGGCCAGGACCGCGTGCTGAGCAAGCTAGACAATCCCGGCGAAGCGGCGATTGTCGCCGCCGCCGAGGAATTTAAGCGCCCCATCCTGGAAAAGTACGCCCGCGAGAGCGACCCCTACTTCGCCACCGCCCGCCTCTGGGACGACGGCATTCTAGACCCGGCGCAAACGCGACAGGCCCTCGCCCTGGCCTTTTCGGCGACGTTGAATGTGGGGATGGGAGACGGCCGTTACGGGACGTTTCGCATGTAGCCATGTTTTAATGGTCATTCACAAAGTTTCAAGGAGAGGAAATGGCTGTTCCAGACTATCAATCACTGATGTTGCCATTGCTCAAGCTGGCACACGATCAACAAGAGCATTCCTTACACGACGCAATTGACTTTTTAGCAGACAAATTTAATTTGACACAAGCAGAGCGCGAGGAGCTACTGCCAAGTGGCCGCCAAGCTGCTTTCGATAACCGGGTCGGATGGGCACGCGCTTACTTGAAAAAAGCCGGTTTACTAGAATCGCCAAAACGTGGTTACTTTCGGATTACTAACCGTGGTTTGTCAGTCCTAAAACAAAATCCGTCGAAAATCAACAATAAGTTTTTGCTCCAGTTTCCAGAGTTTGTTGCTTTTCAGAAGCCGGCGGAGGAAATGACCGTGCCACAAAACGCACAAACCGATGACGGGCAAACACCTGAAGAGGAAATTGAATCTGTTTACCAGCAGTTGCGCAAAGAATTGGCCTCCGAACTCTTGGACACCATCAAAGGTTGTTCTGCCACGTTTTTTGAAAGGTTAGTAGTTGATTTATTGGTAGAAATGGGTTACGGTGGCACGCGCCAGGATGCCGGGCAGGCCATTGGCAAGACCAGCGATGGCGGCATTGATGGTATCATCAAAGAGGATCGTCTCGGCTTAGATATTGTTTATATTCAAGCTAAAAAATGGGATGGAACCACTATCGGTCGCCCAGAAATTCAAAAATTCGCTGGAGCTTTGCAGGGCCAACGAGCGCGCAAGGGCGTATTCATCACAACTAGCACGTTCACCCAACAAGCCAAAGATTATGCTTCTTTAATTGACAGCAAAATCGTTCTGATTGATGGAGAGTTACTCGCTCAATTGATGATTGATTACAATATGGGCGTCAGCTTGGTGGTTTCTTATGAAATCAAGCGAGTTGACACTGACTATTTCAACGAACTATGATTGGCAGGATTGTGTAACGATTATCATACGAACCGATGAATGAAATTCCAACGGCCGTCGCCCACATCGCCCCCAACGGACAACTTACCTCCCGCCAGCGCCGCCGCTTGCTCATTGACATGGCTCAACGCCGGGCGCGTCCCGGCACGGGCAGCAGCCACGCCATGATGTATCAGAGGACCGCCATGAATGATTGGCCCGATTTACGCGACATTTTACAGGGTTTTCAATGGGTCATTGTGGGCGGCGTTGCCACCCGCGCCTACATGCCCGAGCGCATGACCAAAGACATGGACATTTTGGTACGAGCCGAAGACGAAACGGCCGTGCTCCAACACCTGAAAGCCGCCCACTTTGAAATCGTTCAGCCCCTCTCCATTCCCGGTTACGTTTTACAATCGCCCGATGGCGTGGAAATTGACCTTTTACTAGGCAGCCAACCCTGGCTTGAAGAAGCCTTAAACCAGCCCACAGCCGACCCCGCCGGGTATCCGGTGCTTGGCCTGCCGTACCTCGTTCTCATGAAAATGGCAGCCTCTCGCGGACGCGACTTTGGCGATGTCACCACGATGCTCGGCTGGGCCGATGACAAGGCGTTGGCCAATGTGCGCCAAGTTGTCGCCCGCTACACTCCGCAAGACAGCGAAGACCTGGAATCCCTCATTTTTATCGGCCAACAAGAACGCCGCGAAACCGACAGTTGACCATTGATCGTGGGCAATTGATCATTGGAATCCTTGCCTACGGCGCGCGCAGCACAACCTCGCTCGTTGTCGTGTTTACGGCCGTAAACTGCTTCAGGTCCACCTCCAACCAGGCCACGTCGCTTTCCCAACCCAACAGCGAAACCCAGTAAGACGATTCCACCGACACGTTCAGCGGGATTTCCTTTTGGCCGCTGCTGGCCCCGTCTTGCAAACCCAACGTCTCCACGACCAGACGCGGTGGGTTCGGCCGGGCCTGCAGCAAGCGCACGCCGCTCAACGTCGGCTGCGCCGTCCAAAAACCAGTGTCGGATTCGTACACCACGTCCAACGAACCAGGAACCAATTCCTCTTCGGCCTGCGGCACAAATTTCCACAACACGCCGCCATTGACGGCATCCACGCCCCACAATTCCTCCCGGCTGCTGCCTACCGAGCGGATGGCTTTGACCAGCAGCACGTTGCTGCGGGTCGTCTGCGGAACCAGCGTGTAGCCGTCGTCTTGGGCCAGCATAGTGATGGTTCCATCGCTCTTGGCGGCGGCAAATATCTGGTGATCGGTGGTGTTGTAATAGAGATTATTCGCATCCTGCACAAAAGCGGTGTCGCTGGGCGGCAAATCCTGCTCGATGAACGTGTTCCAGGTTTGCGTATTGGCAACGTAATCCCACTTTTGGATGCACATCGGGTCAAAAAAGCCAAAGATAAAGTAGACGCTTTGTTCGTTTTCGTCGACGAGGATGGGATCGGTGAAGGACGGCTCCTGAGGATCGAAATTGGGGTGCGGGCAGCGTGGCTCAATGCGCTGGGCCAGGCTGCCGGTGACCGGGTCGTACAGGTCCAGGCCGCCGCCGGTTTCGGAATTGTCGGCGAGAACGGCCGTCCACTCGCCCACCCGCATTTGCCCACCCGACGACGAATCCAGGTTAACCACCCATCCTTCTTCGCCGGTGAGCGCATCCAGACCATGCAGCTTATTGTCCAGCGTTTGCACCACCAGCCGGTCGCCAAACGACAGGATGCAGTCGCCGCAGGTGTAGGGCAGACGGTCGCTGAGGGTGGTTTGCCAGGCGGTACGGCCGTTTGCCCGGTCCAGCGCCATCAACTTATTTTCACTGACGTAATAAACATGCCGATCATCGGCAAAAAGCAGTTGATTGCCCAAATCGTCATTCAGCGGCTCGCTTTGCCAGGCCGCCTGGCCGGTCGCGCCGGTGAAGGCGTTCACCCACATAGCTTCCTGGTTGTAATCGCGGCTGGTATAGGCCACATCGGCCAGCGCGCCATCGCCTACCGGCAGCAGCAGTTCTGGACCGTTGAGCAGCACCGGAGCAAGTTGGGCGGGCACGCCTTCGCTGATCAGGCTGACAGCCTCATCAATACTACTGATGGTACTTATGCTGGGCCGCAAAAAGAAAAATGCCGCCATGCCAATCGCGCCTAAAACCAACACCAGCGTGAGTAAACCACCCAGACAACTGCTGCCACGCTGCACGGCCGTTGACGGCATATAAACAGCGCCGACCATGTTCATTTCCAGAGCGTCTACGGCATCTTTAGCCTCCTTCAAACCCACGTTAAACAACTGGCGGTATTGTTTGATGGCCTCGATTTTATTGCCGCTCTGAATCAATTCCAGAATCTCGGCGACGCCTTTGTCATAACTCTGTGATCCTTCCGGCCTTTTTTGTGATTGGCGCAGCTCCTCCGGCACAATGACCGTTGTGCCGCAATAGGGGCATTTGACGATAGGCTGCGTCAGATTTTCCGGCAAATCCAGGCTGGCGTGACAAGAGGGGCAGTTAAACGAATCCAACATCATGACGGGCATCCTTTGAAAAAAGTTGGGATTGGAGGTTGAAAATGCTGTGGGTAAAGATAAAGGGAATGGGGCGGCCGTGTCAAGAGGGAAGATGCGCGCCAAAAACTCGACCATGGGAAGGTGTGGGGCAATCGATAACGCTTTGAGAGGAACGGCCGTGCCCCCCTTCCTGGATTTCATTCGATAATTGTCTAACAACAAATCGCAATCGTTGTTACAATCACCTTCATGGGCACAGAAGAAACGATGCAAAAAGGACAAGCAACCGCTATGCAGACGCCAACGTTACGATGGGATATTGGCACAGCCTACGACATGTTTATCAGCCTGAATGTACTCCATGCGCCAGACAAATTTGGGCTGCGCGGCGCGTGGGCCGCCGGGGTGCGCTCACGGCTGCCCAACGCCGAACGCGACGCGCTGCAAGCCATCTTGCCGGCTATCAGCACGCCGTTGCACTGGTTGTATAACTTGCCAGCGCCCAAAAATGGATTGGCCGTCCTCCAAACCCTGGCAGCCATTGCGCCAGAAAACCGGCTGGCGGCCATTGCCAAAGCGCCTTATTTGCCGCCAGAAATTTTTGTGATTTTGGAAGACGTTGCCGCCCGCCGCGCCTGGCAAAACACCGACCTGACCAGACTCCAGGAACTGTATCACACCGTCTGGGGCCAAAAACTGACCGGCAAAGAATTGAAAGAGAAGGCAATTTGGGCGTTGGAGGCGTGGTCACGGCCGTTAGAAACCGGCGAGGGTCTGCTGGCCGGCCTGCAAACCTATTACGAAGTCTTCTTCGCTGAGGAAGAGCTGCGAATTGGCCCGGCGCTGGAAACTGCGCTGGCTCGCGCCCAACAGCTGGCGCAGCAAATGCCCCTCGCGGCGCTCATCGAGACGCTCTCGCAAGGTGTACGCCTGACCGGGTCTTTGGAAAGGCAAGAATTGGTCCTGGCGCCGTCATTTTGGGGCGACCCATTGATGATTTATGGGCAGATTGGGCCGGAGAGGGATATGGTGGTGTTTGGGGGACGGCCGTCTGACGCTTCGTTAGTGCCCGGAGCCATTGTGCCCGACATGCTGTTCCAATCGCTCAAGGCTCTGGCCGACCCCACCCGCCTGCGCATTTTGCGCTATCTGGCCGAAGAACCGCTAACTCCGGCCGAATTGGCCCGCCGCCTGCGCCTGCGCGCACCCACGGTGGTCCACCACCTGCACGCCCTGCGCCTGGCGCGTCTGGTGCAGCTTACCGTCGAACCGGAAGGCAGACGCTACATGGCCCGCCATGAGGCTGTCCGGGAAACGTGCGCCATGCTGCAAGTTTATCTGGACAAAGGCGCAGCCGACGACTAGCGTCTGCGGGCCTTGGGCAATGTGGTTTGCCAGCCCGGATGGGTCCAATCATGCAGATTGGACCCATTGAAAAACCGCCGCACTCAAATAAATTGGCGCGAGAGACGGTCGATTTGCGCCATTTCTTCTGGCGACAACGAAAAAGTCATGGCCCCGGCGTTTTCCTGGGCGTGGCGGACTTTGCTGGCGCCGGGAATAGCCACCACCGTGTCGCCATGAAAGTTGACCAGCCAGTTTAGAGCCACCTGCGAAGCCGTTACGCCATGATCTGCGGCAATTTTGTTCAGGCCGTCGATGAGAGGGCGGCTCGCTTCGATTTTGCGCCCCAGTTGGCGGCGGCGGATGAAGGGACGGCCGTTAAGCAAATCCGGGTCGGCGTGGAATTTGCCGGAAAGCAGCCCCATCTCCAACGGCGAATAGGCAATGATGGTGATTCCCAGTTTTTTGGCCTGCGCCAAAATGCCATTGTCCTCAATTCGCCGATCCAGCAGGCTGTATTTCACCTGATTCGAAGCCAGGAAGCCGCCGCGTTGATATAGGCGGTCGTGGGCGCGGGTCATGGATTGAGCCGAAAAGTTGCTCACGCCCACAGCGCGAATCTTGCCGGCAGCCTGCAAATCGGCCATCGCGTCCATTTCCGCTTCGGGCGAAGAGAAGGAAGCGGGGTTATGGACCTGATGTAGGGCGATGGTAAATGGGGACAGATTGTTGATGCGTGTGTCGATGGTGCGGTGAATGGCAACGGCCGTGCGCATAATGGGACTCCATTTGGTGGCCACGATGACGTCGGCGTCGGTTTGTCCGGCGTGCTGCAAGGCCCGGCTGAGCGCGCGTTCGGAACGGCCGTTGCCATACAATTCGGCCGTATCGAACCAGTTGATGCCGCCATCCAGCGCCGCCTGAACAATCGCGTCTGTCTCCTCAGCCGTTAAACCCTGCCAAAACATGCCGGTAAACCCCTGGCCTTCAGAAAACTGCCACGCGCCCAAGCCAATGGGCGTAATGTGCCTATCGGTTTGACCTAAAGAACGTGTTGGTATCATAAAAGATAACTCCTATGGTTGGCTGGCCGCTTCTAAGATTGCCAGCGTACTGGCAATGGTCTGCTGCTGCTGGCTTTCACGGCTGATAGTGGCGGGGTTGTCGCCGCTCTGCGGGCCATACCAGCCAAATTGGGCATGATTTCCACCCTCGATGGGCAGCCAGGTGGTATTGGCAGGTAGTAACGGCCGTGAAGCCTCAATTTTTTCCGGCGTCGCCAATCCATCCAATGTGCCAGAAATAGACGAAATGAGCACATCGCGGTCGGCCAGACTGTTACTGCCGGCCGGGTACGAAGCCCAAAACACCACGCCATCCATGCTGCCAGGACGATCAAATACATATTTGGCGGCCATCGAGCCGCCCAAAGAATGGCCCCCAATCACCCAATGCTGAATCTCCGGGAAAGCCTGCACCACACCGTCTGCTTCACTGGGGGAGATAACGGCCAGGTTGAGGGGCATGGGCGTAATGACGGCCAGATAGCCAGCTTCGGCGATGGCTCTGGCGGCCGGGGCGTAGGCGCGGGGGTCTACTTTGCCGCCAGGGTAAAAGATAAAGCCGGTCGTGGGCTGCTGCCCCGTCGGCTGAAAGACGTACCAGGGATCTGTGGTAACGGTAACGGCCGTATCCGACACTAACGCCGCCAGCGCTTCGGGCATCGGCGTTGCTACATCGCTAACCCACATAAAAGCGCCGCCAGCGCCAAACCCCAACACGACTAAAACGATCACCCACCAATACTTTTTCAAACGGTTCACAATTTCCTCGCGGATTTGCTCGGAACGACCAATTTCGGCAGCTTTTTAAGGGCCGGAATTGCCAGGTAGGCGAGCAAATTATATATTTTGTTTATATTTCAACCTAATTTTGACATGCTGCTAACAAATATGCAAATGTTTTGCACAACAATTTAGGGAAGGCAAAGGAGGGGCGGGAAACGGCCGTTTCCCACTTTCACGCGCCTCACCCCTTACCGATGTCTTCTACCAAAACGCCGTCAAAATATGGTAAACTCGTAGCTGTGTCTTTTTTGGTGCAATGAACTTGTGACAAGCTATGCCGGCGAATAAATCAAACAGAACCTGATTTGTTCACCACTATCGGGAGTACCCATGTCGCACAGAAATTTACTCATAACCACCCTCGTCTATACCCTCGTAACAATCGCCGCCATAAGCGCCCTTGGCTTTCAACTGGCCTGGTCCTTTGAATTTGCCGCCTTGATTCTGCTAATTCTTTGGGCTGCCTACGGCATCTTTTTGTTTTTTAAGGCCGGTACGATAGTCGTTGACGAGATGTCCGTGGCCGTCATTTTCGCCAGGCACACCCACAATTTTGTTTATTTTATTGATTCCAACCCCAGTAAACCCATTGACGGGGAACGGCCGTTTAACCGCCACGAAAAAAGACTCATCAATCAACTGCTTTTCAACCGTCTCCCCTACCAACACTTCATCAACCCGTTCCAGGAATACGTGCAAGATACCATTAGCAAAAAACCCCAAACCGCGAAAGGGGTCACCGACTATGTGCGCACAAAAGAAGGCATTCCACTAACCATCAACTGGTCAATGGGGTACACGCTGGATCCGGTTAAAATTCGGCCCAAAATCGAGTACAAACTGGCCCGCGCCCTACCACAATACTCCAACAATATGATTAGTGGTCGTGTTGTCCACTCTCTGCGTTACATCATCGAACAAAAGAACGTCACAGATTTGTACTGCCAGGATGCCATTAAAAATTTGGAAAAGGAGCTGCGCGCAGAAGTTACCAGCCGGATACAGGGCATTGGTTTTAACGACATTGCCGATGTCGATACCAAAATCGGGCCGGTTGTGATGCCGCCACAAGTGGAAAAAGCGTTGCAGACGGCTCATGAACGGGAAGTGCAAACCCAAACCACCACCAAAGCGCTCGAAGATATCCACAAGGTCATCAGTTTATTCAATGCCGATGACATGGAGCGTCTGGCTGAACTGGAACGCTTGCGCGTTCTGGACGAGCATGGCGATTCGCTGATGTATTCGGTGTCTTTGCTGATGAAAACGATGAATGGAAATTAGGGGAACGGCCGTTCCCACCCCCACCTGACAAAATTTTGGCGATCGGAGATTGGCGGTACGCCATCGCCGGTCGCCAATTCTCTCAGCCCCAAAAGCCGCTCAGGCCAAACCACAACTGATAAAGGCCAAACAAAGCCAGCGCCAATGCCGACACGCCGCTTAACACACGGCTCAGACGTGGATCCAGACTCTTGGCCACCGCAAACAGCGCAATAAAGGCCATAAATCCACCAATCAACGTGCCATAGAAGCCCAGCAAAAAGGCCGCCGCACCACCGACCGACTCTCGCCAGGCGCTGATCAAAATGGGGCCGCCGATGGTGCCCCAAAAGATGTACGGGTTTGGGCTGAGCACATTCATCAAAGCGGCTTTGAAGATGCTTTGCTGCGCAACGGCCGTATCGGATACGGCCGTAACCTCCGCCGCCGCCTGCACAAACGCCCGATACGCCCCCCAGGCCAGATACAACAAAAACAACCCGCCCAACAGACGCATCAAATTCAAAAACCAATCCGGCGTGCGCGTCAACACCAACAAAACCAGCAAAACAATCGGCCCATCACTAATCAACGGCGCAAACGCCGCCGAAAGTGTGCGCCGCCAGCCATTGCGAATGGTTTGCGACAGCAAATAGGCCTGCAGCGGTCCCGGCTGCGCCGCCGCCGAAAACCCCAAAACCAAACCCTGAGTCAGATAAACCAGCAAATCTCACCATAACAAATGATGCGTGACGCCCCCTGGGTCACGCATCACGCATCTCACACTACCCCACAAAACCAAACAAGCCCATTCTAAAGCGTGGTCAGTATCTCCGGTCCTTTGCGGGTAATCGCCAGGCTGTGTTCAAACTGCACCGAAAGCGAGCCATCGGCCGTAATCACCGTCCAGCCATCCTTCAGCAAAATCCATTCGTGACCGCCGGCATTAATCATCGGCTCGATGGTAAACGTCATGCCAGGCCGAAGCTGCGGACCCGGCGATGCCTGGCGAATATGCGACACCGACAGCGGCTCGTGCAGCACCCGGCCCAGACCATGCCCGCCCCATTCGCGCACCACCGATACGTGCTGGGTGTCGGCGTAATCGTTAATCGCTTTGCCAATGTCATTGAGATAATTGCCAGGTTGGGCGGCTTCAATGCCCACACGCAGCGCCTCTTTGCCAATGGCCAACAGCCGCTCAACTTGCGGCGAAACCTCGCCTACAGGAAAAGTAACACAGGCGTCGCCGCAATATCCCTTATGGCGTAGGCCAATATCAATGCCCACCACATCGCCCTCTTTTAAGAACCGATCATTGGGCAGGCCATGACAAATTTCGTGGTTTACGGAAGCGCAAATAACGCCGGGAAACGGTGGATGGTCGGCGGAACTGCCCTGGTACCCTTTATACAAGGGTTCAGCCCCTTGTTTATGGATGTAATTTTCGACAAGTTGGTCAAGAACACGTAAACTGACCCCGGGCTTGATATTTTCTTCAAGTAGCGCAAAACATTCAGCTACCATGCGCCCGGAGACGCGCATTCTGGCAATTTCTCTTTCAGTTTTAATGCGACCCCGCATGGGTATTTTTCTCCTTAAAGGCTTACAATTCAAGTTTGGCGAGTATAACACACATAGGCGTCTGGGGCAGGATGCATGACATTTATCACTAACAATTCGCGGCTTTTTTTGTCATACTGAAAATGACCAACGCTTAAAAGGGACAGCCACCATGACCGAAGAAAAAGAGACGAAAGAGCAAACCAACGTGGAGGAAACGGCCGTTTCCCTCCCCAACCTTACAGCCCCGCCGCCCCCGCCCAACGGGCAGGAAATACTGCCAACGCCCGCTCCCTTCACCATTCCCTGGGCTGTCGTGCCCCAGATCGTCCCGGAAGACGCCAGCCTCAAACACCCGGCGCTCTACTTCAACCAGGAATTAAGCTGGATAGATTTCAATTGGCGCGTCTTGCACCTGGCTTTAGATGAACGCACGCCATTGCTCGAACGAGTCAAATTTGTGGCTATTACCGCCAGCAACCTGGACGAGTTTATCCAAAAACGTGTCGGCGCGATGAAGCAGCTGGAAGCGGCCGGGGTGCAAATTTTGTCGGCAGACGGCCGTTCCCCCAGCCAACAACTCGCCTTCCTGCGTGACGCCATCATCGCCATGCACCACAAAATGACCGAAACCTGGGAGTCCAATCTAAAACCAGCCCTGCGGCGCGACGCCGGCATCGTCATCTGCGACTACACCGACCTGACCGACCGGCAAAAAGAAGCACTGGCCCACTATTTTCGGACCGAAATCTTCCCGATCCTCACCCCCCTCGCCGTCGATCCGGGCCATCCGTTCCCGTTCATTTCCAACCTCAGCCTATCGCTGGCCGTCATCTTGCGCCAGACCGAACAAGACGCCATGCGTTTTGCCCGACTCAAAGTCCCCACGCAGCGATGGATCCCCGTCCCTGCCGACCCGCCCCACACCCTGCCCCACCACCAATATTTTCTCCCCGTGGAGCAAATCATCGCCCAACACGCCGCCGAACTCTTTGCCGGCATGGACGTAATCAGCATCCATCCCTTCCGCATCACCCGCAACGCCGACATCCTGCGTGACGAAGAAGAAGCCGAAGACTTGCTTAAAATGATTTCGGCCGAACTGCGCCGGCGGCGGTTCGCTCCTGTGGTACGACTGGAAGTAGACCACAAAATGCCCGATTACGACCGCCGTCTTCTCGCCCGCGAATTAGGCTTAAACCAGGAAGACGTGTACGAAGTCAACGGCCTCATCGACCTCACCGACTGTTTCGCCATCGCCGCCCTCAATTACCCCCAACTCAAAGATGAACCCTGGGAACCGGTCATCCCGCCGCGTTTGCTGCACGAAGGGGAAACAAAAGATACACAAAATATCTTCGCTATCATTCGCAAAGGCGATTTGCTCGTCCACCACCCCTACGAATCGTTTACCGCCAGCGTGCAGCGCCTGGTGGAAGAAGCGGCCGTCGATCCGGACGTGGTAGCCATCAAACAAACCCTCTACCGAACTTCTGACGAATCGCCCATCGTGGCGGCCTTGAAACAAGCCGCCGAAAGCGGCAAACAGGTGGCGGTGCTGGTAGAAGTGAAGGCGCGCTTCGACGAAGCGAACAACATCGAATGGGCGCAGCAGCTAGAAAACACCGGCGTACACGTCACTTATGGTTTGGTTGGCCTGAAAACCCATACCAAAGCCACCCTGGTCGTGCGGCAGGAACAAAATGGGCTGCGCACCTATTGCCACATCGGCACGGGCAACTACCATCCCAAAACGGCGCGGTTGTACACAGATTTAGGGCTGCTTACCTGTGATCCCGAAATTGGGCGAGATATTGTGAACCTGTTTCATTCGCTCACCGGGTACGCCCCAGGACAAGAATATAAACGGGTGCTGCTGGCGCCCCGCTACATGCGCCAGGCATTTTCTGATCTCATCGAACAGGAGATGAGCAATGCGCGGAAGTTTGGCAACGGCCGTATCATCGCCAAAATGAACGCCCTCGACGACGTAAAAATCATCCGGGAACTGTACGCCGCTTCCCAGGCCGGCGTGCAAATCGACCTGATTTTGCGCGGACACTGCCAACTTCGGCCAGGCCTACCGGGGTTCAGCGAAAACATCCGCGTCATCAGCATCTTAGGCCGCTTTTTAGAACATGATCGCATCTTTTATTTCCACAACAACGGTGAACCACACATTTTTATCGGCAGCGCCGATTGGCGCGGCCGAAATCTGAACGACCGCGTGGAATTGATTACCCCAATCGACGAACCCACCTTACAAAAGCGGCTGATAGACATTCTGGAAGCGGCGCTCAGCGACAACCGGCTGGCCTGGGATTTGCAGGCGAATGGCAAATACGTCTTACGCCATCCCGCCCCCGGCGAGCCAGAGCGCAATTTCCACGAACTGCTGATGAAAAAAGCGCGCAAACGGATAAAACGCAGCAAAAGCTGGCGTTATTAATAATCCGCGAGATTGCTCCAATTGGAGCACACATAAAAGGGAGGCGCCTATGTATAAAAAGATTTTGGTTCCGCTAGATGGTTCTGATCGCGCTGAGGCCATCCTACCCCACGTCATCGACATGGCGCAGTGCAATCAGGCCTCGGTAACCTTGCTGCAAGTGATCGAGCGAGAAGTCGTACTCGTCAGTCCCTACGATCCGCTAACCTCATTTGAACCGGAAAACCTCATTGCACAGCAGATAACCGACGCCGAAGCGTATCTCGACGCGCACTGCGCCCATCTACAAGAATTGGGCATCATGGTGCAGCGCCTTGTTAGACGCGGCCCGGTGGTCGAAACCGTTATTGAGATCGCCAATGAGGCGGATGTTGATTTAATCGCCATGGCCAGCCACGGCCGTAGTGGCCTGGCTCGTGTTTTGTTTGGCAGTGTGGCTACTGGGGTACTGCAACACGCCCGCCAACCTTTGCTGCTCATCCGCTCCCACTAACCCATCCCCATAGCCCTCTGCCTTCTTGGAGGGACCATGAAACAATCGCGTACATTTAAATATCTTGCTCGCATCATTGCGCTGGTGTGGGCTGGCTGGTGGGTCTTTTTCGGCCTTGCCTCGGGCATCGGCGAAGGTCTGGACCCGATAGGTGTGGTGGTACACACGACCGTTCCCGGCCTGATTTTCCTCGTTCTGGCTATCATCGCCTGGCTGCGCGAAGACATCGGCGGCGCATTGTTAGTCCTGGCCGGTCTGGTCATCATGGTCATTTACCCGCTGATGGCTCGTGGATCGCTCTCCATCACCACGATTTTGGTGGCGATGGCGCTGCTGGCGCTGCCGCCGCTGATCGCTGGTGGGCTGTGCCTGGCCTGCTGGCGGCAATCGCTCTACACCGTGTAAACCTGCCTTCTGCGGGCGATTTAGCTCACTGTCACCTCTTACAGATGACAACCGTTACTAGGGGGAAACGGCCGTTTCCCCCTATACTAGACCATAAAAGACCCTGCGTTTTTGTTCACCATCGCCGCCAACACCCAACACAAATAAACGATCCGCTCACCCGAGCCGGATCATGGAGGTGACATCATGGCGCACGTCACAAATGGCAACAACCACCTGACGCAAGAAAATCCAAAACAAGTCAGCGACATGCGATTCTTCGCCCGTTCCGTAGGGTTGCTGGCCTTTCTCACCGGCCTGATCTACCTGAGCGTCATCGGCACCGATGGCATCGCCGCCGCCCGCTCCCAACAATTGCCTGAAGCCGCAATCCTCCTCTTCGCCCTGGTAAGCGTGGCCACGGCCAGCATTTTATGCGCCTGGCGATGGGAGGCCGCAGGCAGCATGGTAGCACTGCTTAGCGCGCTGGGTATCGCCTTTCTGGCCTACCTCACATTCCCTGAGCGCCAGTTATTTTCGGCGTTTGCCTACAGTTCGCCCTTCCTCGTCACCGGCATCTTATTTTTCACCTGCTGGCGGCGAAATCGGAACGCTGCCTAAACCCAGCCCGATTTCACGCCACGCGTAATCAACCAAAATCGCCCATCCCGGCTGAGATTTGTCTGCGCGTTGGGGCCAGACCGGGGGCAATCGCCCGGAACTTCCTCTTCAAACCTGGACCACCTACAGCCAGAGCAAAGCTGGCGATAATTATACATTTTCCCCTTTCTGCCATTCATTTTCGATTCCACCAGACCAGATTGTGCAATAATTCACAAAAGGTATTTCTGTCACGCATTTCCATGACAAGTGTCACTGTCTGCATAATGGGAGATCGCGTAACGTATGCTCTGGAGGAGCTTTCCAATGTATTTAAATCTTGTTCTGATGATCGCCGCTGCCTTGTGCGCGCTGCAAGCATTACGAACCAAACAACTGCTGGCCGCTGCTTTGTGGCTGGCATGTACCAGCGGCATTGTCGCCGGTTTGTTGTATTTTCTGGGCGCACATGAAGTAGCCGTAATTGAATTGAGCGTAGGCGCTGGACTGGTTACGGTGTTGTTTGTGTTTGGCATTACCATAGCCGGGGAGGATGCGTTGGGGTTACGGCCGTTAGTGCCCTGGGCATTGGCTGGCAGTCTGGCTCTGGCGCTGATCGGGCTGGTGGGCTGGTTTATATTGCCAGCGACAGAGGTGAGTACGGCCGTAGCCGAACCCTCCTTCTCCACCACCTTGTGGGACCAGCGCGGGCTGGACATGCTCGTCCAAATCGGGCTGATATTCGCCGGCGTCTTAGGCATATTGGGCATTCTGGCCGAAAAAGAGACGGCCGAAGAGCAAGCCATCGCCAATTACAAGGCACGCCAGACCACCCTGATCGTTCCTCAAACGCAAGCTTACCCTTTGGAACTACCCTCAGACGCGCCCATCAAGGAGTCCCACGTATGACCACAGAATTCACCCTTATCGCTGGCGGAGTTTTATGCCTGCTCGGCGTTGGGCTATACGGCCTGCTCACCGTTCGTAACCTGTTTCAAGTGATCATCGCCCTCCAGATTTTGGTCAAAGGCGCCATCATCGCTCTGGTAGCGGCGGGGAAAATCAGCGGCCAAATTAACTTGGGCCAAAGTTTGGCCGTTACCGTCATTGTCGCCGACACCATTGTGGCCGTCATTGGCCTGGCTTTAGCTGTCCAGGTAAAACGCCTCACCGGCTCCTTGGACGTGAAAAATCTGGCCACCCTGCGGAGGTAATCTATGAGCGCCTGGTTCATCATTCTTACCATTGGATTATCCTGGCTGGGCGCAGTTTGCGTCTGGCTGGCCGGTGATAATCGACCGCGCGCCCAACATGCGCTGGCCGTCATCTTCTCGTTGGCAGCAGGCGCAGCCGCCCTGGCCCTCATCCCCAATACCGCCGACCAGGCAGTCATCAGCCTGGATGCAGGCAGCGTGTTTGGCCTGTTTACTTTTGTACCCGATGGTTTGGGCGTGTTTCTGGCGGTTGTCGCCACTGTGATTGGCAGTCTTGCGGTCATTTTTTCCGTGGAATATATGCGTGGTGAAGCGCAGTTAGGCCGCTACTACGCCCTGGTGCTGCTCTTTATCGGATCGATGGCCGGGCTGGTGCTTACAGGCAGCCTGTTCCTGATGTTTGTCTTTTGGGAAATGACGGCGCTGTGTTCTTATGCCCTCATTTCTTTTTATAACGACGATCCCAAAGCAGTGCGCGGCGGCATCAAGGCGCTGATCATAACGCAGTTTGGCGGCATCGGCCTGTTGGCGGGTACACTGGCAACCTATGTTTACCTGGGCGACTATCAGATCAGCACGCTGCTGGCGAACGCGCAAACGCTGCCAGGCGGCGTTTTGAGCTTTATCGCCTTCGCTTTCTTGTTCGCGGCGATGGCCAAATCGGCCCAAGTTCCGTTCCACACCTGGCTGCCAGACGCGATGGAAGCGCCGACGCCGGTGAGTGCGCTCATCCACGCGGCGACGATGGTGAATGCAGGCGTTTATTTGCTGGCCCGGTTTTATCCGGCGTTTGCAGAGGTGACGGGCTGGAGAACGGCCGTGCTCTTTGTCGGCCTCATCACTGCCCTGCTTGCGGCGCTAACGGCCGTTGTGGCCACAGACCTCAAGCGCGTGCTGGCTTATTCCACCGTCAGCCAATTGGGTTACATGGTCTACGCCATTGGCGTTGGCGGTGTGTTTGCCAGCCAATTCCATCTTTTCAGCCATGCCGTGTTTAAGGCGCTGTTGTTTTTAGGCGCGGGCGCGGTGATCCATGCCACCGGCACGCGGGACATGCGCCAGATGGGCGGTCTGCGCAAGCAAATGCCGGTTGCCAGCGCCGTGTTTATCATCGGGGCGGCAGCCCTGGCAGGGCTTCCCATCCTCAATGGCTTCTGGAGCAAAGAACTCATTTTGGAAGGCGGGCTGGAAAATGGGCCGATTTGGGCTTATGGCGGCATGGTTTTAGGCGCGGGCATCACGGCTTATTACACCTTGCGCATGGTTTCGCTGGTATTTTTGGGCCAACCGCAAGGCAAAAAACAGGTTCATGACGCCGGTTCGCCGATGAAAACGGCGCTAATTCCGCTGGCCTTCGGCACGCTGACCACCTGGCTGCTGGTGGGTTTATTTGGCAGTTGGCTGCAGGCAACGCTGCCTTACCATGAGCTACACACCATGACCCTTGGCGAAATTCTGCTCAGAATTGTATCGGAGCCGGCCACGTGGCTGGCACTGGGTGTCATCGCTCTAGGCATAGCGGCATGGCTGCTGCGCGACCGGCTGGCAA
Source organism: Chloroflexota bacterium (assembly GCA_017993775.1). Classification (GTDB taxonomy): domain Bacteria; phylum Chloroflexota; class Anaerolineae; order Promineifilales; family Promineifilaceae; genus Leptovillus. The sequence continues at coordinate 51,320 of JAGOMA010000017.1, read as the reverse complement.
GGCTGGCTCTGGCGCTCTCAAGCTTTAGCCAAGCGGCCGCCAACGGATTTGGAGCTGAAACGTTGAACCGCGGCGCGGTGAGCTTGACGCAAAAAGCGGCGGCCGCGCTTCAGGTATCGCAGACCGGCCAATTGAACTGGAATGTGCTGGGCATTGTCGCCGCGCTGGTGGTAGTGCTGTTGGTCTTGGCGGGAGCGGCTTAAGCCGAGAGATGTTTTATGGATATGAACGCATTGACAAATCTCCCCGTATTTTTGTGGCTGATCTGGCTGCCGTTGTTATGGTCGCCGGTGGTGTATTTGATAGGGCGTCTGGCGCGGCGGCGGATGGCTACAGACACGGCCGTTGCCCGTTGGGTAGCGTTGATAGCCATTCTCAGTACGTGGCTGCCCTTCGCCTGGACGTGGCAAGCATTTAAGGCCAGTGGCCCACTCAGTTATACTTTGGGCACGATTACGCTGCGGCTGGATGGATTGAGCTTGCTGCTGGCAACGGCCGTGCTAGCCCTCTCCACGCTGGTCGTCATTTACTCCAACACTTACATGCACGGCGAGCTTGGCGAATCCAAATATTACGCCATGCTGGTGGCCATATCCGGCGTGATGGTGGGATTGGGCTGCGCCGCCGACCTCTTTAACCTCTGGCTGTGGTTCGAGGCCATGGCCATCACCTCCTATTTGTTGGTTGCTTTTTACCGCGATCAGGCCGCCTCTCTGGAAGCAGGCATCAAATATCTGGTGCAAAGTGCGGTCGGTTCGGTGTTTGTGTTGATGGGCATAGCGCTGGTGCTGGCGCAAACCGGCACGCTGGATATTGTGCAAATCCAGGCTGCCGCAGCCGGACAGCCCGATTCATGGGTGCTGCTGGCGGCCGGTGGGCTGTTTATCGTTGGTTTTGGCGTAAAAATCGCCATTGTGCCCATGCATACCTGGCTGCCAGACGCTCATTCGCAAGCGCCCAGCGGCATCAGCGCCATGTTATCCGGCGTGGTTATCGAAGCAGGTCTGATTGCCCTGCTGAGAGCGCTGGCCCCGCTGGCCGGAACCACAACAACCTGGGGCATCTTGCTCATGATTTTTGGCGTGTTGAATATGGTAGTTGGCAACTTGCTGGCGCTGCGGCAGCAGCAAGTAAAGCGGCTGCTGGCTTTTTCCAGCATTGCCCATGTGGGTTATATGCTGATTGGTTTGGGTATTGCCATCTATTTTGGCGAGGCAGCGGGCGCGGAAGGCAGTTTTTTCCACCTGCTGAGCCACACCATGATGAAGGGATTGGCCTTTCTTTCTGCCGGTGCGCTGTTGTATGTGATGCATACGGCGCGCGGCGAGCACGACCCGCTGCTGATTGCCGATCTGGCCGGAGCTTCGCAAAAGTATCCTCTGGTGGCGCTGGTGTTTAGCATTGCGCTGCTGGGGCTGGGCGGGCTGCCGCCGCTGGTAGGCTTCATGTCCAAATGGCAAATCTTGGTGGCCGGGTTTGAGACGCGCAGTTTGATAATGGTTGGAGTCATTACTTTTGTGGCTTTGAACAGTGTGCTGTCGCTGGCGTATTATGCACCAATGGTGAACGCGGTGTACCGGAAACGGCCGTCAACGGCCGTTCTGTCCGGCCAATCTGTGCCAGCCATGATGAATATCCCTCTGGTTCTACTGGCGGCAGCCATATTGATTGTTGGTTTCTGGCCCAGTCTGGTAAATGGCATTGTGCAACCAGCCGGGACAGCCCTGATGGCCGCTTTTGGCGGATAACCGCTCGAAGCGGGTCGGTTATAGGAGTGATTGAATGAGTGTTCTGCTAATTCCACCGATTGCTTTTGTGCTCTACATTATTCTGGTGGGCATTTTATCTGGCTTTGGCAAGCTGTTGGCCGGGCCAGCCAACCCTTCTGCCAATAAATCGAGTGCTTATACCGGCGGCGAATCGCTGCCATTTCAAATTGGACTGCCAGGGTACCGGCCGTTTTTTGTGATTGCCCTGTTTTTTGCCATCCTACATTTGGGTGTGCTGATGTTAGGCAGCAGCACAGCCTCTCCCATCGCCGCTTTGTATCTGGCCGGGCTGATTTTAGCGCTGATGGCCTTGATTTTAGGGTAAGAAACCATGACAAATTTTAGTTTGACCACCGAGTGGAACAATGTGCTGCTGAAGGTAAAAAAATGGGCACGGATTAACTCGCCCTGGTTAATTCATTACAACAGCGGCTCGTGTAACGGCTGCGACATCGAGATTTTGGCGACGCTAACACCGCGGTATGACGCCGAGCGGTTTGGCGTGAAGCTGCAAGGCAGCCCTCGCCACGCCGATGTGCTGATTTGCACCGGTCCGGTCACCCGCCAGTCGCGGGACCGTTTGCTGCGAATTTACGAGCAGATGCCTGACCCGAAATTTGTGGTGGCGGTAGGCTCTTGCGCAATTTCCGGCGGCGTTTTCCAGGGCTGTTACAACGTAGTTGGCCACATCGACGAAGTGATTCCGGTGGATGCGTATGTGCCGGGCTGCCCGCCGCGACCGGAAGCGATTATTGACGGCCTGGTGAAATTGTTGACCGCCATTCAACAGGGCGCGCCGGTTGAACCACCAGCCATTACTCAGTTAACCGAGGAGATTTACGATGCTGCCAGAATTTAAGGACAAATCCGGGCAATCGCAAGCCGAACAGGCATTAAACCGTGTGGAACAATTGCTGGAAACCTGGCGAGAGAAGCTGAACAAACCACAGCCAAGTGAAAAAACATTGGTTAGCGGCGAAAACCCGCTCATTTTCCCGTATGCCAAAAGACGCATTATGTTAACGGGAAACGGCCGTCCTGACGTATTAGACATTTCTGTTCATCCAGACGAGCTTCTGGAAGTTGTGCAAACTTTGTTAGATGGCGATTGGGGTTACCTGATTACCATCACCGGTTTGGATTTAGGGCCGGAAGCAGGCGAAATTGAGATTCTTTACCATTTTGCCGAGGGCGCGGCCGTGGTAACGCTGTCGGTACGGGTGAAAAGGGAAACGGCCGTTATCCCCAGCATTTGCCCCCTCATCCCCTCCGCCAGCTTTTTTGAACGCGAACTGGTTGAAATGCTGGGCATCACCATCCTGAACACACCCAATACCGACCATCTCTTTTTACCCGACGATTGGCCAGCAGACACCTACCCTCTGCGCAAAGAATTCAACTCAGAAAACCAACACACGGCAACCTAACAGGCCAGCAGGAAATAAACCATGACCACTATTACCATGCCTACAAAAGAAAAATTTATTGTTCCAATCGGCCCACAGCATCCGGCCCTCAAAGAGCCGGGACATTTCGAATTCGCCGTCGATGGCGAAATTGTCACCGACGCCACCGTGCGCCTGGGTTATGTGCACCGAGGCATCGAAAAAGCCGCCGAAGCGCGCAATTGGACGCAAAATCTCTACCTGGTCGAGCGCATTTGCGGCATCTGTTCACACATTCACGCCCTTACCTATTCATTAGGCGTCGAAAAATTGGCCGAAGTTGACGTTCCACGCCGCGCTCAGGCCATTCGTGTACTCGTGGCTGAATTGGAGCGGGTTCACAGCCATCTTTTGTGGTTCGGCGTTGCCGCACACGAAGCAGGCTTCGACACATTGTTCATGTATTCCTGGCGCGACCGGGAAACGATTATGGACATTTTGGAAGCGTTGACCGGCAATCGCGTGAATTATTCAGCTAACGTACTGGGCGGGGTTAAGTTCGATGTCTCGCCAGAGCAGGCCAAAGTCATTTTAACCGGCATCGACTTTTTAGAAGAGCGTACCAAGCATTATTTAACCGTTGCCACCTCAGACAGTATGTTTTTGCAGCGGACACGCGGCATCGGCACAACGCGACTGCGGGATGCGCAGCGTTTGGGGATTGTTGGGCCAACGGCGCGTGCTTCCGGAGTTATCCGCGACGTCCGTGTGGATGCCCCGTATGCAGCCTACGACGATTTTCCGGTGCAAATGGTGGTAGAAACGGCCGGGGACCTGGAAGCGCGGTTTGTGGTACGTTTGAAAGAATTGTTTGAAAGCTTCCGATTGATTCGAGAAATTCTGGATAACTTGCCGGCGGGCGATTTACAGGTGAAACGGTTCCCACGAAAAATTAAAGTGGGTGAAGTGATCAGCCGAGTGGAAGCGCCGCGTGGCGAGGTGTTTTATTACATTCGCAGCACCGGCGGGGAACAACCAGACCGGCTGAAAGTGCGCACGCCAACATTGTGCAACATGGCTTCGGTGTTGAGCCTTTCGATAGGCCACCATCTGGCTGATGTGCCTATGCTGCTGGTGGGGATTGACCCGTGCTTTTCATGCAATGATCGCGGTGTGACGATTTCAGGGGATGAGGGCAACGGCCGTTGGACCTGGGAACGCTTGCGCCAATTTGGCATCGATTACTACGCGAGAAAGGTGTAACTATGGAAGGCGTCTTAAGCATCACCTCTCTACTATTTTTCCCAGGCGGTTTATTTGTCGTTTTTCTGGGACTGTTTTATGAATGGATCGACCGTAAAATAATCGCCCGTTTGCAAAACCGGATTGGACCGCGTTGGTTTCAACCGTTTGCCGATACGCTGAAACTGTTGGCCAAAGAAGAAGTGGTGCCAACCGGCGTTAACCCGGTGTTATTTATTGGGCTGCCGCTCGTGGCCCTGGCAGGGGCGCTGACAGCCGCTTTGTATGTGCCGATGGCCGGGATACGGCCGTCTTTCAGCTTCCCTGGAGACCTGATCGTCACCATCTACATGCTCAGTTTGCTCACGCTATGCACCGGTCTGGCCGGCGCGCACACGCCTGATCGGTTCTCGTTGGTTGGGGCCACCCGAGGACTGACCCAGCTATTTGCCTATGAAGCCCCCTTTCTGTTGGCCTTGTTAGGTCCGGCAATGATCGCCCGAAGCTGGCAGATCCATGACATCAATCAATATGCACAAACACACACCTGGTTCTTGATAACTCAACCCATCGGTTTTATCGTGGCGCTTATCGGCTTAATGGGCAAATTGGAGCTACCACCCTTCGATTCTCCTGAAGCAGAAACCGAAATTGTCGCCGGCGCACTCACCGAGTACAGCGGCCGTGGGCTGGCGATTTTCCATCTGGGCAAGGGCGTCGAATTGGTCATCGGTCTGACTCTGATCACTGCGTTTTATCTCGGTGGCCTGGGGAACCCAATCTATTTTTTACTTAAGACGGTAGGCATCTTGGTGATTCTGGCTGGATTACAATCACTCATGACCCGTCTCCGAATAGACCAGACAGTTGGCATGTGGTGGCGGTACGGCGCTGTGCTGGTTCTGGCTCAGTGGCTGATCCTTTATGTGCTTCAACTCGTGTAACGTGGAGTCATTATGAAAATCGCGACAATGTTAGGCGATGTCTGGCAGTCAATCTGGCAGCGGCCCATCACCCAAAAATATCCTTTTGAACGGCTGGACGCACCTGTTCGCTTACGTGGAAAATTGCATTGGAATCCCGAAAAGTGTACAGGATGCGCCTTGTGCAACAAAGATTGTCCGGCTAATGCGATTGAAATTATTACCGTCGATAAAAAAGAAAAGCGATTTGTGATGAAATATCACATGGATCGCTGCACATACTGCGCCCAGTGTGTGGAAAGCTGCCGTTTTAGCTGCATAGAAATGTCAGATGAAGAGTGGGAATTGGCGGCGACGGATAAAACGCCATTTACCGTCACCTATGGCACAGAAAATGATCTACGAGAATTTATGGCCAAGTTTGCTGACGCAAACATTACGACGCCAGCAAGCTAATCACCGGGGTAAACCTGTGCGGTTGGTGGTTGTTGGCGTTGGCAATGAGATGCATGGCGATGACGCCGCCGGCATCATTGCCGCCCGGCAGTTAAACTTGCTGCTTCCGACCGCAGTCTCTTCCCAGGTGCTCGTTCTGGAAGGAGGCAATGCGCCCGAAAACCACACAGGGCGGATTCGGCGTTTTGGTCCGGATGTGGTTCTGCTGGTGGATATGGCTTTGATGGGTAAAGAGCCTGGCGATATTTGCTGGGTACCTTGGGAAGAAACGTCTGGGCTGAGCGCCTCCAGCCACACAATGCCGTTGTATATGCTGGGACGTTATCTGACCACTGAATTGGGCTGTGAAGTGGCATTGATTGGAATTGAGCCACAAAATACGCGTCTTGATGAGCCGTTAACGGCCGTTGCCCAACAGGCCGTGAAAGAAGTTGTACAGGGAATCGCCGACTGCATTTATTCTCTCGTAACCGTCTAATCTGGCGCAAGCCACTGCTGCAAAACAAAACCCCTTTGTAACAATTTTTGTAATTTTCTCCTGGTACTCTAGTACTAAATAGATATTGTTTCTACTCCTGCATGAATGCGCACATCAAAACGATATCAGAAGCGGAGGCAACGAGATATGGGGATCGAAGTTTTTGTCGCTGGGTTATTGTTTTTAGGAGTTTTGGGGATTCTACTGGTACTGCGGCCACATCGGTCGTCAACACCGGTACGGCGAGTTACCAGCAGCCGTAACGGGTACGGCAGAGGTTGGGGTAGATAAAAACAGGGCACGGAATACGTGCCCTGTTTTAGTTTTTACGCATCCAAACGATAACCCACCCAGGGTACCTGCATTTCAGGCACTGTCATTCCACCGTGTCGCGCCACTAAAATTTTCGCCGACTCCCTTTCCTTCTCCGTTAGCAAAACATACCCGGATCGCATGGTCACGATTACATCGCCAACCCGGTCGGCAGCCGTTGGTGTGTGCGGCAATGGTCCCATCAGCCCGGCAGATAAGGCCTGATCGGCGGGTATGGCTACCATAGCCTGATGAAGGTTGGTTTTGATGTAGTCCATCACCTCTGCTTGACGGCCGTGCTTGACATACAAGTAAGGGGTTCGCGGCTCACCGGCCGGCGCCATGAACAACAACTGCCGTAAATCAGGATGATCTTCCAGGTAAATTTGCTGCTCGGGTGGTGTGGGTGTCTGGCCATGATCGGCCACCAACAAAAAAACTGTGTCGCGTCGCGCAGCCAAACTCAGGCTGCTCAATAATTCATTATCTAGCTGCTGCATGATCGCCCGAAACTCGGCGGCCACGGCCAGATGATCCCAATTATAGATGTGGGTCATGGTGTCGATCGTCGGCCAATACGCATTCACATAAAGCGGCTGTCCAACTTTTTCCTCTAACAAGGTCCGTATTTGCACAAACATGTCGGCTGCGCTAAGCACGCCATAATTGCCTGCCAGGCCACGGCCGTGCATTTTACTCAACGCCGAATTGACAATATCTAGCCCTTTGAAGGCATAAGATGACACTCCGGCGGCAGCCAACTGCTCGGCAAAACCGGGTCCATGCAAGAAAGTCTCCGGCACCAACCCGGCTTTGACCAGGGCGTCAGGGTATTTGTCGAAGGCTGGCGTAAAGCCCAAAGTTTGCATGGTAACGGCAAAATCGGGCATAAATAATTCCAAACCCAACATTCCATGCTGCGCCGGCGCCAGGCCACTCCATAGGGTGCTTAAGGCTGCAACCGTTGTGGATGGGAATATGGAAGTTATCTGGCCTTCGACATGTGCGCTGTCAAAAACAGTTGACAGACGCTGCCTTTCCTGCTGAAAAAGATTCCAGCCGAGCGCATCGACAACGAATAATACAACCCGCCTGGCTCGGCCTAGAGGCTGCCAAAGGGAGTTGGCTAACGGCCGTAACCCTTCAAACGGCGCATCCAGCAACGCAGCAATCGTGGCCGGCACATTGCCAATGGTATGCCCGCCATAGTCGGGCACGATAAATTCTTCAGGCAAAATTAAACTCATCTGGCTCACCAATTTCCTCTTGTCCGATTTGTGGCAAGAAAAAAGGCCAGGGTCGGCTTTATCCCTGGCCTTTTTCGGCAGTTGTTTAGCAGACGGCCGTATGGGAAACGGCCGTCTTACACATTCTCCAGTCCTCTAACGAGAGCCTTCAGCAAACGGGAATTCTATTTTAACGAATCCCGCAGTGCATTCATCTGACCAGCAACACTGTCATCAACAACCTGATCTCCCACGCGGACAATCAGACCGCCTAAAATGCCAGGATTTACGTTAAAAACAACGTCAGTCGCTTTGAGTGCTGCTTTCGCGCTTTTCTTCTCTTCATCAGTCAAAGGTAACGCGCTGGTGATTACAGCCTTATCTCCGCTCATTGACGAGACGCTGGCCGGAACCTTAGCAAAGAAATCTGCAATTAAAGCCCGTTGACGCGCATCATCCAGAGTACCGCCAACAATTTTATTTGCGGCCGCAATGGCAATCGCAGCAACCTGCCCACGCAAATCCGCCAAAATACGATCTCGCTCCGTCTCAGCATCTTCCCGTGCAGCCACTAAAACACCCTTGGCATCATCGTTCGCCTTCGCCAAAATCCCGCTGGCGGTTTCTTCAGCCTGGACAGCTGCGTCCGAACGTATCTTGGCCGCTTCAGCGCGCGCCGCATCCAAAATTTTCTTTGCTTCTGCATCGGCGTTATCGCGAGCAATCGAAGCCTGACGGGCATCTTCGAGCCCTTTGGCGATCCGAGCTTTACGTTCGTCTAAAACACGTAAAATTGGACTAAAAGCCAAACCCTTCAATAGCAGCAATAGGACCGTGATGCCCAAAATCTGCATGATGAGATAGCCAATATTTATACCTAATGCTTCCATTCTATTCCCCTTATATGTCTAACTAGAATCACAAATTTAACTAGTTCTGACCTAAACCACGAACAGAATGATGAGGGCTACCACCAACGCATAAATAGCAACGGCTTCGGCGAAAGCGATACCCAAAATCATGTTTGTCTGGATATTCCCACTGGCATCAGGATTGCGAGCAATACCCTGCACCGCACCATTCACCAAAATACCGATACCAGCGCCAGCGCCAATCGCACCAGTCATGGCCAAACCTGCACCAATTGCTTTCAAACCGTTAGCCAATGCCAAAGCAGCTAGTTCATCCATTATGTATAATCCTCCAATGATTCTAATTTTTCTTAAGGAATTAGTGATGTTCTTCATCACCATGGTGGCTCTCTGTAGCGCTCACCATGAATATCAACATTAACAGCGCAAATACAAGCGCCTGAATCAGCCCAACGAAAAACTCAAGGCCAAAAAAGACCACATTAATTACCGGCAACAGGTAAGCCATTACAAACAGCAGCACCATACCAGCAAAAATATTACCCAAAAGACGGAAGGCAAATGAGATGATTTTTGAAATCTCACTGATGAGTTCCAGAATGCCCACGGCCGGATCAATAGCCTTAATGGGGTTCTTTGAAACCTCTGCGCTCCACCCCTTGCCCACAAATGGGAAAAATTTAGAAAGGTATCCCCTGCCGCCTAAAAACTTGAAGCCATAAAACTGAACCATAACCATGGCCACAAGCGCAAACGCAAGGGTAAAATTCAAATCGGTTGCCCCTGGTCGCAGCAACGGCACAATTGTCCAGTCAGCGGCTTCTGGATTAAGCCCAACTTTCCGTTCGTGGCTGTCCTCTTCAACAGGAGCATCTGGATTGGCATTGGCATCTGCGCGAATCAGGAAAGCCGGAGAAATGCGAAGATCACCAACATTAGCCGCATCGGTAGTATGTTCTACATTCAGGAAATCTTCTTCCGTAAATTCAATGCCGTTCGCGGCCGCCTGCTTTTCAGCATCAAGAGCTGCTTTGTGAGGCTTCCATTCATAAAACCCGATGCTGTCCCAACCCGGAATCAAACCCATCCAGTTGGTGGTTAAGATAATCAAGATAAAGGTCATGAACCAAGGGAAGAAATTTTTAACCTTTGGCCCGGCAATCCCTTCAGCAAAATTATATGCTGCTTCAATAATCATCTCAAAGAAGTTATAGAAGCCTGTTGGGATTTCATCGGCCGTGCGAGAGCGTGCTTTTAACGCTAGTACCAACACCGTCACCATTATCCAGGCAACTACAGTGGACATGAACGTGTTGGTAAGCCCCCCAAGAATCGGCAATCCTTCTGTCCCAGGGTAAACTTCACCAGGCAACTGAATAAAGGGGCGCACGGGCTTCGTCCACGGCACAAACGTTCCTAATATGAGCATAAGAGCGATACAAATCATTATGATGTATCTTTTTTTCATCTGTGTGCTTCCTCTTTTTTTCTTATGTCGTTTCGTTATTTTCTTGGGTGTCTTTTGTATCCATCTCGGCCACACGGGCTTGCGCTCTAGCCACCATCATCAAACTCAGGCGAACCATTGCAAACAGCGTAACCGGAAAACTGCCCAACATAAAAACGACAGTGAAAATTCCCCGGGTTCCCAAATAATTATCCAGGAACTGCCCAAGACCAAAAGAAATACCAATGATCACAAGGGCAACCAGTCCGGTTACACAACCAACCTGACCAACCAGATTGGCCATAACTATCGTTTGGTTTATATCTGTTTTTCGGGACACAATTTTATTTATTAATGCGCGGTTTGCGAATTATATCACAACTCGAATGTGTGGCAATGGCGAACAAAGCGACACCACCCGAAGGGCGGCTCTTACCCAACGACGAGTGTGAAGAAGGCATTGGCAGCTTCACGTGTCCAATCATATGCAGGACCCGCATAAATTCCCAGGAATATGATAAAGAAAACCGATATCCCCAAACCGATTTGAGCTGCGCGCGAAATAGGAATCGGCACATCTTCATCATCAGATCGGTAGAGATACATGTATTTAACAATGGACAAGTAGTAATAAAGCGCTACAAAGGCATTCAAGATACCAAGTAAAGCTAGCCACCAATATCCGGCTTCGACGGCCGCTTTAAACACAAAGAACTTGCCAATAAACCCGGCCGTGGGAGGAATGCCGCCCAAAGAGAGCAAGGCAAATAACATCACCAGAGCCAAATAAGGGGATCGGCGATTTAAGCCGTAAAGATCACGCAGATCATTCGAGCCGGAAACATTATGAATCAGAATGATGACACCAAAAGCGGCCATATTCGTGAACACATACATCAATAAATAAAACATCGTTGCGGCAGAGCCATCTGGCGTAAAGGCAACCAGTCCGATTAAAGCGTACCCCGCCTGAGCAATACTGGAATAGGCAAGCAGGCGTTTGATGTCGTTCTGATAGATGGCTGCAAAATTGCCCAGTGTCATTGTGATGACACACATGGAAATGAGCAACGCCCACCACAAGGATTCTTGACCGGGCGCACCAAAGGTGCCGGCTGTTAGCACACGCAAAAACACAGCGAAACCGGCAGCTTTTGAGGCGGTGGAGACGAATGCGGTAAAGCTGGTTGGCGACCCATTGTAGACATCGGGCGTCCAAAAATGGAACGGCACAGCTGAAATTTTGAAGCCAAAACCAACGATGATTAATGCGGCTGACAGTAAGATAACACCATTCGCTTCAGGTGGAATCGCACCAGCGTTTGATAGAACCGATCCCATTTGGTAAAAATTTGTGGACGGAATCCCAATGCTGCTAAAAAGACCATGCAATAAACTCATACCATAGAGCATGACGCCAGTTGCCATTGCGCCATAGACAAAGTATTTCATCCCGGCTTCTGCCGATTTGTCATCCTCAGTCATGAAGCCGGCCAAAACATAAGAGGAAATACTGGCGGTTTCCAAAGCAATGTAAAGCATGATCAAATCTGCCGATGCGGCCATCAGACTGAAGCCAATGGTTGCCGTTATGAGGAGAGCGTAAAACTCGCCGCGCTGCAATCGCTTGACATCAATGGTAATCAGGCTGGTGATCATCAGGGCAGCAAGGAACATCACACGAAAGACCAGGGTGATCAGATCGTTCCGTATCATGCCGCCCCAAAATAGACTATCTACAGATAGTGCCTGTTGTATATTGGGGACGCCCAAAAATACCCATAAACCCAGGGTCAGCAGCAAGATTGCAAAGGCACCCCAGGCGCTTAGCAACCCCACGTTACGCCGATTTGCTGGCTTAAGGCCTCGGTCGTAGACGAGTACAGCCGCCAACAATACTACCAGGCTTATCTCAGGCAATAGTGCCAAGATCCAATCGAGGGTGAGAGTTGAACTCACTTATGCACCTCCCAGCCAAGACAGCAAATTCGTTGCAGCAATCTGTACGCTGTCTAAAACTGTCATGGTTTGCGTTGCTTCTTGAATACGATGAATGACTGGTGTCATACCAGATTGAACGATCGGTCCGATGATTGAAGGCATAACGCCGATAGCGATTAGAATTGCGCAAAACATGACCAGGGTAAACTTGTCAATCGGTAAGATAGGACGCATGTCGTGCCATTTTTCGCTGTCGTAGTCACCAAAAAAGACGGTGTTAACGGCCCGCAAGATGTAGGCTGCGGTGATGATTACACCCAGAATCGCCAGGATAGCCACAATTTGGTAGTAGTTTGCCGGTATCAGGTTGAGAAATGATGGCGTGATGGGAAGGCTACTGCCTTGCCAGACCCCCATAAATATCGGGAATTCGGCGATAAACCCGGATAAGCCGGGCATACCCATGGAAACAAGACCACCGATGATGAAAGGTACAACGAGCCAGGGGAGTGCCTTGCGCATGCCGCTCAGGTCGTCCATGCTGCGTGTGTGGGCACGGTCGTAGATCATACCGACAACAGAGAAGAAGAGAGCGGTCATGACGCCATGACTGACCATTTGGATGCCGGCGCCAGTGAAACCAACGAGGGTCATTGTGGCAAAGCCCATTGAAACAAGACCCATGTGGCTGACGCTGGAGTAACCGATCAGGTATTTCATGTCGCGTTGGCGCATGGCGATGAAAGAGCCATAAAGGACGTTGATAAGGGTGAGGAGGATGATAAAGGGCATCCAGTAGACAGTGCCCTCTGGCAGGATTTGGATGCCGACGCGCATGGAGGCGTAGGCGCCGAGTTTCATCAGGACACCAGCGTGAATCATGGAAACGGCCGTTGGCGCAGCCACATGACCATCAGGTGACCAGTTATGAAACGGGAACAAACCGGCCAAAATGGCAAAGCCTAAAAACAAAGGCATAAACCATACCTGCTGCATAGCAAAGGGGAAGTTAGCCTCTGACCAGACCCGCAGATCGAATGTTTGGGCAACACCGGCCGCCGGTAAATTGAAGTATAGGTAAAGAAAAGCGATAAAGGAAATAAAGCTGCCTATTAACAAGTAAAGCGTCAGCTTCATCGCCGCATATTCACGCCGTTCCTTCCACCCCCAAATCACAATCATCACATACATCGGCAGCACAGCCAGTTCATAAAAGAAGAACAGCAAAAAGCCGTCAACTGCCACAAACACGCCGTGCACGCCAGCTACCAAAAGCATGAAGAAGGCAAAAAATTCGCGTGGCCGATCTTCAACACTCCAGGAAATCAGGACACCGCCCAAACCGACTATAGATGTCAACAGAACCAGGGTGGCGCTCAGACCATCAACACCGACAATATAGCCGATGTTTACAGCCGGAATCCACTTGTAGTCCTCAACAAACATAAGGGTGTCCGCCCAACGAGCCTGCGCATCGGGAAGGTTTTGGTTGTAAGCGACATATACGTAGATAGACAGTATTAATCCCAAAATCATGGCGGCGAGCGCCAGCATGCGGGAATTTTCTCCCCGCTCTTTGGGCATCATAAGAATGATGATTGCTGCTGCTATCGGCGATAGGGCAATGACTGATAAAAATGGAAAATCCATAAACCCTCTTCCAGCCTAAAAAACTTACTAAATAGAAGGTTGAAGCATAAAGACTTGAAGCTGCGCTTTAGCTTAAACCTTTCGTTTCTCTTAATTAAATATTTTGGTGACTGTATCGTTGATGAAAACCAACAGCCACTGCGGCCAAATTCCCAAAGACAGCATCAGAGCCATTAATGGCCAGATGACCGCATGTTCGCGGAAAGTCATGTCTTTTAAACCGCGCCATTGATCTTTAATGGGACCGTGCAATGTTTCGCCGATACCTTTTAAGATGTACGCGCCGGTCATGAAGAGGCCCAACATGGACAAAGCGACTTGCACGGTAAAAACGTTCCAACTCCCACGCACGATCATAAACTCGCCCACAAAACCGTTCAGGCCTGGCAAGCCCAACGAAGCCATGCTGGTGAAGATGAGAATCGCTCCGAAGACGGGCATAATGGACCAAATTCCACCAAATTCTTTGAGATCTCGCGTGTGGGCACGTTCGTAAATCACGCCAACCATAAAGAACATGCCTGCCGCCGACAAACCGTGGTTGAACATTTGCAGGACTGCGCCGCTGGTCGCCATGATGGCGTCTGTGGCCATTGCCGGGTCGGTGAATGCCTGTGCACGGCCGTATGCATACGCATACACCGCAATACCTAACACCACAAAGCCCATGTGGTTAACAGAGGAATAAGCGACCAACCGCTTAAAATCCCACTGGCCAAAGGCCGCATACCCGCCCATCACAATACTCAGCATACCGAACGTGGCTAAAATGCCGGCTGTCATATTGGCTTGAGCCGGGAAAAACGGCACAACCAGACGCAAAAACCCATAAGCGCCTAATTTCAGCAACACACCGGCCAATATCATCGAACCGGCCGTTGGCGCTTGCGTGTGGGCATCCGGCAGCCAGGTGTGGAAGGGGAAAATCGGCACTTTGATGGCGAACGCTATCACAAACGCCCAATACGCCACGGCCTTAACCGCATCAACCGGCAAATTGACATTGGGCAGCACACCGCCAGCTTGCAGATTCACCCATTTGTCCATCAAAACAGGGATGTCAAAGGTACCCATCGAAAGACCAATAATCTGAATCGAGAGTAGTAACCCTAAGCTCCCCGCCATGGTGTATACAAAAAACTTAAATGATGCGTATTCGCGATCCTTCCCCCCCCAAATCTTGATGAGGAAATACATGGGCACCAGCCCAAATTCCCAAAAAACAAAGAACAGGAGCAAATCCATGGCCGAAAACAAACCCAGCATCGCCGCTTCCATCACCAGGAAAAGAAACATAAACATGCGAGGATTATCTTCTATTTGGAAAGATGCCAGAATGGAGAGTGGCGTCAAAATAGCGGTTAACAAGAACATTGCCAGGCTGATGCCGTCTATGCCGACATGGAAACCAGCGCCGATGGTTGGGAACCAACTGGCGGCGGTTTCAAATTGAATACCGGCATCCACGCGGTCATAGCTAAACCACATCATCAACACCATCACCAGGGGTATGAGGCTAAGAATAAGCGCCAGCCAACGGATGGTTCGCTTCGCATCGCTGGGCAGCAAGAAAATAACGGCCGCCGCCAGCAATGGGAAGAAAATTGTCAGAGTCAGGAGATTATTTTGAATAAAGTCCATCGGGTCTCCTACTTACTTATTTCACGAATAGAGCTATCTGAGAAAACCACTCAGTAACAGGGCCGTAATAATTGACAGCGAGGATAACGGCCGTCAACACCGCAATAATCAACACAGACACCAGAACATATTCCTGGATTTTGCCTGTCTGCAACTGGCGAGATATTTTGGTCATCGCCAGGAACTGGTCTTTAATCCAATCCACAGACCGGCCAAAAATAAACTCTTCCGCCTGTTTCATGTATCGACCAAAGCCATAGAAAGCCAGAGCCACGAAGTGCAAGATGCCATCAATTAAGCCTTTATCCACAACCTCGTAGACAATTTTTTCAGAGAAATATACGGTCGGGCGAATAAAAACAACCTGGTACAACTCGTCCCAATACCACTTGTGGTTCAAGAATACGTGTATGGGACCAAGCGGCCGTACCAAGGGGTCTTGTTGATTTTTGGCCAGGGGCTTACGGCCGTATACCCACCACCCCACAAACAAACCACCCAACGCCACCACCAACGAAGCTATCAACGGCACCCAAGAGAACGGCAACGTCTCTATCGCGGCATCCACCAGGTGCAAATGTTCCAGCTCAGCCATCGTTTCATAAATCGTCGCTCCCACAAAATGGTGGAAAAAGTTGTTTTTCACGATGGGTCCTAAAACCGGGAAGGATTCGGGAATGCCAAACCAACCGGCTCCTACAGCAAAAATCGACAGCAAAACCAGGGGAACCGTCATAAAACGGTTGCTTTCATGCGCATTTTCAGCCAACGGTGTGCGCGGCTTCCCCAGAAAAGTCAAGCTAATCTGCCGCATGGTGTAAAATGCCGTCAGGAAAGCAGCCAGCCCCAACATCACCAGGACAAAAAGACCCAACGGGTCGCCCTTTTCAAACAAATGCCAGGCTTCCGCAAATATTTCATCCTTAGACCAAAAACCAGCGGTAATCAGGGGCAACCCGGACAAAGCCATCCCGCCAATTAAGAAGGTCCAAAATGTCACGGGCATTTTGTGCCGCAAACCGCCCATAAAGCGCATATCTTGCGGGTCTGTGTGGTGATCATGAACCTCGTGCGCCCCATGTTCCATGCCATGAATAACCGAGCCGGAAGCCAGGAACAACAACGCCTTGAAAAAACCATGCGTAATCAAGTGGAACGCCGCAGCCACATAACCGCCTGCCCCCAATGCCGCCACCATAAAACCAAGCTGCGAAATGGTCGAATAAGCCAGCACACCTTTAACATCATATTGGGCAACGGCTATTGTAGCGGCCATCAAAGCGGTGAAGGCGCCAATGCCGGCAATGATCCAGCTCACAGCATTACTACCTTCCGGGCCAGAACCAACGGCAATCAACGGATAAATACGAACGATCATGTAAACGCCGGCCGAAACCATCGCGGCGGCATGGATGACTGCGCTCACCGGAGTAGGGCCTTCCATCGCATCGGGCAACCAGACGTGTAACGGCCACTGCGCCGATTTGCCCACCGTACCGGTGAACAGGAGCAAGGCCATCACACCCAACCCAACGCCGCCAACTTTCACGACAGCTTCTTCCAGGCTGTGGGCCGAAAAAGCCTCGGCAAAATTTAGCGTGCCAAACACGCGGTAAAACCAGACAATACCCAGCAGCATGACCACATCGGCAACGCGGGTCGTAAGGAATGCTTTGACGGCTGCTGCGCGCGGTGAAATGTGGGGGATGTTTTCTGGTTCCAGGTGGTAATCACGGGCGTGCCAGAATCCAATAAGCGAATAGGAGCAAAAGCCCATGATTTCCCAGCCAACAAACAGCAATAGGAGGTTATCCGCGACAACCAGGAGAAGCATTGCGCCAGCAAAAAGGCTCATGTAGGCAAAAAATCGGGAGAGGAGTGGTTCTTCCTGAAGGTGATTTGGGACGCCCAGGACTTTGCCCAACGGCGCGCCCCAATTGTGGTACCCAACGCTGTAAACAAAAATCATCGTCACGGCAAAGGTGACCATGATGAGCATAACGGCCGTTAACGGATCAACCGCCACCCCCATTTTCAGCCACGTACCCTGAAAATAATCGCCTACCGGCAGCCAATCGATTGCGCTGGCCACCACCGTGGGGTGAGTCTCCAGGTGATGCAAATCCGTCGAGGCGACATTAAGCGCCACCGTCCAGCCCAAAATAAGCGCCGAAAACACACCCAACCAGGCCAGCGCCCAACTCAGAGTTCGGCTGCGATTGGTGAACAAGACGATCACAAAAAATGCTAACAAGGGGCCGGCCGGAATGAGCCAGGTTAATAATGCAAGGGTTTCTTCACTCATAAGGTCTTACTCAAATGGTCAGATCCAAAACTGCCGTCGACCAACAACGGCCGTAGCTCAGGAACTTAGTTTTTCAACATATCCAACTCTTCGGCGATAACAGAATCCCGACGACGATAGATAGAAATAATCAAAGCCAGACCAACGGCCGCTTCCGCAGCGGCTACTGTTAGCACAAAAACTGCCCACGTCAGCCCTACAGCGCCATCTGGCGCCGTATATCGCCAAAAAGCGACCAGATTGATGTTCACGGCGTTCAACATCAATTCGACTGCCATCAAAATGGCGACAGCGTTACGCCGGGCCATCACGCCATAAAGGCCGATAGAAAACAAAAGTGCTGCAACAATCAGATACCAAGATAAGGGAATCATGCCTTATCCTCCGCTTTGGGCCAGGCCACGATAATCGCGCCGACTAATGCCGCCAACAACAACACAGATGCGACTTCAAAGGGAAGCACATACGCCGCCGAACTGACAAAGGAACGTCCCATTACCACGACGGAGCCTTGAAGAATCTCATCGGCCACAATGGGCTTGGAAGCCAGCGGGGTTACCGCATCGGGAATAAGGGGCCAAAATTCACGGAACAAATAAAACACCCAAAATATGAGGCCAAAACCGATGACGGCCGTTACTAGCGCAAATCCCGACTGAGCATTGTAAGCTGGTTCGGTGGTCTGCATCAGACGCCGCGTCATCATAATGGCAAAAATCACCAGAATGGAGATGGCTCCGATGTATACCAACAACTGCGCCGCCGCCAAAAAACCGGCGTCCAGCGTCACATACAACCCAGCGACGCCCAAAAATGTAGCCATCAAGGCTAAAGCCGCATGAAACAAATTGCGCTTCGTCACCACGATTACGGCCGTGGACAACGTAAACGCACTGATCAGTAGAAAAACTATTTGCTCAACCGTCATCTGTTGAACTTCTCCATAACTAGGTGTGATTCTTGCATTAGGTCAGCTATCAATGGGCCGCCACAGGTTCGTGCGCCGGTTCATGATGACCATGATCGTCATGGGCGCTCGCAGTTTCCGTAACACCATCATCACTGGCCAATTTGCGCTGCCGCCGAGCATAAGAACGCAAAATCTCGATGGTGATCATAGCTAAAATGATGTTGGCCAGCAGATGCGCGCCGGCGCGGGCAAAGTCGTTAAACGTCGCCGGCAATAATTTATCGAGAACGGCCGTCATCATCACCAATGCCAGCGATACCGGAACCAAAAACTTCCAGTTAAAATTCAAAATTTGGTCCACACGCACACGAGGCAGCGTCCCGCGAATCCAGATGTAAACAAAATAAACCGCAAACATCTTTACAAAAAAGATGATCAGGCCCAGCAAATTCCCAATCACCCAACCATCCCCAATGACCAGCGTCTCCAGGCCAAACAACCGATACCCGCCCAGAAAAACCGTGGCGAAAAAGCCAGACATAAACAGCGTGCTAACAAATTCGGCCAGAAAAAACATACCAAACTTCATGCCGCCATATTCCACATGAAAACCGGCCACAATTTCCGATTCCGCCTCTAACAAGTCAAACGGAGTGCGCCCCGTCTCTGCCAGCGATGAAATAAAGAATATCAACGCCGCCAGGGGGGCCACAATCAAAAAAGGAACCGTCTGCGCATTCACAATATCTACGGTAGACATGGAACGCGCCAACAAAATCGGCACCAACAGCGCCAGAATCATCGGCACTTCATAACTTACAAGCTGCGCCACAGAACGAAACGCGCCTAACAACGCATACTTATTGTTCGATCCCCAACCGGCCAATAACAGGGCCACCACAGACACCGAACTGATCGCCAGGAAAAAGAATACACCAATATTTAGATCAACGCCGATGATATTTGGGGCAAAGGGCATAACGGCCCACACCATCAAGGCGGCCATAACCGTCAGGAAGGGAGCTAACAAATACGCTACTTTATCGGCGCCGGTTGGCGTGATGTCTTCCTTGATCAACAGCTTGATCACGTCGGCCACTGTTTGCAGCAGGCCATAGCGACCACCCACCCGGTTCGGGCCGATTCGACGCTGAATACGGGCAATTACCTTCCGCTCCAACCAGATGAGGAAGATGACAATGAGCAGGCAAAACGTCGACAGAATCACGACGCCCAACACATTCATCAAAAAATCAACCCACGGCTGGTTGCCCCAGAGTTCTCGTAAATAGTCTGAAATTGTCAGGCTCACCAGACTTTTTAAAAACTCAAGAAAATCAAAGCTCATACGTTACACTCCCTGCTCAACCTCTAGCAAAATCGATCCTAAAGGCTGATTGGCAGATGGTCTATAAGTGTCAAATTTATCACGAACAAGGGCGAAAGTCGCCTGATTAATTAGGGGGGAATACACAAAAAAGATAGAGTTTAGGGTAACTCTATCTTTTTCAAAACCGCAATCAGTTGCGCTTATATCCACTCCAGGGCGCCTCGGCCCCAAGCATAGGCCAGCCCGTCTGCCAACAGAAAGATAAACAAGGCAACGGAAAATATACTAAACAGAGTTAGCTGGCCATAGGCAGCGGCTATGGGGAAAAGGAAGACCGCTTCAACGTCGAAAATAACGAAAACCAGGGCATAAATGTAATATTGAACCTTAAACTGTACCCAGGAACTACCCACTGTCTCAATACCACATTCATAGGTTTGTTGTTTGATCGGGTTGGGTTTCTTGGGACCTAACAAATGGTTCAAAATGACAGGCGCCGCTGGAAAAATGGGGGACAATATCAAAAATATAGCGACAAATTGCCAATCTTGCGACACTATGGTCCTCCTGTCCTCTTCAGAAATGGGTGATTGTGAAATCTGTCCCATTTATAACACATGCAAAGAACATGGGCAAAGGATATTGTATTTTAACTTGCATTTGACGAGGCCGTTTCCCTGTTTTTGTTTGCCGCATCATTTGAGTATAATCGGGCAGGTTATATTCATTTTTATAAGAGGTATTTATGCTTGATGGCGACATCGAAACACAACGGATTCTAGCTGTAGACGACAATGCGTTTACCCTGCGGATTGTTCAACATACGTTGGAACAGGCGGGGTTTCAGGTGACCACGGCCGTTTCCGGTAAAGACGCCCTCAAAATTATCAATCGCCATGGAATTCCTCATCTGGCTATCGTTGACCTGCACATGCCCGTGATGAGCGGCTTTGAGTTTTGTCACGCGGTTCGAGAATTCAGCGACATGCCCATCATCTTGCTCACGGCCGTTAACAGCGAAGACACCATCATCCAGGGCATCGAGCAATATGCCGAAGACTACATCATCAAGCCCTTTAACCCCAACGAACTTGTCGCCCGTGTCAAGCGCGTCCTCCGCCGCATGGGCGACTACGCCTATACCCTGGACTCCACCACCCGGATCGACGACCGTCTCATGATCAATTTCCCCAGCCGGGAAGCGCTGGTGGATGGAGAAACAGTTTCTCTCACTCCCACGGAAACCAAACTTCTGTTCATCCTTGTCCGCAATGCTGGCCGCATTGTCACGACCGAATTTTTACTCAACCGAATCTGGCCCCTGCAAGAAGCACAGGAAGACCGGCTCCATGTGCATGTCCACCGCCTGCGGCGAAAAATTGAAACCAACCCCAACGAACCCAGCTACATCATCGCCGAACGGGGCGTAGGTTACCGCTTTAACGCCAGCCCTGAATGACCCCCAGAAACAAAAAAGCCGTACACCTTCGTTAAGATGTACGGCCGTTCATTACCTGCTAACTTCTTTTACCAATACTCCATAACCAGGCCCAATTTAGCTACAACAGCCGAATTCGGCGGCTCTACATAAATTGTCCCATCGGGAAAAACGACAGTCGGCACAACCCGATGCCCATGGTTCACGCGCTTCACAAAAGCCAGACCATCAGGGTCTCTATCGACGTCAATTTCTACATAATCAACGCCATGCTCATCCAGGAGATACTTCGTACGATGACAATCAGGGCACCAGCTCGTCCCATAAACCAGGATCTTACTACGCCGTCCATTGATCGAACTCATTTTTAGATCTCTCTACCTGTCAGCTCCGGGAACCAATCCGTTGTCCGTTACAAAAATTTCTGCCAATCAACCTGTTCTGGTACATGATTCCCGATAACTGCTTATCACGCGTCTGACAAAAACCAACTCGTTTCTAAGCCAATCATACCTTATGCCAATATGGTTACAAAGCCGCTTACCAGGCGATTCACCAACGATTTATTTTGCCGACGCTGCCAAATGCGGATAATAATGGCTGGTTTTAGTACCAATTATTTGCCCTGACCATGTTCGGACAACAAGGAACGCAAGTGGCTAAACGCACAAACGAACAATGGCTACACGATTTAACTGCCGACGGCGAGGTTTTTGATGCCGCTCTTGCCGATTTGCAGCTTGTTTTACTTGCCGGTTTACAGCGCGGGCTGTTAAACCAGATCAACACAAATGCCCCTGAATTTGCGACTCAGGCCGAAGATTTTGTGCAGGAAGCGCTGTTAAAAATCTTAGACAACCTCAGCAGTTTTGCCGGGCGCAGCCAATTCACAACCTGGGCACATAAAATCGCCGTATCGGTCGCCCTGACCGAACTACGCCGCAAACGGTGGCAAGATGCTTCTTTGGATGGCCTGACGGCCGTTCCCGACGGCGACTACACCCCCAAACTCATAGCCGACTCGGCTCCGCTGCCCGAAAGCGCTACGGAACGCGCCGAAATACTGGCTCACATCAACCGCCTGATCGTCGAAGAATTAACCGAAAAGCAGCGAGAAGTGATGGAAACGGCCGTTATCCAAAACCTCCCCACCCCCGAAGTCGCCCGCCGCATGGACATGAAACCCAATGCCGTCTACAAACTACTCCACGACGCCCGCCTGCGCCTCAAACAGCGCCTCGCCGACGACGGCCTGACGCCCGAAGAAGTTCTCTCCGTGTTTGAATAATCACCAACATTGATCTTTAGGGTAAGAAGTAATCCCTTCAATTCGTCAAAAATGCAAATGACTAACTTGATCGACAAACTAAAGCAAATTTTCGCAAAAAAACAAAAATCCACAGATTGGCGCATGACGGACGAAACACCTCGCCCCGCCACCGGCTTGAGTGAAGAAGACATCAAACGCCTCATGCACATGATCGACCACACTCACGAAGGCATGTATTCGTGCGAGGAAACGTTCGATCTGCTAGACGAATACGTCGAGTTAGTCGCCAGCCACGAAGAAGCAGCCATGTTAATGCCTTACGTCCAACGTCATCTCGATTTATGCGAGCACTGCAATGAAGCCTATGAAGCCCTGCTTCTCGCCCTGGCAGCTGATTTCCCAGCCGCCACCTGAATCCGCCAGACAAACCTGTGCCGGGAAAAGTCAAATTAAATTTCTAAAACCCTGATAGTGAGGAGCATACACCAATGGTAAAAGCAATCTGGAACGGCGTCGTTATTGCCGAAAGCAACCAAACACAAATGGTCGAAGGGAATCATTATTTTCCCCCCAACAGCATCAAACGGGAATATTTCCAGCCCAATTCGAGTACAACTGTTTGCCCCTGGAAAGGCGTCGCCAGCTATTATGATGTCGTCGTTAATGGCGAGCGAAACAAAGGCGCAGCCTGGTATTACCCCCAACCCAAATCGGCGGCACAAAACATAAAAGACCATGTTGCCTTCTGGCGTGGGGTTAAAGTAGAATCCTGATTCGATTTTATCGCCTGCGAGATCAACCATCTCGCAAGTACACATACCGGAATCGAAAGGATATGTCATGCTCTTAGCTGGTGATATTGGCGGTACAAAAACAGTCCTGGCGCTCTTTGCTCCAGAATCCAACCAATTACAAACACATTACGAAGTCACATTTTGGAATCGTGATTACACCTCTCTGGAAGCGGTGATAACCGCATTTATGCGCGAAACCACCGCGCCTATTACCAGCGCCTGCTTCGGCGTCGCCGGTCCGGTGGTGCAGGGACGCGCCGCCATTACCAACCTTCCCTGGGTGATCGACGCCAGTGCCATTCAACAAGCGTTCGACTTCCCGCAGGTTTTCCTGCTGAATGATCTGGAAGCCATTGCCAACGCCATTCCCTACCTTACTCCCGATGATCTTGTAACGCTCAATGAAGGCACAGTTGAAGCGGAAGGCGCCCTGGCTGTGATTGCGCCGGGGACTGGGTTAGGCGAGGCATTTTTGGTTTGGAACGGCCGTTCCTACCAGGCCCACCCCTCCGAAGGCGGCCACGTTTCCTTTGGCCCCACCAACCTGGAACAGGTTGAACTGCTCACCTACATGCTGGCCAAATTCAACCACGTCAGCGTCGAGCGCGTTTGCTCCGGCAGCGGCATCCCCAACCTCTACGGCAGCTTGCGCCAGTCCGGTCGCTATGAAGAACCCGACTGGCTGCGGCAGGCCCTTGTCGAAGCCATCGACCCCACGCCGGTCATCGTCGATGCAGCTATCGAACACAACGAACCCATCTGCGTGGCCACCCTCAATCTCTTTTTAGACATTTTGGCCGATGAAGCCAGCAATCTGGCACTGAAAGTGCTGTCGACCGGCGGCGTTTATCTGGGCGGCGGCATTCCGCCGCGCATCTTGCCCCAATTGCAACAACCTCGCTTTATGGAAGTATTTACCAACAAAGGGCGCTTTTCCGAGCTGATGCAGAAAATGCCGGTTCACGTCATTCGCAATCCCAAGTCGGCGCTTTATGGCGCAGCCTATTACGGCCTGAATCATCCGCTGCGCAAAAAGAAAAAAGGGTAACGTGCCGCCTGTTATCCATATTTTCCCCAACCAGTCGGCTCTGGTGGAAACTGCCGCCGAGCTATTTGTTGTCTGGGCGGAAACGGCCGTTACCCAACACGGCCGTTTCCTCATAGCCCTCTCCGGCGGCGGCACACCGCAAGCGCTCTTCCAACGCCTCTGCCAGCCCGATTACGCGCAACGGCCGTTTTGGGCCAGCACCCACGTCTTTTGGGGCGACGAACGTCTCGTTCCGCCTGATGACGACGGCAGCAACTACAAAATGGCCGCCGACCTGCTGCTCCAACATGTGCCCATCCCCGCTGAAAATATCCACCGCGCCAAAGGAGAACTGGACCCGGCCACGGCCGTCGCCGATTACACCCGCCAGCTTGCCCTCGCCGGACAGCCGTGGCCCCGGTTTGATCTGGCCCTGATGGGACTGGGCAGCGATGGCCACACCGCATCATTATTCCCCGGCCCTATTCCAGCCGCCAAATCAGAGCAGCCAGTTATCGCCGTCACCGCCAACTACGACGGCCGTCCCGCCCAACGCCTGACGCTGACCCCCCTGGTCTTTAACGACGCCCACCACATTTTGTTTTTAGTCACTGGGGAAAAGAAAGCACAAGCGGTAACGGCCGTACTCCACGCCCCTCCCAACCCCGAACAATGGTCCGCGCAGCGCATCCAACCCACACACGGCCACACCACCTGGCTGCTCGATCAACCTGCCGCCCAACAACTGCCAAACCACCACCAGACCAATCCTCGCTAACCGCCTATCAGACACCAGCGGCAACAAGAACCCATCCGTCAGTTTCGCCGCAACCTGATTAACCTTGGGACGTTCCCAAAACGTCTGCCGCCAGCGCCTGCATTGTTTCAATTTCCGCCTCGTCCAACCCACTCGCTCGCCAATACGTGGCCAGCAAATCGGCCGGGGTCAGCTCTTCCACAGCCACCGTGTCGCCCAGCCGGGCGCGTTTTTCCAGGTGGCGATGTTTCTGAATTTGTACGCTTAAGGCGGCGGCAAAATAATCATTCAGCGCATTTTCATCCAGCAATGGCTCCCAATCGCGTGCATAACTGAGCTGGACGCGGCAAATGGCCCCCGCCACCATGGTCTGGCTCGGCAGTTGGCTCATAATATCGGCCATAAAGGTGTCGGCGCTGGCCGAATCAATTTTTATGTCAATAAATCGGCGGGTCTTCAATTTTTTAAACTGCCACTCGGTTTGCCCACGGCCGATCGTTGCCAGTACGAACCCCTTTTGCTCTTTCGCTTCGCCAAAATCAATGCGCTCTATCGAGCCAGGGTACACAATCGGCGGATGGCTGCCTTTGGCGGACAGCGCCTGGTGTTTGTGAATGTGGCCCAGAGCTACATAATCGAGCCGTTTGTCATTTACCAGGCTGCCGCTAAGAACCAATTCGTGGCCCAGCATCACCGCGCGCTCGCTGCCATACACGGCGCCTTGCACGCTGGCATGGGCGGTGAGAATGAGGGGCAAATTGGGATCTGCGGTGGCAATCAACCTGGCCACCCGTTCGGCGACCACATCTTCAGCGGCCGTTAGAATTTCTTCGCGGGCTTTATCGGCCAATTCTTCGTAAGCCATAAAGCGGCTGGTGGATACCCAGGGCACGGCAATAATTTGCGCCGCCACGCCCAATTCCTCCGGACCAAACAGGCGGATGGTGTCGGCGACGTGGATGTGGGGCACTTCCAGCGTGGTGAATTCGTGCAGGGTGTGGGCGCGGCCGGTAGCCGGGGAAACGTCGTGGTTGCCCACCAGCAGCAGGGTGGGAATACCGGCCTGTGAGAGCCGCATCATGCGTTTGCCCCATTCGCGCTGGAACGTGGGCTGCGGGTTGCGATCTTTGTAGGCATCGCCGGCAAAGATGACCAGATCAACGGGTTCGGACACGGCCGTTTCCACAATCTGGTCCAACGCCGCCAAAAAGTCCATGACGCGAATAGGCAGCGCGGTTTCGGAATCATGACGGCCGTAATTGGCAATGTCAATATGGGCATCCGCAAAATGTAATACACGCAAACTGTTTCCAGACATCCTCAACTCCTAAAAAGCGCTTCCTTACGGACAAGTCGGCAGCGAACGAGCCACAACCGTAAAACTCTGGTTACTATCCGGCGTTGGCGGCAGCACATGCTTCACCATGATGTAATACTTGCCGGGTTGCAAATTATTCAGGCAAATGCGCTCCGGCACACCCTGAAACTGCTCGCTGCTGCCCCACTTCACCTTGTTATCGTCATACAAATACAGGTCCAGGTCTTCCGTGGCAGGAACTGTCAGATCAACTTGCAAGGCCATCGGCTGCGTCATGAAAAAGGAATAGAACCGATACCGGTTCGCAGCCGAGTCGATGTTTTGCGAGAAAAATTGGTACAACGAAAGGATTTTGGCGCTGCTAAACGTAAAGTTTTGCCGCTCGCCGGTCAGGATAAGCGGTAAAAACACACTGCCGCTGGGCGGAACCATTCTTTTTATGATGGGATTGGGCTGCGTGCCACTGGCGTCAAAACTGCCGCCTAAAGCCCACAAACTATCTCCTACAAAGCCGCCGCGCGGCCAAACCAGGGCGGGGTCGTTGGGATACCGGTTGTTCAGATCAAACAGGTAACTCAAGACATGCCAGCCGCCATCGACCGGATCGTAGTATTCCACTTCCGGCACGGCTTTGTGGGTACCATCCAGCCCGCCATATACATACCAACGGCCGTCTGGTCCCACGGCGCTGTGGGCAAAATAGCGGGGGAAATTCATTGCGCCCGTCGCTTCCCAGGTGGTGGGCGACGCCGGGTTAAAACATTCGCCGTCAGACAGCAGGGCTACCGGCGGGTTGCTGCCGGCTGCATGCCGCAATCCACCGGCAACGCAGATTTTGCCGCCCACATTGGCCGCCGTCGCCCCATAACGCGGCGAGGTCATACGCAAAGCCAGCGTCGACCAGGAACCGATGCCGCTGTCCGGCGTAAACAGCAGCACTTCGTCGCGTACCGAGTCGGTGATGACGCCGGTGAGCGGCCAGCCCGGCCCCTCTACGCCGCCCAGGACGTACATCGCGCCCAAATTGGCGCTGGGAGCGGCCGCCGCATAGGCGAAAGGCACGCCTCGGCTCATCGGCAGGGCAGCCTTTTCGCTCCAGGCTTTGGTGACGATATCAAACACCCAATGGGCGTTGGTGTAGGCCGAGAGGTCATCAATGGCGCTGTTGCTGCCGCCGGGAATGTGAATTTCTTGATGGTTGACGCTGCTGGTGGTGTAGTTTAGATAAACGGCCGTTGTGTTGGCAAAACCGGACACCGGCACCGGATTCAACGATTCCCAGGTGTTGTTGGTGGTCTGGTAACGCGCAAAACTGTTCGATAAGGACAGGCCAGCTTCCAAACCACCCATGACGTAGATGCTGGACCCGACAACGGCCGTGGCGTGACGGCTAACCGGCGTCGGCATACTCCCGGCAACTTTCCAATTCGAAACCAACGAATTGGATTGCGAATCAACCGGCATGTTGAAGGCGGCCTGCATATTCAGCAGCAGCGGATTGCTCAACGCGCCCGGCTGCCGGTCGGCTACTTCCACAAAATAGGTCACACCGCGCTGCACCGCAAAAGTCACCTCTGATGCCAGACCGGTCGCGTCGTCATTACAAGCCGTCCTGGTCAGCGAAAATTCGCCACAAGCGCCGGTAAATACGCCTAAAATAGTGTCGTAAGCCGACGTGTTGGTGGTGATGGTGACCATGCCATTGTAATCGGTTTTGAATTGAAACCATGCCGTGCGAAAGCCTTTGGTATTGGGTGGGTTGGAACCCCAAATACAGCTCAGAACCGGATCGTCGGCCGTTACCGTGAAGCCGGCGACATTTGTCTGGCTGGCGGCGGGTGATGTTCTGGGGACGAGGGTTAACGGCCGTGCCGAACTGCAAGAATCGCTCGCTGGCAAAACGTCGTTGGGGGATACCGGAACCAGCGTCAGGGTCATGCCGGAAAGGGGGTTAACGGCCGTTGGTCCCTGAAGCTCGGCCTCTACTGTTCCGGCAGGTAACTCCGTTGGTTCCGGCTCTGGCGTTGGCTGTCCGCCTTCTTGCGCGCCGGCCAGCGACGTGGCCGCTAACAGGGAAATTAAAAATAAAGTTAGGAAAACCAGATAGCGCCGCATAAAAAACTCCTCAGGGGTTGAACCCTCATGGGACTTGCGTGACGAAGATAAGCAAATTGCGGGTCTTTTAATCACAGAGATTGTACAAAGAGACCCGACGCACGCAAAAAAGGGCACGTATCGCTCAGGATCCGTGCCCTTTTTGCCAGCGAATGAACAATGCGCTTAATCGGCCGCTTTGCGTAAAGACAGGAGGATGTCCTGGTCGCCGACGGTGATGGTTTGGTGAAAATCTGGCGAGGGGAGGGGAACGGCCGTTACCGTTAAGGCCAGCGTCTCCTGCTGCACATACGCCGCAAACGTCACCATCGCCGCCGCCACTTCGCCATCCGCCACATACCCCAGGTCTATCCGGTCCGAAATTTCCAGACCGGCATCTTTGCGCATGTTGTTGATGGCTCGCACAAGGTCACGCGCGTACCCTTCCTGAACCAACTCAGGCGTCAGATGCGTATCCACCGCCACCGTTACACCCTTGTCGCTGGCCACCGCCAGACCGCCGCGCGCCTCCGTTTGCACCAGCACATCTTCGCCGGTCAGTTCGGCCGTCTTGTCGCCCAGCTCCACAACCAGGTTTTGTCCCGCCTGCAACTGCCGCGCGGCCTGCGCCGGATCCAACGACTCCAATGCCTGGCGAATACGGGGGAAATCCTTGCCAAACTTCGGCCCCAACACGCGATTATTAGGCAGCAGTTTATAATCCACCAGCTCGCCCACTTCTGAAACAATCTCGATAGCCTTGACGTTGATTTCTTCTTGCAAGACGTTGGCCAATTCGACCAGATCCGCCTGTTCCTGCAAGCTGCCTACGTTGACCCGCGCTTTGGCCAAAGGCTGGCGCAGCTTCACATCAGCCGCGCCGCGCGCAGCCCGCCCCAACCCGGCCGTCACAATGGCCAGGCGCATTTTTGCCAGCAAAGCCTGATCCAAGGCGGTCGCCTCAGCCTGCGGGTAGAAGCAGTGATGGACACTGGCCGGGGCGTTATTGTCCACGCTGCGCACCAAATTTTGGTAAATCGCCTCTGTTACAAAGGGGACAAACGGGGCCAGTAATTTTACATAATCCACCAATACCTGATGCAATGTGGCGTAGGCGGCGTTTTTATCTTCGTCGGCTTCGCTCTTCCAGAACCGGCGGCGCGACCGGCGCACGTACCAGTTAGAAAGATCGTCCAGGAAGGCTTCCAGGTGCTGCGTCGCCTTTTCCGAATCATACACATCCAGGGCGGTCCGCGTGGCCAGAGTGGTCTCGGCCAGCCGCTCGACAATCCATTGGTCCATCTGCGCGTGGGCGGCGTTGGGGGAGTGCGGAGTGGGGCGTGCGGAATGCGAAGTGGGTGACCAGTTGTCTAATTGGGCATAGCTGACAAAGAAAGAGTAGACATTCCACAGCGGGATGAGGAAGCGGCGGCGGGTATCGTCGCCAACGTGATAGCCGAAGCGCAAGTTTTGCTCTGGTTTGCAGCTGGCGTAGAGCCAGCGCATGGTATCGGCGCCCATTTTGTCGGCCGCTTCGTTGAATTCGATCATGTTGCCGGAGGATTTGTGCATGTCACGGCCGTCTTCCGCCTGCAGCGTCGCGTAACCGAATAAATTCTTAAACGGTCCTACGCCATCAGCCATGAGCGTGCTTTGAGCCAGCAAACTATAGAACCAGTTGCGGAACTGGCCGGGGAAACTTTCGCTGATCCAGTCGGCCGGGTACCATTTTTCCCAATATTCGCGGTCGGCGCTGTAGTGGATGGTGCTGATGCCCACAATGCCCGCGTCCAACCAGGGATTGCCCACGTCCTTGATGCGCTCGACCGGCCGGCCGCAGTTGGGACAGGCGATTTTGACGCCGTCGATGTACGGCCGGTGCGGCGTGTGGCCATCAAATTCGTCCCACCCTTCAATGGCGCGTTCTTTTAATTCTTCGCGGCTGCCGACAATGTGGAAGTGGCCGCATTCCTGGCATTCGTAGATGGGCAGCGCCAGGCCATAGTACCGCTTTTTGCTGATCATCCAATCGTGCATGTTACGCAGCCAATCTTGCTCGCGGTCGTAGCCAAAACTGGGATACCAGTTGGCCTGATCGACCGATTCCATGATCTGGTAGCGGAAGCTGGCGGCTTTTTCAACGGCCGTTACCGTTTCGCGCGGTTTGTCATACAACTCGCCCATGCTGATGAACCATTCATCCACCAGCCGATACACCAGCTCGCTGCCGCAGCGCCAGCAGTGCGGATAGCGGTGGGCGTATCGCTGTTTGCGGTAATACACGCCCTTGCCATGCAAATTCTCAAAGATTGCCGGAGCCACATCATGGGCCGATTGGCCGACCAGCCAATCAAACCCGTCTTTGTAGATACCGTTTTCATCCAACGGCGCGATGACCGGCAGATTAAATTCTTTGCCCAGCCCAAAGTCTTCCGCGCCGCAGCCGGGGGCGATGTGGACGATGCCCGTTCCTTCATCGGCGCCTACTTCTTTCCAGGCGATGACGCGGTGGGTGTAATTCATTTCGGCAAAGGCAGTTTGCGCGGCCGGCAGTTCATCGAAGGGGCCGCTGTATTCCCAGCCGAGCATATCCTCGCCTTTGAGCTTGCCCACCACTTCCACCTTGCCGGTGAGCGATTGTTTCATCGCTTCTTCAGCCAGGTAGTAGGTCCAGCCATCTTCGGCCTGGACTTTGACATAGACCAATTCTGGCCCCACGGCCGCAGCGACGTTACTGGTGAGCGTCCAGGGGGTTGTGGTCCAGACGAGCAGGGCTTCCTTATCGGAAACCCCAAGGGTCTCAGAAGACCCTTGGGGTTTGTTTGTGATGGGAAAGCGCACATAAACCGATTCGTGGGTGACTTCCTGATAGCCTTCGGTGACGATTTCATGCTGGCTGATGCCGGTGCCGCAGCGGGCGCACCAGGGCATCACATCGCGCCCTTTGTAAACCCAACCGCGATCGAAGCATTTTTTGAGGAAGGCCCAGATCTGATAATTGTTTTCATCGCTGAAGGTGAAGTAGGAGCCGCCCATTTGCGGCATGCCCAACTGGCCGACCACCTGTTCCACCGTGCCGGTGACCGGCCCTTTGGGTCCTTGCACCGTCACCTGCTGGTAGGGGTTTTCGGTGAGCATGTCGCGCAGGCGGCGCAGCACGGCCGGATCGTTCCAATCCATCCAGTAGCCCAGGCGGATCGATTGTTCGGTTTGCACGGCCGAATAGTTGAGGACCTGATGTTTGCATTCATTGGTAAATTTAGCCAGGCCGAATTTCTCGATTTCCCGCTTGCTGTTGAAGCCGAGGCGCTTTTCGACGTTGACTTCTACCCAGAGACCCTGGCAATCGAAGCCGTTTTGCCAGCGTTCGTTTTTGCCTTGCATGGCGTGGTAACGCTGGTAAAGGTCTTTGTAGGTGCGGCCCCAGGCGTGGTGGACGCCCATGGGGTTGTTGGCGGTGATGGGACCGTCGATAAAGCTGAAGATGCCATACTCTTTTTCGGTTTCGGCACGCAGGCGGCGCAGCTCGTTGAACGCGTCGGTTTTTTGCCAGTAATCGAGGATGTCATACTCGAGTTTTACGAAGTCTACTTTGTTGGATACGTCTTTAAAGCCCATAATTTTTCTCCATTTCGGATGGTTGATTTCGGATTTTGGATGTGGGAACAGCCGTTCCCACAGTTTTTATCGATCACACAGGTTTTGGCCGGGGAACGGCCGTAGTAATTTGACATATTGTCAATTGAACCAGCAGTTCAGACATATTTACTCGCTTCGAAAGTCTCAACCAAAAATAATGCGATCGAGCCTGCTAAATTAACAGATAGCTCAGCATGTCTGGGTGCTGGTTTTATTTTCAATTTTCCTTTTCCATGAGCGTCACCAAACTTATTTCTTAAAGAGCCTAGTCCATAAACCACCGACGCACATCCCCCTAGGATTTGTTTGAAAATTTGCTCCGAATGTTGATCTGGTGACAAATACAATTCCTTTGCTACCAATTTGTAAAGTTGTGGCAAATCGGTTTTATCTTCATCGTATTCCACAGCTTTTTCGTCAAGAATATGCTTACAAACACTTTCCAAAATAGATTTAGATAGTGTAATCGCCCCTTCAGGATCGCTTTTTTTACGTTCCAGCGCTATTTGCCAAGCAAAATGTACTCCCTCATAATCAAATTTCCGTAGTTGCTCCGATATCGATTTTTCCGGTGGAAGTGCTTGTTTACTTTCCAAATACTCTAATAAAGGGAAAAACTCTTCCCAGATGAATTTTCGCCTTTCGGCATAAGTACCGAATTTTGCCTGAATAAAACTCCAAAATTGGGCGAGGTCCCTATTTACACGAACCCACCTTGGAATCAAATCTTTTGTTTGAGAATTATCAAGAAAATATCTTCGTAGCTCCTGATATTCCCAACTATTCCCTGAATTGCCTGTAGCTCGAGCCACTAACAAATTTTGCAAAAATTCGGCTTTATCGTAATCGGTTTTTAATTCTCCAAATTCATCCACAGGATCGTCAAAAAGAGACATTATTCACCTATTTCATTCGTATTGAATATGCTGCACAGCCACGGCCGTTAACCCATCATCTCTCATCATACCCAACGGCCAGCCATTTTCCGCGCTGCGCTGAATAATGCGCCAGTGACCCTCGCCCCAAGACAATTTACAGGGCGAATAGGAGCGCACTTTACCTGCTGCGGTCATCTCGATGAAATCGGTAATCAGCATAAAATACTCAAAGTCCACCACCTGCACCGCCAGCGTGTCCGGCCCGCCGATCTGGCCGTTGAGGGTAACGGCCGTTTGCGGTTCATTCCCGCGCCAACCCACAAAATGCAGCCCGGCCACCGACGGAAACCAGAAGCGGTAACCTTTGGGCAGGTCTACTACCTGCTCGGAATCTTCGCCGTTGACGGTGCGCGTGGCGGTAACGGCCGTTTCCGCCAGCACCACATCGCCAACAATATTCAGCCTGCCGCCCCAAAAGCGATACTTCAGCCGCTCAATGGCGCCATCGGGATTGACGACCGCATGGTAAAGGTACGTGTGTCCTGATGGCGCAGCGCGGGCGTCCAGGTCTACGCGCAAAAACTGGTAGCCATCGGTAACGGCCGTCAGCCGCCAATGCTCTACCGCGCCGGTGGCACGGCCGTCTCGCTCATACCGGTACTGGCCCGCGGCGATCACCTGCTCATAAGGCTGCTCTTTAATAATGAATCTCATAGCGATAACGATAGCGATAGCGAGTAAGAGTACTCTCGCTTTTGCTCAAGCCTCTAACTCCACGTAGATACGTTTATTGATTTTGCCTTTGCTCTTGTAATCGACAATGCGCATCCGGCCCACTTCGCGGGTATTGGCGACGTGCGTACCGCCATCGGCCTGCAAATCCAGACCCACCAGTTCCACCGTGCGCACTTCGGCAATGCCGGCTGGCAGCAAATTAATTTTGGTGCGGATCAGGTCAGGAATTTGGAAGGCTTCTTCGCGGGGCAAAATTTGCACGCGCACGTCTCGCGCCGCAGCTACTTCGCGGTTCACGGCCGTTTCTATCTCCGCCACCAACTCCTGCCGCATGGTCTCAAATTCAAAATCCATGCGCCCCTGCAGCGGGTCCATGTTGCCGCCCGTCACCTGCGCGCCATAATCGCGCCAGACCACGCCGCACAAAATGTGCATGGCTGTGTGGGTGCGCATGAGCTGGTAACGCCGGGTCCAATCAAGCTGGCCGGTAACGGCCGTGCCGACCGCCGGCAGCTCGCCAGCCATAAAATGCACTACCTGGCCGTTTACTTTGGCAACTTTGGTGATGAGGTAGGTGGTGGAAACGGCCGTGAGTGTCCCTGTGTCATGCGGCTGCCCGCCGCCGCCCGGATAAAAAGCAGTGCGATCCAGCAAGACGCCCCCTTCCACCTGGGCCGTCACCTGGGCGGCGAACTCCTGCAAATACGCATCCGTCTGAAAAAGCAAGTCAGTCATTTTTTAGTCCTGTAGTCGATTAGTCTGGTAGTCTGGTAGTCTCCGACTATTCGATTGCCAAACTGCTGGATTAACAAACTAAATAAAAAACGCCTTCATCCCCAATGGGACGAAGGCGCATAGTCTCCGCGGTACCACCCAAATTCCTGGTCGTAAACCAGGCTCTCGGTCAACAACGACGGCCGTGGCCGTTTATTGTCGCGGCCCCGATAACGTGGGGCGAATCCGGCTGAGCTTACTAGGCATAAATCATAACGGCCGTTCAGTCAGCGGCTCCGGAGGGATTTTCATCCGCCTGTTTGTGCCTGCCTTCCACCCACACAGGCTCGCTTGCCAAACAAGAGTCGAATTACTCGTCTCCATCAAAGCTTTTTGTTATCGAACTGGGGTGCATTATGCCAAAACGGCCGTTGAAAGTCAAACACACCCATGACTTTAGTATAATAAACAAAACAATAGTGTAGACAACCCAAATTGCTTGTGATAACCTTACAATCACTAATCAATGCATTACTTGTAAGGTAAAATGATTAGCAACCAGTTTTCAGTATAAAATCATGACAATGAAAAATAAACCCTGAAGACTGTCTCAAGATCCTGTTTCTGCGAAAACCGAGGATTTGGAATGGCCGAAGACCTAAAAAAAGTGGTTTGCATCGAAGACGAACTGGAAATGATCGAATTGGTCAAGCTCATACTGGGCCGCAACAAATTCGAAGTCACCGGCGCAGTTGGTGGGCACGAGGGACTAATAAAAATAGCTGAAATCAAACCCGATCTCGTCTTATTAGACCTCATGATGCCGGAAATGGATGGGTGGGAGGTTTATCAAAAAATGAAAGCCTCCGAAGATATGCGCGATATTCCCGTCATCGTCGTCACCGCCAAAGCACAGAGCATTGACCGCGTGCTGGGTCTGCACATCGCCCGAGTCGATGATTACATCACCAAGCCCTTTGGTCCACAAGAATTAATCGACAGCGTCGAACGCATCATCCGCACTCACGCCAAAGAGCGCACCCGCTAATTCGCCAAAATTTATCGTAACGCCCAAAAGCCCGCCTAAAAAGTCGGGCTTTTTTAATTCATGTTGTAGAAAGAAATTCGATACGGCCGTCTTGATCCACACACCCAATCATCCATAAAACCCCGGCTCTTTCATTTCAGATATTCGCACCAATCTGCTATACTGACGACATAATCAAGCAGGCTACCAATAAAGTTTATCCCAACAAAAAATCAGCGAGGTCAAATTGTATTTACGATTTTGGGGAGTTCGCGGCACAATCCCAACACCAGGTCCAGACACCATTCGCGTTGGTGGCAACACATCCTGCATAGAAGTGCGAACATCAGACGATCAATTGATTATCCTCGACGCTGGCTCCGGCATTTTACCCCTTGGCCGACACCTCTTAAAGCATAACCCCGGTCGTATCATTGGCAATATCCTCATCAGCCACACCCACTGGGACCACATCCAAGGTTTCCCATTCTTCGCCCCCGTGTGGGGCCGCACCAACCGCTTCGTCCTGGTAGGCCGCAAACGGGTCGGACAGCGCCTGGAAGAAATCGTCGCCGGACAATTCCTGGAACCCTACCTGCCCTTTGCCTACAAATCACTGCCCGCAGATTTGCTCGTCAAAGAAGTTTCCGATGGCGAAAGCATCATCATCGGCGAAAACACGCGCGTAGAGGTAGCCTTGATGAACCATCCCGGCGGCTGCCTCGGTTTTCGCATCGAAGATAACGGGGTCGTGCTGGCCTACTGCTGCGATGTGGGTCATGACAACGATCATTTCGATCCGGCCGTCTTAAAACTGGCCTATAATGCCGACCTTCTCATCCACGACTCCCATTTCGGGACTATCGAAGAGCGAAACCAACGCACCGATTGGGGACACAGCACCTGGCAAGAAGCCGCGCAAGTCGCCGTTGAAGCCGGCGTAAAAAAGCTGGCCCTTTTCCACTACTCGCCTGATCTGAGCGATGATGCTGTTGAACAAATCTTAGACAAAGCACGACAAATTTTCCCACAAACTTTTTTAAGCCGCGAAGGCTTAGAAATTAACCTGCCGCTCGCGGAATTACCGTAAACTGATTTAGATAACTGGCTGTACTGGTGATTGCGATTGCTATTACTCTAGATTTGATTAAAATTAAGTCTACAGTACTATTAACACACACTATTCACGCATCACCTGATTTTAGAATCTTCGGGCCGCGCAATGGCGCATTTGTTAAAAATCCTGGCCAAAATGCATTTTTCCCAGGAGAATTCAGGATTTAGCCGACCCACCTTCACGGATGAAAATCCGCAGATTCGCAGATTTTAATCCGTGTTCATCTGTGTCCAAATTTCAACGGAGAAATCTTGTTCCATGCTTGGCTGGCCTAATCCAAGAAGTGCATCATTATCTGGGAAATGGTAGTATTGCTATGTCTGGAGATTATTCAGGTTTTTTACGTATT
Organism: Chloroflexota bacterium; assembly: GCA_017993775.1. Taxonomy (GTDB): domain Bacteria; phylum Chloroflexota; class Anaerolineae; order Promineifilales; family Promineifilaceae; genus Leptovillus. The sequence goes on along the minus strand of JAGOMA010000017.1, from coordinate 14,276 downwards.
TTGGGAGATGTTTTGACTCAATCGGTTTTAATCGTCGATGATGAGCCTATGGCTCGGACATTGCTGCGCTTGATGCTTGTACGGGCAGGATTTAACGTTGCCGAAGCAGAAGATGGCTACGATGCCTTAAACAAGGTGAAACAAAATCAACCAGACATCATTTTACTCGATGTGATGATGCCTGGAATGGATGGGTTTACTGTCTGTGAAACGCTGCGGCGGGAACAAACAACCTCTATGCTTCCCGTCATTATGTTGAGTGCAAAGACAGATTTAGATAGTATCAACAAGGGTCTTCGGGTGGGGGCAACAAAATATCTGACAAAACCTATTTCACCAGAAGATTTAACCCGGCATGTAAAAGAAGTGCTAGATCTTAACCCCATTGGCTAAAGTATGGCAACGGCCGTTTCCCGACCATTTGGTTGCCTTCTCGGATTATTGTGATAAAAAACACAAAGGTTTGGAACTGTATATTTTTTGGAGGCTTAAAGTTATGCTGGTCAAGCGACTAATTCTGGCAGTTATCTCAATTGTTTTTGGCGTCGTCACAACATTTGGCATCCTCATGTTCATCGGCACCGACTATGAAACCTTCGGTTTTGGCTATTTCTTCTTCACGTCTTTGGCGCTGGCCTGTTTCCTGGCCATCTGGCTAGACAAATTTATGGACACCAAGATTTTGCCCAAATAAGCGCATCTTATGCCAAAACTTTCGCTGCATAAAGACCTCCACGCTGCATAACGGGGGTCTTTTGCTTTTATTTACCCAACCCACAAAAGGAACCACACACAATGACAGCACATCTCATTGATGGCACAGCCATCGCCAATCAAGTAAAAGAAGAAATTCAAACGGCCGTCGCCCAAATGCAAGCCGAACATGGCTACACACCCGGCCTGGCCACCGTCCTGGTCGGTGAAGACCCCGCTTCCGCCACCTACGTGCGCATGAAGCAGCGCACCTGCGAGAAGCTTGGCATTCGCTCCATCGGCCACGTCTTGCCCGCCGACGCCTCCCAGGCAGAAGTGATTAAGCTGGTGGCCTCGCTAAACGCCGACCCCGCCATCAACGGCATTTTGGTGCAGCTCCCCCTGCCCAAACACATCGACGAAGAGGCCGTACTCAACACCATCGACCTGGAAAAAGACGTGGATGGTTTTCACCCGGTCAATATCGGCCGTCTGGCCATGAAAGGACGCGACCCGCTGTTTATCCCCTGCACGCCGTATGGCTGCATGGTCCTGTTGGAACGCTCCGGCATCAACACCAACGGCGCGGAAGCGGTCATCGTTGGGCGATCCAACATTGTTGGCCTGCCGATGGCCATGCTGCTGCAAAAAGCCAACGCCACCGTCACCATCTGCCACAGCCGCACCAAAGATTTAGCCGAACACATTCGCCGCGCCGACATCGTCGTGGCGGCCATCGGCTGGGCGAATATGATCACCGGCGACATGATCAAACCGGGCGCGGCGGTGATTGATGTAGGCATTAACCGCGTGGATGATCCCAGCGACAAACGGGGTTACAAACTGGTAGGCGACGTAGACTTCGACTCGGCCAAAGAGGTCGCCGGAGCCATCACGCCGGTTCCCGGCGGCGTCGGCCCGATGACCATCGCCATGTTGATGAAAAACACGCTGCACGCAGCGGAAATTGCCCTGGCGAAGAAGTAAGGCACTGGCGATTGGAGACTGGAGATGTTTTGCTATTAATCTCCAGTCTTCAGTCTTTAGTCTTTAGTCTTTACTCGTCCAATTTAGCGTTATGTAAATCCTCAGGCGTGTTGACGTTGGCGAAGGAACGGCCGTTCCTATCTACCATCTCAATCTCCCCTCTTTCCACAAATCGCACCGCCACCTGACCAAAAAATCCGGTAATCTTAAGCCGCTGCGCGCGCAAATTGGCCTCGATGGGCGGCAGACACGCCTGACTGTAGACAGCGTGCAGCGGCTCAGGGTATTTGTCCCAACGCGGCACAACCACATCGGCCGTCTGGCGCAGGTCCAACTGGTAAGCCAACAAAGCCGGATTCAACCACGGCATGTCGCACGCTACCACGAGAGTGTAAGCCGTTTGGGCATGGAAAACGGCCGTATAAATCCCCCCCAACGGCCCATTATCCGGCAGCACATCGGTAAACACCGGCAAACCGAGATGGGCGAATGCTGCCGGCTGATTGGCGATCAAGATAGTCGGCGCGCCTAAACCGGCCACACGCGCCAGCACCACCTCAATCATCGGCCGCCCCTGGAAATCCACAAAGGCTTTGTCTGTGCCCATGCGGCTGCTTTTACCGCCGGCCATAATTGCTACGGTCACATCTTCCATCGCGCGCCCCTTAATCGCTTAATATAAAGCGATAGAATACTTGATTACTCAAAAAATAAGCTTTGGGCGTCAGGTACAAACGGCCGTTTGCCTCCCGAACCATGTCCCAGGCCGCCAACTGCGCCGCCGTACCGGGAAACGCCTCATCCAATGTGCGCCCGAATCGCGCCGCAAAGGCCGCCAAATCCAACCCTTCTTGCAGCAGGCGCAGTTGCGTGATGACGGCATCGGTCATCGCCTCATCCTGGCTGATGGCGTGGTAGTCGGACACGGCCGTTGACAGTGGATACCCCCTCGCCTCGCTCATTTCCAACCGCCTTATGTAAACTCTTGGCTGCTTGACCACCTGATAACGTACCCCGCCGGCATGGCCGTGCGCCCCGGCTCCCAAACCCAAATACTCGCCATCCCGCCAATACGTCAGGTTGTGGGCGCACTCCCCGCCCGGTTTAGCCCAATTGGAAATCTCGTAATGGTCGTAGCCGTGCTGCGCCAACAAGTCGCAAGCCAGGTCGTACTGGTCGGCGGCCAGGTCAGGGTCGGGGGGCTGGATACGGCCGTTTAACAGCCAGCGCTGCATCGGCGTGCCCGGTTCAATCGTCAGGCAGTAGAGGCTGAGATGGGGCGGCTCCAGAGCCAGCACGGCGTCCAGGCTCTCGCGCCAGGAGGCCAGCGTTTGCCCCGGCAAGCCATAGATCAAATCGAGGTTAAAATTGCTCAGTCCGGCGGCGCGGGCCATTGCCACCGCCTGAACGGCCGTGGCAAAATCATGGGTGCGTTCCAACAAAGCCAGCTCGCTGGCCACCGCACTCTGCACGCCAAAGCTCAAGCGATTCACCCCGGCAGCGGCCACGGCCGTCAGATAGGCGCCATCCACCGTGCCGGGATTGGCCTCCATGGTGATTTCCGGCACGCCCACCGGGCTGAAGTGGGCGTTCACCGCCTGCAAAATCTGGCGAATGGTTTCCGGCGGCATGAGAGATGGCGTGCCACCGCCAAAAAAAATGGTGTGATACGGCCGTTTCTCGCCACCGGCCACCTGCGCCAGCTCCGCGCACACGGCGGCGGCATACGCGCCCTTCAATTCGCCCAGGCTGGTGTAAGTATTAAAATCGCAGTACGCGCAGCGATGACCACAAAACGGAATATGAATGTAAAGACTGAGGCTCATAATGGTTGATTCTACACAGACCCTAAGGGTTTGCTCTTGAAAAGCCAGATTATCTGGACCTTAAACCCTTAGGGTCTTCCCAGAGAGGCCCGAACGGTTACGATTCTTGAAGATTGACAGCTTGTTAACAGTGCGAGCATACTTTATCATAGTCATAAGTCAACCAAAACTCACGGTCGATTCAGGTCTGGCAGGCGGCCAGCTGACCGGATCAGGAGACACAACCCATGCCCGCAGAAATGCAGACAATCGATGCCCACCGGCTGGCACGGCTCGTAGAAATCAGCCGGGTACTCAATTCGGCCACCAACGTGGATGAACTGCTGCACTACATCATCAAACAGGCCGCCGACCTGACCGACTCGCAAGCCGCCTCCATCATGCTGCTCGACCCGCACACGCGCCAGCTTCACTTTAAAGCCGCTTCCAACGCGCCGGGCGAAGTATTGGCCAACATTCCCGTACCGTTGGATAACAGCATTGCCGGCTCCATTTTGCAGCAAAATCGCCCAATGCTCATCGCCGATGTGTCTGAAGACCCGCGCTGGAACCCCGACGCCTCCCAGGCAGTGAACTTCCAGACCAAATCGATTCTAGGCGTGCCCATGCACGATGTGGACCGGCAGGCGGTGGGGGTATTGGAGGCGCTGAATAAGCGGCACGGCCGTTTCACCCGCCAGGACGCCGAAACCATGACCACCCTGGCCGACATCGCCGGGGTGGCCGTTGCCCGCGCCCAACTGACGGAAGCGCTGCAAGAAGCGTACCGCCAATTAAACGAACTGGACCAGCTCAAAACTGACTTCATCGCCGTCGCTTCGCATGAATTACGCACGCCGCTGTCGGTGATTATGGGCTACGTCTCGTTTTTGCAGGAAGAGGCCGACCCCCGGCTGGCAGGCCAGCTAGATACCGTCATGGACGCGGCCGTTCACCTGCGCAACCTCATCCAAAACATGCTCAACCTGCGCTACGTAGACGCCGGGGAATCCGTGTTGAATTTGCAGCGGGTGGATTTGGGCGAATTGGTGGCTGAGATGACGGCCGTTCCCGACGAAACGGCCGTGTCCCGCCAACAAACCATCACCTGCCATCTCCCCCAGGAACCTCTACCCATTGACGCCGACCGCGACGTCATCCTGACCGCGCTCAACAACTTATTGCACAACGCCATCAAATTCACGCCCGATGGCGGCCAGATCGAGATTTACGCCGCACGGCACGGGCAAGAAGCATGGGTCAGCATTCAGGATACCGGCATCGGCATTCCCGCCGACAAGTTGGAATGGGTGTTCAAGCGCTTTTACCAGGTCGAACCGGCCCTGCGCCGCCGCTACGAAGGGCTGGGTCTGGGGTTGTCGATTGCTAAAGATTTGGTAGAGCTGCATAACGGCCGTATCTGGGCCGAAAGCGCATTGCAGCAAGGCAGCACCTTCACCGTCGCCCTGCCGCTGCTGCCCAAAGGCTCAACAGATGCGTAAACATTATCTTGTCACACTTCTGCTCATACTTTTGCTGCTGGGGTTTGGGCGGGCTATTGCGCAAAGCGGCAGCAGCGTCTTGCTGCTGCAAGTAGAAGGCCCCGTCACCCCGGCCATGGCCGAATATTTCGCGCGCGGCATCCGCGCCGCTGAAGCCGAAGCCGACCAGGCGGTCGTCGTCCAACTGGATACCCCGGGCGGGGCAATCGACATCACCCAAGAGATTGTGCAGACCTTCCGCGCCAGCCGCGTGCCGGTTATTGTCTACGTGGCGCCGCGTGGGGCGCAGGCCGCCTCAGCAGGCAGCATCATCACCATTGCCGCCCACGCTTCCGGCATGGCCCCAGAAACAGTCATCGGCGCAGCCTCGCCGGTTGGGCAAGATGGCGCGGAGTTGGATGCTACCCTCTTCCGCAAAATCACCGAGGACATGAAGGCGCAGGTTCGCGGGCTGGCGGCCAGCCGCAGCCCAGAAGCCATCGCCCTGGCCGAAGCGATGATCGAGGACGCCCGCGCGGTCCACGCCGACGAAGCGCTGGCGGTAGGGCTGATTGACGCTATCGCCAACGATGTGCCCGACCTGCTGCGGCAGTTAGACGGCCGTACCGTCATCGTCGCCGACCAACCCATCACCTTGCACACGGCCAATGCGCCGCTACGGCCGTATGCCATGAACTTCATCGAATCGATCTTGCACGCCCTGTCCAGCCCGGTCCTCATTGGCATTTTACTGGCCATTGGCGTGCAAGCCATCCTCATCGAAATCACCAATCCGGGCGGTTGGGTGGCCGGTTTTGTGGGCGTACTGTTTTTGGCGCTGGCTTTTTATGGCCTGGGACAGTTACCGGCCAATTGGTTTGGCCTGGGGCTGATTCTCATCGCCTTTGTGTTATTCTTGTTAGAGGTCAAAGCGCCGGTCCACGGCGCGCTGGCCGTTACCGGCGCGGCCACCATGTTTGTCGGCTTTTTGGTGCTGTTTAATTCGCCCGGCACGCCGGAATTTGCCCGGATCTCTATTACAAGCGCACTGTTGATTACGCTGCCGACGGCCGTCTTCTTCATTTTCCTGGTATTCATGGTGGTGCGCGGTCAGCGACGCAAACCCATCACCGGCACACAAGGATTAATCGGACAAACAGGCGTGGTGCGCCAAGCCATCATCGTTCAGCCAGGCGCCGACGTGCGCACCGGCAGGGTGTTTGTCCAGGGCGAATTATGGCGCGCAGAAGCGGATGACGAGATTGGGCCGGGGGAAAAAGTGGAGGTAACGGCCGTGCGCGGCTTCACACTCCAGGTTAAACAGGTTTGATAGATGGGCGGGGTGTCACATATCTAGCAAAACACACAGCGAGACCAAAGGAGACTTACCCAATGACAACGATTAATCAACTTCTGCAGAACAAAGGCAAAGACGTGTGGACCATCGCCCCCACCGACAAGGTGTTTCACGCCCTGGAATTGATGGCCGAGAAAAACATCGGCGCGCTGCCGGTGGTGGAAAACGGCCGTGTCTGCGGCATTTTTTCCGAACGTGATTATGCCCGCAAAGTGGTCCTGCACGGCCGTTCCTCCCACGACACCCCCATCGCCGACATCATGACCGCCCAGGTCATCTCGGTTCGGCCGCAAGAAGGCATGTCCCGCTGCATGGCCCTCATGACCGACAAACACATTCGCCACCTGCCCGTCTTAGACGACAATGAGCAGTTGATAGGAATCATTTCCATTGGCGACGTGGTTAAGGCTATCATAGCCGAACAGCAGGTACTCATCGATCACCTGCAAGACTACATTACCGGCAGCCACGGCTAACACATTCGTTCCACCATTCATCGTTACGATATGGCAAAAATCACCATCAACCTCAACGGTCAAGAAACCGACCTCGAAGTGACCCGGCAAGGCAACCTTTTTCATGTTGCCACAGATGGGCACACGGCCGAAATCGAACTGATCCATGCCGACGGCCCCACCTTGCTGCTGGAATTTGTGCGCCCGGATGGCACACGCCGCCGCATTCGCGCCGCCGGCCACACCGGGCATGGCGACCAGCGGCAAATTTGGGTAAACGGCCGTACCCTCACCTACCAACGCACCCGTCAACGCGGCAGCGGCGGCAGTTCCGACGATACTTCCCTGGCCGCCTCCATCCCGGCCGTCGTCACCCAAATCCTCGTCCAGGTGGGCGATGCCGTCACCGAAGGCGACAAACTCATCCTCCTGGAATCCATGAAAATGGTCATTCCCATCCAGGCCCCTTACGCCGGGATTGTCACCCAGCTAAAATGCCAACCCGGTGAATCCGTCCAGGCTGGCATCCCTCTCATCGAGCTGGAAAAAATCACCATCATCGATTGAAGCCCGGCGATTTTCGGCCGATCTTCAATCGCCAAATCCACCAGAGAACCCACAATATCACACCTAAAAAGAGAAAATTATGAACCAGACACGCGTCACTCGTTTGCAACAAGAAATGAAAACCAAAGCCCTGGATGGCGTCATCCTCATGCCTGGTCCTAACCAGGTTTACTTTAGCCACATGCACACCCACATCAGCGAACGGCCGATCCTGCTCTTCCTGCCTGCCGATGGCGCGCCGGCCGCCATCATCCCCGTGCTAGAAGCCATGAAAGCCCGCGACGCCGGCATTCCCGAAGAACGCATCTTCGCCTGGACCGACGTGGCGTGGTATGAGGGTGCTTTTGCCAGCGCCGCCGCCGCGCTGCATCTTGATGGCGCGCATTGGGGCGTCGAAGCCCTCTACATGCGCGTTTTGGAGTATGAAGCGCTGCAAAAAGCCGCTCCCGAGCTGCGCACCTCCCACGCCGAACCGGCCATCATGACCCTACGCGCCATCAAAGACGCCGACGAGTTAGCCGCCATGGAACGCGCCGTGGGCGTGGCCGAACGAGCCATCGAACGCCTCATCCCGCAAATTCGCATCGGCCAGACGGAAAAACAAGTCGCCGGGATGCTTACCGGTTTATTGCAAGAGGAAGGCGCGGACACAGTCGCCTTCAGTCCCATCGTGTCCACGGGTCCCAACGGCGCATCGCCGCACGCCACCCCCACCGACCGCCTCCTGGCCGACGGTGATTTTTTGGTGGTTGATTGGGGCGCATATGTCGATGGTTATCCGTCGGACATCACGCGCACTTTTGCCGTGGGCCATGTGGATGCCGAAATGGCCCGCATTTATGACGTGGTGCGCGAATCCAACGCGCAGGGTAAGCTGGCGGCTAAACCGGGCGCAACCGGTGAAGACGTAGATCGCGCGGCCCGCCAAGTGATCGAAGACGCCGGGTACGGCAAATACTTCATTCACCGCACCGGGCATGGCCTGGGATTGGAAGTGCATGAGATGCCTTCGATGGTAGCGGGAAACCGGGAGCCGCTGGGCGTAGGCAACGTGTTTACGGTGGAACCGGGCATTTATTTGCCAGGGCGGGGCGGCGTGCGCATTGAGGATGATGTGGTCATTACGGCCGACGGCCGTCGCTCGCTAACCAGCTTTACGCGGGAGCTAATCACGGTTGGGTAGACAAAAACAGACAACCAAACGGGCAAATTGGTTGTGGTGGGTAGTAACGGCCGTCCTGCTAACGGCCGTTTCCGCTTGCCGCACCCCGGACGCCGCGCCGCCGGTCGCCACCACCAGCACGGCAGCCCTGGCATCTCTCACCGCCACGCCGGCGGCTACACATACCACCGCCGCCACGGCCGCACCGCCAGCCTACCCTGTCACAGAAGCAAGCCCCACCGCCAGCCTGCCGCCAACCGCCTATCCGGCACCGGCACCGGCAACGGCCGTGCCACCCGCAGCGTATCCGCCGCCCAGCGACCAGGAAACCTATCTCCCGCTCATCGGCAACGGCGTCACAGCCAGCCTCACGCCATTGTTTACGCCAACGCCGTCGCCTATTCCGCCGCCAACGGCCGTTCCCACCATCGATTTTGCCGCCATGAAAACCACGTTGCAATCTCAAGGACAAGACCTCGCTTTTGCCAAGATTGGCTTCCATGTCAGCGTCGGCGGCAACACCGATGGGTTGGGCGATTGGATGCGCCAATTAGACGCTGCCGGGGTGCCGTTTTTCCTGAAAAGCGCCGACAATGCCGAGCCGCTGTTTGTGGCGCAGGAGTTGATGCGCCAGAGCGGCGTGCCCCACACGCTGGTTTATCGCAAAGTTGCCGGCGGCGACCATATCAGTGTGCCCTACTACGACCTGCCGCCGCAGCAAGCTGCCGAACTGAACTGGCAAGAGCACACAGCCGCCTTCCCGCCAGAGCTGGACCCCACTCTGGTATGGATGGAAACGATGAACGAGGTGGATAAAAACCGATCGGAGTGGCTGGCGGAGTTTGCCCTGGCGGCTGGCCAGATGGCCCTGCGCGACGGCCGTAAATGGGCCGCGTTTGGCTGGGCCGCCGGTGAACCGGAACCGAGCGATTGGGAAAGCCCGAAGATGCTGGAATTTTTGCGCCTCGCCGGCGACCACCCCGACCAGATCGCCATCGCCGTACACGAATACAGCTACAACCGCGAGGATATTGGCGATGGCTTCCCGTACAAAATCGGCCGCTTCACAGAGATATTCCGCGTTGCCGACAAGTACGGCATCCCCCGCCCCACAGTCCTGATCACCGAATGGGGCTGGACCTACGACCTCATTCCGGAGCCGCCCGAAGCGATGATTGACATTGATTGGGCTGCCCGCCTGTACGCGCCTTTCCCGCAGGTGAAAGGCGCGGCCATCTGGTATCTTGGCCCCACGCACAACGAATTAGCCGACGCCACCCAACGCCTCATCGCCCCGGTGACCGAATACAGCCTGACCCGCTATTTCTCCATGCCCCAACCACCGGCGCAGGCCGTGCCCGACGCGAATTTGTTCCCCCCGCCCTAGCTGGGATGGGATGCGTGCTAGACATTCGCACGCATCACGCATCATCTCCTAAATCCAGGCTTCCAACTTACGATCCCGCCTGCTCAATGTCTTCAATAAACAAGGTGTTGTCGCCTTGCGCCAAATCCACCCGCACCAATCCCGGCCAGGTGTACTGCGCCAAGGCCAGGCGGTACTGCCCTGGGGGTAAATCCGGCGGCACGAAAATCTCGAACCAGGTGAGGAAATAATCGCCCGGTCGCCACTGAATGCTGTCGAAACCAGGGCCATCGGCCTGGGCAACCACTTCATTGGCCGCAGTGAGCAGGTATGCGCCAATGTGGTAGGCGGCGTGCGGCGGTTGATCGGCCACCTGCCAGAGCAGCGTCAGGGGCAAGGCCGCGCCAGGTTGCAAATCGCCGCGCTGCCATTGGGCCAGGGCTGCGCCGTTGGTCCATTGGTCGGGCATACGGCCGTTCACCATCCCCTCAACCGTCACTTGCATCAATTCCGAGGGCAGTTCGTAGAAACGCCACGTTTCGTTTTGGATGGTCAGGTCGGCGGCCGGGAGGGGAACGGCCGTTTCCGCCAACCACCGCGACGCCCGACTGCCCGGTCGCGCATCCAGATACAGCGCGCAGGGCTGCGGCAGCGGCAGAGCCAGCTCGCCGTCGGCCAGCAGCAAGCCGGGGACGCGCGTAAACTCGCGCAGCAAGGCCAGCCGGGAAATCTCAATCTGGTGGCCTTCGGAAATGAGGACCACGCTGCATTCCGGCCGTGCGGCGGCTAATTGATTCACCTGTTGGATGGTCTGGCGGATATGGCGAATTTGCACCTGATTTTCACTCAGGCGGTTGGTCTGAATTTGCAGATTCACCACCCACTGTCCGGCCAGCAGCGCCAGCAGCGCGCCGACCAGAGCCACGTTGACCCACCGCCCCCAATTGCGCCGCCAGGGCTGGCGCAGCCAGCGCTGCGCTGCCGCCACGGTCATGCCCATCAGAATGAACGGCGCGGGCCACTGCCCCATCACATAATACACCTGCAAATAAACGGCCGAGCGCAAATAAAACAGCACCGGCATCGCCAGCCAAAGGAGCAAAATGATCACGGCCGTGCTGTTCTTGTCCGCCTGTTCATCTTGCCGCCGCCGGCTAAACTGCTGCCCGCCCCAACCCAGGGCATACAACAGCGACAGGCTGAACAAGAGGGTCATGGCGGAATCGAGAGGGGTGGTGAGAACGGCCGTGGGCAGCAGCCCCTTTCCATGCAGCAAATCCAGGCTCACCAACACAGCCGCCCGGCTAAATGCAGATGGCTGCCCAGCCAACGACAACGTCGCCGTCACATCCGTCCAGCCCACCCCATTTTCGTACATCAAAAACGGCACATACAATGCCACAAACGCCGCCACCCCAGCCGCCAGTGGCCAAACACGCAGCCGCCGCCAGAAAAGCAAGCCGATCAGACCCATCGTCCCCAACTGCATCACCGAACCGGGATGCACCTGAGTCATGCACGCCGCCCCCACAAACGCCAGCACCAGATAAACCCCACGCGGCGACACAGCAAAATAAAGCAGCAGCGAAACCAACGTCAGCGTCGCAAAAACCGGAATCATGGTCTGGTTCCAGATAAGCTGGCTGTAAAACACACTCCAGGGATTCAGGGCAAACAGCAGCAGCGTCCACAAACCGGCCTGCCAGCCAAATAACCGGTAAGCCCCCCAGGCTGCCATCCCCACCGCCGCCATACCGGCCGCCAGCGTCAGCCAGGCCACGCTCAACACATCCGGCCACACGCGCAGGGCTGCGGCGTAAAGATATTCAATCATCGGCGGATTCATCACGCCCACCGATGATTTATTAGCCGCCAGCGGGATTTCGCCGCCATTCACCCAGCGCATAGCCGTATTTAGCGTAAACGATTGGTCGCCCCAAATGCCGGTCGTGTCGATAAGCCGCAAGCGCAGCCCAAAAGCCAAAAATACAACAATAAAGACAAGCCCCCCCACCAACCAGCGACGGTGCTTGTCCTTTTTTAACCACATCATATTCATGTCCACATGCCTTTAAATACAGCCACAGGCCGATTCTGCAGGCACATCTTATCCGAAAATAATCTGGGAGCCAATGGGAGAGTGGGATTGAAGATTGGAGATTGGAGACTGGAGATTGGAGATTAGAACCTACTCCGCACTCCCCACTCCCCACTCCGCACTCCCCACTCCCCACTCCGCACTCCGCACTCCCCACTCCGCACTCCCCACTCCGCACTCCCTCAACTCCACTTCACCACAATATCCATAATCGTATCGGCGGCGATGTCGCCCTGGTCGGCGGCGTTGGAGAGATGGCGCAGCACCTCGCGGGTTTTGAGGATTTCCATCACCTGGGCAATGTCTTGCGGGCCTTGAAACAATTCGGCCAGACTGCGACGATAGACATCTTCCACCCGGTTTTCTAACGATTTGACCCGCCGCGCATGTTCCGAGGCGACGCCGGGGTGATCGATGAGGCGCTGCAAAGCGAGGTGTAGTTCCGAAGCCATTTCGTGCAGTAAATCGGCAATGACCAATACCGGCCCTTGCGCTTCCAGGTCAAAAATCTCTAATTCCTCGACGGTGTCATAGACATAATCAATGAAATTATCTAGCGCGCGAGACAAAGAAAAGATGTCTTCGCGGTCGATAGGCGTAACAAACGTGTTCATTAAATCATGGACGAGGATCCGTTGAACTTCGTCGGCTTCATTTTCTAATTGGCGCGCCCGAATACTTTTTTTGTCGTTTTGTTTCTTGAGGTAGGCTTGCAAAGCCTCTACCACAGCCACGGCAAATTCGCCCTGACGAATCATCAGGTCTAAAAAATCATTTTGGCGCGGTTTGAGAAAACGCTTAAACCATTGCATAACCACCTCACTTATTGGGGGATAAACAGGGATGCCAGCAAATAAATAATGCCGGCCAAAACGGCCGAAATAGGAATCGTCAGCATCCAGGCGACCAGCATTTCGTAGCCAACCAGCCAGCGCACTTTAGACAGCCGTTCGGCCGAACCGGCGCCCATGATAGAGGAACTCATGACCTGCGTCGTGCTGACCGGGCCGCCGATGAGCGCCGCGCCGAGAATGATCATCGTGCCGGATATCTGGGCGACGAAGCCATGCACTGGTCGAATTTTGTAGATGCGATAGCCCAGGGTTTTGATCAGTCGCCAGCCGCCGGTGGCTGTGCCGAGGGCGAAGGTGAGGGCGCTGAGGAAAATGACCCAGAGCGGGACGGCAAAACTTTGGATACGGCCGTCTATCAACAATCCCAGCGTAATAATCCCCATCGTCTTCTGCGCGTCGTTTGCCCCCTGAATCAGCGCCAATCCGGCCGTCGTAAAAACCTGTGCTCCTTTAAACGTCCGGTTCACCTTCGGCGTCGCCCCGCGCGCCAGAAACAAAGTCAGATTCATCAACAAATAGCCAATAACCATGCCCAAAATCGGCGATACAAACAACGTGGTCGTGACGGTGATAAGCCCTTTGCTGTGGATGGCGTCTACACCGGCATGCAGCACCACCGCCCCCACCAATCCGCCGATGAGCGCGTGGGAGGAACTGGAAGGAATGCCCAACCACCAGGTGATCACATTCCAGACTACCGCCGACAACAGCGCGGCAATGATCACCGGCATGGTGATGTTTGCCGGATCCGTAATGCCAGTGCCGATGGTTTCGGCCACGGCCACGCCAAATAAAAATGGCCCGGCAAAGTTGGCGGCGGCGGCCAGCCAAAGCACTTTGCGCGGCGTCATGGCATGGGAGGCGATGGGCGTCGCCACGATATTGGAACTGTCGTGCAAGCCGTTGAGAAAATTAAACAGGAGGGATGTGATCAGCAGAAAAGTTAAAGTTGGACTCATAATCGTGATAGTTTGTTAACAATTTGTTAACGGACTGAAAAGTATAAAGGGGGAGCAAGAAAAAGGCAAATGGTTAACATAAACCCCTGTGCTCTCTACCGCCTGCCGGACAATTGTCGGCCGCAGCCTTGATTTTTCCCAGAAGCAGGTACAATTGGTCACCAGGCATTTTTTAGATTGGATCAATCTTGAAGATTGGTCTAATCTGCGCCACGCAGCCTTGTAGCCGCAGCTACAAATTCCACTCATTAAAGCAGCCAACGCCATCTTCTAATAAACCCACACTGTCGCCTTTTGCTGCTATAATCTGGAATTGAAAACTACTTCCTGGTAAATCCTATCATTCCACAGGAAAATTTTTATGAACGAATTCCAATACAGTATTGCTAATAATTTAGACGATGCCTGGCTCAACTTTGAACCTGACATTCCCCTAGAACCGCAAGACGTTGGCCGTGACAACCCCTTCTACGTTTTGCGCCCCGATGAAAA
>JAGOMA010000016.1 GCA_017993775.1 Chloroflexota bacterium | reverse complement strand
GTCATGTCGGCGACGCGCGTTCCGATGGTTCGGTGACGATGTATGATCAGGCGTTAACGGCCGTTGCCCGTTGGGAATTCAAACGCGCCTGGCCTGTCAAAGTAACCGGCCCGTCTGTCAAATCCGATAGCAACGAGATCGGCGTAGAAGAATTAACTCTGGCGCACGAATACATTTCGCGCGTCGCGGTCTAAATCGTCTCTCTTGATGATGCGTGGCCTGGCCAGAGATGTCTGGGAGCCACGCATCATCAGGTAGCTGGCGGTTAGAGGCGTTGAGCATGCAAACCGAATTTGAATTTACGTTACCGCGAGGGTTTGTAGATGGCCAGGGACAGGTTCACCGCCACGGCCGTATGCGTTTGGCTACGGCCGTCGATGAAATAGAAGCCGTCGAACACCCCCAGGTGCAGGCCAAAGAATCTTACCTGCCCGTTATTCTGCTCAGCCGCGTGGTGACACAGTTAGGCGCGCTGCCGGAAATTACCCCCCAGACCATTGCCGGCCTGTTTGCCTCTGACCTTTCCCACCTGCAAGACCTGTACCTTCGGCTGAACAGCAGCGAACCGATTACCATTGGCGTTGTTTGCCCCTATTGCAATCATGAGTTGCAATTGCAAGTGGCTCCCTTGGGTTAAGAGCCGATGAACCAGCAAACATCCAACGCCCCCAAAGGAACCATCACCCCGGAATTGGTGGAGCAGGTGACCGAAAAGGTATATACGATGTTGTTGCAAGATGCTCGTCTGGAAAACGAACGCGCTCGTCGGACTGGACAGCGCAGGGAAAAACGGCCGTAAGTTTGCCCACGGCCCGGAGGCTTCAGCCGGAACCATCCGACTAAAACCTCCGCGCCGCAGCGGAAACGATGAAGGAACCTTCCATGACTCTCGAAAGTATGCGCAAAGAAGTGAATCCCGGGTTTCGTTTTGTGGTAGATATCGCCGGCATATCCCATGGCGTGTTCACAGAGTGCACCCTGCCATCCATCGACTGGGACATCGAAGAAGTAAAGGAAGGCGGCTTAAACACCTACGTCCATCAACTGCCCGGACGGCGCAAATCGGCGCGCATCACCCTTAAAAACGGCGTAGGCACCAGCGCCCTGATGGATTGGTATATCGACACCATGAACGAAAGTTTTACGCGCCGAAAAATTACGGTCAAACTGCTGGACGCCAAAAACAAGCTTTCCAGCCCTCTCATGACCTGGGATATCGAGGCGGCGTATCCGGTGAAATGGAGCGGTCCCCAGCTTAATTCTGGCGATAACACCATCGCCATCCAGACGCTTGAGTTCGCGTGTGGTTCAATTTCCATGACTCGCAGCAGTGGCGCTGGCGTCAGCAGTGGCGCTGCCGCAAGCTAAAAATTTCTCATGACCATTCAAAATCGCTTTGGCTCACGCAACCCACTTTTAAGGCATGTCCGGCGGCACGCCAATACGACCACGCTTTTCCGCACCCCGTCGGCGGATGATCCGCTGCCGCCTTCCGGCGTGGTTTTTCCTGCCTGGGCTGTACCCACGGCCGTTTCAAACCCGCCGCTGCCAGATGTTGTCGATTCGGCCGTCGCCTACGCCGAGCGCAGCGCCGGACTTGGTTCGCCTGGCCAACCAAGCATTTTAGGCCAACCATCGGCCGTTCCGCCTGCTGCCGCGCAGCCTGCCGCGCCCACAGTTATGCCGACCGTGCAGCGCACGGCCGTTCCCCAACCGGCGCAATTTGTACCGGCTCCGCCAGCTGCTGCCAGCCCAACCGCCGCGCCGCTGTCCACACCGCAGCCCGTTAAAGAGGACGATTGGCCGGAATGGCGGCGTTTGGAATCGATTGTCCAGCGGCATAAGGCTCGCCAGTCGGTCGACACCGCTGCCCCAGAACCGCCCACGGCCGTCTCTCCGGCCCCTTCCGACACCCTGGCCCGCGCCGTTGCCGCCGCCGAAAGCGGCCAGCCTGCCGCCGCGCCGCCCGGCCGGCTGCCTCTGGAAGCTGTCTGGCCGGTCCGCCGCGAACCTGCGCCGCCGACGGCCGTTCCTGCCACTTCACCACAGCCCGAGCCTTCCGTCTTCACCGGCCCAATCCTGCCGGAGCAAGATGAAGCTCTGGTCCGCGCAAAATTGGAAGATGTTCATGCTGGCCGGGCGTCTGACTCTTCGATTGAGCTGCACTTGCCACGCCGCCCACGCCCAGGGACACCCTCAAGTCGGCCATCGCCAGCGGCGGATTTACCCACAGCCCAACGCTCAGCCGCCGCCGCCCCGGCGAATGAACCGGCGGCTGCCTCTGCGCCTTTGGTAGAAACGCCCATCGGTCCGTTACCGGCCGATATGTGGGAAATTTTGGGCGAAACGCCACCGTCTACCGCGCTGATGTCTCCACCATCGACCCCGACGGATTCGCTCCAGCGAGCCATCGCCGCCGCCGAAACCGCAGAACCGATTGAGAAAGTGGGCACGGCCGTTCCCCAAACCGAATCATCGCCATTACAGCCAGCCGGGCAGCGAGCCATCGCCGCCGAAACCGCAGAACCGGTAGAGAAAACGGCAACGGCCGTTTCCCAAACCGAATCGTTGCCATTACAGCCAGCCGTGCAGCGGGCCATCGCCGCCGCTGAAACAGGGGAACCGGTAGAGAAAACGGCAACGGCCGTTCCCCAAACCGAATCATCGCCATTACAGCCAGCCGTGCAGCGGGCCATCGCCGCCGCTGAAACCGCGGAACCAGACACGGCCGTTCCCCAAACCGAATCATCGCCATTACAGCCAGCCGTGCAGCGGGCCATCGCCGCCGCTGAAACCGCGGAACCGATAGAGAAAGTGGACACGGCCGTTCCTCCAATCGAATCATCGTCACCGCAAACGGCCGTGCAGCGAGCCATCGCCGCCGCCGAAACAGCAGAACCGGTAGAGAAACCGGCAACGGCCGTTCCCCAAACCGAATCGTTGCCATTACAGCCAGCCGTGCAGCGGGCCATCGCCGCCGCTGAAACAGGGGAACCGGTAGAGAAAACGGCAACGGCCGTTCCCCAAACCGAATCGTCGCCATTACAGCCAGCCGTGCAGCGGGCCATCGCCGCCGCCGAAACAGCGGAACCGGTAGAGAAAGTGGACACGGCCGTTTCCCAAACCGAATCATCGCCATTACAGCCAGCCGTGCAGCGAGCCATCGCCGCCGCTGAAACAGCAGAACCGGTTGAAGAAACGGCAACGGCCGTTCCTCCAATCGAACCATCGTCACCGCAAACGGCCGTGCAGCGGGCCATCGCCGCCGCTGAAACAGCGGAACCGGTTGAGAAAGTGGCAACGGCCGTTCCTGCAATCGAATCATCGTCACCGCAAACGGCCGTGCAGCGGGCCATCGCCGCTGCTGAAACAGCAGAACCGGTTGAAGAAACGGCAACGGCCGTTCCCCAAGCCGAATCATCGCCATTACAGCCAGCCGGGCAGCGAACCATCGCCGCCGCTGAAGCAGCGGAACCGGTAGAGAAAGTGGACACGGCCGTTCCTGCAATCGAACCATCGTCACCGCAAACGGCCGTGCAGCGAGCCATCGCCGCCGCTGAAACAGCGGAACCGATAGAGAAAGTGGACACGGCCGTTCCCCAAACCGAATCGTCGCCATTACAACCAGCCGTTCAGCGAGCCATCGCCGCCGCTGAAACAGCGGAACCGATAGAGAAAACGGCAACGGCCGTTCCTGCATTCGAATCGTCGTTGCCGCAAACGGCCGTGCAGCGGGCCATCGCCGCCGCTGAAACAGCGGAACCGGTAGAGAAAGTGGACACGGCCGTTCCTGCAATCGAACCATCGTCACAGCAAACGGCCGTGCAGCGAGCCATCGCCGCCGCTGAAACAGCGGAACCGGTAGAGAAAACGGCAACGGCCGTTCCCCAAACCGAATCATCGCCATTACAGCCAGCCGTGCAGCGGGCCATCGCCGCCGCTGAAACAGTGGAACCGGTAGAGAAAACGGCAACGGCCGTTCCTCCAATCGAACCATCATCACCGCAAACGGCCGTGCAGCGAGTCATCGCCGCCGCTGAAACAGCGGAACCGGTAGAGAAAACGGCAACGGCCGTTCCCCAAACCGAATCATCGCCATTACAGCCAGCCGTGCAGCGGGCCATCGCCGCCGCTGAATCGCCTCCGGTGCGCGACACGCCTACCCCGCCGCCCATCATTCGCATGGCTTCCGGCGCGCATCGTGTGCCCGGCTCGCCGGGCGGGGGCGTGCCGGAAGTAGTGGATCGCATGGACACCAGGCCGCTCGCGCTTGAACCGGCCAGCCAGGCGTCCCCGGCTGCCGACAAAGTGGAAAAAACGGCCGTGGCCGTGCAGCGGGCTATCGCTGCCGCCGAAACTGCGCCCGGCCGTTCAGATATTTCGTTTCGTGCCCGCGTGGTGCAGCCCGACCCCACCGCGCCGCTCAGGCGCATGGAATCGACTGCCTGGCCGTTGTCCCGGACAGAAATTCCGATGGCTCGAGTCGTTGCTGCGCCCGCCAGCCTTCACCCGACCATGCCGGCGGACCGCCAACCCCACGCACCTGCATTCCAGACGCCGGGCGGTTGGTCGCCAGCGCTGGTTCAGCGTGCGGTGGCTCGCGCCGAGGCTCCGTTAGCCGATGCTTCGTTAGCCAACGCTCCGTTGGCCGATGCTCCGTTGGCCGACGTTCCGTTAGCCAACGCTCCGTTGGCCGATGCTCCGTTAGCCAACGCTCCGTTGGCCGATGCGCGGCTGGCCAGCAGTCCGCTGACCGAATTTTTGGCGGGCGCATGGACGCAGCCGGCCGCACCCACGGGGTATACGGCCGTAGCCGTAAAATCGCCAGCCAGCCAGCCAGGAACATCTGCCACAGCGACGGCCGTGCAGCGAGCTGTCGTCAAAGCGGAAACGGCCGTTGCGCCGCTGTCGGAGTGGCCGGGTGTGCGACAAGACTTGCCCCATGCTGAAGCGGTTTCTGCCGGGCAGCGCCAGGAGGCGATTAAACCTTTGACGGTGGGGGTGGAACGGGAAACGGCCGTTTCCCGCCAGCCGGCAACGTCCGAAGTGTCGCCTTCATCCTTAAAAACAGCCCCACCTACTCCGGCGACACGAGTCCAGCGAGCCTTGGGCGGCGCAGTCGAGCAAAACACTGGCGAAGCGGATCTCGCGGAATCGGTGTCGGACAGCAGCGGAATGGCCCCATCAGCCACCCAAGAATTAGACCAGGAAGAAGAAGAATTAGACGTCAACGAATTGGCGCGGCAGGTTTATGATAAACTGCGCCGCCGCCTGACCATTGACCGAGAACGCGAACGAGGCAGATATTAGGCAGATTGCCTTAACAGAAAAGTGAACCATGGCCGAAACACGTGGAAAACTGACCGCCGCCGTTATTTATGACATCGCCACCGGTGAAGCCACCGGCGTTCCTTGTATGTTTAATCCTTTCGAGTACACTGTCTCCAAGACCAACACCTACACCGAACGAGCCGCCACTGGCTCGAACACCTCGCAAATGGAATTTACCAAATCCGGCGGGCAAACCTTGCAGTTGGATTTGGTGTTTGATACCTATGAATTGGGCGAAGACGTTACCATTACCACCAACAAATTGTGGAAATTGATGGAGCCAAAGGCGGATGAAAACAGCGATAAAAAGCCGGAACCGCCGGAAGTGGCTTTTAAGTGGGGCGTTTTTCAGTTTGAAGCGGTCATCACCCAGATGACGCAAAAATTTACCATGTTCAAGCACGATGGCACGCCGGTGCGCGCCCAAATCAATGTGACCTTTACCCAGCACAAAGACGCCAATAACTACCCCAATCAAAATCCCACCTCTGGTGGGGCGGAAGATGTGCGGCAGGTCTGGTCTGTGGTACGCGGCGATCGGTTGGATTTAATCGCCGCCAAAGTGTATGGCGACGCAACCAAATGGCGGCTTATCGCGCAGTATAATGGCATCTTGAAACCAATGAATTTACGGCCGGGACAGCAGTTGGTGATCCCCCGGCTTCAGTGAGACAGGCGAGGTAGATTATGCCGGAAGTGCTTTCCAGCCAGATTCATATTCTTGTAGCCGGTACGGAAGTTCAGCAAAGTGTGATGGCTGATGTGTCTGAGGTAACGGTGGAGCAGCATGTTCATTTGCCGGGCATGTTTACCATTCACCTCTATGACAAGAATTTTGAGTACCTGGATGGGGGTTTGTTTGACCTGACGAAAGGTGTGCAAATCAAAGCGGAGTTGGAATCTGGTACGCAGATCACCTTGATTGATGGCGAAGTTACTGCTTTGGAGCCGAGTTTGGAAGAAGGGCTGATGACCGGTCTGGTGGTTCGTGGGTTTGATAAGGCGCATCGGCTTTATCGGGAAACCAAGAGCCGGGCTTTTTTGAATGTTAAGGACAGTGATCTGGCCAGCCAGCTTGCGGGCGGCGCAGGATTGTCGGCGCAGGTGGAAGCGACCTCTACGGTTTACGAGCATATTTTTCAGCACAACCAGACGGATATGGCGCTGCTGATGCAGCGCGCCAGACGGATTGGTTATGAATGTTTTGTGGACAGCGGCAAGTTGTATTTTCAGAAGCCTGTTACCAGTGGGACGGCCGTTTCGCTTACTTATGGCGTCGATCTGGTATCTTTTTATCCGCGCATGACCCTGGCCGAGCAGGTTGATCAGGTGATTGTGAAAGGATGGGACCCGGAAAGCCAGCAGGCGATTGTGGGGCAGGCGACTACCGGCACGCTTTACCCGGCCAATGGCGAGAGCCAAAACGGGGCGGCCTGGGCCGGCACATTTGGCACGGGCAAACACATCATTGTCGATCAGCCGGTGGTTAGCCAGGCGGAAGCCAACGCGCTGGCCCAGGCTCGTCTGGACGAGTTGAGCGGCGGCTTTGTTGAGGCTGAAGGCGTGGCTTATCGCCGCCCAGACGTGAAAGCGGGTAAGTTGGTCAAATTGGAAAAAGTGGGCACGCGGTTGGGTGGTAATTATCTGGTGACCAGCGCCATCCACGTGTATAACCCGAAAGGTTTGACGACGCGTTTTACGGTGCGTGGCGCGCGCACCGGCTCTCTAGCCGAGCAGGTGACTGAGCAAGAAGGTATGCCGCGGTGGCCTGGGTTGGTAACGGCCGTTGTCACCAACACCGACGACCCCAAGGACTGGGGGCGGGTGAAGGTCAAATTCCCCTGGATGACCGACGACGCCGAAAGCGATTGGGCACGCGTGATCAGCATTGGCGGCGGCCCAACGGCCGGCCTGGCGGCTACGCAGGACGTGGGCGATGAGGTGGCTGTGGCCTTTGAGCATGGCGATTTTAATCGGCCGTTTGTGTTGGGCGGTTTGTGGAACGGCCAGCACGCCATCCCACCGGAAGTTTCTGGCGCAGGGTCTGGCGAAAAACCATTGGTTCGCTCCTGGCATTCCCGTACCGGGCATTATCTGGCCATGTACGATAATGCCGATAATAAAATATTTCTGACGACGGCCGGCGGCCATTCGGTGCTTTTCGATGACGCCAACAAGACGGTAGAAATCGCCACCACCGGCGGGCACAAAATTGTGCTGGACGATCAGGGTAAGAAAGCGGAAGTAAGCAGCAGTGGCGGCCACAAGATCACTATGGATGATAACGGCCGTAAAATCTCCATCGACAGCAGCGGCGACATCCAGATCAAATCGGCCACCAATTTAAAATTAGAAGCCGGCGCGATGTTAGACATCAAAGCCAGCGGCCCTGTTAATATCAAGGGCGCTATGGTGAACTTAAATTAGAAGCGGAGGAGCGATATGGCTCAACAAGTTGTCATGGGGGCGCAGTTGATGTGCAGTTTTGGGGTTGCGCCCAGCGCATTGGTCGTTACGCCGGAAAATGTAACCAACGCCAACAAAGTTCCGGCAGCCACGATCATGGATAATGTGCCGCTGAAAAATATCATGCCTTTTGGCATGTGTACCACCCTCAGCAACCCGCAGGTGGCCGCCGCGACGTCTGCGGCCCTGGGCGTACTGACGCCTCAGCCCTGTATTCCGGTCACTTCCGCCCCCTGGGCGCCCGGTTCCCCGACCGTCATGATCAAAAATAAACCGGCGCTCAACAACACATGCAAACTGATGTGCAATTGGGGCGGCGTAATCTCGGTGGTGAACGCCGGTCAGGCCACGGTGAATACCGCTTAAGGAGAAACGATGAAAGCAACAACAGACCTCATCGGCAGTGGTTGGGCTTTTCCGCCGATGATTGATCCACAAGGCGGCGTAGCTCTGACGCGCTCGACCAATGAAATTGAACAGGCTATCCGCATTATTTTGCTGACGCCTTTGGGCCAGCGGGTGATGCGCCCAACGTTTGGCTGCCGCATTCATGAGCTGGTGTTTGCGCCGAATAATTCCACCACGGCCGCGCAGGCCATCCGTTACGTGGAAGAGGCGCTGGCGATGTGGGAGCCGCGCATTGTGGTGACGCAGGTTGTGGCCACGGTGGACCCGAAGTTGGACGGCCGTATGCTCATTCATATCGAATACCAGATCAAATCAACCAACGACCCGCGCAGCCTGGTCTTTCCTTTTTATTTGATACCGGAAGAATAACCACGATTGATTAGCGGAGTTACCTATGTCCTTAGCCGCCCCCAAACTCGATGACCGCCATTTCCAGGATATTGTAGATGGCGCTAAAAAACGCATCCCGTACTACATCGAAGAATGGACCGATCACAATGTCAGCGATCCTGGCGTGACCCTCATCGAGCTGTTCGCCTGGATGACCGACAACATTATTTACCGGCTGAATCAGGTTCCCGATCTCCATTACGTTAAATTCATGGAAATGCTGGGCATGAGCCTGAAAGAGCCGGTGCCCGCCAAAGCGCTCATCACCTTTTGGCTGTCCGCGCCCCAGGAAACGCAGGTGCCCATTCCCGCCGGAACCGAGATTGCCAGCACCCAAACGGAGACCCAGCCGTCCATTATTTTTACCACCGACGAATCCTTTGTGATTCGGCCGCCGGAATGGCAGGCGGCCATTGCCTATGTGGTGAACGAAGACAACGAGCGTCAGTACCAGGTCCACGATGTCGGCCGTTTGGGCAAAGGCCTGGAAAACGTGAACACTTTTTCCGCCACGCCACAAGAAGGTGATGCCTTCTATTTTGGCTTTCGGAACGATCTCAGCCGCCATATTTTGGGGTTTGCCCTGGATTGTGATCCGGCGGGTGGGGCGGGTATTGTGCCTGCGCAGCCGCCTTACGTGTGGGAAGCTTCCACCGGTTCGCAAGATGAACCCTGGGCGCCTTGTGTTCTCGACGATGGCGAAGACACCACCAAGGGATTGAATCTGACCGGCCGTATTCGCCTGCATTTGCCGCAAATGGGGCGGTTTAGTGTGAACAAGCAGAATTTGTATTGGGTTCGGGTGCGTCTGCTGCATAAGGATGAATACTCGGCGCGAATGCGGCCGTATCGCAACACGCCGCGACTGCGGCAAACGGCCGTTTCCGCCTGGGGCGGCGCGACATTTGCCACACACTCGCAGGTCATCCGCAAAGAAATTCTCGGCCAGAGCGACGGCTCCCCGGGGCAAAGTTTTCAGCTCCAGGTGACCCCCATTTTGGCCCGCCGGCCCGAAGAAATGCTCCTGATCCAGGACGGCAGCGCCACGCAGGTCTGGAAAGAGGCGCCTAACTTTGCCAATTCCACCGAAACAGACACGCACTACACCCTGGACAGCGTTACCGGCGAACTGCGTTTTGGCCCGGCCATCCGCCAACCGGACGGCACAATGAAACGCTTCGGGGCGATTCCGCCGCGTGGATCAAACCTCATTTTTCAACGTTATCGCTATGGCGGCGGCCTGGACGGCAATGTTCAGGCCAATATCATCAACACCCTGAAAACGGCCATTCCGTTTATTGCCCGCGTCATGAATCGTCAGCCGGCCACCGGCGGCCTGGACGCTGAAACGTTAGAAGCGGCCAAGATGCGCGCTCCGGCTTTGCTGCGCTCGCGTGACCGGGCGGTAACGGAAGCGGATTTTGAGTTTTTGGCCCATGAAGCGCTGCGCAACACCGGCTGGGGCGATTATCGCGTCCATTGTTTGCAGCCGCTGCCATCCAGGGAGAGCCGCATTATTCCCGGCCAGGTATATGTGTTGATTATTCCGCACATTCAAGACCCGGCGCAGCGGTTACGGCCGTCTGCCGCCCAATTAGAACTGCGTCAGGATGACATCTTTGCCTACCTGGAAAATTATCTCAACGAACGCCGCCTGTTAACTGTTCGCCTGGATATTCGCGCCCCTGTTTATTATTGGGTATCGGCGCGAGTGTCGGTGCGGGCCATCTCCGGCTCCAATCATGCAGAGGTAGAAGCCCTGATTATGGAGCGCCTCTATCGTTTTCTGAACCCGCTGATTGGTGGACGTGACAGCAAGGGCTGGCCTTTTGGCCGCGATCTGGTGATTTCTGATCTGCACCAATGTTTGCAAGCCGTGCCGGGCGTGCAGTTCATTCGCAACGTAGAAATGTTCATCACCAATGCCGGCGAAGGTCCGCGCGGCGATCCGGTAGAGACGGTTGATATTGTCGGCCATGGCGTCATCGCCTCTGGAATTCATGAAGTTGTATTTAGTTAGGAGTTGTTGATGTTCGAGGAAGTCGTCCATCAGGTACAAATCAGCGGCCCACAGGTCAATCAAACCTACCTCATACCACCGGGCAGGACGACGATTGGGCGGCAAGCTGGCAGCGATTTGGTGTTGGTGCATCCACTGGTTTCGCGCCATCACGCAGAATTCGATTGTCAGGGCGACGTCTGCCGGCTGATCGACCTGGGCAGCACGCATGGCACGCAGGTCAATGGTCAGACCCTTGCCGCTAATCAGCCCCTCGGCCTCAATTCTGGCGATGATATTGTGATTGGCGCGTTTCATCTGGCGTATGAAAAAGTGGGGGTTGGCGGTGTAGAACCCACCAGCGAGCTACCGGCCAAGGTGGAGCAAGAGGTGGAGACGGCCGTTTTTCCCACCACAGAACCCGCTGCCCGGCCAACACCGCCTGTCCCTCAGCCGCCGCCTGCGCCGCCACCGGCCCAGGAATGGGTCTCTGCCTCGTATGGGCCACAGCCCCCCACAGACGGCGGTGGGCGCAACGGCCGTGGTGACGGCCCCGCCCAACCGGCCGAAGAGCCATTCTCCTTCAGCCTGCCGCCCGGTCTGTCCCTTACCCACAGCCGCTATCTGGATTATCTGCCGGACATTTATCGCGGCGGCGAAAAAAGTTTTCTTCCCCGCTTTTTAGCCATGTTAGAGTCGATTTTGGCCCCGCTGGAATGGACCATCGACAATTTCGACCTTTTTCTGGACCCTCAGACCGCGCCCGCCGGATTTTTGCCCTGGTTGGCAAACTGGTACGATCTGAGCTTCGACGCCACCTGGAGCGAGGCGGCGCAGCGCGCCCTGCTGATGGAAGCCCATCTGATCTACCGGCGGCGCGGCACAGCCTGGGCCTTACGCCGGGTGTTGGAACTGTACACTGGCCGTCAGGTAGAAATCGACGACCAGAACGAAAATTTGGACGACTTTACGTTTGCCGTCCGCATTGCCATTGCCGAACGCGAAGTGAATCGCACGGCCGTTGAACAGCTCATCAACGCCAACAAACCTGCCCATACCAGCTACACGCTGCAATTCATCGAATGAAACCAACAATAAAAGACCCAAAGGGTTTGATGCCGAGCAATTCAGAGTCACACGGAGCAAAACCCTTTGGGTCTCATCTAAAAGACCCAAAGGTTTTGGCGCCGAGTCACTCTAAAATCTTTTGGGCCTGAGCTGTTACAAATGAGGAACATGCCGGTGAGTTATGAGTGATTTGGTCGGCCAACAGGTCTCCCACTATCAAATTAAAGCCTTTTTAGGCCAGGGCCGAATTGGTACAGTTTACCAGGCTATCGACCTGGATAATTTGTCCTTGGTGGCTCTCAAAATTATCTACCTGCACCTGACGCAAGAGCCGGATTTGCGCCGCCGCTTTTTGCAGGAAATTAAAGCTGTGCCGCGATTGGACCACCCATCCATTGCCAAGGTCTACGAAGCAGGCGTGGATACGCAGCGAGATATTTTGTATCTGGCGATGGAGTATATTCCCGGCCGCAACCTCAGCGCATATTTGCGCCAGCTGGCTTTCAAAGACCAGACGCTGGGCATAGATGAGGCGCTGATTATTGGGGCGCAGTTAGCCGAGGCGTTGGGATATGCCCACCAAAAAGGGCTGCTTCACCAGGATATTCGTCCCAGTGTTGTCTTGTTCGATCCGCAAAACAAACCCGAGGAATCTGGCAATCTGCCTGGGCGAGCCATCATTGGCGATTTTGCGCTGAAGACGATTCTAGAGGTAGAAACCGAGCCATTTGCTCCTTCGCTGCCTTACTCGTCGCCGGAATTTTTCTTGGGTAAGCCGCGTGACGGCCGTTCCGACGTTTATTCATTAGGCGTTTTGCTCTACCAATTAACCACCGGCCGCCTGCCATTCGAGGTGAACACCTTCGCCGAAGCGGCGCGCCAGCATCCCTACCAGGATCCGCCGTCACCCCATGACGTGCGCCCCGACGTGCTGCCGGTCGTCAGCGCGGCCATCATGAAAGCGATGGCCAAAAAGCCGGAAAACCGCTATCAGAGCGGCGCGGAAATGGCCGAAGCCCTGCGCCAGATTGTCGCCAAGCTGCCAGAGCGCCTGGCCACCGCCCAGATGGAACTTGATATTCGTGAGTCTCGCACTGAGCTGGAGCTGGCCGAACAACTTGCCCTCCGCGAAGTCAGTTGGTCCATCGACGAGGACCGTGTCACGATTACCAAAGACAATCCCCACAACCTGAACCGGCAGATCATCACCATTGGGCGTGGGGACAGCAACGACATTATCCTGCCGGCCACCTCCATCACACGTAAACACGCCCAGCTCGAACGGACTGCCGATGGCTGGCAGGTGCGCGATTTGGGCAGCCAAAATGGCACTTACCTGGATGGCAAGCCCTTGCTGCCGGATATTCCCGAGCCGTGGGACAGCCGACAAACGCTGCGCATCGGCCCCTTCTTTTTGCATTTGCAGCCGGGCAAGGCATCCGGATTTCAACCGCTGCCGTTTGCCGCATCGGTGACGCCCAGCGAAATTGACGTAGTTCCGGGGAAGCGCACGGAATTGCAGGTGACGGTGTTGAATCAGGGCACGGCCGTTGACGAATTTATTTTTGAAGTGGAGCGGCTGCCTGAAGCGTGGGTCACCATGCCGCCCGATCCGCTGCGCCTGCGTCCCAACGATCGCGCCACCGTGATCTTGAGCGTGCAGCCGCCTTTCAAAGCCGACCTGCCCATTGGGCGCAGCCGCTATTTGCTGATCATCCGCTCTAAAAATCGCCCGGAAGACCGCCTGACCATTCCGGGTATCATCGAAGTGCTTCCTCCGGAGGAGAGTTTTGCTGTTTCCCTCACGCCTACGCGGCTGTTGGGCCAGGGCGACTGCGAAATCGCCATTCGCAACGATGGGTTTAAGGAAAAAGTTTTTACGGTTAACGGCGCCAACGAGGCGAATTTGTTTGAGTTTGCCTTGTGGCGGCCGGTGGAGAAGGGCAAAACGGCCGTCGCTGCCCAGCCATCGAACAAGAAGGCCGCGCGGCAAGGCTCCCGGTTTTTCCGGCGGCTGCCTGCTGTCAGCCGGGTTCTGAATGCGCCGCGCCGAATGTTGATGCGCCTGGACAATGCCCCACGGCAGATGTTGAGCCAGGTGAGTCCCGGTCTGGGCAGCGCCGTGCCCCAGATGGGGCTGAGCCAGAAAGCGAGCCAGATGTCGCCTGCCGGCAGTCCGGCGAAAACGGCCGTTTCCCCGCCGCCCGCCAATTATGAAAAAGTGAAGTTCCCCGATGAACTGGTTGTCCAGGTGGCTGCGCCTTCAGGAGTGGAAGAAGCTGTGCGTGTGCAGGTGCGGCCTCGCAAACGGCCGTTCTGGGCGCAGCAAAATCAGACACGGCCGTTTACCTTCCAAATCAGCACGCCCGGCCAAAAAAGCCAGACCGTTACCGGGCAGTTGGAAGTAAAACCGCGCATCCGTTCGCGGGTATGGCCAATTATTCTGCTGTTGCTGCTGCTAATCGCTTGCCTGGGCGGCATGGTCGCCTATCTCACGCTGGTCAACCGTGCCCTGGCCGTCGCCATTACCGCCCCCGGCGATTTAGACGGTGATGGTTTGAGCAATTTCGACGAGTTGTACGTTCAGGGAACCAATCCCCGCGAAGCCGATACCGACCATGATGGGCTGCCAGACGGCCGTGAACTCGAACTTGGAACCAACCCCAATCTGGCCGATACCGACGGCGATGGCCTGGCCGACGCTAAAGAACTGGCCGTTGGCACAGACCCGCTCAGCGCCGACACCGACAATGATCGGGTGTCTGATGGCCTGGAAGTGAACCGTTTTTGTTCCGATCCTTTGCAGTTCGACGCGCCATTAAGCTGTACGCCCACGCCTGCGCCCACGCCAACCTTTACCCCGCGCCCTACCAGCTCCCCCACACCGCCGCCCACCAGCACGCCATCTGCGTTTACCGAGACATTTTTCAGCCTGTCGGCGGAGGATGGTCATGTGGTGCAGGATACGGGCCTGGGCTGGGCGGCCGTAAACACCAGCCGGCAGATTCAGGTGGGCGAAGGCAGCTCTGGCGTGCAGCAGTACAAGGGATTTCTGAGTTTTGCCACAGCGGATTTGCCGGACACGGCCGTTATCCGTTCGGTGCGGCTGCGTCTGTTTTCCAGCGAAATCAGCGGCGCGCCTTATAAATTGGGCGTAATCTATGCGGATGTCGCCCCAGAAAATGGGTTTAACGGCCGTTGGACTCTGGAAAATGAAGATTTCCTGGCGAATGCGGCCGTTGTCAACGCCGGTGTGTTAAGCTCCGTCGGCGGCAGCGAGCAGTGGGCCGATTTGCTGCTGAACGAAGATGCCTTGCGGGCTTTAAATGTGCAAGGGAATACCCAATTCCGACTTTATTTCACGCTGCCCAACAATCAAGATGGCGCAGAGGATTGGATTCGCTTCTACAGCGGCGACAATTCTGAAACGGCCGTTAAACCACAGCTCATCATCGATTATGTTTTACCCTAAATGGTTTATCATTTCATTAAGGATGAGTGACACCATGACAGGGTAAACTTCTTTGTAGCGATACACACCCCAAGGGTTTGCTCTTGGGAATCAAACCCTTGGGGTCTTGCCAGAGAAACCTGGACAGACACACTTCTTTATCATGAAACAATTTATTGGCGTCCAAATAAAACAATACCAGATAGAAGCCCTGCTCGGCGAAGGCGGCATGGGGGTGGTCTACCGCGCTTACGATCTCAAAAACGATCGGCCCGTAGCCATCAAAATCATGCTGGACACACTTGTCAACAAGCCGCAGTTTCGCCAGCGCTTCGCTCTGGAAGCGGCGGCCATTCAACAGTTTAATTCCCCGTCCATTGTCAAAATTTATGACACAGGCGATTACGAAGGCGCGCCGTTTATCGTCATGGAGTATGTCGAGGGCGGCAACCTGATTGATTATTTGAAGCAGTTGCAATGGTCAGGACGAAAAATGCCGCTGGCGGAAACCATCGCCCTGGGTTCGCAAATCGCCGAAGGGCTGGCCTATGCCCACCAGCGGGGGTTGATCCACCGCGACATTAAACCGGGCAACATCTTGCTGCGCTTGCGAGAGGCCGTCAGCGGGCAGCCGCGCCAGGCCGTGATTATTGATTTTGGCCTGGCGGTGCCCCTTAAAGAAGGCGATGAGGCGGCGACGAATCCGTTTATGGGTTCGCTGGCCTATATGTCGCCGGAACAATGCGAGAATTTGCCCCTGGACGGCCGTTCCGACATCTATTCCCTGGGCATCATGCTTTACCAGCTCACCACCGGTCAGCTTCCCTTCCAGATCAACGCCCCGGTAGACATTATCAAACACGTTCAGGAGCCGCCC
Organism: Chloroflexota bacterium; assembly: GCA_017993775.1. GTDB lineage: Bacteria > Chloroflexota > Anaerolineae > Promineifilales > Promineifilaceae > Leptovillus. The sequence continues at coordinate 107,106 of JAGOMA010000016.1, read as the reverse complement.
CTGCCGCCGCGCCTGATCAACCCCGAACTGCCAGAAATAATCGACAGCATCATCCTGAAAGCGATGGCCAAAAAGGCCAGCGAACGCTTCCAGACAGCCGCCGAGATGGCCTATGCCCTGCGCCAGAGCCTGACCGAAAACGCCCTGTTAACGGCCGTTCCCGGCAGCGGCAGCGGCGTTGTCACCCAATGGCTGGACAGCAAATGGGTGGCCAGTGTCACCGTCGAAGACCGCGTGGACATTCACCAGACCTGGACATCCAGCGGCGGTTTTCGTTTGTTCATCGTGCATCAGTGGGAAGAATCTCAGGTGCATGATCTGGACAAAGATGTCATCACCCTGGGGCGCAACAGCGAAAATGATGTGGTTTTGCCTGACCGCAGCATTTCTGGCCAGCACGCCCGGATGCTGCGCACGCCGACCGGCTGGCAAATCGAAGATTTAGGCAGCACCAATGGCTCCATTTTGGCCGGACGGCCGTTGGAATACAACACCCCACTCGATTGGGCCTCTTACGAAACGGCGCGTCTTGGCCCTTATTTTTTGCGCTGGCAGCCCTTTAGCGAACAGCGCAAAGAGCGGGAAGCGTCGGCCACGCTGGCCGCGATGGCGATGGCGGTTGGCGGAACTGCTGCAGCGACGGCCGTCGCTGGCGGGGTTGCCCCTGGCGCGTTCACCCCTGGCCAGACGCTGCCCGGTTTACCGCCCGCTGCGGTAGCCGCCGCCATCAGACCTCCAGATGACGAGCCGGAATTCACCACCGGCGAGATTTTGGGCATTGCCATTGTGCCCAACAAGCTGGAATTAGAACCGGGAGCCGAACTGCCGCTGGAAATTTCTGTTACCAACCGGGACGTGACGGTGAAGGATATCGGTCTGCGCCTGGAGTTAGACGGCCGTCAGCCCTCTTGGATCAGATTGTCCCAAACCGATTTCAAGCTGCTGCCGGAAGAAACCAAAACGGTGGAAACCCTGGTCAGTTTTTTGTCGGACAACGACCTGTTAGCCGGAACCCACACCCTGAAAATCATTGCCGCAACCGACAAGGGCGAGGTTGAAGTAGCCTATTCGCAGTTGCTTGTAGCCGAACGGGAAAATTTTGCCCTGGACATGCACCCCAGCAACCTGCAAGAAAAAGTCACCTGCCGGGTGACCATCAGCGACCGTGGCAATTTCCCCAACCAGTACACCGTGATGGGCCTGGACGACAGCGACGCGCTTCTGTTCCATTTTGAAGAGCCACAAAACGCAGTTCTGGCCGATTTTAGCGAAGGCGAACAAAAGTTAAAGGTGCTGCCCGGCCAGGAAGCGTATGTGGGCTTTTCGCTGCGGCCGCGCAAACGGCCGTGGTTCGCCCAAAACAAAGTGCTGCCCTTCAAAATTCGCATCCGCACCGAAAAATCAGACTGGCAGTCCTTAACCGGCCAGGTCGAAATTCGGCCACGCATTTCGCGCCGCGTGCTGCTGTTCTTTTTGCTCTTCCTGCTGCTCATTGGCGGGGCGGGTTATCTCGCTTTCTTGCAAATCGAACAAGCCCAGGCCGAGCGGCTGCAAGAGCTGCAATCCATCGCCGACAAAGCCAACGAGGACGCTGCCGCCGCTCAGGCGCGCGCCGCTGAGGCGCAGCAGCGTCTGGACGATGCCCGCGCCGCCGGAGCCAGCGCCGAAGAGCTGGCGGCCTTACAAGCTCAGGCCGACGCCGCCGCGCAAGAAGCCGCCGCCCTGGATCAGGCGGCGCAGTCGGCCAGCAGCCAGGTGGCCGAAGCCGCCGCCACCGCCGACGTGTCGCTGGAGGCCATTGCGGCTATCACGCCATCAGCCACGCCTGCGCCCACGGCCACACCTGCGCCTACGGCCGTTCCCAACAGCCCGCCCACAAATATCACCTTTAGCGCGTCTAAGCTTGACGAGAATGTGAGTATTGGCTCGGTGGTGGGGTCGTTTACGGCCGTTGACCCCGACGTCGCCTTGAATTCCCAGCCTACGCAAAAGCCGCGCGCCCTCTTCCGCATCCAGCAACAAAGCGCCGGGTTTACTTACAGCCTGGTTTCGGGAACCGGCAGCACGGACAACGGCATGTTTGTCATCGACGGCAGCGATTTAAAAACGGCCGCCGAAATCGACTTTGAAACCAAGAGCCAGCTCAGCATCCGCGTGCAGGTAGAGGATGGCCAGGGTGGGACGCTGCAAAAAAGCTTCACCCTCAGCGTAACGGACATCAAGGATGTGCCAGCTCTGTCGGTGGCCAATACAAGCGTGGCCGAATCGGCGGGAAAGGCGGCGGTTTCGGTAACGGTGGTTAACGAAAATGGGGACGAAGCGACGGTGAAGTATGCGCTGGTGGCGGGCACGGCGAAGGATGGCGTGGATTACACGGCCGTTTCCGGCACGCTTACCTGGGCCAAAGGCGACACCGAAGCGCAGGTTATCGAAATTCCCATCCTGAACAACGAAATGGATGAGCCGAACCGCACGTTCTCGCTGGTCTTATCCGATGCCAAGAAGGCGACCTTGGGAACCGGCACGGCCATCATCACCATCACCGACGATGACGCGCCGCCCACCCTGACCATTTCTGACCTCAGCGTGTTGGAGTCGATTGTGGGTGGCAAGGCGACCGTGTCTGTGGTAATGAAGGGCAGCAGCAGCGAGACGGTGACAGTGAGTTACGCCACGGCCAATGATACGGCCGTTGCCGGACAAGATTACACAGCCGCCAGCGGGGCACTCTCCTGGGCCGCCGGGCAGACCGGGGCGCGTTCCTTCGAGATCGCCATTCTCCAGGACGTGATCGACGAGCCGGACGAAGCATTGACCATTACTCTCAGCAACGTGCAGGGCGCGGTGCTGGCCGTCGAAAAAGCCGCGCTGACCATCTCCGACGATGACGCCCAACCCAAAATTGTGATTGGCGACGCCACCGTCAACGAGGGCGCAAAATCGGTCACCATTCCCATCACCATGACCGGCGCAACCAGCGCAGAAGCCTGGGTCGATGTGACTACGCAAAACGGAACCCTGGAAACCAACGCGGCCGTTGGCGATGGCAATTTGCGCGACTTTAACCATGTCACGGTCAGCGTTACCTGGGAGCCAGGTACTTCCGGCGGCAAAAAGATCACCGTCGATATTCTGGATGATCTGGTGGACGAAGGCGACGACGCGACGCAGCCGGAAATTTTTGGCGTGGTCATTTTCTCCAATGCACCGAGTGTTGTGGTGCAAGACAATGCCGCGACGGTGCAAATTTTTGATGATGACGCGCCGCCGGTTGTAAACCTGACCGCCGTTAATCCAACAACCGTGGAGGAGAGCGCCGGCGTTATTAATTTGAATGTGGAAATGACCGGGCAAAGCAGCCGCGCCGTCACGGTTAATTTCTCCATTGTGGAAGGCACGGCTACTCAGGGAGAAGATTTCACCTTTTCCGGCGCGCAACAGGTGTCCTGGGCTGCGTATGAAACCGGCATTAAAGCGATTCCCTTCACCATTGTCGATGATAGAGTGGATGAAAACACCACCATTGGCCCGCCGCCGCCAACCGAAGCGCAAGAATCTTTCCTGGTGCGCTTGAGTGCGCCGACGGCCGCTACCTTGGGCACAGGTACGGAAACCACCGTTGGAATCACCGACAACGATCAGGCCGGTATTATGCTCACCGGACCAACGCCAACTTCCATTCAGGAAGACCCGGCTGCTCCCACGGCCAGCCGCACGGCTGCGTATTCCGTCCGCCTGACGAGCCGCCCACTGAGTGACGTTACCTTTACGTTCGCCATCACTTCCACCGTGCCGCCGCCTTCTCCGTTCCATGCTCAATGCAGCGTAGTCAACGCCACTCCATTGGTCTTTACGCCGGCCAACTGGAACGTGAACCAGACTGTCAGTGTGCGGGCGGTGGATGAGTCCTATAATGATCAGGGCGGGACGTGCAAAATTGTCTTGTCGCCCAATACGGCCGACGCGCTTTATACGCTGTTCCCGGATGTGGTGGGTACGGCCGTTACCGTCATCAACGACGATGATCCCCAGATTTTGCTCGGTCCAACCGGCGGGCTGCTGTTTGAATCGCCCATTTCCGGCACCACCAGCCTGACGTATACCGTTCGTTTGTCTTCAATACCTACGGCCACGGTGTCTGTGAGGGTGGATCCCAACAACGAGCTGCAAGTTGGGCGGTCACAAGCGACGTTGGGCGCGCCAGGCGTGCCATTTACGCTAACATTCCCCACGGCGAGCGCCATTATTTCGCAGACTGTTTTTGTGCAGGCGGTTAACGATAACGTGGACGAGCCGCAAGACCCGCACATTGGGGCCATCGTTCACACATCCAGCGGCACATCCGATTACGACGGCCTGAATGTCACCGACAACATTAATATCGTTAACGATGATGTGGCCCAAATTTTCATTGGCGCGCCGGGGCAAATGGTAGTTAGCGAAACGGTTGGGATAAGCCAATCGACCACATTTACGGCGAGTTTGGGCAGCCGGCCGGTGAGCAACGTGACCTTGAATTTTGTCGCCAGTAATGGACAGTGCAGTGTCAGCCCGGCCAGCGAGTTGTTTGACGCGGCCTCGGCCACAGATTGGGGTCGGGTGCGGACGGTGACGGTAACGGCCTTCAACGACGCCATCGACGACGGGGACCAACCCTGTACGGCGCAAATCACCGTGACCACCAACGACACCTCCTACCAGATCAATCCCCCCGACTACACCTTCACCGTCGCCGATGACGATCAGGCCGGCTACGTGGTCACGGCGCAGAACCTGGTGCTGACAGATACCGTGGGCTTAAATTCGCTTTCCTTCTCAATCTGGTTGACCAGCGAGCCGGTAAGCCCGGTCACGATTTCCTACGCCGCCAACAGCAAATGCTCGGTTAGCGCCATTACGCCTCTGGATGCGTCCAATTGGGACAGCGGCGTTTGGGCCACCATCACCGCCACCCCCGATGACATTGCCGACAGTAACGTGACCTGCAATCTGGTCCCCACCGTCACCACCGCCGATCCAAACTACACCACGCTGAACCCCGGTAGTCTATCTGTGATGGTGGTCAACGATGACGTGGCGGGCTATGCTGTCGCGCCAGCCTCTCTGCGCATCACCGATACGACCGGCCTTAACAGCAGCGCCTTCCTGGTTACGCTGACAAGCGCCCCCACAGCGGATGTTACGCTGGCATTTTCCAGCAGCAGCGCCTCATGCCAGGCGCCGAGCGGCGATGTGGTTCTGAATGCCGCCTCCTGGCAAACCGGCAAACCGGTAACTATTACCACATCGATTAACAACGTTGATGAAGGTGTAACGAGCCAACCGCCATGCAGCATCACGGCCGTTGCCACTTCCACCGATTCGGCCTACAACGGCCTGTCGCCCAGCCCGGTCAGCGTGACTGTGGGCAACGATGATGTGGCCGGTTTCCTGACCTCGCCGGCTACGTTGCGTGTTACCGATACGGTGGGCGTCAATACCGCCACGTTTAACGTGCGCCTCACCAGTCAGCCGGCGACCAATGTCAATGTCACGTTTGCCTCCAGCGATCCGATTGCCTGTACGGTGTCCACCCCGACCGCTCTAACGAGCAGCAATTGGCAAACCGGCGTCAGCGTCACCGTAACGGGCGCGTCGGACGACATCGAAAATCTGAATCGTACCTGCCAGATCAGGGCTGAATCCATAGCGGGCGACTCTATTTATGCGGGCCTGCCCCTGACGGCCGTGCCCGAAGTTATTGTCACCGTCGCCAACGACGACCAGGTGTCCATCACCATGAGCACCGACATTCTCTCCGTCACCGATTCGACCGGCGCGAATACCGCCACGTTTACCATCCGTCTGGGCAGCCAGCCGACAGGTCCGGTGACGATTCCGCTGCTCAGTGATTCCGCTGTGTGCAGCGTGCCATCGCCCCAGGTTATCCCGGCGGCCAGCTGGCAAACCGGCGTTACGGTGACGGTAACGGCCGTTCCCGACAACATCGACCAGGGCGCTGACCGGGTGTGTAATATCACCGGCGGCGATCCCAGCAGCCCGGACCCCAACTACGCGGCCCTTGGTCCTGGCAATGTCCCCGGCATCCGCGTTGACGTTGTCAACGACGATACGGCCGGTTTTGTGGTCACGCCGACCAGCCTGACCATAACCGACACGGTTGGCCTCAACTCGGCCACGTTCACCGTGCGCCTGACTTCGCAGCCGCCCGTGACCACAACCGTGACCTACGCCAGCAGCAATCCGATCTGCACCGTTAGCGCGATTCCGGCGTTTACGGCCGCCAACTGGGTGGCCGGAGAAGTGGTCACGGTGACCACGCCGGCCAATTTTGTGGATGGCAGCAACCAGACGTGCGCGCTGACGGCTTCCATTTCGACGACGGATGAAGCGTATGCGGCGGTGGTGCCTACGGCCGTTTCCGTCAGCGTGATCGACGATGACACGGCCGGTATTTTGCGCACCAATCCGGTCCCCTCGGTCATCAGCGAAACGCTGACTGCCCCTAACCACACCGCCACCTTCACCGTAACGCTCAATAGCCAGCCAACCGGCACTGTGCGCATTCCCATCTCCGCCTCCAGCGCCAACAACGTGTGCAGCGTTGCTGGCAACGGACCAGGTGGCAATTCGGTAGACATCACCACGACCAATTGGCAAACCGGCGTTCTGGTGACGATTACGGCCACCGTCAACAATTCCGCCGATCCCAATCAGCCCTGCACCATCAGCCTGGGGCCGGTGGCGACGAACAATCAGCCGGTTGAATACCGGGGGCTTAGCGGCTCGCCGGTGCAGGTTGACGTGTTAAACGACGACTAAGGTTCCTATGTTTTCAACTTGGGAAGATTGGTCGAATCTAAAACTGCCCAAATTGGTGCTCATGCGAAAACCATTCCTCATTTTTAGCTTCATATTGGCTGTTATGACCGGGGCGATTGCCCACGCGCCGCGCACGTTGGCGCAGGATGCCGCGCCGCGAACCATTGTTCTGGATTCGGAGACCAGCGAAGGACGCGGCCGTGTGCTGGCCAATGTGTATTTTACCCTGCAAGATGAGGCCGGACGGCCGTTCCCCGATGCCGAAATCCAATCGGCGGCGGTTTTATTGGAAGACGGCCGTCAATTCCCGGCCACCATCGAAAAACCGCCCTACTACGTTGCGCTGGTCATTGATGCCAGCGGCAGTATGAGCGCCGTGCTGCCCAATGTGCAGGAAACGGCCGTAAACCTGGTCAACGCCGCCCCACCAGACACCAACTTCGCCGTCATCCGCTTCGACGAAACCATCAGCCTCGTCCAGCCCTTCACCAACGACAAAGCGCAGCTGCTGGCGGCCATCAACGCCATCACCGTAGCCGACAACGGCACCTGCCTCTACAACGTGGCGTATACCGCCATGCAAGCCCTGGAAGATGTTTCCGGCAACTCGCCGCGCGGCGCGATGGTTATCTTTACCGACGGCCGTGACGAAGTGCAGCGCGGTCAGAACAGCCCTTGCAGCGCGTACACTTATGATCAGCTCGTCGCCTACGCCGCCAGCCGGACTGTAGACATTCCCATCCACACAATCGGCGTCGCCGCCAGACCCGACCTGGTAAATACGGCCACCCTGGACAAACTGTCGGCCAGCACAGGCGGCATCGCGGCCACGGGTAATCCTGACGAATTGAACGAGTTGATCAAAACAGTGGTGGCGACCGTGAGCAGCCAATGGCTGGCGCAGGCCGAGTTAAAACCAGGCCCCGGATTCCAACGTGGAACGCTGCTGCTGACGCTCGCCGACGGCCAGAAGCCGCTGGGCGGCTCGTTTGGCTTTTATGCCGGTCAGGATTACCGCGAACGGCTGGGGATAACGGCCGTGGACATTGGCAATTTCCGCTACGATGCGCAGGCCGATCACTTTCAATTTGACGTGGCTCTGACAAATTTGCCCAACGTAGGCAGCTTGCAAATCGAGACGCTGGATGAGCAAGACAATGTGCAGGTAGACCTGCGCAACATCCAGTCGCCCAGTTCTGTGCAGGGGATTACCCTGCAAACAGACGCGCTGCTGCCGGGCGAGCGGTATGTGGTCAAAGTGACGCCGCGGCAGAAGACCGGCGAGGTCGTACGTCTGGAATCAGGCGCGCCGCTGACGGCTGAATACCACTTCCAGTACGATCCGCCGCAGCCGCTGCGCCTGACCCTGACCGGCGTGCAGGTTGCCGACGAACCGGCCCGCATCAATTTGCGCTCGCTGCGGCTGGAGGATGACGCCGCCACGCTGCGCCTGCAAGTGCAGCTGCAAAATGCGGCCGGGGTGACGGGGCTAAACGGCCGTCTCATCGACCGGGCCACTAATCTAGAAGTAGACAGTTTTCCTTTGGAGGTAGACAGCACGGGAACGGCCGTTGTACCTCTGCGCATTCCTGGTGGTAATTACACCCTCGTCGCCGAGGCGCTTGATGCAACCAATGCCCCGCTAACGATGGCCAGCTACAATTTCAGCTACACCCAGCCAGACAGCCAATGGGTGCAGACCGGCAAAACCTTGCGCAGCAACCCACTGCTTATATTTTTGATTATCGCCTTGCTGGTCTTTGGTTTGGCGAGCGGCTGGCGCGGTGGGTTGGGCATCGGGCGGCGGCAGGGACGGCGCATTTTAATTCCTGGGCTGAATATGGATAGTATAGCCGGACAGCCGGTGGTAAACCCGCTGATTGATGGCGTGCCGGAGCCGGTGATTCTAACGCTGATCAGTTCGCCGGATACGGCCGTTGCCCACGTCGGCCAATGGGAAATCACCCGGTTTCCCTTCACCATTGGCCGCGAAAACGCCGATCTGACCATCGCCAACGACCGCCACATTTCCCGGCAGCATGCCCGTTTTACGTTTGAAGGCAATGATTATTTCCTGGAAGACCTGGGCAGCAGTAACGGCACGTTTGTTAACGAGACAAAAATTGCCGTCCGCGAACCGGTTCCCTTACGCACCGACCGCGATTCCCGCATCCAAATTGGACGAACGACGATCTTCACCTTTCATGTCGTGCCGCCGGAAACTTCGCCGGAGGCAAATGGCGCAGCGGCTGCCGCGCCCACGGCCGTCGGCCAAAATGGGGCCGCCCGATGACAACACGCGAGCAAAAATTGGACGTAGACCTTAGTTTTCAGCATTTACAATTGGAACTGGCGCGCCTGGATATTTTGCTGCACCGGCAAATCCAGCGTTTCCAGAAATCCCAGTCGCCGCCGGAAGCAGACGCGCCGCTGAGCCTATACCACCTGTCGGCGACTCAAGCGTATGCGCTGCTGGAACGGCCGTTTGGCCACGGCTCCGTTGAACTGGACGACGAAGACGATGCGCCCTATCTGGCCGCCCTGGCCGACGTGCAGGCGCAAATCGCCGCCCTCGTTTCCCACGCTGAAGACATCGGCGAGCCGCTGCGTTTGTATCGTCTGGCGACACTGCTGGGCCTGAATCGTTTTGCGCTGGATGCCTTTCTCATCAGTCTTGCGCCGCAGTTAGATGCGCGCTATGGCAAGGTTTATGCCTTTTTGCAGGATGATTTAACCCGCCGACGGCCGTCGCTCAACCTGGTGCTCGATTTGTTGTGTCACCCGCACCCGGACCGCTTGCTGCATCTGGCCTATTTCCGCGATGACGCGCCGCTGCTGCGCCACCACCTCATCGCCCTGGAGGCTGAGGCGGGTGTTCACCGGCAGCCGCCGGTGGAAATGGGGCTGTTCCCCGATGAGGCGCTGGTCAATTGGGTGTTGCTGGGGCGTTACCAGCCGCCCACCCTGCTCAAGGATCATGTGAAATTTGATGACGCGCCCAGGCCAGACCTGGCCTTGCTGCCGCCGAAAACGGCCGTGTCCCTGACCCCATTGGCCGCCGCAGATGAAATTTTGGTCCTTTGGGGCCGCGACCAGTTGGCGAAAGAGACAGCCGCCCAAGTATTGGCCAAACGCAGTGGTCGGCCGCTGCTAACCCTGAATATGAAAACAGCGCTCGCTCTGGAACTCTCGGCGCTGGAGGCTGTGCGCCTGCTGCTGCGCGACGCATTACTGCTGAATGCCGTGCCGCACGTCACCGGCTGGGATGATACCCTGGATGATGGCGTTCCTGCGCCCGATTTGCTGACGGCGTTGTGGGCGCACCCTGGCATGGTGCTCATCGCCGGGGAGAAACGGTGGCAGCCGCAGCAGTTGGCTCGCACGCGCCACCTGCGCTGGCTGGAATTTGCCCTGCCGGATACCGAGCAGCGCCAGCGGCTGCTGACCACCTTTTTACAGGGCGATCTGGTTGATTCGGACCTGGACATGCTGGCTTTTGCCGGTCAGTTTACCTTATCGACCGGCCAACTGCGGGATTTGGTGAGTACGGCGCGAGACATGGCGGTGCAGAACGGCCGTTCCCTGTCCAGCGTGGATTTGTTTGCGGCGGCGCGCGCCCATTCAAACCCCCGGCTGGCGACGTTGGCGCGGAAAATCAGCCCGCGTTATGCGTGGGATGATCTGATTTTGCCGCCCGACCAGGTGGAACTGCTGCGGGAAATGGTGGCTACGGTACGGCAACGGCCGTTGGTGCTGGAAAAATGGGGCGTCGGTAAAAAATTGGCCGCCAGCGCCGGGGTCACTGGCCTCTTCTTTGGCCAGCCGGGCACCGGCAAAACCATGGCCGCCGAAGTCATCGCCGGTGAGTTGGGATTGGATTTGTTCAAAATCGACCTCTCCAGCATGGTCAGCAAATACATCGGCGAAACGGAAAAGAACCTGGAGCGCATTTTCAGCGAAGCGGAGAGCAGCAACGCCATTCTCTTTTTTGATGAAGCCGACGCCATTTTTGGCAAACGCTCCGAAGTAAAAGATGCCCACGACCGCTACGCCAACATTGAGATCAGCTATTTGCTCCAGCGCATGGAATCGTATGACGGGGTCACGATTTTGGCGACCAACCTGCGCAACAATCTGGACGATGCGTTCATGCGCCGGCTGCAGTTTGCGCTGGATTTCCCCTTCCCGAAAGCCGCCGATCGGCTGCGTATCTGGCAGGCGTTGTTCCCGCCGGACGTGCCGCGCGGCGAGGATGTGGACCTGGAGCTGATGGCTGAACGCTTCGATATCGCCGGTGGCAACATCCGCAATATTTTGGTGACCGCTGCCTATTTGGCGGCGGCGAATGGGCAGGTGGTGGGCATGGATCATTTGATGCATGGCACGCGCCGAGAGCTGCAAAAAATGGGCCGCCTGGTGAACGAAAGGAACTTAGAGGTGTAAATGCAAACAGGCTTCATCAGTAAGGCATCTGGTTATCGGTCTTCTAAGAGCGGGTTGGCTGTGGGCGTAGACAAAGCGGCGCGTCAGCCGTTGGCGCGCGCTGCTTTGCTCCCGTTGTTGCAGCGGGCTGAAGCTGCACCGCATACCCTGACTCCAGCCGATGCTGTCAGGCTGCAAGCGGTGTTGGGGAACACGGCCGTTGGCGTGCTTGCGGCCTCGATTACCCCAGGAGCTGGCGCAAACATTCAACGAGGTATCACCAAAAATATAACAAAAAAGAAGGGTTATAAAAAATCCAAGCATCATAAGAACATGAAGTACAAAAAAGGTTATCTCGTCAATGCGCGCAAACGCGATATTATCGCCAGTCGTTTGGTGCCTATTTTTAACAAGAATAAAAATAAACCTTCGGTGGTGCGTATCCGCAATTTGGTGACCGACCAGGAAAAATTGTTCCAGCAGCTTCAGGTAGTGCAGCTTGCTTTGCCGGAAAAGCGGGGCATCAATCAGGCGTTAGACGAAATTCAGGCGCATATTCGATCGTCGATCAAAGAAATGACGAAGGACGATCCCACATTTAAAGAGCTGGAAACCTGGCATGCGCAAAACCAAAACGATCCGCTGGCCATGCAGATAAAAAGCCTGATGCACAATATGTTTGCGGAAAAGCAGCATTCTGTGCCGCCCAATACGGATATTGCCAATACCTACCATACCGGCCACCAGAACGATCCGATCCCAATTATTTGGTACAAGCCTGAGAACGCCTACAAACCAATCACCCCGATTTCAGCGCAGGGTGGGCTGCCGACGCTGGCCTTTCCCGGGGGCGGGATGATAAACGGGCTTAATTTTGGTCTGGCTCCGGCTAATCGGCCGATAAATTGGACCAAAGCGAATCCGATCAAGAAAGTGTCCCATGAATCGGATCGGGGAAATCAGAAGAGTTATAACACGCATCTGAAAAACTCCGGTTATTGCATTGGGGATGATTACAACCTGGATGGTGACCATGTGATGGACCTGGGATTTAATGGTCAGGATGTGTTGAATAATTATTGGCCGTTGAAGAGCGAAGTGAACCGCCGGGCTTTTCATGGGTACAATGAAAGTTATGTGTTGAATTATTATGTGATAGAGCATGGGCAGCCGGTTCCTAAAGCAAAGTCTATTGGCGGCCTGATTAACCGTTATTTTTACGTGAAGGGTTTCTTGAAATCGGGCACTGTCCCGGCCGAGTCGGGTAAGGCGAAGGCTGGAACGGACCAGGCGTAAACCTGTTTTTATAGGGAGGATGTGATGGCTGAATTGGCTCATAAGGAAAAGACTGCGACGTTAACGCCGATGAAGAGAAGGTTGGCAAAAGATGAGGTCGGGAAACGGCCGTTGCCCACCCCCGTTATGCAGCGCGCTTCAGCACGCTCCACTTTGGGGCAAACGGCCGTGTCCACACCACAATCGTCCTTGCAGCGCATGCTTGCCAACCGCCAGATTCAAGCCAAACTGACGTTGGGACCAGTTGGCGACAAGTATGAGCAAGAAGCCGACGCTGTGGCCAGGCAGGTGGTGGGCAGTTTGTCAGCCGCCAAAACGACCGGCGGGGAACCTTCTGCCCAACGCCAGGAAGAGGAAGACGAGCTGCAAATGAAACCGACGGCCGTTCTCCAACGCCAGGAAGAGGAGGACGAGCTGCAAATGAAACCGACGGCCGTTCTCCAACGCCAGGAAGAGGAGGACGAGCTGCAAATGAAACCGACGGCCGTTCTCCAACGCCAGGAAGAGGAAGACGAGCTGCAAATGAAACCTCTGCTCCAGCGGCAGGAAGAAGAGGAAGAGCTGCAGGCCAAAGGCGATTCCATGATGACCGGCGGCGAGTTGAGCGGCGAAGTGGAAACGGCCGTCACCCGCGCTAAATCTGGCGGACGGCCGTTGGCCGAAACCGTGCGTGCGCCTATGGAACAAGCCTTCAACGCCGATTTCAGCGGCGTCAAAATCCACACCGGCGGCGAGGCCGACAGCCTGAACAAATCGCTCAGCGCCCGCGCCTTCACCAGCGGGCAAGATGTTTTCTTTCGCAGCGGCGAATACAACCCCGGCAGCACCGGCGGCCAGGAATTGCTGGCCCACGAACTAACCCACACCATTCAGCAGGGCAGCGCCGTCCAGCGCCGCATCCAACGCTACACCAAAATCCCGGTGGCCGAACAAGCGGCCAATTACTGGCAAGGCCTAAATGCCGATTTGCGCGTTTCCGACGATGGGAACATGGCTGTTAAACACATAGACGGCGCGCCGTCAAACTCCACGGCTTACCAGGAATTTTATGCCACGCCGGCCATTCTCCAGCACAGCGCCAATGCCCTTCAGCAGATTGACTCGGCTTTTACGATTGCTCAGGGAGGCGCCACGTTGGTCGGCACCAAACCAAACAGCAAATGGGACAAGTGGCGCAAAAATTACAAAACGTTATACAAAGCGGATATTTCCAATCAGGACCTGGCGCGCACGGGCAGAGGCGATCATTCGTTTAATGCCTGCAGCGCCAATACCTCTAATTTCTTGGGCGTGCTGCGCTCTGAACCCGGCGATCCCAATCGCCTGGAGCAGCGGCGTAACATTATCTTAAAATTGGAAGGGGCCATCGACCATGCCAACAAGCAGATCAATGTCGGCGAAGATATTGGCGCGGCTTTGGTTGAGGCGCGCAAAATTGTGACGGGCGAAAATACCAGCGGCGAAGCCAAAACAGCCTACAACGAGATGTGGGAAGCGATGCGTGGTTGGATCAGCTGGCGTTATGGCGTAAATGAATCGGCTGTGCCGGATGTGGGCGAGGCCTGGGCGATTATGCAAGGCGGCACAGGCGGGCGCAGCGGCATGGGCCATTTTGCCCCTGTTGTGGCCAAAAGCGGCAGCGACAGCGTGACCCTGGAAAATGATGTCAGCCAGACGGCCGGGCAAGTTCGCGCCCAGATTGGCGATTTGAACCCGAATTGGTATATGCGTATGTTCGGGCCGGTTAAGCGGCATCTGTTCTCGGCGAATGAAGATCAGACGTTCTGGGGCGAGGCTAAAAAGCATGAATCCGCAGATTATGGCGACCGCCCCCTGGTGGGACGTCTCGGTTCGGCGTAGGAGGAGAGGGTGATGGGTGGCGCAGCGTTTGTTGAGCAGGGTAAAAAGGCAGGGCAGGCGGATAAGCGGGTAACGGCCGTTTCCCCCAACCGTCCAGTTTTGCCAACCACCAATCTGGAACCCAATCGCGCGCCGGTCCAATCCCTGCCAGCGGAATACGTGCCTGAGAATCCCGACAATACCCGGCAGGCCATCACAGCCATACTGCCCCAGCAAAAGCTCCAGACCAAACCAGATCGACCGGGCGAAGACCTGTTTTTTCGCCCTGAAACTGTGACGATTACCAGAACTGGCGGCGTCCAACCCGTGATCCAGGCCAAGTTTTGGGAATTGACGACATCAGGTAAATACGAATGGCATGAAGAAGAAGCCAGCGACCGCTTCGAGCCGGTCATGGCAGGCAGCGCGCAAGCGAAACACGGCCGTGACGAAGACTGGTTTTCCTGGCCCGTTTTTCGCCTGAAAGCAGACGTGTTGACGGCCGTGGACGACATCCCCGAAGAAGATGACCTGGACGAAGAAGACCAGGAAGCGGCCAAGACCCCCGCTGAATCCCAGGGCAAGTCAGCGGCTGCCCCGAAAAAGAAAAAAAAGAAGAAAAAGAAGCCAACGGCCGTTGGTCTGACTGGAAGCAGCCCAAAGGCCAGCGCAGACGCGCCCTCGGAAACGCCCAAAGCATCAGCGCCGGAGGATCCGCTTACAAGCTGGCAAGCCATTTACCGCAGCCAACCAGAGTTAAAAGGTTGGAAATCCGGCGCTTTGGGCGAGCAAATCACTTACTTGCAAAAACAAATCGACACGCAGTGGAATAGATTCTCCCCTAAAATTATTGAATTGCAGGCGGCCGCCGCCAAACTCGAAAACGCAGCTTTCAAAGAAGAAATAGAGGCTGTGGTTCAGCAGCTTGAGGTTGGTTGGCCTTCTTATAACGGGAAGTTCAATGACTTCGCCGCCTTCATTCAGCGCGCCAAAAATCAGGCTGATAAGGCGACAGATTATGCCGAACGCGCCGGGAGGGGCTGGAATTATTTCTTGCAGCCGCAGGCAGAAGATGTGTGGTGGCGTTTCTTGCCCATGACGAATAACGCAAATATCAAGCAAATTGCCACCCACGCAAACCAGACCCAACATACGGCCGACCATCGCCCCGAGACAATCCATTATTTTCAGACTGCTCTGGCGAACAACCACTACACGGTTGTGGGCGACAAAATATCCATCCTCAACGGCAGCGGCCACATCTACGATCTTGCGAACAAAAACAAACTGACAATTGACGGCGATTCAGCGCCTTTGGAGAGGGTGTATGGTTATGTGTGGAAAAACGGGGCGGAGTACACACGTGGGCGAGTCATTCCCGGCAGCACAAAAAAGACTTTGTCTACCTTCCCCCTGTTTAATCACCTGGGCGCGGAAACCGGCACTTTCACCTTACCTGATCCGTTGATGGTGATTGTGAACACCTTGTCCAATGATTTGAGCAAGGACCCTGGCACAGCGTATATCAAAACGTAAGCAGACCCTAGACCCTAAGGTTTTGCTATCGAGAAGTCAGCTTATCCAGGCCTTGACCCAAGATCATGGCCATTTGCACATCCCCATCGGTCCAGGCGTAGGGCGTAAAGCCGCACTCCTGGTACAGCCGGATGGCCGCCGTCCAGGTATCGGTGGTCTCGACGAGGAGCCGGTAGCAGCCAAGATCATTGGCTACGGCGATGAGGTGTTCGGAGATAGCCCGCCCCAGCCCGCGCCGCCGGCAGGCTGCGCTCACAGACACGCGCACGATGCGCCCAACGCCCGGCGCTTCTATGAGCAGCCCGCCGGTTCCAATCAATTCCCCATTTTCTTCCACCACAAAAAAGGCGTGCCCTGCCTGCACATAACTGCTCATGATGTCGTTGAGATCAGGGTTGAGCGTGGGGTCCAGCACGCCCCAATGTTCGCGCAGGCCGTCGAGGATGAGCTGCTGTGCGGCGGATTGGTCGGTGGGGTAAAACGGCCGTATCCGGTAAGTTTCGTTCATGGCGGGGAGTATAACAGAGATTGGAGACTGGAAACTGGAGACTGGTATAATTGCTCGGATTCACTATCAACTACCAATTATCAACTACTATGGCAATTCTAACGACCAAAGAACTGGGCCACGAATTTGGGGCCAACGATTTATTTGAGAATGTCGAGGTACAGCTCGCGCCGAAGGACCGCGTGGGGTTGGTGGGGCCGAATGGGTCGGGCAAAACCACGCTGCTGCTCATTCTGGCCGGGCTGCTGGAGCCGACAGCCGGAGCCGTACAGCGCGCCCGCGACCTGTCGCTGGGCTATTTGCGCCAGGAGGCGGTGCTAACCTTTGCCGGCCAGGACAACACCATCTACGAAGAGATGCTCACAGTGTTTGCCGGCCTTCAGGCCATCGAGGGCGAACTGCGGGCGATGGAAACACGCATGGCGGCCGGGGAGATGGGCGAGGATTTGCTGGAGGCATACGGCCGTCTCCAGGAAACCTACGAACACGACGGCGGCTACGACTACCAGGTGGACATCAAGCGCGTACTGCTGGGGCTGGGCTTTGCGCAAGCGGAATGGGACACGCCCCTTACTCACCTGAGCGGCGGCCAGAAAACGCGCCTGCTGCTGGGCCGTCTGCTGCTGGAAAAACCCGACCTGCTGATTCTGGACGAACCGACAAACCATCTGGATATAACGGCCGTCGAATGGCTGGAACAAACCCTGCGGCAGTGGCCCGGCGCGCTCATCATCGTCAGCCATGATCGCTACTTTCTGGACAAAATTGTCAGCCACGTCTGGGAGATGGCTCCCGGCCGTTTCCAGGTCTATCGCGGCAGCTACAGCAGCTACGTGCGCCAGCGCGCCGAGGAACTGGAGCGCGAGCGCCAGCTTTTTCTCAGCGAGAAGGCGCGGCTGGATGAAGAGATCGCCTTCATTCGCAAGCACATCGCCGGCGGCAAAACCGACATCGCCAAAGGCAAGCTCAAGCGCCTCACCCGCGACATCGTGCTGCTGGAACAAGCCGAAGCGGGCGCGTCGCTGGCCGAACTGCAGGCCAAAAGCTGGCTGGAAATCGGCGGGCGCGTGCGTACCGTCAGCATCAACGAGGCCGAGCGGCGTGTGCGGGCGCTCATCCCGCCGCAAGATCGCGTGCCGCTGCTAAAAATGAAACTCGAAGCGGCGGAACGCAGCACGCGCACCGTTCTGCGCACCAAAGATTTGGCTGTCGGCTACCCCGGCGCGCTGCTGTTTGAAGCCGAAGACATCAAGCTGGAGCGCTACGCCTGCGCCGCGTTGATTGGGCCGAACGGCAGCGGCAAAAGCACCTTTTTGCGCCTGCTGCTGGGCGAGATTGCCTCCCGGCGCGGCGAGCTGCTGCTGGGCGACAATTTGCAAATGGGCTATTTCGCCCAGGCCCACGACCAACTCATCCAGAGCAACCGCGTGTTGGACGAGGTGCGCCGTCACCAGGACGTGACCGAATTGGAGGCGCGCAGCTATCTGGCGCGCTACCTGTTCCGCGGCGATGACGTGTTTAAGCGGGTGTCGGCGCTCAGCGGCGGCGAGCGCGGGCGGCTGGCGCTGGCCATCCTGGCGTTGACGGGAGCCAACTTTTTGCTGCTCGACGAGCCGACCAATCACCTGGACATCCCGTCGCAGGAAGTGCTGCAAACGGTGCTGGAGCAGTTTGATGGCACCATTGTGCTGGTGTCGCATGACCGGTATCTGGTGAGCCGGTTGGCGACGCAGATTTGGGAATTGGTGGACGGCCGTCTCCACATCTTTCATGGCACGTATGAGGAGTACGTGGCAGCGAAGGGGCAAATCGAGGATGCAGGGGGTGAAACGGCCGTGGAAGCCAAAATCCCCCTCCCTTCTGCGCCGGTAGACCCGGCTCCTCCGCCAGTGGATTTGGACTGGATTGAGGAAGTAACGGCCGTGCCCGTGTCCCCGCGCAAGGGCAAAAAGCAGCAGCGCAGCCGCGCCCAACGCCTGCGCGAACTGCTGGACGAGGTAGAAGATGCTGAGGTGTGGCTGGAGCAAATCGAGCGCGAATTGGCCATTGCCCAAACCGCCGCCGACGAGGCGGAAACAGCCCGCCTGCTGATTGAGCAGGAAACGGCTCAATCCACGCTGGACACATTGGTGGCGGAGTGGGAGGAGCTGCAGGGGGGATAAGAGAGAAACTAGAGACTGTAGGCGGAGTTCAATCTCCAGTCTCTAGTCTCTTAATGGAACTGAAGCCAGAGGTATACGCCGACGATAAGACCAAAGAGCGCGCCAACGGCCGTGAAAGCCAATTCCAGGGGAAGCGAGAGGGCCGCATCCAGCAAATTGCCGAGGTAGGCGCAGATAGAGGTGGACGGCGTGAGGAACATGCCCAACACGACGATCTCGCTGACTACTTGAATGGTGGAAATGGTGGCTTTGTAAAAACGGTAGCCTACAAAAGCCGCCAGGCAAACAATAGCCAGAATCCAGAGCGCAACCAGGATAGCTTGCCCGGTCGCAGCAAAAAAATCGAAAGTTGCCCCCAACTTATTACTCCCTTATTTGGCTGCCAGGTTACTGTCACTGGTTTGATTGTACCTGAAGGGAACGGCCGTATCAATTTTCATAACTATACAGACCCCAAGGGTTTGCTTCTGAGAGTTTGGATTATTTGGGTATAAAACCCTTGGGGTCTTGCCGGAGAAGCCTGAACAGTCACCAATTTTCAGGCATTAAACTGCGAATTGGCGACACAGGCGTGGTAGATTGGACCAATCTCCAAGATTGGTCCAATCTTGCTTTTAAGAAAAGTGGCGGTTATTTTCCTCGTCAGGGAGGAGGCGGAGGGGGATTTGGGGGGCGGCGCTGCCGGGCTGCGGCTGGTAGACCACCAGCGATTGGCCGATGAGCGCGTCCCACACGTCGCCGAGCGTGTCGGCCAGGGCGATGGGGGTGTTCAGGCGATTGGCGATGTCCTGCGGCGAAATGTCATCCAGGGCGATGCGGTCCGGGTGGTCGAACATGACGCGGGGGAGGACAATGAGGTCTGGGGGGGAAACGGCCGTTCTCTCCTCCAAAGCCGCCAGCACATCCAACCCCATCAACAACCCGGCCACCGTAATCGTCTCGCCCAGCCGCTGGTTGACCACTGGCAAGACCTCCACGCGCACCCCCGTCTGCGCCGCAAACTCCGCCGCCTTCTCTTGCAGTGTAGGCGCGAAAAGGGTGGCCGTTGCCAGCAGGAGAGATTGAAAATTGGCGACTGGAGATTGGGGGCCATTTGCCGATCTCCAATCTCTAATCTCCAGTTTTAGCGCTGTCCAATCGTCCAAAAACTGCCGGACCATGCCCAGGCCGTTTTCGTGCAGCTGCTGGTCGTCGTAGGCGGCCAACGGCGGCACGTCCCGGCCGGTTACCAGGTACCATTCGTCGGTAGGATAAACAAATCGCACGCCAAACCGCTCCTGGTAGATGGTTTGCAGCGATTCCACATAGGCCAGGGTAGCGGCTGCTTCCTCTGGCGTGTGGACGCGCATGGTGTATTTGTGATGGCGTGTCAGCCCCACCGGCACAACGCTGATGGAGTGCACGGCCGGCCACAAATCGGCCAATTCGCGGATGGAGCGTTCCAGCCAGGGGCCATCGTTAAAACCCGGCACAATGACCAGTTGGGTGTTCACCTCGATGTGACGGTCGGCCAGCCAGCGCAGCTGCGTCAGGATGTCGGGCGCAGTGGCGTTGCGCAGGAATTTGCGGCGCATTTCCGTGTCGGTAACATGGACAGAGACGTAAAGCGGCGACATGCGCATCGTTTCCAACCGCTCCCAGTCGTGGTCGGACAGGTTGGTCAGGGTGACAAAGTGGCCGAACAGGAAGGAGTAGCGATAGTCGTCGTCTTTGATGTAGAGTGTGCGGCGGAATTTGGGGGCCATTTGCAGCACAAAACAAAATTCGCACAGATTGTTGCAGCGGCGAATGTCCACGTCGAAGGTGGGATGTTCAAATTGTAGGCCGAGGGTTTGATTGTAGCGGCGTTGGGCTTTGAAGAGGAGCAGTTCGTCGCCGCGCCGGATGAGCAGTTCCAGATTTTCTTCCGCGCCATAAAACTGCACGTCGATGACGTCTTCGACGCGATTGTCGTTGATCGCCAGCAGTTCGTCGCCAACTTGCAGGCCAATTTTGGCGGCGACACTGCGTGGTTCGATGCCGGTGACGCGGCCGCCGGTGAAGGTGGTGGGGTCGAGTTCTTGGAAGAGAGGCATGGGATTTTTGATTTACGATTTACGATTTTTGATTTTCGATTTATGGTTCACGGATGATGGATAGTTTCTCGATGATGTCGGCGACGATTTCGGCGACGGAGTGGCCGGTGGTGTCGATGATGAGGGCATCGGCGGCGGGGCGAAGGGGAGAGTATTCGCGGTTGCTGTCGATAGCGTCGCGGCGTTCCACATCGGCCAGGATTTCTGCGAAGGAGGCTTCGTGGCCTTGTTGTTGGCGGTCGCGCCAGCGGCGGCGGGCGCGTTCAGCGGCGCTGGCGGTGATGTAGAGTTTGAGTGGCGCGTCGGGCATGACGACGGTGCCGATGTCGCGGCCGACCATCACGACCTGGCCGCGTTGGCCAAAGGCGCGCTGGCGCTTGACCATTTCCTGGCGCACGCCGGAGTAGCTGGAGACGAGGCTGACATTGGCGTCGACTTCGGGCGTGCGCAGCGCCCAGGTGACATCTTCGCCGTTGAGGAGAGCTGTGTAGTGACGGCCGTCATCCATGCCGCCGGCTGGCTGCACGTCCAGGGCGAGTTGGGCGGAGAGGGTGGTAACGGCCGTTTCGTCCGTCAGGTCCATGCCGGCGCGGAGGGCGGCCAGGGTGACGGCGCGGTACATAAAGCCGGTATCTAGCATGAGGAAGTTTAGCTTTTCGGCCAGCAGGCGGCCGACGGTGGATTTACCGGAAGCAGCGGGGCCATCGATGGCGATGACCGGAAAGTTGAGGAGGGTATTGCTCAAGATTTGCCTCGTGGTTTGGAAGAGGTTTGTTTGTTGACTGGTTTGTTTGTTGGTTGGCGGCGGGTGGCGGGTTTGTCGGATGAGGGTTTGCCGACAGCCTGGCGTAAAGCGGCGATTTCGTCGGGTTTGAGGTAGCGCCATTTGCCAGAGGCCAGGTTGCCTAGCTGCAGCGGGCCGATGCGCAGGCGTTTGAGTTTTAGCACCGGGTGGCCAAATTCGGCGGCGATGCGGCGAATTTGCCGTTTGCGCCCTTCGCGCATGATGATTTCCAGGCGGGTCAGGTCGGGGAATTGATCGATGATGGTGATGCGCACGGGGGCAGTGAGACGGCCGTCTAGCATGACGCCTTGCCGCCATTGGTCTAGTTGGGCGGGATGAATGTCGCCTTCGATTTCCACGCGGTAGGTTTTTTCGTGGCCATAGCGGGGGTGGGTGAGCTGGTGGGCGAGTTGGCCATCGTTGGTCATGAGCATTAACCCTTCGCTTTGTTTGTCCAGGCGGCCGACCGGGTAAAGGTGGCCGGGCAGGTCGATGAGGTCGCGCACGGTTTGACGCCCGGCTTCCAGCTCGTCCTCGGTGGAGGAGAGCACGCCTTTGGGTTTGTTGAGGGCGATGTAGATGGTTTGGGTGTTGGGGCGGGCGAGTTTACGGCCGTCTACCTCGATGCGGTCTTTGTTGGGGTCGGCTTTGTCGCCGATTTGGGCGATACGGCCGTTGATTTTGACACGGCCGTCGCGGATCATTTTTTCGCTTTCGCGTCGGGAGGCGATGCCAGCCTGGCCCATGAGTTTTTGTAGTCGTTCTTCTGCCATAGTGTCTGTTGGTGGAATTCCCTGGTAAACCGTCGGGTAAATTCTGAATTTTGTCGCTTCTAAGATAGCAGATGCGGAAATCCTGACAACCTCTTTTTATTGGCGATATATAACAGGCCAGACCAGATGATTATTGTGCCTATAAAAGGAAGAGAAAGAACGAGTTTTGATTCGGTGACCGAAATTCCGAGGTTGAACAATAAGCGAACGCCATTGATGCAAAAATATCCGAATGCAATGGCTAGAATTGGGATGGAGAAGCGTCCGTTTCCGCTTTGCACATCTTTTCCAAAGATCAATACTGCAAGAGGAATGCTTAGAAATATCAGCGTACTGGTCCATGTTAATGAGGTGATTAACAGAGCCATGCATAACAGGATCGCATGGGCTACTGCTTTCTGGTTTGAGAGCATGGCGCGGAGAATTGAAAGACCGGACAATAAAAGAATTAGACCAGTTGAAAGCAAGCGAATAATAGGCGTATTGATTGAATAGCGATGCAAGAAACCTGATAAAGCGTGGTTGTCATATTGGCTGGGAGGCTGAAGATTTGGGAGGACATGGGTAAAATAATACCAATCAGTCAGGCTGTATCGTCCAGTTACCGCCAAAAATCCAGCATTTGTGATGACTAATAATATAGCTGTTAACGAAAACGCAGTCAGCATCTGATATTTTTTTTGCCATAGAAACCAGATGAGGATTACGACAGGAAAAATTTTGAGGAGAGTGGCAACGGCCAATGCAAACCCAGACAGCCTTGCATTATTTCGCTTGTCGGCCCAGAAGCACAAGGCCACGAAAAAAAGCGTCATGATATTTGCCTGGCCAATGCGTAGCGCGATAGTGACAGGGGTTGCTATAAAAAAAAGGAGTACAAACCAGGGGTAGTGGGTAGCAAGCTTGTTTCTTAGCTCGAATGTTTCGGTGATTAACAAAACAATGATGATTAGCAAGCATAGATTGATTGTGTTCCAGATTAAAACTGCTTGATTCATTGGTAGACGGCTGAGCGGCAAAAGTGCTGTGGCAAGAAGTGCTGGGTAGAGGTAATAGGTGATATCTGGGTTGTAGCCGATTGCGGCCGTTTCAGCTTGTTGCAGGTCAAGTTCATAGATATTTTCCCCCTCATCCAGCAATCTAGATGCCACGTAATAGGCCTTGAAGTCGCCGGCCCCAAGCCCACCTGATTGGAAATCTACCGGATTTCCCCAAGCGATTTGCAAATAAAATAGCGGAAGTAAGATGAGGATGATACCCCATAGGGCGCGATTTAGAAGATAGCTGGGTGACATAGTTTCGACTTAGGATCTCCTGTTGGCATAAGATTGGCTAAAAAGATAGCAGATACGGAAATCCTGACAACTACCAATTATGAAGATAATTTGCCAGACTGTGGGACTATTGCCGATGTTCGGCATGTTGTTTACCATACACCCATGATGTCGTCGGTGGCTGATCAGAACGAGATGGCAGGAAATACCCGTATTACCCCTAAGCGTGGTCTGGTATTTTGGCATTTACTGGCCCTTGGGACCGGGTTGCTGCTGCTCGCCTGGTGGATACAGCGCGGCCCGACTTTTTATTCCAGCGACACCGGCTTGCGGTTTATGCAAGTGAAATCGTTGTTAGCGCGTGGCTGGCAAAGTCCGGTCATGGTAAATCCTGGTGAAGCTTTGGACCCTGGGCTGAATTATTTGCCCTACTATTTTGCTTATGCTCGCCTGGGCGACCAGATTTATTTGCCTATCAGCGCCCTGTTTCCCTTGTTGGCTTCTTTGTGGTATGCGTGGGCAGGGACGTTGGGCTTGGCGGTGATGCCGGTATTGGGCGCTGTGTTTGCAGCGGCGGCCGTGTATCAGTTGGGTCGATTGAGCGGATTGCCTCACGCTTATTGGGGATTGTGGTTAGCTGTGGTGGCGACGCCGCTGCTTTTTTATAGCCTGACATTTTGGGACCATACGTTAGGCACGGCCGTGCTGATGTGGGCGGTGGTGGGTGTTGCGGCAGGATTGAAGCGCGAACGGGCGTTGCTCTTTATCCTTGGCGGGATGCTCTTGGGCGCTGGACTGGAGCCGCGTCCAGAAGCGTATGTGTTTTCTGTGGCGTTGGGGTTGGGTTTGCTGTTGGTCAGCGGGCGAAATTGGCGACCATTGGTCTGGACAGTGGGTGGGGCAGTGGGAATGGCTGTGCCTCTGTGGCTGCTGCAATATGCCTGGGTAGGGCACCCGCTGGGCATACCGATGGCGCAAAATTTATTTGGTTATGGCGTTGTCGTCCATGACGTAGACAGTACCTTTGGCCGGACGCGGGCTTTTCAGTTGACTCGATTTTTCACCTACATTGAACCAGGTAATGTGACTACCTTGCTGGCGACGTTGTGTCTGCTGGTTGGTATGGTGCTGATTGTGTTTGTATTGCGGCTGCCCCGCTATCGCCGCCGTGGGTTTTTGTTTGGCGGAACGGCCGTGACGCTGCTTGGCTATTTTTTACTCCTGGTGTCTGGTTTTAACAAGCCCATCACCGGCCTGATCGCCACTTTTCCACTGCTGCCCTTCAGCTTGGCCTACGTCAGGCAGCCCCGGCGCGAAGCCCAATTAATCTACCGCTTTTGTTTTGCCACCGCCTGGTTGTTTGTGGTGTTGATGGTGCTGCTCTGGCCCACGGACGGCGGCAAACAGTGGGGTGTGCGTTATATGCTGCCTGTTTATCCACTGCTGCTCTATCTTGGCTGGGTAGCCGTCGATAGTTACCGGGAACATCTGCGGACCATCCACCGCCTGGGTGACAGGGTGCTGGTGGGCAGTTTGCTCTTGGCGACGCTGGTGATTCAGGTGATGAGTGTGGCGTATCTGGCCGGGATTCACCGCGAACAGAGGGCTGTGCAGGCGCACATTGATGCGTTACCAGTTGACGTGGTGGTGACGAATGTTTTGTTTTTGCCACCACAAATGAGCGGCACAGATAAAATTTTTCTATTTGTGAACGATACTGTTGTACCACCAGAGTTGTTGGCGGAGATGTGGCGGCAGGGAGTGCGGCGATTAGCTGTGCTGCCGGGTGATGAACGGCCGTTGCTGCTGCCAGATCGCGGCGATGATTTTGTGGTTGAACAAATTAGTTCACCGCTCGTTGAACTGCGGAGCGCCCCGTAAAGGAGTTGTTGTGTCGCCATCCCGTCTATTGACGGCCGTGTTATGGGCCATCATTTTTGTGCTTATTCTGCCGCTGTATTTACGCATCGCCTTTGTGGATCCGGTTGATTTTTACCAGGGGGGCATAGGCGCAGGTGATTTTAAGGCGTACTATATAGCCGCTCGATTGCTGCGTGACGGACAGCCGATTTATGATCCGGTTTTGCAGGATGAGGCCGGCATGGATTTGGGTTTTGCGCCGGACCAGGTGTATTACGTGTATCCAAGTGTGCTGGCCCACATCCTGCTGCCTGTGAGCAGTTTGCCCATCGCAACCGCCGCGCGTATTTGGAATGGCCTGAATCTGGTTTTGCTGGTGGGGACGTTGGCATTGCTGACGCGCTCTTTTGCGCTGCGGCAGCGGTTGGGCCGCCATTATCCCTGGCTGATTATTTTGTTTGCTTTGGCGGCGCCGGTGTTTAGCGCGCTGCGGATTGGGCAGGCGAATATCTGGCTGTTGTTTTTATTGTCGGCTATGGTTGCTTTTTACCGAGACGGCCGTCTTGGATTGGCTGGCGGCGCTTTGGCGTTGGCGACGGTGATTAAAATTTTTCCGGCGGCCCTGCTGCTTTGGTTTTTGTGGCGGCGAGAATTTCGGGTAGTGGTCGCTTTTGGCGTGACTTGGGTGGTGGTATTAGGATTGAATGCTCTGATTTTGCTGGTTGGCGGGCGTGATTGGCTGTTGGATTGGCAGTATTTTACGCGTATCTTGCCTCAGGTTGCCCCTCCGCGTCAGCGGGACAATCAGGCGTTGGCGGGTTTTTTGAGCCGCTTTCAATTGGCGGAAAGTGTGCGGTTCTTGCTGTTGGCTAGCTTATCGGCGGGGATTGTGGCGGTAACGGCCGTATCTACCTGGCGCGTGCCGGGCTTAATTCACGAGCGCTATACCTTCTGGGCGGCGTTGTGGCTGCCAGCTTTGTTGTTGGTGGGCGGTATCACCTGGACGACGACGTTGATTTTGCTGCTAGTCCCGTTCGTGATTTTGTTGGTGGTTGGCATGGAGGTGGGTAACTGGAGACGGCCGTTGGTTATGCTGCTGTCTCTCGGTTATTTACTAATCAACGGCGTTCGATTGTTGAGCAGTGCGGCGGTGGCTTTTGAGGGGTCGCCGTGGTTGATGGCGCTGCCGTTTTATGGGTTGGTGGTGGTGTGGGGAACGGCCGTGGGGATTAGTTGGTTCCGGTTTACTCCTGCAGAATACTCTGCCGGGTGAGCAAATAGCTGTACAGAGGCCCCAACGTAAAAGCGCATAGGATGGTGACAGCCCGGATCAACATGACGGCAAGCAGCCCTTCGCCGCCTCCCGTACCCAAAAGTTCAGCCGAAAGCCCGACCATGGCCTCCTGAATGCCCAAATTTCCCGGCGTCAGGTTGATGAAAATAGAAAAAGCAGCCACAAGTCCCAGCAACAAGGCAGCCAAAAAAGAAATGGGCTGCCCCAACGCTTCGTAAGCCAGCCAAAAAGATAGCCCGTTTAAGCCAATTGTGAGAGCGGTCAGCAGCGCCAAGCGCAGCAGCAGCCCATAATCCCGCTTGACCATGAACCATCCGGTTAACAAGGTATTCAGAAACCGGCCGATACGATTTTCCCAGGGAACTTGTTGCAAGGGAAATAAAAAAATTACGGAAGTGCTGGCGACGACGCCGCCAAACAAAAAGACGATGGGCCAGTAACGCTGCCAACCCCCTCCTAATGCGCCTAACGCCAGCAATCCTATAACGCCTATTAGCCAAAACATGATCAGGTAATTGGAGGTTAGCATGGTTGTGAATTGGGCGTAGGGTAGTAGGTGACGTTTTTTCAGATAAGCAGCGCGAATAAGCAAGCCTCCAGAAAAAGGTGTGATGTAATTTCCCATGGTGGTAACGGATGCCAGGCCAAACCATTCATGAAAAGAGAGTTGTACGCCAAATTTGATGGCAAACTCGCGTAAAAACAAGCCGTTCATGGCAAAGATGAGTACTCGAACCAGGGTTAAATAGAACAGGTTGGCAAGGGTGACGTTCTGGAGTGATTGCAGAAGTTCCGGTTGTGAACGTAAAAAGAGGATGGTGATGGCCGCAAGGATAAAAAGAACGGCCGTAGCCACCAACTGGCGCGCTTGTTTTGTCATTTGCTTTTCTTTGACGCGGTCAGGATGTATGCGCCGGACAAATCGAACCGGTTGAACAAAGTAGAAAACCAGGCCAGGGGGTAAATGGTGGTGGGGTTTACCAGCCAGCCAAGGCGGGAGGGCATGACGGCCGTTTGGGCAATTCCGCTGGCTTTTGTTTGCTCGACAGCCGTTAGATGCGCTTTCTCGGCCGCCTGCCGTTTGGCCAGCCAGATGCGCGGGAAGCGCAGCAAGTTGACAAACGGAAACCCATAGGCGTAAATCTGCACATTTTCAAATCCTGACTCGGTTACTAACTGGGCCAGAGCATCCCACTCATACCGGCGTAAATGTCCCACGATCTCGTCGTGGCGTGACCAGAACTTCATTCGCGCGGGCACGGAAAGAATGAGCTGGCCTTGCTCGTTTAACACGGCATACAGCTTGCGCACAAAATCTGCGTCATCGGCTACGTGTTCCAGGACTTCACAAGCGATGGCGCAGTCAAACCCGGCAGTCATGTCGAGCGTCATGAAATCGGTTACAAGCAGCTCCAGGTTGGTTTGTGCTGCCTCTGGCAGCGCCCGATAGACTTCCCAGATGTCCTCACTATACTCGATAAGCGTGCCACGCTGAAAATGACGCAGCACTTCTATCGTCAACTGCATATTGCCGGGGCCGACTTCGAGAAATGTTTCCCCGGGTTTAACCACGCGCAAAATCGCGTGACGCCGAAAGAGGTATCTAGGTGGGTAATATGGCATGTTGCAAAATCATCTCCAATTGTTCACGCAGACGCGCCACGGAAAATTCTTGCTGGTAAAGTTCATAGCCGCGACGGCCGATTTCTGCCAATTCCTGGCGATGGTCTGCTGCCCAGGCTATGCTCTCAGCCAGTGCCTGTGGGTCGCCCTGGGGAACTAACAGGCAGTTATGTTGGTTGATGAAATGCTCGTTTTTCTCTGCTTCGCCAATGATTGTGGGCTGGCCGAGGGCTAAAAATTGAAAGGTTTTGCCAGTAATCACCCGGCGGCCTTGCCCGGTGTTGCCAAATGGGCCTCCCAGGCATAAATCAGCCCGGCAGGCCCATTGCGGTAAGTTTAAGTAATCGATCCAGGGAATATGAGTGACATTGGTGAGGTTAAGCTGTGAGCAGAGGGCGTGAAACGGCCGTAAATCTTGTTTATGCCCGCCGACCAGTGTGAACTGGACGGGGGCAGACAGTAAAAGTGCAGCGGCTTGCAGAATAATGTCGATGCCGTGTAGGGGCAAAAAAGAGCCGTAGAAAAAAACAGAGAAGGGTTGGGTCGATGCGCATTTTGGTTTTGAGGCGCACGGTTTAAAGAGTGTTTCATCTGTGGCCACATGAAGCGGCCGGATTTTATCAGGATGAATCCCAAATAGGCGGGCAAAATAAGCCTGGTGCAAGGGGGTGTCCGTTAAAATAAGGTCAGCATTGTGCAAGATGCCTTTTTCATACCAATAAACAATTTTGGCGAGTAGAGATTGCCGAGACAAGCGATGCTTCTCGTTGACGAGACTGTCGTAGGGTGACATCATGTGGTCGAAAATGAGCGGTTTTCCCCAGGTGATCAGGCGCACAAGCCAGTAAAGTTCATAGCCTCGAAAGCCCAAAATGTAGAAGTTGGGTTTATGTCGCAGCCTGATGACCAGCAATTGGCGCAGCGTTTGCCAGTAGCGGAGCCAGCCGCGGGTTGTGTTGAGGGCTTCGTAGATGGTCAGGTGGGTAATTTGCCGGAGCGCCTGAAGCAAGGTAGTTGTGCGCACAAATTCTGGGAAATAGTAGGCGAGGATATAGCAGCCGATTTGGTTCATTCTTTGATCTCTTTGTTAGTTTCGGCCGTATACCGACCCATCTGCGAATCTGTGGCCAACTATGCCGTTGCAGGTGGAAGTGAATTCATCTTTAGTGAGTAAATATCCCCGGATAATGGTGTCAAAGTACACGACTATCAGTTTGCCGTCGGAAAACCCGCTGCATGTTGCCTTTAATTGGGTTTCGTAATCTTCATTGAGTTGGAGCGTTGTTGGAAAAAGGCGATAGGGGAGAAGCCGGGCATCTTTTCCGGTCCAAAAGCGCAAGACGTCGGGACCGTTAGAAAAAATAAGGGTATCTGAGGCTAAAGCGGAAACGGCCGTTATTGTTTCCGAATTTCGCCATAACTGCGACGTAAAGCCTAGCCCGTATCTATGAATATTTCTCGCTTCTTGCGCTATGTAGATACCATTCAGGCTTAGAGACAAGGCCACAAAAAAGAACAAACTCAGGCGGACGGCCGCCTGATGCTGTTCATGCAACACCGATGCAGCTGTTACAACAATGATCATGATCAATGAAATAGAAACCGGCAGAAGGATACGGTTGTCAAGCGGAGTGTAAGCATCAATAAAAGAGATGGACACAATCAGAAAGGCCAGGTAGCTGAGGATAAAAACCAGGTTTAGTGACACGAAGACCATACCCGCCTGGCTGTTGGCTTCAATAGGGACATAGCTCCGATAATACATCTTCAGCACGATAAGCAGGAGGAGCAGCCATACGGCCGTATGCAGCGCTTTGGCCCAAAACGGCAGAGCTATCGGCAAGACAAAATCAGACAACGTGCCGATTAAAGCCTTCAGGTGGGTTAACCCAAATGGATGTATGACAAGCTGGCGATTGGTCACCGTATCAGCGACCATCAAGTTTCGCCCAAACCAAAGGCCAATGGGAATAGAGGCAATGGCCATTGCCACCAGAGCATCGCGCCCTCTTTCAATAACATTTCTCGTATTAAGCACAATCAAGCCGAACAACAATGGCACGAACAGCACTATGCCGATGTAACGAGTCGCCATAGCGAGGCCCATAAAAAACGCCGCCCCGATTAACCAATACCAGGAGGAGTTTGTGAGGTAAAAGGTAAGTAAGATCAGGCTGGTAACGGAATACATAATAAATGGCGGGTCTGACCAGGCCCAGGCATGGACGGTAAGGATGGGTGTAGAAATCATAAAGAGGAAAAAGGCACAGCCGGCTGCCAATAGGCGCTGACGATTGCTATAGAGATAAACGGCCGTCGTCACAAGTATCGCGTTCATGCCAAAAATTGTGGCGTGCAAAACACGGCTGGTTGCCAATATGTCAGAACCCATCAGGCTGCTTAAAGCCAACATCAGTGGATAAACCGGGGGATAATGCGTCATTGGCTCGCTATTGGCATAAAACCCTTCTCCAGATACTACGTTAACGGCCGTTTCCAGGTAAACAATCGAATCCGGACTGACTCCTGGACCATAAACCGAAATCCAAAACAACAGGATAAATGCCACTATCCCGGCGAAGGAAGCAATGGCAGCAAATGGAACAGGTAGCTTTTGCATGATCACGATTGTGTCTTGTCGTAACGCAAATAGGTGATTTGCTCAGAAACTAGTCCGATGAGAAATATGACCCAGGCGATGGTCATGAGCATGGCTGAGGTGGGGCCATAACGCGAGTGCAGGACGATGACTTTAAACGCGCCGTATAAAAATCCTACCAGGAATGTGAAGATGCTGGCCGGAACAAAGATTTTGAGGGGTGAGAACAGGGTAGCGATCTTAAACAGGATCATAAAAAAGCGTGAGCCATCGCGCAGCAGCTTGATTTTGCTTTTACCTACTCGTTTGTGTGCCACAATGGGCACATAGTTCAGGCTGAAGCCGCTGCGCACGACGGCCAGGGTGATGGTCGTGGGATACGAAAACGTATTGGGCAGCATATAGACCAGACTTTTGGCAATATCAGCCCTGATAACGCGAAAACCAGAGGTGAGGTCTTTGATTTTACGCCCGCAGACATAGCTCGCAAAGGTGTTGTAGATGAAGTTGGCGAGATCTCGGTGCACGGCCGTATCCGATTCTCCCGTCCGCGCACCAACCACCATGTCGTACCGGTCTATATGTTCCAGCAGGCGCGGAATATCTTCCGGTTTGTGCTGCCCGTCGGCGTCCATCAGCAAAATATACTCGCCCTGCGCGTTGCGAATGCCCGTTTTAACGGCCGCGCCGTTGCCAATGTTGTAGGGGTGCTGGTGCAGGTGTACGGCCGTATCCCCCAATCCGGCAACAATGTCCGCCGACCCATCCGCCGAGCCATCATCCACGACCAAAATTTCATGACTGATTTCTGGCAGTTGGCTGGCGAACATGGCCTGTAACTGGGTCAGTACACCGGCGATGACATCTGCTTCGTTAAACATCGGAATAACAATCGAAAGAAAGGGCTGATCGCTCATCGATTTTTCCTGATCAGGGCGACACCAACTCATATCGGTTTCGGTCTAATTGGTGTACCCTGAACTCCGTGAAATGTGTGGGAATGGGTATGGTCTCGGCTGCAAGAGGTAAAAACATGAAATCCGTCATCTCATGCTGCCAGAGTCGCAGCAGCAGGTCTTCCAGATCGGCCTCATCAGCCACATAAAAAAACAATTTATCATTTATAAAAGACATTTCGCTGGGCAGAAATGGGCTATTGGTCACAATGACCGGCGTAGTGGTTTGCGCCAGGAAGCTTTTCACGCGGATTTGTTCGGCGTGCTGCTGGTATAAGTTGAAAAGACCGGTGGCTTGAATAAGGAAACTGAACGTTAGAAGGGTAACGGCCGTTACCCGCAGCTCTTTCCTCAACCCAAACCCTGGCCTTCGAGAAAAATCGGAATAATTCTGAAAAGCCAGGTACAAGAGCAGTGGATAAACCGCCAGCAAATAACGCGCTCCCCATTGCAAACCGCCAAACGCCGGCCACACAGCAAACATCAACCCTAAAAATAACAGGCTGACGCTCAGAACGAGTCGGTTAATCGGCTTCGTATCAGCCGCTTGCTGCGGGTCCAGGCTCAGGCTTAGGGCCAACAAGGGAAATGTTGGTAAAATGCCCACCATCAGTTCTTGTAGCCCCAAAAAAACGCACAGGCTATATCCGGCCACGCCACAAGCCAACCCGGCGCGAACCCAATTGACGCGTTCGTTCCTCAGCCCAAGCGCAAGCAGAAAAACGGTTAAGATAATCAACAAAAACGCGCCAAACTGGAGTAAATTGCCGGATTCAGCCAGCCCTAAAAATTTGCCGGCGATGGATACCTGCGGGATTGGAACACCGCTGTACGATTGCGCGGTATAGCGAACAGCGCCGTAGCCGAACAGGTTGAGGGCGGTGGGCATGCCCAACGGGTGACCATACCAGCGATACTGTGCCCACCAAACGGCCGTAAGGCTCAAAAGAACCCCACCGCCCAATGAAATGAGCACAGTCCACTGCTTCCAAAACACGACGATGGCGCTTAAACTGAGGGCAAGAATAAACACGTACATTTCTGGTCGTTGGCCAGCGCCGAGACCGGCCGCCATGCCGCCTACCAAGACCGGCCACCACGCTTTTTTGTGCCAGGCGTAGCTGATGCCGGTCAGGCTCCATATGGCGCAGGCGCTGGCCAGTGTATGGTCCCATAAGGTGACACTGTAAAACACAATGGGCGTGGCAAACACGGCCGTCCACATGGCCAACCGCCCTAGAGCCACCTTTTGGGATTGACCCAATGCATAAACGCCAACGGCCGTAGCCAGCCCGCCAAGCGTCGGCGCAATGGGCAGCCCCCCTGCACCCAGCTTGTCGTAGAAAAAAGCTGCCAGCAGAGGGAAAAATGGCGAAATGCTCAGATAAATTTGATTGTTGATGACGGCATACGCGTAATAATAAGGAATAAAACGTAGTTCAGGGTCTAAAAATTGACCAGGATACCCAACCGATAGCGACTGCCAATCCTGCCGGAGCAGTTCCCGAATTTGCAGGAAGCGCAGTCCGGTGTCGCTGGCAAAAAATGTGCTCGACGAGAGGAAAAAATAGCCCAGACCAAATAACGACAGAGCGAGCAAGGCCAGGTGAACGGCCGTGATCCCCATTGTTTGGACGCTGTCATGTGCTTTGCCATTTTTCTGCTTTTTGTTGGGTTGTATCATGAAAAATTATAGATTGGCGTTACGCGCCCAAAACTCTAAAAGGGTTTGTTTGACCTCTGGAAAATGACCGTAGTTCCGCTTCTGGCTCAGTGGACCCGATGAGGAAGCCAAAGCGGCCAAAGGTTAGGCGTTTGGCGAAAGGCCGCCTGGGGTAAGCCTGCTCTGCCGCCTGAAGGAGTTGATGAAATCGACAAGCCATGACCAACCTATGCCTATTCCGGTTCGGCCTCTGGTTCATCCGTAGCCAGCGCCGGCAGCTCGCGCAAACTTTCCAGCCCAAACTGCTGCAAAAACTGCGGGGTTGTGCCATACAAAATAGGGCGACCGGGAGTATCCAAACGGCCGTTCTCCTCAACCAGCCCCTTGCTCAACAACGTCCGCAGCGCCCCATCGGAATTCACCCCGCGAATCTGGTCAATTTGCGGCCGTGTGATCGGCTGCATATAAGCCACCATCGCCAGCACCTCCAGCGCCGCCTGGCTGATGCGCGCCGTTACCTCCAGCCCTAAAAATCGCTCAACCACATCGCTTGCTTCTGGTGCCGTTGTCAACTGCACCGCGCTGCCTGTCCATTGCAGCCGCAACCCTCGCTTCGCGTATGTCTCGGCCAAATCGTGCAGCAGCGTCTCGACCGCGCCGCTAGAAATTTCCAACGTTTTTGCCAATCTCGAGGTACTGACCGGCCCACTGGCCACAAACAAAACACTCTCTACCAAGGCTGCGTGGCTTAACTTATATTTCTCAGCTTGCGTTTCTATCGTCATTCCCAACCCTGTACGTTATAATCTTTCCGATTTTGAATTATACCCATAAACCAAACAATGAAGCGAACGGAGATAGTTTATGTTAAGCCCATTAGCGTATGCGCAGCACCATCGGGCTGAGTATGTGGCCGAATTAAAAGAATTTTTAAGTATTCCCAGTGTGAGTACTCAGCCGAATCATGCTGCCGATACGGCTAGAGCGGCCGCATGGTTAATCGTGGCGTTGAAACGAGCTGGCCTGGAACATGTGGCCATCATTTCCACCAACGGCCATCCGCTGGTCTATGCGGATTGGCTCCATGCCGGACCAACTGCCCCCACGGTGCTAATTTATGGTCATTATGACGTGCAGCCTGTCGAACCGTTGGCGGAATGGCATACCCCGCCTTTTAACCCAACGGTCCAGGACGATTATCTTTACGCTCGCGGCGCGTCTGATGACAAAGGGCAGGTGTATATCCACATTAAAGCGGTGGAGGCGCATTTGCAGGCCAACGGCCGTCTCCCCCTCAACGTCAAATTCATCATCGAAGGCGAAGAAGAAAGCGGCGGCGCCAGCTTGCGCGCGTTTATCCCAGAAAACAAATCATTACTCCAGGCTGATGTCGCCCTGGTTTCCGATACGAGCATGGTCAGCCGCAACCAGCCCAGCATTGTCTACGGCCTGCGGGGCATGTGCTACATGATGCTGGACCTGACCGGCCCCAGCCGCGATTTACATTCGGGCAGCTTTGGCGGTGGCGTTGATAATCCCCTCAATGCATTGGGCCATCTGATTGCTCGGCTCAAAGACCCAGACGGGCATGTGCTCATCCCCGGCTTCTACGACAAGGTCCGCCCCCTGACCGTTGAAGAGCGCCAGGTTTTGGCCCAATTTCCGCTTGCGGAGAGCGAATGGTTGGCCGAAACGGGCGCGCCGCAAGCCTGGGGCGAACCAGATTACACCCTCATCGAAAGATTGGGCGCGCGGCCAACCCTGGATGTTCATGGCATCATCGGCGGTTACACCGGCCCTGGCGGCAAAACAGTGCTGCCCTCAACCGTCCACTGCAAGCTGTCGATGCGTCTGGTTCCCGACCAGGATCCCCAAGAAATTGCCCAATTGTTCCGTGATTACGTGCAAAGCATTGTCTCGCCCACCATGCGCGTGTCCATCACCGGACGCGGCGGTTCCCCGGCTACCATTACCGATTTGAGCATTCCGGCCATGAAAGCGGCCGTTTCGGCTTATGAGGCCAGCTTTGGCGTTCCCCCTGTTTTTATGCGCGAAGGCGGATCAATTCCTGTCGTCGGCCAGTTCCAGGAATATCTGGACCTGGAAACGGTGTTGATGGGTTTTGGTTTGCCCGATGACCGCATCCACGCCCCCAACGAACGGTTTTATTTGCCCAATTTTTATCGCGGCATTGAAACGAGCATCCGCTTTTTAACCGAATACGGCCAGCAGTCGGCCAATTAACAAACGAACATGCGATTACCGCCAGAATTGTTACTGTCTGCGTACAGCCAGGGTTGGTTTCCGATGGCTCATGAAGATGGTGAATTATACTGGCACGAACCTGATCCCAGGACTATTTTGCCCCTGGACGCCTTTCACATTTCCAGATCGTTGGTCCGCATGTTAAAAAAAGGGGCATTCGAGATTCGGCGCGACACGGCGTTTACGGCCGTTATCCGGGCCTGCGCCGCCCCTGCCCCAGGTCGTGAAGAAACCTGGATCAACGACGACATCCTGGAAGGCTACGAAAATCTGCACCGTCTGGGTTATGCCCACAGCATCGAATCTTGGCGTGATGGGCAGTTGGTCGGCGGATTGTACGGCGTGGCGCTGCGCGGTCTTTTTGCGGGCGAAAGCATGTTTTCTCATGAAACCGACGCCAGTAAAGTGGCGTTGGTGCATTTAGTGCAGCATTTGCGGGCGCGAGGGTTTCAACTGTTGGATGTCCAGTACATGACGCCTCATTTGCGCCGGTTTGGCGCGGTGGAAATTTCGGCCGCTGCCTATCAGCGGCTTTTGGCTAAAGCATTGGCCGTCGATGCCAATTTTTAAGCTGATTCTACATGACCTACTCGACTTAAATTTGTTCAGGAGAGGAGCGTTAGACGATGGAAGAAAAGATACCTTTGTTGGATGTGCAAAACGTGCGCTTTTTTAGCGGCCGTTCGAATGTGCCCCTGGCTGAAAAGATCACCCATTATTTGGGAGTTCCGCTGGATGAAGCTCATTTTTCCAAATTTAGTAATGACAATTTATTTATCCAGTTGGGTTCGAGTGTGCGAGGGCGCATTGTGTACATTGTGCAATCCCTCACGCCGCCCGTGAGTGACCATCTTTTTGGCCTGCTGATGATGTGTGATATTGCCAAGAGCGCCGGCGCGTCGGAAGTTCACGCCATTGTCCCCTATTTTTCGTATGCCCGTTCCGACAAAAAGAATGCGCCGCGCATATCCATAACGGCCCGCCTGATTGCCGATTTGCTCACGACGGCCGGGGCGACCCACATCATGACCATGACGCTGCATTCGGCGCAGGTACACGGCTTTTTTAGCGTGCCAGCCGATCCGTTAACGGCGCGCACGCTGTTTACCAATTATCTGCGGGATTGCCAATTTGATCCTGAAGAAACCGTGGTAGTGTCGCCCGATATGGGGCGGGCGGAATCGGCGGCGCGTTTTGCCGCCGGATTGAAGCTGCCCGTGGCCACTGCCAGCAAGACCCGAATTTCGGATACGAAGGTGGAAATCGGGGGGTTGATTCGGAGGCAGGTGCGCGGGTTTAAACATGCCCTGGTGTATGACGATGAAATTGCCACCGGCGGTTCGGTGGTCGGTTTGAGCAAGATGTTGGTGGAAAGCGGCATCGAGCGTATTCGCCTGATTTGTACGCATGGCCTGTTCCTGGGCAATGCGTTGGAGAGGATGGCGGCCATCCCCCAGATTGAAGAGATTATTACCACTGATACGGTTTATATTGCGCCGGAGAAACGGCCGTCTAACATGAAAGTATTAACCGTGGCCCCGATTATCGGCGAGGCCATTTATCGAAACTATGCCCACCAATCGATCAATGAGTTGTTTACGTTCGGCGAAGACCCGAGCTATAAGGAGGATTTATGAGCGAGAATTCTGATGATTTTGGCATGGCCTATATTGATACGTGTGATCAATTAACGGTGTTGTGTATTCATGGTTACCCCCTGAACAGTGCGATGTGGGAGCCGCAAATGGAAGACCTGGCCGGTACGGTGCGGGTGATTGCGCCGGATTTGCGGGGACACGGCCGTTCCGAACCAATGCCCGGCCCTTATTCCGTAGGTCTCCTGGCCGATGACTGCCTTGGCCTGCTGGATTATCTGGGCATCGAAAATCCGGTTGTCGTATGTGGTTTGTCGATGGGTGGGTACGTGGCTTTTGAGTTTTTCCGGCGTTACCCGGAACGTGTGGCCGGCCTGATCCTCGTCTCTACCAAGGCCAAGCCCGACACGCCAGAAGGCAAAGCGGCGCGTGATGCGGCCATCGCCAAAGCAAAGAAGGAAGGCGTGGCGGCTGTTACTGCAGATATGCTGCCTAAACTTTTGGCCTCGCAGACGTATGATGAAGACAGCGAATTGGTCGAATTTGTGCAAGAGATGATGGATGATACTTCTCTGGAAGGCATGGTTGGCGCACTGCAAGCCATGAAAGATCGCCCGGATTCCACGCCAACTTTGGCGACTATCGACGTGCCAACACTAATTATTCATGGGGCCGACGACCAGTTGATTCCTTTGAGTGAGGCGCGGGCGATGCAGGCCGCTGTTGAGGGGTCGGAATTGGTTGTTATTCCAGAGGCGGGGCATTTGCCCAATCTGGAGCAGATCGATCTCTTCAGTGACGCGGTGCTGGACTTTTTGGATGCCCTCATTGGCGAGGATCACGATCACAGCCACAACCACGACCACGAATATTAAGGAATGAAAATTAGATAGCATACTAAAGATTGGACCAATCTTCTGAGATTGGTCCAATCTGTGCCGCATATGAAGCTTTTGTTTCGGGGGTGTTATTCGGCCTGACGGCCGCCTTTCAGTGAATCTTGCAGGGCTTTAAACCCGTCCCAATTTGCAGCGGCAGCCAGCGCGGCTTGCTGCGGCCAGGATGCCGGGTCGGCTAGCTGGTAGCGGGGGCCAGCTGCTTCGAGGATTTGGTTGAGATGGGCAATATCGGCATGGGCGAGTTGGGCGAAGGTGGTAATGTTGGCGGCATTAAGCAGTTCGGCAATTTTGGGGCCGATGCCTTCGATGAGTTTCAGGTCGTCGGGGGTGATGGGGTCGGGCACGGCCGTTTCCACCACAGGTTCTTTATATTCAGGCGCGGCATGGGCCGGTTCGGCATGGGCCGGTTCGGCATGGGCCGGTTCGGCATGGGTGTCGTGAGCGGGTTGGGGGACGGCCGTTTTCGCCGCCGGTACAAATCCCTCTTCCATAGCCAGCCCGAGGGGATGCTGTTTTTCAAAGACCACCACTTCGGCCAAATCTTCTTGGCTTTTCTGCCGCCACCAGAAAAAAAAGAGGACCAGGGCGATTAGGCCAATGATCAACAGCCACCACCACTCAGAATTGGTTTCTTCTGTCTGTTGGGCAAGGCGAAAAATTGTTGCGCTGGATAAAAACATTTTGGGAAAACCTCCTGTGCGGTTGAAATCGGTTTAGATTACGTTGTGATTGGTATCATACCACTGGCAACCGGATTATTCACCAAATCAGCCCGTTGGTTTGGCTGTTCAGCCCGAATTTTCGGCCGGCGGCGCACAGGGTTTGCCCAATCCGGCGCGAATCCAACAGGCCATATCTTGCGCCAGCCAGGATTGCGCGTCGATCCAGGTGGTGCCAACCAAAAAATCCCAGTGCAGGTGATTGCCCGTGGAAAGCCCTGTCGTGCCAACCTCGCCCAGAATATCGCCTGGCTGCACCAGTTGGCCGGGGTCTACCAGGATGCGGCTGAGGTGGTAATAGCCGGAATGAATGCCCAGCCCGTGATCTAAAATAACCGCTCCTCCCCGAACATTGAGAACTTCGGCGACCACAACTTTGCCGGCTGCCGGCGCAGAAACGGCCGTGCCGCCATACGCGCTAAAATCGACTCCCTCGTGGTAGCGGTTGTATGGTCCGCCGTTCACCGAACGCCGGTCGCCATAGGTGGATGTGATGGTCAGATAGTCGGTGATGGGTAGGGTGAAGGAATCTGTCCAATAAGGCGCGGGCGTGACCTGGCTCCAAATTTCACGCAGGCGGGCGCGTTCGGCGTCGATGGCCGCCTGGTCGATTTCGGTGGCCGCACCGGTATAACTGATCTCCTGAAAAACCCATTCGCGGCTGTCGTTGAAGCGCCAGGGCTGCGACCAGAGCGGCTGCTGCTCTATTTGCACAGTAAGGGAAGGTTCGCCACGGCCGTAAAATGCGCCTGTGCCAATGAGACCAACACGGTAACGGCCGTTGCCCACCACCACAAATGGCGCATCGTCCAGCGTCGCAGAGATAACGGCCGTTTCGGCCACCTCTGCGCGCCAGCCCAGGGCAATGCCCGGCTCGCCAATCGGCTGTGACAATTCCAGTTCGGCAAAGCCAATAGGTAAATCTTTGGGCGGGTTGTCGCCGCCGGGCAAAAAGAGCGGCTGAAACAACAAAGGGCGGTATGGGCTGGACAGGTCGTTGTGCAGGGCGATGGTCCAGGGCGAGGTGTGCTGGCGAACGGCCGTGGCCAATAACCCGCCTTCCCCAGAACGCAGTAAAACGCCAGTGCGCTCCTGGCTGTTTGGCGGCAGGGAAACGGCCGTGCCGATTGTCGGCTGCCGCTGCTGGTTCATGCGAGGATTGGCTGCCTGGACATCGGCGGCAAAACGATAGGAGAGAGCTGTCCAGGTATCCCCGGGCTGGATGGTGAGTTGGGCTGTGGCTGGCTGGCTGAAAACGGCCGTGGGCATCAGCCACATCATCATGCCCACAACCCATGGCCACGCCCAATAGCGCCAATTGTTCCGACGCATGTTCACCGTTACCGCCTTAAAATTTTTGGCGATCCGCTTAATAGTGTCCAATCTCATTCCTCATAAAAAAGCATCACTCACCCGATTTTACCAAACAGGGCCAATCAATGATAGCGAAGGCTATGGGCGTGTTATACAATCACCCATATGAATGATTTTTCAATTGAAACAAATGTGCATCCCATGTCATCAAAAAAAAATCCTCTCACTCATATCCGCCACAGACTACTTTCCTTGTTTACGCGCTCTACAGAAAGCTGGACCACAATGTCGGAAATGGGGCTGGTGACGGCGGCCGTGCTTGTGGGCGCCGGAACAGGCGTTTTGGCAGCGTTGTTGATTTGGACCCTGGAGTATGTAACCCGATTTGCGCATTGGCTGCAAAACCTCATTGTGGATCCCATCGGACTATTGGTGGGGTTGGTATTCGCCGGGCTTATCGTAGGTTTTGTTGTCGAACGATGGGCGCCTGAGGCGAAAGGGCACGGCGTGCCCGAAGTTATCAAAGCTGTTGCCCTGCGCAGCGGCCGGATTTCAGGTTGGATTGCGCCTATCAAACTAGGCCTGTCCGCCATCACCATTGGCATGGGCGGGTCGGCCGGCCGCGAGGGACCGATTGTGCAAATTGGCGGTGCGTTTGGTTCGGCCGTCGGCCGTCGTTTCCGGTTTTCAGGTGATCGGCTGCGCATTTTAGTGGCTTGCGGTTCTGGCGCCGGCATCGCGGCCGTGTTTAATGCGCCGATTGCCGGCGCCATGTTTGCCCTGGAAGTAATCATCCATCGCTTTACAGTTGGCAATTTTGGCGCAGTCGTTGTAAGCGCTGTTACTGGCAGTATTGTTGTCAGCAAGTTGGTCTCTAAACAGCCGGCTTTTCCTGTGCCAGCCTATCAATTTCACCACCTTTCTGAAATGCCGATCTATATGGTGCTGGGCGTTTTGGCCGCGCTGTGGGCGACTATTTTTATCCGCGTCTTCACCTGGGGCGAAAAAACATTTGATCATTGGCGTTTTCCGCTGCCGTTAAAAGCGGCTTTGGGCATGTTAATTGCCGGTCTATTGGCTTTGCTGCTGCCAGAACGTCAAATCCTTGGCTCTGGTCTGGAATTCATCGGGGAAGTGATTAGCAGCAATATCACCTTGCCTTTACAGCTAATGGCTGCCATGCTGCTGCTAAAAATGTTGGCCACGACCGCGACTTTAAGCTCCGGCAATTCCGGCGGCGTTTTTGCGCCCAATCTGTTTATGGGCGCTTTGTTGGGCGGGATTGTTGGCTCTGTTGCCCATAATTTTTGGCCGACAATCGCGATAGATCCAGGCGCGTATGCTTTGGTCGGGATGGCGGCCGTTTTGGCGGCGGCTGAACATGCGCCAATTACCGGCATTTTGCTCGTTTTTGAGATGTCGGGAGATTATCAGCTCATTTTGCCGCTGATGTTAACGACGGTTTTAGCAGCGTTGTTAGGTGAATTGTTTGCTGGTGAGTCTATTTACACGTCTGAATTGGGCCTGGAGGGGATCCGCCTGCGGCGGGGAAGAGATGAAGATGTATTGTCTGGCGTCACGGTGGGGGAAGTGATGACGGCCAACTTGGAACACGTTACTCCCACGACTACCCTGGAAGAGTTCTCTCGCCAGCTGCGCGTTTCGCACCATCATGGGCTGCCCATTCTTGATGAAAAGCAGCATCTGATGGGCATTGTGACTATCGGCGATTTGGAGGAGGCGTTGGAGGGCAAAACACCGGGCACAGCCACCGTGATTCAGATTGCCACCCCCCGCCATAAGCTGATGACTGCTTTTCCCGATGAGACGATTGGTGAAGTTCTGCGCAAAATGGGCCAGAACGCTCTGGGGCGCATCCCAATTGTGGACCCGGAAGATGTCGATCGCTTGTTGGGGATTGTGCGCCGCGAGGACATTATCAACGCCTACAAGGTTGCCCTGGCGCGAAAGACAGAGCTGCAAAAGCGGGTGGATGAAGCTGGCGCGCGTCATGCGGACAGCGCCATGTTTGTTGAAGTGACGATTACTGAGGATTGCGTTTCTTGCCGAAAAACTATTCAGGACTTGTCTTCTTGTTTGCCGCACGATTGTGTGCTGGTGGCCGTGCGCCGTCATGGGCGCCTGGTTATTCCGCACGGGGATACCGTGTTCCTTCCCGGCGATTTGGTGACTGCTTTGGTTGCGGACCGTGACAGGGATGCGCTGGAGAGTTGCCTGGGCATTGTGTCCCTGGACAGTGTGGCTATTCAGCCCGAGTAACGGGCTGTTGCTGTGGAGCTGCTTGATGTTGTGACATGCGCGTCGTGAGTGGTTATGGAAGCACGGCCGTTCCCCTTCCTATTTCTCAATCCAGCCGTTTTGTGGCCTTCCAGGCCTAAAGCGGCTGCTCCTTTCAGCCCTTCCAAATTGGTTGCCGTCACGCTTATTGGCTCAGGAAAAACGCACTGTCAGCGAATTTTCGCTAACTATTGACACTCATGACGCGCCGTGTTATAAATACGGCATAATGATGCAGTGCGTCATTTTGTGCAGTATTACCAAGTGAGGAAGTGTAGGTTGAGTCAGATTTATTTGAGCCTAGGCACAAACCTGGAAGATCGCCCGGCTAATTTGCAGACAGCTTTGGCTTGGTTGCGCCGGGGGGTAGACGTAACGGCCGTCTCCGCCGTTTATGAAACCGAACCCTGGGGTGTCTTTGACCAGCCAGCCTTCCTGAATCTTTGTGTTGGCGGCGTTACCACGCTGACGCCGCACGAACTCCTCCATTTATGTCAATCTGTTGAAGTTGAAGTTGGGCGTCGCCCGACCTACAAGTGGGGACCGCGCCTGATCGACATCGATATTTTGTTTTATGATGACCAGATGATCCAGGATGACAGGCTGATCATCCCGCATCCTTTTGTTGACGAACGGGCTTTTGTACTCGCGCCACTGGCCGATATTGCGCCAGATTTTGTCCATCCACAGACAGGGGAAACCGTTGTTCAGATGTTAGCCAGAGTGTACTCGACGGCCGTTTACCGTCTACCGCAGCAGCCCAACTTTCAGGTAATGGGGGATTAGGGGTTGGGCGGCGGCACACCAGACAACGCTTTTATTTGGGGGCAGCGTACCTATATTATGGGCATCCTCAATGTCACGCCGGACAGCTTTTCTGGTGACGGCCTGGCAGGTGGGGAAACGGCCGTCACCCGCGCAGTCGCCCAGGCGCAGCAATTCATCGCCGATGGCGCCGACATCATCGACATTGGCGGCGAGAGCACACGCCCAGGCAGCGAACCTGTTTCCGAAGCTGAAGAGTTAGCCCGCATTTTGCCAGTCATTACGGCCGTGCGCCAAAGCGTCAGCGCAGTAATTTCCGTAGACACATACCGCGCCAACGTCGCTGAAGCCGCTTTGGCCGCCGGCGCAAATTGGATTAACGACGTATGGGGGCTGCGGATGGACGCGGCTATGGCGCCGCTGATCGCCAAAACCGGCTGCCCCGTCGTGATTATGCACAATCGCAGCCAACCCAAAAATGTCGCCCAGGCCGCACGCCTTGGCGGTCGTTACGTGGGCATCCACTACGACGATTTGCTGGCCGATGTGGCCCATGAACTCGAAGAAAGCATCACCATCGCCCGTTTGGCTGGTGTGCAAGACCGGCAAATCATTTTGGATCCGGGCATCGGATTTGGCAAAACGGTCGCCCAAAATATCCAATTGTTAAACCACCTGGATCACTTCAAAAAGATGGGGTTTCCTATTTTAATTGGCCCATCGCGCAAATCATTTATTGGCTACACGTTGGATTTGCCGCCAGACCAACGGGTGGAAGGCACTGCTGCCACTATCGCCATCGGCATCGAGCGCGGCGCGGATGTGGTGCGGGTCCATGATGTGCAGGCCATGGTGCGCGTGGCCCGCATGACCGACCAGATTGTAAGAACATAGTCGCGAGTGGCTGTGGGCTGTGGCTAACGGCCGTTTCCTAGCGACTATCTGCTATGAACTCAATGGTAAGGAGCTGAACATGATTAATTTTGAACTGGATCAGGAACAAAAGATGTTGACCG
Source organism: Chloroflexota bacterium (assembly GCA_017993775.1). Taxonomy (GTDB): domain Bacteria; phylum Chloroflexota; class Anaerolineae; order Promineifilales; family Promineifilaceae; genus Leptovillus. Next base: position 62,749 of record JAGOMA010000016.1, on the reverse strand, counting down.
AAGCCATCGGCCGCCTGGCGCAGGAGCGTATGCGGAAGGTGTTTCGGGATGCAGACGAAGAGGGTGTTATCCCGCCGGAAGTCATTAAAGCCGGGTGGGAAATCGGCGTGTTGCCAACCAGCATCCCCGAAGCCTACGGCGGGTTTGGCGATTATTCTGTCATGACTAACGTTTTAGCCGCCGAAGCATTTGCCTGGGGCGATTTGGCGGCGACGCTGCATGTGATGACCCCGAATCTGGTCGCTGTGCCGTTGATGTTGGCCGGCACAGAGGCCCAAAAAGAGGCCCACCTGCCGCTTTTTTGTGAAGAAGGCTTGCCCAAGGTGACGGCCGCATTAACCGAGCCGGTTATCCAGTTCGACCCGCGAAAATTGAAGACAACGGCCGTGCTGGAAAATGATGCCTACATTCTCAATGGCAGCAAATGTTTCGTCCCCCTAGCCGACGACGCCGAGACCTTCCTTATCTATGCCAATGAAAATGGCCAGACGCAAGCCTTTTTTGTCCCGCGGGATGTGGAAGGCCTGACGGTAAACGGCCGTGAAAAATTGATGGGCATCCGCGCCCTGCCAACCTTCCAGGTGAAGCTGGAAAATGTGCAAATCTCGGCCGTCAACAAATTGGGCGGCAACGAAGGCATAGACTTCAGTCGCATCCTCAATCACAGCCGCGTCGCTTTGGGCGCGCTGGCCGTCGGCATGGCCAAAGGGGCGTTTGAATACGCCCGTGATTACGCCAAAGAGCGCGTCCAGTTCGGCGAACCCATCGCCCATCGCCAGAGCATCGCCTTTATGCTGGCCGAAATGGCCATGGACATCGACGCCGCCCGCCTGTTGGTGTGGGAAGCCGCCTGGCAGCTCGACCAGGGCAAAGACGCCACCCAATCGGCCGCAGTCATGAAGTATTACGTCGATGATATGGTGCTGACCGTGTGTGACCGTGCCCTGCAAACCCTGGGCGGTTACGGTTACATTCGTGAATATCCGGTTGAGCTATGGCTGCGGAATGCGCGCGCTTTTGCTTCATTCGATGGGATGGCAATTGTCTAAGATCAGGATTCTGAATTGGCAGCAGCTTTTTTAGCGGCCAATCCGCAATCTTTCACCTTCACGGAGATTCTAAAATGATTAGTTTCGAGATTCCCGAAAAAATTAACAACGAAATGCAGATGGCTAAAATGGTAGCCGAGTCAGTGATGCGCCAGTATTCCCGTTATTATGACGAGCATGAGCATGAACGGCCGTCTGAATACATCAACATGATGTGGCCGGTCATGCGCGAGCAGCACCGCCGCCGCACTGAAAAATTACAGCAAAATGGCAATGGCAACGGCAGCACGCCCAAACGCGAAGGACCAGATTTCAGCATTCTGCGCCTCATTTTGATGATCGAAATGTTAAGCTGGGGCGACGCCGGGCAATATCTTTGCACCCCGGACCCGGCGTTAGGCGGAGCGGCCGTCGAGGCCGTCGGCACCAAAGAACAAAAAATCCGTATTCTGGGCAAATTTGGTCAGGGCGAGCCCAAGTGGGGCGCCATGGCCATGACCGAACCCGGCGCCGGTTCTGACACCAGCAACATTCGCACCACAGCTACGCTGGATCCGGCAACCAACGAATGGGTGCTGAACGGCGAAAAAATCTTCTGCACCAATGGCGGCCTGGCTCTGGATGAATCCGAGGGCTTTGTGGTCGTGTGGGCCACGGTTGATGCCAGCGCCGGCCGCTCCGGCATGAAGCCATTTATCGTCGAGGCCAAATCACCGGGCGTCAAAGTGACTAAAAAAGAACACAAACTGGGTATTCGCGTCAGCGACACGGTGGCGATCGTCTTCGACAATGCGCGCATCCCATACGACAACATTTTGGGCAGCCTGGAAGCGACCCAACGCGATGGAACGACTAAGGGGTTTAAGGGCGCGATGGCTACCTTTGATGCCAGCCGCCCGGCTGTGGCCGCCAGCGCGATGGGCATTTGCCGCGCCGCCCTGGAGTTTACGCGTGATAAGTTGGCTGAGGAAGGCATCGTTGTCGATTACACCAAGCCGAAGAATCAGATGACGGCCGTAGAACGCGATCTCCTGGAAATGGAAGCCCGCCACAAATCTGCCTGGCTGCTCACCTTGCGCTCAGTTGTGCTGATGGCCCATGGCCAGCCCAACCGCCTGGAAGCCAGCATGTGCAAAGCCCGCGCCGGCGAAACCGTCACCTGGGTTACCCAAAAAGCCGTCGAATTGTTAGGCCCCATGGGTTATACTCGTGAATGGTTGACCGAAAAATGGATGCGCGACGCCAAAATCAACGACATTTACGAAGGGACCAAACAAATCAATACCCTCATTGTCGCTCGCAGCATCCTCGGCTATTCCCGCCGTGAATTGAAATAGCTTCACCCTCTCGACTTCCCGGAGGTGGTAAAGCTCCGGGAAGTTTGATTGCTAACAGTCCAAAACAGGAGAATACCCCATGACTTTTCGTATAGACAAAGTAGGTATCGTTGGCGCTGGCACAATGGGCGGCGGTATTGCTGCCCACCTGGCGAACATCGGTATCCCAGTGGTGCTGCTGGATATTCCCACGCCCAATCTCAGCGAGGCTGAGAAAGATGATCCACGGGCGCGTAATCGCCTGGTGCAAAGTTTGTATGACCGCATGGCCAAAGCCAAACCCGCCAATCTGGCGCGCACGGATCGGGCCAACCTGATCACCGTAGGCAACACGGAAGACAATTTCGACCTGTTGGCCGACTGCGATTGGGTGGTGGAAGTGATTATCGAGCGCCTGGATTTGAAACAGGCGTTGATGGAAAAATTGGAAGCGGTGTGCAAACCGACCGCAATTATTTCCAGCAACACGTCGGGCATTCCGATTCATGAAATCACCGACGGCCGTTCCCCATCCTTCCGGTCTCGCTTTTTAGGCACCCACTTCTTCAATCCGCCGCGCTATCTCAAACTTCTGGAAATCATCCCCACGCCGCAAACAGATACGGCCGTGACCGATTTCATGGTGAAATTTGGCCGCGACGTGCTGGGCAAAGGGGTGGTCGTCTGTAAAGATACGCCCAATTTCATCGGCAACCGCTTCTTCGCCGTGGCCGCCTCTTATGGCATCGAATACGCCATGCAAAACGGCTACACCGTCGCCGAAATCGACGCCATCACCGGGCCAACCATTGGCCGCCCCAAAACCGCCACCTTCCGCCTGATGGACCTGGTCGGTCTGGATGTGATGGGCCATGTCAACCACAATTTGTATGAAGCCGTGCCCCATGACCCCTACCGCGACATTTTGAAACCGCAAAAAACGGCCGTGGTCATGAACCAGATGATCGAAAACAAATGGCTGGGCAACAAAACCGGTCAGGGCTTTTACAAACAAGCGTTTGTAGATGGCAAGCGCGTATTTCTAACCCTGAACCCGGAAACCATGGACTATTTTGACGGCGGCAGCCCACGCTTCGATTCTGTTGGCAAAGTGCGCAAAGTGGAAGACCTGGGCGATCGGGTGCGCAAGCTGTTGGAATTTGACGACCGCGCCGCCAATTACCTGCGCGATTTACTTTATTACGGTTTTGCCTATGCCGCGCACGTCGCGCCGGAAATCGCCTACAAGCTCAGTGACGTAGACGATGCCATGCGCTGGGGTTTTGCCCACGAGGCCGGCCCGTTTGAAATGTGGGACATGCTTGGCGTGGCCGAAACAGCCGAAAAAATGGCCGCCGCCGGGCTGGAAGTTGCCCCCTGGGTCAGCGAAATGTTGGCCGCCGGTTGTGATTCTTTCTACAAAGACGGCCGTGTCTACGATTGGGAAGCCAAAGCCTATGCGCTTCGTGCTGTCGACAAAAAAGTGATCCTCATCAGCGATTTGCATGCCGCCGGTAAGGAAGTGGCGCGCAACGAAAGCGCCAGCCTGGTGGACATGGGCGACGGCGTGCTGCTCTATGAATTCCACGCCAAGATGAACGCCATCGACGACCAGATCATCGCCATGGGCCACGAAGCGTTGGCTCGCCTGGACAGCGATTTTGACGCGATGGTGATGGGCAATGACGCGGAGAATTTCTGCGTCGGCGCGAATTTGTTTGCGGTTGGCGTCGCGGCTGCATCGGGCCGTTGGGATGAGTTGAATCAGATGATTCACGGTCTGCAATCGTTGACCTTTAAACTGCGTCATGCGCCGAAACCGGTGGTAACGGCCGTGCAAGGCATGGCACTGGGCGGCGGCGCAGAAATGGCCATGGCCGGCTGGGAAGCCGTCGCCAACCACGAAAGCTACATGGGGCTGGTCGAATTTGGCGTGGGTCTCATTCCCGCCGGCGGTGGCTGCAAAGAAGTCCTGCGGCGCAAAGTTAACCCGGTCATGCAAACCCCCAACGCCGACGTTGTGCCGGTCCTTCAGGCCGCTTTCGAGCAAGTAGCCCTGGCCAAAGTGGGTACTAGCGCCTGGGAAAACAAAGATCTTGGCTATCTGGCTCCCGGCGACACAATCGCCATGAACGGCGACCATCGCCTGGCAATTGCCCAACACCGCGCCCTGCAGCTGGCCCGGATTGGGGCGCGCCCGCCAGAAGTAGAAAAAATCTATGCTGCCGGGCGCGACGTCTATTCAGCCCTGGTGGTCGGCGTGAAGAGCCTGCACTGGGGCGCGTATGCCACGGCCCACGATGTGGTGATTGCCCAAAAACTGGCCTACGTGCTGACTGGCGGCGACATCAGCGCCCCAGCCTGGGTAGACCCCTGGTACATCCTGGACCTGGAGCGTGAAGCGTTCTTGTCGCTGCTTGGCGAAGAGAAAACGCGCGATCGGATGACCGCCATGTTGATGACCGGCAAACCATTGAGGAATTAACGATTGACGATTGTGGATTGACGATTGAATCGTAAAGCGCCAATCGTCAATCGTAAATGGAGACACACATGACACGAGAAGCTGTAATTGTTGCGGCCAAACGGACGGCCGTAGGAAAATCCAAACGAGGCGTCACCCGTAACTGGCGCTCAGATGATATGGCGGCAGCGGTCATTCGCGCGCTCATGGCGGAGACCGGCGGCGCATTAGACCCGATGGAAATTGACGACGTGATCATTGGCTGCGCCATGCCCGAGGGTGTGCAAGGCTTGAATTTTGCTCGTTCTATTGCCATCCGCGCCGGGCTGCCTGTGGATGTGCCCGGCATGACGGTGAATCGCTTTTGCTCTAGCGGCTTGCAAACCATCGCTATTGCCGCCGAGCGCATCATCGCCAATGGCGCCGATGTGATCATTGCGGGCGGGGCGGAGACGATGAGCCTGGTGCCTATGACCGGCTACCGCATCAGCCCCAACCCCTGGCTGGCGGAAAATGCGCCGGAAGTGTACATGGGCATGGGCCTGACGGCCGAGCAAGTGGCTCTGGAGTATGACGTGACACGGCAGGCGCAGGATGAATTTGCCCTGCATAGTCATCAGAAGGCGGCGGCGGCGATGGCGAACGGCCGTTTCCTGGACCAGATCGTGCCTTTAGAAATCGAAGAAGTTGCGCCTGGCCCCAATGGCCGGACACGTCACACCGTCTTGTTTGACACCGACGAGCATGTCCGTCCGGACACCACAGTCGAGGCTTTGGCGAAACTAAAGCCCGTTTTCAAGCAGGGTGGCTCGGTAACAGCTGGTAATTCCTCGCCGCTTAGTGATGGCGCAGCGGCCGTGATTGTGATGGAACGCAGCAAGGCGGAAGCGCTGGGACTGAAACCATTGGCCCGCTTTGTTGGTTTTAATGTGGGTGGGGTGCGCCCGGAAATTATGGGCATGGGTCCGATTGCGGCCGTGCCCAAGCTGCTCAAGCGCACCGGCATGAGCCTGTCCGATATTGATGTCATCGAGTTGAACGAGGCATTTGCCGCGCAATCTGTCGCCGTTATCCGGGAGCTGGGTTTTGACCCGGAAAAGACCAACATCAATGGCGGCGCCATTGCCCTGGGACATCCGCTGGGCTGCACGGGAGCAAAGCTGACCGTTCAGGCCATCAGTGAGATGAAGCGGCAGCAGGCGCAGTTTAGTCTGGTTACGATGTGTATTGGCGGCGGCATGGGTGCGGCCGGTTTATTCGAAAATCTTTAAATTGCTTGTGGATCGACAAAAAAGTTGGTTCCGGATTTATGCAGTAAAAAAGTTGGTTCCTAAAGGCCATTTTTAGACGATTTTAGGGGCCGTCCGAGGTTTTTGCACAGGGAAAGTGGTCGTAGCACTACTTTCCCTGTTTTGTTCTTTGCTAGTTATGTCTATAAAAGGCAAAAAAAGTTGGGTTCGGAGTGAAAGAAGTTGGTTCCCAATCTTCTCGCGCCAAAACTTATGTACAATTAGCCACTGCCTGGCAAAACGCCTTTTGCGTCATTCCTGTAGCACGCGGTAGTTTAAGCAGCTTATCGAGCGTGAGACTGGTCGGATATCTACTCGTTATACACGCTCGATTGCCTGATGGTCACGAACGGCCGTACTCTGAAATTGGGTGCGCCTTTTAATTGGTACTGAGATGATGAGGCTGTTCGGCTGCCATCGACGAGTTGTCTGTACCGCCACAGAGTTGTCCCGGATAAGAAAAATTCCGACGCAGCCTGGACCATTGATCGAACATAACGGCGCATCCAGAGCAGATTTCATGTGCGGATCACGCCACCATGAAGGAAAATCCGCAAATTTTGTAATGGTCAACTGTTGGTTAAACCGCAAAAAGCGCGGAGAACGCAAAGACCAAAAGAGAAAAACTTTGCGCCTTTGCGTGAACTTATTTTCGAAGGAGACTTCAATGGCCTTATTGACAAATGACCGAAGCGGCGCAGGCTATCTGGCCGTCGAATTGACCGTCGACAAACGATTACAACCCATTACGCCTTTTGCTCGTGGGCCGGTTGTTTCCTGGGACGTGCCCGACGAGGTTAGCCAGGAAATAGCGGCGCTGCTTGAAGAACTGGCGGCCGAATCGGAAGAGCCAGAATCAGATTGGCCGCCAAGCGGCAATGATTGGCCGCCGGTTGATAGAGCGAAGGTAGGCTGGTTGCACTGCACGATACGGTTTGTGGTGGGCACGGCCGTTATTTATCAGCAAAGTCTCCTGGTACAATATGGCACATTTCGAGCATGGTATTATATGCTCAACGACCTGATGGCTACGCAGCACACGGAAGAACGCCATGTGTACAGCGGCAGCGAAAGCCCGGAACTAATTATGCACCTGATACGCCGCTACGACGATCCGGAGGAATGGGGTCTGGACCCGGCAACAAACGATGGATACAGTTGCTCGCTGCACATCTATGTCGATTCTGGCATTGCCGCCGGAGGGGATGGGGTATACGGCGAAGGACCGGGGATGTTTTTTTATCCGACCCATGAAGAGGCGCTAACCTTTGCCCGCCAACTGCTGGCTGAAGCTGACGCGGCCGGTTAGCGCTGTGGATGGGCAAAAACAGGTGGTCGGTAAACGGCCGTCCACCAAAATAGACCACAGACAACCACGTCTCAGCTAAATTTTTTTCAAGTATGGGTAAGCCAGCAGCTTGTCCCATCAAAGGCGTTTTATGCGTACGTATTCTCGTTTGGGTTTTGCTATTTTTGCTTTTTTGTGGCTGACAGCCTGTCAAACGGCCGTCTCCCCAACCTCTATGTCCCCCACTCGCGCAGCAACTGCGGCGCCAATGGCAAAGGTAGAAGCAACGGCCGTTCCCCCCACACAAGCACCCGCGCCCACAGCTACCATCCAACCATCCCCAACCGCAACGCCCTCCCCTTTAACGATTGGGTTTGACACAACCGTACCGGCCGAACTGAAAACGGCCGTTGCCGCGATGGTGCAAACCCACCCTGAGCAGTTCGTCTTAGCAGATGGGGTGGATGCAGACCTGTTGTTGACAGAAGGGCAAAATACCGCCATTGGCGAGTGGATTTTCGCCGTCGCCGCGCCCTTTCCCACCTTTGCCGATGATATATCGCTGGCCGGTGCGCAGGCGGCGTGGCAGAATGGCGAACTTGTGTTAACGGCGGAAATGGCGGCCATTTTGCGCGGCTGGTGGGGCGAACCTGCGGCTGAGCCAACTGTCGTTGCGCCGGAATTGTTGATCGAAACCTTGTGGCGCACACAAACCAGTTATGATGAACCAGTTCTAACGATTGTGCCTTTTGAACAGCTAGACCCACGTCTGAAGGTACTCGCAGTGGATGGCAACTCGCCGGTTTCCATCTTTTATGACCCGACCCGTTATGGTTTGAAATTATATTTCGGCTGGCTGGGAGCTGCCCCAGGCATTGGGGCAACGGCCGTTGCCCCACTAGAAGCCCTCTGGCCAGAGCCGCTCACCAATCGCCACGACGACCAAATCACCCACATCACCATGACAGGCCCGTCGGGATTGAGTCGCGCCGTAGCGGATCGCATGGAGAAATATGGCTACCAATATCCGGGCGAAGAGATTGCGCCCATCATGCAGGCGGCAGACATTGCCCATATGAGCCATGAAAATGCGTTTGCGCCCGATTGTCCCGATCCCACGCCCACGGGCGGCACGACATTTTGCGCCCAACCGAAAACAATTGAATTGATGACCTGGCTCGGCGTGGATGTGGTCGAGCTGACAGGGAATCATTTGAACGATTGGGGCAAACAAAATCTGTTGTTTACGCTCGATTTGTATGACGAAGTGGGCATGAAAACGTATGGCGGCGGCCATAATTTGGCAGATGCCCAGCAGCCGTTGCTGATAGAACACAACGGCAACAAGATCGCTTTTGTGGGTTGTAATCCGGTCGGGCCGTGGGGGGTGTGGGCGCGGGAAGATGAGCCGGGAGCCTTGCCATGTGATGAATACAGTTTTAACATCGCCCAAATTCAGGAATTGGCGGCGCAGGGGTATGTGGTAGTCGGCTCGATTCAATTTCTGGAGCAGTTTCAATATGCGCCGTTCCAATCGCAGCGGGATGCGTTTTTGGCCTTTGCCAATGCGGGCGCGTCGATTGTGCATGGGGCGCATGGCCATCACCCGATGGGTTTTGCCTTCAGCGGCGATCACTTTGTCCATTATGGCACCGGCAATACCTTTGCCGATCAGATGTTCAGCCTGGGCACGCGGCAGATGTTTGTGGATACGTATGTGATTTATAACGGCCGTTTACTCAGCACAGACCTCTGGACCGGCATGATCGAAGATTACGCCCGCCCGCGCAAAATGACAGAAGCGGAACGCATTCAGCTTCTGCAATCTGTGTTTGATGGCAGTGATTTCAGGTTGGGAGAATAACGGAATGCTTTGGCAGGTTCAGCGCAGGCCCCAAGGGTTTGCAACCGGTAATTTGGATTACTCGGGTATCAAACCCTTGGGGTCTTGCTAGAAAAACCTGACCAGTTACAAATCTCGGGGAATTTTATAGTCCCAACTGCGGGCAAACACCCGCGTCTGTCCTTCGTAGGCGTCCAGGCGGCAGGTGACGTAGAAGTGGTCGCCGTCAGCGGTGAGGGTGCTGTCAGTGGCGATGCGGATGTGCCACTCGCCGCGCTGGTAGGTGAGTTCGTTTTGTACGCGGTTCTGCATGGACAGCGGGTCGCCTTCGACCACGCTGGTGGTCTCGCGGCTGTGCCCGGCCGTTTCCATGCCCGTCTCGCTGAAGCGGATACGGCCGTCATCCACCTCCAGTCCGCATTCCACCCGCCCGGTCAGCATATCGCGCGTCACCCACTTGCGCCGCGAGCCGGTGGACAGGGTTGTCACGGGCAGCGGCGGGGCGATTTCGGCCGGGGGAAACGGCCGTAACCCCTCATCTTCTTTAGCTGGCGCGCGCACCGGCAGCCGCAGCCGCGAGCTTTCACCGCCAAACAGCGTCAGCGTCACCGGGCGCGGCGATGGCCAGGCGTGGCGTATGTTTGTTGGCGAGAGGCTGACGCGCCAGCGATGCCCGGCGGGCAGGCGGTAGGCCATCACATTCAGCGGCACGGTGACGGTGTACTGCTGCCCAGGTTCCAGCGGTGCGGGGAATTCGTGGCTGTCGCGGTGGGTCAGGTTGAGCAGCCCCCAACTGACCAGCGTGGACGCGCCGTCCGGGGCCACGTCGCACAGGCGCACGGACAGCAAGGCCAACGGTTGGTCGGCGGTCACGGTTACGTCTACCGCCGGATAGCCCAGGATTTCCACGGCCTCGGCCAACGGCGCAGAGGTGAAACTAAGCGCCTGCCCATCGTCGGCGCGCTGGTCGCTGGCCGGTTCGCCGGGCAGGCCGTATGCGCCCCAGGCGCCAGCGTCCAGGCCGTGACTTTGCTGGCCGAGGACGGAGAGGGGTGGGGGAGTGGAAACGGCCGTTTCCCCCAGCCAATTTGCCGCGCCATCCCCATTCAAAAAATAAACCTGATCGCGCACCTTGGGCGATGGCCAGCACGGTTCGGCCACCCAGCGCCCGGCCCGCTCCCTGCGGAAAATTTCGGGCGGCACAGCCTCCTGCATCCAGGTGCGCAGCATGGGTTCGTCCATGATGCCGGTCTCGATGCCTTTGAGCCAGTAATCCCACCAGCGCAGGCTCTCCTGCAAAAAGCCGATGGCCGGGCCGGGCACGCCCACTTCCGGGAAATTGTGCGACCAGGGGCCAATCAACCCTTTGCGTGGCCCGGACAGCCCGGCCAGCAGGCGCGGGACAGAGTTGTTGTAGTTGTCTGCCCAGCCGCCGACCGCGTAGACGGGGATGTTGATGGCCGTGTAGGTTTCGCCGACGGAGCCGTGTTTCCAGTAGGCATCGCGGCGCTGGTGGCTGAGCCAGGCTGCGATGTAGGGCGGCGTTTTTTCCAGGCGTTCCAGCCATAAGACGCGCCATGTGTCACCGACCAGGCGCGGGTCGGGCGGGGCGGCGTTGGACACAAACATGACGGAGGCCCAGGCGAGCATTTGCGAGGTGAGCAGGCAGCCGCCCATGTAATGCACGTCGTCGGCGTAGCGGTCGTCGGTGAAGTGCATGGCGATGACGGCTTTGAGCTGCGGAGGGCGGCGGGCGGCGATTTGCAGAGCGTTGAAGCCGCCCCACGATTTGCCGAAGAGGCCGACGTCGCCGGTACACCAGGGCTGGTCGGCTATCCAGGCCAACACTTCCAGGGCGTCGTCTTGCTCCTGGGGCAGGTATTCGTCGTAGAGGATGCCATCGGATTCGCCGCTGCCGCGCATGTCGACGCGGATGGCGGCGTAGCCGTGTCCGGCGAAGTAGGGGTGGCGTTGGGCGTCGCGCACGGCCGTTCCATCCCCTTTGCGATACGGCAGATATTCCAACAGGGCCGGAACCGGGTTGATTTCGGCGTCTACCGGCAGCCAGATGCGCGCCGCCAGCCGCGCACCATCGGACAGAGGAATCCAGGCATTTTCAATCTCGCGGATCGGATGAGGGAAGGTGTGTCTGATTTGGGCCATAATTGTCCTTTTGCCCCTATCTTACCACGCGTGATAGAATCCTGGGTTGCTTTCGCCCGATGAAAATGCGGGCGGTGGGAGCCTTCAACAATTCGTAAAAAACAGAGGTATGGATATGGTTATCAGACAATTACCCGGCCGGGTGCGGGCGCGGTTGATCACGCCCGCGAACCTGGAAATTGTGCGGGATTATGTGTTGATTGCGGTGGGCACGGCCGTTATGGTCGTCGCCATGCACTTTTTCTTCATTCCTAACAAATTGGTTGTCGGCGGCGTCAGCGGCGCGGCCCAAATCATCAACAGCTACACCGGCTGGCCCATTGGCACGATGGTTTTTATCTTCAACGTGCCCCTGTTCATCCTGGGCTGGCGCTATCTGGGCGGCAAACGCTTTCTCATCCGCACCGTGTTTTCGGCTACGTTGTATTCGGTGCTGCTAGATAGCTTCCAGCTATTCCTGCCTACGCAGGGCATCACCCAGGATTTGCTGCTGAACACCCTGTATGGCGGCATTTTGGGCGGGCTGGGCGGCGGGTTGGTGCTGCGCGCCAAGGCCACCGGCGGCGGCACAGACATTTTGGCCCGTTTTCTGGATAAAAAGTTCGGCATTCCCATCTCCCAGGGCTACCTGTACACCGATGGGCTGATTGTGTTTATCGCCGGGGCGGCGTTTGGTTGGGAGTTTGCCTTGTACGCCATCATCGGCCTGTACGTCTGGAGCATTGTGGCCGAGGTGGCCATGACCGGCCTGAACGTGGAGCGTGTGGTGACGATCATCACCAGCGAACCGGAGCTGGTGGCCCGGCAAATCATCGAGCAGTTGGAGCGGGGCGTGACGGCCTGGGATGGGCAGGGCATGTATACCGGCCAGCCGCGCAAAATGCTGCTGTGCGCCGCCAGCCGGGGCGAAATCGGCCAGATTAAGGCGCTGGTTTATGAAACCGACCCGAGTGCTTTTGTGATCATCGGCCAGGCGCATGAGGTGCTGGGCGAAGGGTTCAGGCGGTTGACGAATGAATAGACGGCCGTAGGCTGTTGGCTTATAGCTGTTAGCTAGCAGCTTACACAAATCGCGGCTCGCGCACCCACCAGTGCAGGGCGGCGAACGATAGGGCATAGAAAAAAGCGCTGAGGGCGAAGAGCCAGCCGGCGTTGGCCGTGGCCAGGCCCGCCCCAACCAGCGGCGCAAGCAGGCTGATGACGCCCACGGCCGTATTCGTTAGCCCCACATACGTCGGCCGTTTCTCCGGCAGGCAAAACTCCATCACCAGCAAAATGCCGGAGACAATCACGCCGCCGGTGCTGATGCCTATGAGCACAAACGCCGCAAAAATCCAGGCCGGTTCCGGAGCCAGCCAGACGATCAGGAAGGCGGCCATGCCCGCCAGGGCGCTGAGTTCCAGCGACAGTTTGTGGCCGCGCCGGTCGGCCAGCAGGCCAAAAAGCAGGTTGCCGGCCGTTTGCCCGGCCAGCATGGCCAGCGTGTAGAGGCCGACCGTGCTGTTGGGGACCTGGAAGCGCTGCACGGCCGTAACCGTCACAAAGCCTGTGCCCATCCCGCCCAGAGCAAACAGCAGCCGCCCCACTAAAAAGCGGCGGAAATTGTCATCCTGCCGCACGATGTCGGGCAGCGCTTTAACATATTCGCCTGTGCTTTGGCGCGGGATGGATGAGGGCTGCACTGGCTCGCGGGTGAGGGACAAAAAGACCCAACTGACGGTGATAAACAGCGCCGCCAGCGAAAACGAGTAGACAAAATTCAGCGGAAACGGGAATTCTTCTAAAAACCAGGCGCTCAGGCTGGCCGCCAGCAGGCCCGAGCCTGCGCCCAGAAACATCGTCACGCCAAAAAAACGGCCGCGTCGGTCCACCGGAAAGCAGCGGGCGATGAGATCTTGCCAGGCGGTGGCCACTACGCCCGCGCCCAGGCCATGCCAGGCGTAAGCCACCAGGAACAGCAGCAAAGCGGCGGTGGCCGATCGGAAGGCGAGGATGGCGGCGACGGCCGTCAGCCAGATAGGCACGCGCTCCAGAAAAAAGCCCAGGTTCACCACCACCGGCTTTTTGCGCGCCAGCCGCTCCACCACGTTGGCGGTGAGCAGCTGCGGCGCAAACCACGACCCCTGGGCGATCATCGCCGCCACGCCGAGGGCCAGTTGGCTGTCGGTGAGCTGGCTGATGAACAGGGGCACGACGGTGGCCGAGGAAATAAAGCTGGCGCCAAACCAGAAGTTCACGCCGTCCAGCAGGTTGACGGTGAAATTCCAGCGGTAGTTTTGTTCGGTAACGGCCGTTAATTCGGCCTCGGTGCGCAGGGGGGCAGGCTCGTCGGCCCGCAGCAGCCAGCGCATGGCTGCTCTTAACTGATTCGTTGCTAACATGTTGGTTTCTAGTCGTTCGGGTTTCTGGGGATTTTAAAGTCAGGCGTCTGGCGAGGATGTTGGCCCAGCGCTCAGCGAATGATACACGCAGAGGCGCAGATTACAAAGTCCCCGCGCCGCAGATTGGTCCAATCTTTCTGGATTGGACCAATCTTATGAGTTAGCCTTTCTCAGCGCCATAAACTTTTTCGCCGTTTCCACGGCCACGGCCGCGTCGCGGCAGTAAGCGTCGGCTTCAATATCCTCGGCGAAGGCGGCGTTCAGCGGCGCGCCGCCCACCAGCACGGTGAGATTTTGGCGGATGCCCTTCTCCTTCAGGGCGTCGATCACCACGCGCATGTAGGGCATGGTGGTTGTCAGCAGGGCGCTCATGCCCAAAATATCGGGCTGGTGGGCCTCGATGGCCGCCAGATATTTTTCGGCCGAATTGTTGATGCCCAGGTCGATGACCTCAAAGCCGGCCCCCTCCATCATCATGCCCACCAGGTTTTTGCCGATGTCGTGGATGTCGCCTTTAACCGTGCCAATGACCATTTTGCCGATTTTGGGCGCGCCGGTTTCGGCCAGCAACGGCCGTAACACCGCCATGCCCGCCTTCATCGCCTTCGCCGCCATCAGCACCTCCGGCACAAACAAAATCCCGTCGCGGAAATCCGCCCCCACGATGTCCATGCCGGCCACCAACCCTTGCGTCAGCACGTCGTAGGGCGTCATGCCACGCGCCAGCGCCTCCTGCACCTCGGCCACCACTTCGTCGGCATAGCCGTCGTAAAGGTCGTCCATCATCAATTCCAGCAGTTCTTCTTGGGATAATTCTGGCAGGTTGATTTCTTCTTCGGGCTGTTCGGTCATGGGTTTACCTCATCTTGTTGCCGGGGATTGCTGGCAAATATAACAAAGCGCACTACAATCGTCAACGATTGTGAAACGCTGGTTCATATTGTGAAATGGCCCTGGTTATTACCCTGTCCAATTGGACACTTAACGAGATAAAAATCCACAGATTTCGCAGATGACGCCGATTTTTCTCTGCGCCTTTGCCCCTTGGCGTCTTTGCGTTAAAAATTTTTTAGAGGAGGCCCCGATGAGACCATCTCTCAACGTGCTGCAAGACGACCTGATCCAACAAATTTTAGCCGAGGCGAAACGAATTTTGAGCGAGGTGGGCGTGGAGGTGCGTGGCGCGGCGCTGCACGGCCGTCTCCTCGACCACGGCCTCAAAACCGACCCGGCTACCGGGCGCGTTCTCTTTCCGCCGGACGTGGTGGACACGGCCGTTGCCAGTACGCCATCCTCCTTCACGCTGTACGACCGCGACGGGAACCCTCACGCCGAACTCGGCGGCGACAACGTGCATTTTGTGCCTGGCTCCAGCGGCCTGAAAGTGCTGGACCACCGCACGGGCTATACCCGGCTGGCTAACACCGCCGATTTTGTGGAATACGTGCGCCTGGCCGACGGCCTGCCCCACATCGCCTACCTGGCGACCGCCTTTTCCACCAACGACGACATCGAGCCGCAAATTTCCGACGCCTGGCGGCTGTTTTTGTGCCTGACCCAATCGCGCAAGCCGGTGGTTTCCGGCGCGTTTACCGAGCACGGCGTGCCGCGCATGGCCGACATGATGCAGTTGTTCCGCCATGACCGCGCCGACCTCATCGCCCGGCCGCTGTCGATTTTTACCATCACGGCCACTGGCAGTTTCCGCTACAGCGAAGATTCCTGCCAGAATTTGCTCGACTGCGTGGAAGCGGGCATCCCGGTGGAGATTGTGCCGGTCACGTTGATGGGTCTCATCGCGCCGGTGACGCTGGTGGGGGCGACGGTGTTTCACGTCGCCGACGTGTTGGCCGGGTTGACGATGGCTCAGATTCTTAAACCGGGCGCGCCGGTGTTGTTTGGCGGCGCGCCGGCGGCCTTCCACATGAAGGCGGCTACTTCGCCGATGGCGGCCATTGAGGCGCTGCATCTGGACGTGGCGTATACGGCCGTCGCCAAATCGCTCCATCTGCCTACCCAGGCCTACATGGCCCTGGGCGACGGTAAGTTTTTAGACGCCCAGGCCGGCGCGGAGACCTTTGGCGGGGCCTTGCTGGCGGCGCTGGCGGGGATTAATTCGGTGTCGGGACCGGGAATGCTGGATTATGTGCTGGTGTTCAGTCTGGCCAAGCTGGTGTTCGACGATGAATTGTGCGGCCAGGCGCTGCGTTTTGTGCGGCCCATCCGGCCGCAGGCGGATTTGCCCACGCTGGACCTGGTGCGCGA
This sequence comes from Chloroflexota bacterium, assembly GCA_017993775.1. Lineage (GTDB taxonomy): Bacteria > Chloroflexota > Anaerolineae > Promineifilales > Promineifilaceae > Leptovillus. The sequence continues at coordinate 46,691 of JAGOMA010000016.1, read as the reverse complement.
ATTATTGGCCGAGCAGCACCTCATCACCGCGCCGCACACGTTGGCCCACTGGCCGCAAGAATTGTATTTGCCGGGCAGCACGTTTGATCGTGACAACCGCGAAAGTTGGGAGAAGGCTGGCCAGCCTACACTGGACAAGCGGGTGTTTGACGAAGTGGAGCGGCGGCTGGCGGCGTATGACCCCATCGAGACGGATGCGCGGGCGTTGGCGGAGATGGAGCGGCTGATGGTGAGCGGGATGGTGGATGAGGCACGGCCGTTACCCACCATGCCACCGCATGTCCGCCAGGCCAAACCGGCGATCCAATCGCGGGAGCGCCGCCGCACCCGCCGAAGTTGAGAACAAGTCTGAACAAGGCGATTGAGGGGCAAAAACAGGCAGTTACCTGGCGAGCACTCAGGGAAAGGTGGTATTTAGGCCCCAATTTTCGGCGCTGCTGTTGCTTTTTTGCGCCTTGGCCCAGTATTGGGGGTACAGGCACGGGGTCGTCTGCTTGCTGTGCGAAGTTCAATTGCTTATTGGTTGTGTGTAACGGATGCATTGTGTTGAACTGAGACCAACCCATCGAAGCAGGCTGCCGCATGGGCATGTGCGGCGCAGATCCGGTGACGATTGTGGACGGCATGGAAAACCTGTCGCCCATGGACGACGATGAGCGCGCCACGCTTGAGCGTATGGGTTTGGGGCAGCATGTGCGCCTGGCCTGCATGTGCCGCGTTAGTGGCGCGGTGTGCGTGTCGCTGGAGGCCATGGTCAGCAGCGAACTGGCCGCGCCGCGTGAACCCATCGTGGTTGATGAGTTGGTGGCGCAGGTGGTCATCATCGGTAATGGTATTGCCGGTGTTATGGCTGCCGACACCATTCGCCGCCATCACCCGGACTGCGCCATCCACCTGATCGGCCGCGAAAAGCGCCCGTTGTCTACCCGCATGGCGATCAGTCGGTTGATAGACGGCCGTTCCGCCATGAGCGGCCTCTATTTGCAGCCGGATGTGTGGTATGAAGAGCGCCAGATTACCAGTTGGCTGAGCACGCAGGTCACCCAAATCGACAAAACGGAGCGGCAAGTCATCCTGGCGACGGGGGAAGCCCTGCCCTTTGATCGGCTGATTCTGGCTTGCGGCAGGTCGAGTTTTGTGTCGGCGACCACGCTCAAAGTCGTCGGCGTGGATGTGACTTCAATTGGGCGCGTGTGCGCCGATGCCGGTGAAGGAGAACTGGTGTTGGAAGACCCCAAAAATCAACGGTCTCGCAAGCGGGTGATTGCCGATGGCAAGATTGTGGGGGCGATTTTGTTGGGCTGTGCTAAGGAGGCCACGGCCGTTACTGCCGCCATTAAACAAGCGTGGGATGTGACGGACATTCTGCCCGCGCTGTTGGTGGGGCGGTGGGAAGTGCTGGGGCAGCGCATGGCGCAGCCGACGGCCGTCTGACCCCGTTAGCTGCCTGATTCGGCGCGAGAGGCGGTCTTGCTAGCTGCCTCTCGCGCTTTTGTTTGCCAATTGGATTGGTGATTGGGTTGCGTGCATCTGGTGTGTAAGTTGTATCTTAACCTGGCAGTGCTAAGTTGGGGCACGTGAAAATCAGTTAAAATTGCGCATGGAGGATTCTATTATGACGCTGTACTCGTATAACCAATGGGCCAAGTTAAAATATATTGTCTGGTTGGGTGTTTTGCTGCTATCTTTAGCGGGACTGGTGGGGTGTACGGCCGTTGCCACTTCCACCGACAGGAGCAATGCCACCACGAGCGACAATCAATCAATGGACAGCATGGATACCACAGACGCCGAGCATGACGAGGCCGCCGACGTATTTGTGCCCAACAATGGGGCTGAAGTTAAATTGGTTTCTCCGGCCGATGGCGCTGTTGTAGCGGCCGGCGCTGATATTCCCATAACCATCGAGACGGTAAATTTTCCCATTGGCGAAAATGGCAATCATTGGCACATTTACCTGGATGGCACCCCGATCATGGTGATGGGCGGGAATACATTTGTGTTGCAAAACCTGTCGTCTGGGCAGCACACCATTGAAGTATTTCTCTCGTTAGGAACCCATGAAAATCTGGAAGAAGGCGACACCCGCACGATTACGGTGGAGGAATAGCCGCTATGAAACGAGTGGTGCGGGTGTGTTTGTTGGTTGTGGTGCTGGGCGGGCTGGTGACGGCCGTTTTCGCCCACAGCGCCGCAGTCCTTAAAACCGAGCCGGCCAATGGCGCAGTCGTTGCCGAGTCCCCGCCAACCGTCACCGCCTGGTTTGCAGAGGAGCTTGCCAGCGGTGAAAGCAGCCTGAAGGTGTTCGATGCCAGCGGTGAGCAGGTAGATAATGGAGACGGCGGCGTGGATCTGAATGATCCTGACCATGCTTCGATGGTTGTGACGCTGCCTCCGCTGCCCAATGGTTCGTATACCGTCCAATACCACATTTTGCTGCTGGATGGCGACGCTTCAGATGGCGCATTTGCCTTTGCTGTGGGCGAAGGTGAATCTGTTGTGCTCCCAGCTGAACCTGTTGTTGAGTCTTTGCCGACGGCCGAATCCACGGCTGAAGTTGGCGGGGGTTCGCCTGGCTGGTTTTTGGGCGGGGTTCTGGTTGTGCTGCTGATGGCGGGCGGGGTGTTTGTTTGGAGCCGCCGCCGCAGGTGACATGAGGTCATGAAAATGAAAAAACGGCCGTTACTGAAGCGTAACGGCCGTTTCTATTTCCAATGTGCAAAGACTATCCTGATTTAGATAGCCTCAACGCTTTCTAATTCCGGAAAAAACTGCTTGACGGTGCCTTCAACCCATCCATGCAGCGTCACCGGGGCCAGCGAGCAGCCATCACAAGCGCCGGACATCTTCACCTTCAGAACTTGCCCATCAAACGCCACCATTCTCACCGCGCCGCCATGGAAATGTTCGATGTACGCGCTGAGAGAATCGATCAGGGCGCGCATCCGTTCCGTTTCGGACGCGGTGTTGTTGGTTTCTGGTTCTCCTGCGGGTATGGTCATGGTCATTTTGACACTCCTTGATATGGGGTAATTTATTTGCCAATCAATCGGCCTGGTGACAAACCTTGCGCCGACTTATATGCTCTTAAGAGTAGCACAAAACGGCCGTGTTTCGTGCATCAACTTGGCCTAAATAGGCCTTGATTGAGCAAATACTCACCTAATTTATGCGCTTCTGCCCATTGGTTCAAACCTGCCAACCATGATACCATTGCCCGAATTGAAACCTAAAGGGCGTAACGGCCGTTTCCTACGCCGAACCCATTCACAAAGGTAACTTGTCAATGAAAGATCTTTTTGCCAATGCATTTGAAGGGCAGACCGTGCTCGTCACCGGCCATACCGGCTTTAAAGGTTCCTGGTTGTCCACTTGGTTGGTGCAATTAGGCGCCAACGTCATCGGCTTTAGCCTGGATGAAGCCCCAACCGCTCCCAGCAACTACGTCGTCTCCAATCTGGCCAATCACATCACCGATGTGCGCGGCGATATCCGCGATCTGGAAGCCGTCCAGGATACCATCGCCACTCATCGCCCCACCATCGTTTTCCATCTGGCCGCCCAGCCCATCGTTTTTCGCTCGCTGGCCGAACCGAAACTGACCTTTGACACCAACACCACCGGCACAGTAAACGTCCTTGAAGCCGTCCGCCAAACCGATTCGGTGAAGTCCATCGTCTGTGTTACCACCGACAAAGTGTATGCCAACCAGGAATGGGTCTGGGGCTACCGCGAAAGCGATCCATTGGGCGATTATGACCCCTACAGCGCCAGTAAGGCAATGGCCGAATTGGTTGTCGCCTCTTACCGCGAGTCTTATTTCGCCAAAAAGAACTACGATAAACATGGCGTGGCCCTTGCCACCGTCCGCGCCGGCAACGTTATCGGCGGCGGCGATTTTGCCGACTACCGCCTTGTGCCAGATTGCATGGCCGCCCTGATGGCCGGCGAGCCGATTCGTATTCGCAATCCGTTTAGCGTACGGCCGTGGGTCCATGTGCTGGAACCCATCAGCGGTTATATGTGGGTGGCTGTTAAGCTCTTAAAGGAAGGCGCGGCTTTCTCCGAAGCGTGGAACTTTGGTCCGCTGGAACAAAAAGGAGTCACTGCCGGTGATCTGGCCGAGCGGTTGATTGCGTTGTGGGGATCCGGATCGTGGATTCACACCAACCCTGAATTGGAAAAATCGGAAACCGGCCACCTGCGGCTCAGTTGGGACAAAGCCGCCACGCGGTTGGATTGGCGGCCTGCCTACAACTGGGAAAAAGCGTTGGAGCAAATCGTGGGCTGGTACAAGGTGTTCCAATCCTCGGCCGACATGGACGCGGCCAACCGCGCCCACATCCAGACCTACGTCGACCATGCCCGCGCTGCCAATATCGGCTGGACGAAATAGCTGGTAGCTATTGGCCGTAAGCCAAAGGGACACGGATTTGGCAGCGGTCAAAAATTGGTTGCAGTCATTCCGAACGGAGTGTGTGGAGTGAAGAATCCCTCATGGCGTACGGGTAGGGGATTCTTCCTCGAAGACTCGTCAGAATGACAGTGATGCTCGTTTGGTCTTATCCGTGAAATCTGTGTCCCATTCCTCTCTTAAAACCTTTGCCCGCGTTCGGCCATCTGGCGCAGCAGGGCAGGCGGCTGGAAGCGCGCGCCGTAGGTTTCGGCCAGTTCTGTGCTGCGGGCCACAAATTGGACCACCCCATAGTCGTTGATGAATTGCAGCGTGCCGCCCTTGAACGGCGCAAAGCCCCAGCCGAAGATGCTGCCAATGTTGGCGTCGGCAGCGGAAGTCAATACCCCTTCTTCATAACAGCGAGCAGTTTCCAGCGCCTGCACAAACATCATGCGCTCGATCATTTCGTCCTGCGCGAGTTTTTCGCCTTGCAGCGGGAAGATGGCGGTCAGTTCCGGCCAGAGGTGTTTGCCGTTGTTGGCCGGGTATTCGTAGAAACCGGCGCCTTTGGCTTTGCCGTAACGGCCGTATTCCCCCGTCATCACATCCAACACCCGGTCGCTGGGATGGCTGGGCAGGCTCTTACCCTCTGCCGCCAAATCCTTGCGCGTCTGCTCGCGGATGTGCAGCATCAGCCCCAAACTCACCTCGTCGGACAGGGCCAGCGGCCCTACCGGCATGCCAGCTTGCAGCCCGGCCATCTCGATGGCGTGCGGCTGCTGCCCTTCGGCCAGCAGCGCCTGCCCTTCTTGCACGTAGGTGCTGAACACCCGCGAAGTGTAAAAGCCGCGGCTGTCGTTGACCACGATGGGCACTTTGCGGATTTGCAGCACGTAGTCGAAGGCTTTGGCCAACGTCTCCGGGCTGGTTTGCGCCCCGGTGATGATCTCCACCAACCGCATTTTTTCTACCGGCGAGAAGAAGTGCAGGCCGATGAAGTTGGCCGGGCGGCTGGCGCGTTGGGCCAGGCCGGTGATGGGCAGGGTGGAGGTGTTGGAGGCGAAAACGGCCGTTTCCCCCACCTGCGCCTCCGCCTCCTGCGTCACCTTCGCCTTCAGCTCCCGGTCCTCAAACACCGCCTCGATGATCAGGTCACAGCCCTGCAAATCGGCCGCGTCGCCCGTGGGCTGGATGCGGTCCAAAATTTCCCGCTTTTGCGCCGCGCTCATTTTGCCGCGCTGCACCTGCTTGGCGCAGATGGCTTCGATCTGCGCCTTGCCCGCTTTGGCCCGCGCCTCGTCCACGTCTTTCAGCACCACATCCATGCCCGCATAGGCCGAGACGTAGGCGATGCCGTGGCCCATCATGCCCGCGCCCAGCACACCGACCACCTGGGTTTGCTGCGGCGGCATATTGGCCGGGCGGCTGGCTCCGGCGTTGATCTCGTTGAGTTGGAACCAGAAGGCGTTGATCATATTTTTGGCCGTCTGGCTGGTGGCGACATTGGCGAAGTAGCGCGATTCGATGCGCGTGGCGGTTTCAAAATCGACCACGGCCCCTTCGACGGCTGCGGCCATGATGGCTTCGGCGGCCGGGTAGTTGCCATAGGTTTGTTTTTTGAGGATGGCGGGGGCGATGGCCAGCATTTGGGCGATAGACGGCCGTTTCGGATCCCCGCCCGGCATTTTGTACCCGGCCTGGTCCCACGGCTGTTTGGCCTGGGGATGGGCGGCAATCCAGGCCCGCGCTTTGGCCATCATCTCCTCGGCGTCGGCCGCCAGGTCATCAATCAGGCCCGCCGCTTTGGCCTCTTGCGGCTTCATTTGCTTGCCTTCGGACAGAAGGGGGAAGGATGGTTGCAAGCCAATCAGGCGCGTCAGGCGGATAATGCCGCCGCCGCCAGGAATGAGGCCCAGCGTTACTTCCGGGAAGCCAAATTTGCTGCGTGGATCGTCCAGAGCGATGCGATAGTGGCAGGCCAGGGCCAGCTCCATGCCGCCGCCCAACGCCGTGCCGTTCAGCGCGGCTACCACTGGCTTGCCCAGCGTTTCGAGCTGCCGGAATCCGGCTTTCAGTTCTTCGGTGTTGTGGAAAATTTCGGCCGCATCCGTGGCCTGAACCAGCCACTCCAGGTCGGCTCCGGCTAGAAAGGTCTTTTTGCCGGAGGTGAGGATGACCCCGGCCAAGGCGCTTTCAGCGGCCAGTTTGGCCAGCGCTTCGCGGAAGCCTGCGCCAAATTCCTCATTCAGCACATTGGCGGACCGCCCCGGCATATCCAGCGTGAGTGTAACGATATTTTGTTCATCTTTTGTGTATCGAAAAGTCATGTTTCCCCCAACATTTTGTGTGTTTTACGACCTGAATGTGATGGCTGTGGATTGTTGTTGGGCCGCAAATTTTGTGTGGTTAGCCGGTAAGGGATTTAGCTGTTGCTGCTGCTCTTGACACTCTGGTTGCGGTCAAGCAAGCGTCAGCGTTGCGATGAAAATGGTCCCATAAGCACAAGATTACAGACAATTACCAGATTTTCAAGTCCGATTAGACGGTGCAGTTTACCAGTTAGTTGTCGTTGATAAATAGAAGGGGTTTGGTTGGTCATATTTGGCGCCTGGTTTCTGGGAGGCGCTTGGAGGGGATGAGTTTTTGGCGATAGATGGCCATCATTTTTTCCCGCTGCCTGTCGGCGGCTCGTGGATCCCATCGCGCTAATTTCTCGAGTTCTCGTTCCACGCGTTCTGGCAGCGGATTGTCTAATTTGTGCTGTATTCTCTGGCATGTGCGGCAAATTTGCACGGCGGGCGGCAGTTCATCTACAGTCAGCCAGATACCGTTGTGGGTCTGGTCTCCCACGGCTGGTTTGGGTTTTCGGGAACAGAGCGCGCCTGATACGCCATCAATCTCATGGATGTAGTGGGCGATGTCATGGGTTTTTCCCTGCTGGAGGCGAATGAGGTAGCTCATTGGCTCATTGTAACGCAATTCCTGTTTGTTGTTTTAGCCTCTGCCCGCGTCTTTTCTCCCTTTATGCCTTCACGTAAGACAATTGTTCGCAGATAAGCCCTCCCTTTATCTGGAAAATATCGACGCCGCGGAGACGGCCGTTTGCTCCCTTTCCATTGTCCCATTCATATTTCCAGCGGGTGACACAGCGAAAGCCCAGACCAAAAATCTCTTCGATTTCCATGTGGGCCTGGGGAGATTCGCGGAAAAAGTCTTGCCAAAACTGGGCGAGTGTTTCCTTGCCGGCGCGCACAGCGCCGTTGGGAGCGGGCCGCGCTTCTTCGTAGACGCAGTCGTCGGTTAGAAGCTGCAACATCCCGGCCACGTCATGGCGGTTGAACGCCTGGTTAAATTCGATGACGAGGCGGATCGCCGTTTCTATTTTGGACATTTTCATCAAGTTCACTCGTTCCTTCTGCCTGACTATTGAGGTCGAACTCTTGGATGATGTAGTCGACAATGTCCTCGACGCTGTGTTCGACGCTGATGATCATTGTGTTTTGGGGTGATGGCGGTTCCAGGGCGTCAAATTGGCTTTGCAGCATGACAGGTTTCATGTAATGGTCCTGACGAGCCGCCATGCGTTCCCAGATCAGATTGAGGCTGCCTTGCAAATAGACCAGGCGGACACCCTCATTTCCCTGGCGCAGTTGGTCGCGGTATTTCTTTTTCAGGGCGGAGCAGGCGAGTACGGCCGTTTCCCCCTGCGCCAGATGTTCGGCTAGCAGATCATGCAGCCGGGCCAGCCAGGGATAGCGGTCGTCGTCGTTGAGTGGGCTGCCGCCGGCCATTTTGGCCACATTTTGCGGCGGATGAAAATCATCCCCATCGTAAAACATTGCGCCCAGCCGCTGCGCCAGCGCCAAGCCCACCGTGCTTTTGCCGCAGCCAGACACGCCCATGATGACAAAAACCTGGCTCATGCGGCCGCCTCTTGCACGCGATATAACATCTCGCCCGCCTTCGGCACGTAGAGAATGCCTTCGTTTTCCCGCCCTAGCCAGTCGTCAAGATCGATGTCGGCCGGGCTTTGATAGCCCAGCGCCAGCTTTTTGCAATCCTTTGGAGACAATTGGGTGGCCAGGTTCACCGTCGCGCGGGGATATTCTGTGCCGTTTTGGTAACGGCCGTCGCCCCGCACATGCGTACTGTGGGCCAATACCCCCAGTGGAACATGTTTAAACCTGTCCCACTGGTTCAAAAAATAAGGCAGCACATGATAACCAATTTCGTAGATATATGGGCCATGCACGTGGCTGACCACATCAAGATGCGGCGCGAAAATGGTCAATTCGCCGCCTTCGGCTAAGGCCGGTTCTAGTTTATACATCGCCTTGCCCGCCGTCCAAAGTTCGTCGTACATCGGCGGCGCTTTAGACAGCACCCTGGTGAACGGTTTGTCCACCCAGACGATGTGTTTCCGCGATGACAAATCGGCCGCCGCGCTCCAGGCTTCCAAATAGTCGCCGATGAATATCCCGGCCAATCCATGCCCTACTACCACCAGGGCGATGAGCGTGACGGGCGTGGGCACGTGCGCCGCCGCCGCGTGGATCATGTCGCGTACCGGCGTCTCTTTGATGCCAATTGTGCCGCGCACTCCGGCCAACGCCCCCAGCCAATGGGTCACGTTGATCATGTCTGCGCCCGAAATGCCGGGAAAGAGGTATTTCGCGCCGCCGGAAAAGCCAACCACCTCATGGGGAAAGGTTGGCCCAAGAATTAGAAGATGATCGTACTCTTGAATAGCGCGGTTGATCAGGATGTTGACGTCGCCTCCCAGGGTTGGATGCCAGCGCTCGCCGGCAATCTCCTGAATTTGCGCTCGAGGCAGAACGCCAATGTGGGTGAAGGTTTCGGGCAAATCCCAGCGGTGATTGTACAGCCCCACATGCCTGAATGCGCCCAGCCGGTCTGTTTCCGTGAGGCCCACCAGCGCGTTTAGCTGCGCTTGTGTCAGTGGTGGATGCGTGCCCAGCGCCACCATAAAGTCGAGCTGTTGCGTATCGTACAATATGGCGACCAGTTCGCGGAATAAAAAAGGCAGGGGGATTGTGCGCGTGTGGTCGGGTATGAGGACCAATATTTTTTGCCCGGTAAATTGCTTTTCCAGACCGGTATGCAGCGTTTGCCGTATCTGGTCATCGCTTAACAGCCCATCGGGTTGGAAGACTTGTGTGATCATGATTGCCTTCAATCGATCATAGGAGATTTGATCAGTGGACGCGCCACTGCGATTAAAAATTCGCAGATTTTGCACCTGTTGATCTTTGTTTATCTGCGTTCATTTGCGTTTTGTTCTAAGCGCAGTCCTCGCTGTTACACGCCGCTAAAGGCGGAAAAGCCGCCATCCACAGGTACGACGATGCCCGTGACGAACTGCGACGCTGGCGATAGGAGCCATAGAACCGTGCCGAGCAGTTCGTCGGCATTGCCAAAGCGGCCCATGGGGGTGTGGCTCACAATTTGTTGGCCGCGCGCTGTCAGGCTGCCATCTTTATTGAGCAGCAGCGCCTCGTTTTGTTTGCCGATGAAGAAGCCGGGAGCCAGGGCGTTGACTCGAATTTGGGGGCTGTATTGCTGAGCCATATGGACGGCGAGCCATTGGGTGAAGTTGCTGACCCCGGCTTTGGCCGCTGAATAGGCTGGGATGCGTGTCAACGGCCGTAAAGCGTTCATCGACGAGATATTTAAAATCACTCCTGTGCCCTGCTCGGCCATGATTTTGCCGATGACCTGACTGGGCAGGATGGTGCCCATGATGTTCAAATCGAATACAAAGCCCAGCGCTTCCTGGGATAGGTCGAAAAAGGGGTTGTCGACGGCCGTGGTCGCCTGTGGGTGGTTGCCGCCGGCAGCGTTGATGAGGATGTCGATACGGCCGTAAGCCGCCATGATTTGCTGTACGGCCGTTTCCAGCCCTTCCCGCTGCAGCACATCGCCCTGCACCACCATATAGCTTCCTGGTCCGGAGGCCATGGGTTGTTTGTACGCCGCCGGAATCTCGGTGTTGCGGTCTAGTACGGCGACATTGGCCCCCAGGCTAATGAGCGCGCAGGCCATCTCGCCGCCCAAGACGCCCGTGCCGCCGGTGACGACGGCCGTTTTCCCTGTAAAGTCATACCATTGTGTGAGTGTTTCCAAGTTCATGAGTTGCTCCGACCGACCACGGACATTTCTGATTGCCTGACAAATTTCAGATTTTACCGCAAAGATCGCAGAAGGCGCGAAGATTTTCTCTGGTAAAAAACCTCCGCGCCTTTAGCAATCTCCGCAGTTAGATAAATTTTGTCAGTCCGACGGCGTTTGTCAGGGCGTGTTTTGTATGGCCGGCAGGAACAAGGTGGCCGGATCCGTGCTGAAGCGTAGGGGGATTGCGCCCTGATCCGCACGTGGATCCACGGTTCCGGTTCCGGGATTAAAGAGGACAAACCCCTCCGCTTTTACCCCTTTGGGGAGAGAGAGGCTGGCAAAATAGGTGAAATCGGTGAAGTTGGTGATGAGGGGGGCCGGGGTTGCCCAACTGGGCGGCGGCGCGGCGGTAATCGAGTCGCTGGCCAGGCGTAAGAAGCTGGTGGCGCCAATGTTTATATTGAGCGAATAAACCAACGCGCCATTGTAGCTAAACCCGCGTAAGGCAACGACGTGGGCGACGGTATCGGTGTTGTACAGGTATAAAACGGTGGCCGTGGCGTCGTTGTCTGTGGGCACAAAATAGACCAGTGTTTCACCAGGTACGGGCGTGGGCAGGACATTGGGCGATTGCATTCCGGAAGGGAAGTTGGCCGGCGGGGTTTCATCGCCGCCTGTTTCTAGCGCAAGCATGGGCGTTACCACGATGTCGCTGGCCAGATCGGCTGCGGTTCTGGCCTTGTTCGGCTGATTTGTGTCTGGGACATCGGCCATCAGATTCTGTACTGGGGCAATCCACAGGAGCGGCAGCGTAAAAAATATGCCTATGAGGATGCCTATGACTATCAACCCGGTTTTTTTCATACATGTCTCCTTGTACCTGTTTGAAGGGTTTTAAAAATAGCGTTTCGCGCAGCTGGTAAAGCGATTTGGAGTTGAGAGCAGGCCAGCTAGAGCAAAGATGACAAGCTGGCTTGAACTGAATGTGACGTTAGCACCTTGACGCTGGTTGATCATAAGTTGTTCCCCCATGCTTTGCTGTAAAAAAGATTACAGGGAGCGATCTCGCCCACGAAGAATGTATGATATACTGCTCTAAATGATTAAGCTCATCGGGATCTCGTCGCTGCCCCTAACCTTCAGGAGCGAAAAATGAAAATCGTTGAACGGATGATTCAGACTATTTATCCTGGCAAAAATGCGGCGTTAGAGGCTATTGATAAGCGTTATGACGCTGTGGAAAGTATGTTGGGGTTCCCGCCCAAACAGCGCTTCTGGGCCATCAGCGGATCGCACAATCTCAATACGCTTGTTATCGAACGCGAGTGGGAAAGTATGGCCGCTATGGAAGCCGCCTATGAAAAATCCTTTGTTAACAAGGAGATTGAGGCGCTAGGGCAAGAAGCGCAAACCATCATCAAAAATTCCCGCATGGAACTCTACACACCCGCCTAACATTCGTTTCCTGGAACAATTGACGTGAGGTGACATCAGTCGCGTGGGGCGGAGTTTTTGTGCTGCGCGGCGGGAGGCCTTGATTTCTTAATCGTGAAGCAGGTTTGGATGGCTTTTTGCCTAAAGGTAGACGCGGAGGCGGCCCCCGGTTCAGGTCTTGTTTGATAGTGGTGGGCGGGGAACGTGAGTCTGGGCATTTACTCAGACACCTCTGGTACAGCGGTTGGTACGGCCGTTTACTTCATACCCAGCGCCCGTGAACCAGCATGTGCAAAAAACGGGTCGGTCGAAATGAATATCACCCTCGTCAGCAGCCACCTTTTTTGAAATCGGTGGAGCCTGAACCGGGTCTCATCCAGGCAGGACTGCGTTTGCAGCATAGCCCGCAGCCCGGCTCGTAATAAAGTGTGATCATCAGCTAATAAAGCGCGAATTGCCCTACGTCGCCTCGATATTGGGTGTGGGTTCCCCGAATCGTACAGGCCTAGCATTGCTAAATTTATTAAAGTGGTTTTCTTATGTGCGAATTAGGGCTTGTTTTGCCAGATTAGACGGCTTCGTAGGCTTGTTGCAGCCGTTTTAATTCTTCATTGGCTGAGGAAAATTCACAAGCGAGAAACTCGTTTTCCGGTAAGGCAATTTCCATGACGTACTGTGTATTTTCCTCACCGGCGGCGAAGGACAAATTGCGTATTTGGCGGCGAGGAATATACGTAAAGACGCCGCCATCGGTGTTGTCTCGGCTGGTTCTTATGGATTTGGGTTCGCGGATTAATATCAGCTCCTGGGCAGTTAGAATGGCAAGGTGACTTGTTTTGTATCGTCGGAAAATGGTTTGATGGAAGAAGCTGAGTTCTTTGATGGTTTGCTCTGGCTGGTAGGCGATGCTGACTACAGAGTCGGAGGGCCGAATGCTTTTACGGCCGTAATTCAGATATTTGTAGTTTACGCTTTCCAAATAATCAAACTGGGCTAAATCGGGCGTGCCTTTTTCGCCTCCGTTTATCCGGGCCATGGCGTGATCGCCGCTCATCCCCTGACGGATTTTCTCGATTATTGGATTAAACAACGCCTCGTTGGTCGTGTTAAACGTCAATGTAAACGAACCGGACGCCGTCACGATTTCTAGCCAGGAATATAACAAGATTATGCCACGTTCCAGGTAGAGAACGTCGGCGAATTGGACGGAAACCGATTCGGTTTCGTCGCCGATCTGTTCTAACAAAAGGAAGTGATCGTCATAGGCAGAAATCATTTGTTTGTTTCGTTTGTTGGCGCGCGATAATTTATCTTCGGGGATTACCACGGTGTATGGGAATGGATTTGCGGCGTCGGGGAAGGCAGGTTGGAACTCTTCGGGGACATCTTCATAGGTTTTGAGGCGGATCGCCCATGTTCGCATTGTTTGTGTTGACGAGGTATAGGAGTGCCATTTTGTATCTTCAAAATTTTTAGACATAGGAATGCTCCGCCGATCTGTTGCTGCGTTTTGCCGTATTTAATGTAGGTAACGCAAGCATAGCATAACAAAAACGGCCGTACCACTTCCCATCCTTCCCCAATTGCGCCAAAAACTCAGGTCGGATCGCCTCCGGTTACAAGGTATAATCGGGGAAAGGTATATGATGAAAGCACGTTTTCCCCTCTTGTTTTTGGCGATCCTGGCGCTGTTGGCCGGCATGTGGGCCGGCCTTTTGCGCATTGGCTGGGCGTGGCCGCCGCTGCGCGTAACTTTGCCGGCGCTGCATGGCCCGCTGATGATCAGCGGCTTTTTGGGCACCCTGATTTGCCTGGAACGGGCGGTGGCGTTGCGCCGGCGGTGGGCCTTTGCGCCGGCGCTGTTGTCTGGATTGGGCGGCTTGCTGTTGTGGTTGGGTTTGAGCGGCCAGGGCGGCATCTTGCTAATTACTTTGGGCAGCCTGGGGCTGGCCCTTTTGTTTGGCTGGATTTTGTGGGGACACCGCACGCTGCACACGGCCGTGATGACTCTTGGCGCGTTTTTGTGGCTGCTCGGCAACATGCTCTGGCTGCTTGGCCGGCCGATCCATCTGGTAGTCTGGTGGTGGGCCGGCTTTCTGATTCTGACGATTGCCGGTGAACGGTTGGAATTAAGCCGGGTTTTACGCCTCTCCCGGCAGGTGAAAGGCTTGTTTGGGGCGGCCACGGCCGTTTTCCTCGGCGGTTTGCTGCTGACCCTGGTTGATTATGGCTGGGGCGTGCGGGTTACCGGCCTGGGTATGCTTTTCCTGGCCTTCTGGCTGCTGCGTTACGATCTGGCGCGGCGCAACCTACGCAAACCGGCCATCACCGGCTTTATCGCTACTTGCCTCTTTTCCGGCTATATCTGGTTGGGCGTGGGCGGCGTGTTGGCCCTGTGGATTGGTCCGGTTAGTGCCGGGTTGCGCTATGACGCCATTTTGCACGCCATATTTTTGGGATTTGTGTTTGGCATGATTTTCGGCCACGCGCCGATTATCTTCCCGGCCGTGTTGCAGCGGCCCATCCAGTACCACCCGATTTTTTACCTGCCCCTGGCGTTATTGCAAGTTTCGCTGCTGCTGCGGCTGATGGGCGATTTGTTTGTGTGGCCGGTGGTGCGGCAGTGGGGCGGTTTGTTGAATGCGATCGTGCTGCTGCTGTTTTTGGGCATCACGGCCGTCGCCATTTTTCGCCAGCGGTGATCAGGCAACGGCCGTTTCATACACAAACGCCCTGGACTCTTGCCCCGCGCCCAACAACGCATAAAGTTTGATGGCCGCCTCGCTGTAACCGGTGATAGTGTGTTCCAGAATAAAGCGGGAAAGCCGTCGGAAGTCGCCGGCTTCTTCCTCATACTTGCGATGTGTCGTCTTCATCTGTGCCTCATGAATGCCGCGTGGAGGCTGACGCCAGCCTCCACGCGGTAATCGATTGCTGCTGGGGTTGCGGGTTTGTTACCGGGTTGGATACGTCTCCGGCAAAATTGTGCCGGTCATAATCTCGCGCAGAGCAGAAAATTGTTCAAACGCGACCGAGTGACCGGCGTTGTCAAAGGTGTAAATTCGCTTGATGGGCGCGTCTAGTTGATTGTACCATTCCAACGCTAATTCGCGCCGGGCCGTCAACTCCGCTGCGCCATCGAGCATATAGTACGGCACGTCTAGTTTTGTTACATCCTGGCGGAAATCTATTTCTTGAAGCTGTGGATACATCAGCGTAAACATGTCGATCAGGCCGCGCAGGACATTAACTTTTTCCACCAGGCTGTACTCGCTGGCCAAAACGCCCCAGGGTCCGATGTTGGCGGCTGTGCCCAGGTCGATGTAATCCTGAGGCGGCATATATGGCTGACCAAGCGCGTCGTAGTAGCCCATGACAACGGCGTTAGGATAAGGCGTGTCGCTGTAGGGCGGCTCGCCAAAGGCTACCATCTGTTCTATGAGGGCGGCGTCGCCGGTACGGGCGGCCAGGTCCAACACGTCCTGGTACAGTTGGCGGTCGGTCTCGCGCTGGCTGACCATTTGCCCGCTGCCAATAAAGGCGTGATACAGGTCTGGCCGCTGCTGCGCAGCCAGCACCCCCAACGTCGTGCCCCACGATTCACCCATCAGGTAGATTTTTTCTTCGCCGAAGCGTTCGCGCAGGTAGTTGGTCAGCTCGATGGTGTCCGTAACGGCCTGATCGAGTGTCAGGGTGGCGGCGGGGTCAAGGGCGGGATAGGATTTGCCCGTGCCGCGCTGGTCCCAACTGACCACGACAAAATCTTGGGTCAGGTTTTGGAACAGCACCCGTGAGTAGGGCAGGTCGCTTTGCCCAGGCCCGCCGCTGAGGTAGAGGAGTACGGGCAGGTCGGCGTTGTGGGCGCGGATCAGGATGGTTTGATTGTGGTCGCCGAGAGGCACGGCCGTTAACTCCGCAATGCTGCCTGGAATCGGCTGCCCATCATCGCCCACAATGGGTGGCGTACTGGCCGGGATGCCGTTCCACACCGCCAGCCCAATCACGATGACGGCCAGGATGACCAGGGGCGTTGCTTGCAGCCAGGTTTGTAGGGGGGAAACGGCCGTGTCCCCCGCTGTTCCGTTGGGTAGATAACGCGACACTATCACGCCGGACCCGGCGCCCAACATCATCGGCAGCAGGCCGACCAGTCCATGAAATCCGCGCCCGACGACCAGGGCCAGCAGGCCGTAGGAATTATTCAGGCGCAGCGCTCCGGTGGTGGGAACCAGCCCGGTGGGGCGCGCGAGTTCAAAGACGAGGATGTACACCAGCGGCGCGATTAACATGGCCCAGGGCGAGCGCAGCGCTAACCCGGCAATCAGGCCGGCCGCCAGACATGAGACCATGACGATCCAGACTTGGAGGGTTGTGATGGGACCGTTGGGCACGGTCAGCGCCGTCAGAAAGGCAATCAGGGAGACGCTGGAAACGGCAACGGCCGTTTCCGTTACGCGGTTGCGCGGAAAAGCTGCGTCTTGCCCACTCTTGGATGTGAAAATTTGTTTTAAAGTTGTCATTGAAAAATCTTCCTTTAGGGTATGGTTGATGATGGTTAATTTTGGCCCAGCGATCCCCAGTGTACGGAAAGCCGGCCGGGACTTTGCCGGGAAGTTAGCACCAACTGGTACTCGCCCGGCTGCAAGGCGAACCCCTGCAAACTGCGCGCGCCAGCGCCGTCTGTGCGATATTCTTCGCTGTGTAAGATAAGGACGTGGAAGCCAGATGGCCCGTTCAGACTGAGGTCGAAATACTCGGTGCTGATGTCCTTGATTACGAAAAATACGCCGAGGTTCGTGGCCTGATCCAGCGTGATTTGGGCCAGCGTTTCGTTATCGTATGACCTGGCTAAAAGGTCAATTTGCGCCGCAGGTTGGAAATTAGGCGGCGGGGCGGTCTGCCTGCCGCCGTTTTGCGCGGCAATTGTGTTGACCAGCGCCGCGATGACCAATCCCAATGCTATCAGGCTGACTATGGCTGCTACGAGGGTGCGGGGTCTGGTTGGCGGCACGGCCGTTTCTTGCATCTGTTTTGTTGTCATAATGATTATCCTTTTGCCAGTTTGCCGGGCTGGCGCTGCACCGAAATCAGGTCCAGCCCCAGGTCGCGAATGTGGTTGAGTATGCCGTACAGGGCTGCCTGGTCCATCACCGGCCCGGCGATAATGGTTTCGCCATCCGGCGTGCGGGCGATGGTTAGCCCGGCAAACCGGTGAATCCACCGATCGTCCAGATGCCCCTGTATGCGGATTTCATACCATTGAGAAGGAATGTGGGTGTCCATGGGTGAAGTTCCTGTTGGCTGTTCCGGCGCGATTAGCGGATGGAGGCCAGGAAGGTATCGACCATGGTTTGGTCCCAGGTGGTGACGGGCGCGGAGAGGGCCAACAGGGCCGGGCCGCCTTTGCCTTGAAATGCGGCCATCAACTGTCGGTAGGCGATGTTTTCGGAGTTGATGCCTTCGCTGATGACGGCCGTTACCTCCTGCCCCCGCACTGTCACCGGCCGATTTTCCACGATGACCATGCGTGCGCTGGTATCTCTGGAACCAGGGACCAGTTCCGCGAGTCCTTTTTCCAGGGCTTCGCCATCGGCTGGCTGCGATGATTGCACCAGATACAGGTGGCTGTGTTCGTCCCCAGGGCTGTAGGCCACGGCGCTGTAGCCCGACACGGCGATGGAAAAATCGACCGTGTACCCTGCTGGCAATTCGAAATCGGCGATCTCGGCGGCGGTGGCTGCGGCTTGCCGCGTGTCTGGCGTGCAAGCTACCAGAGCCATCAGGATGCCTGTCAGGATGAGGTTGAGGGTGATTTTGACGATATGTTTCATATGAATGTGACTCCTTTGTGCATGTTTTGCTTTTGGCCAGCTTGGCCTTAAACCCCAAGGGTTTATTTCAATTCGGTGAATTGCTCCTCATTCAGTAAAACCCTTGGGGTTCCCGTCATGAGATAATCATGCACATAGTCTATCGTCGGGGAGGGGCCGGGTCGCCTATCCACGGGTAGGGATGGAGATAGGTTTTGGCCGGTTTGGAGGGTAGGGGAAAGTCCGAGAAGGTTTGGGGGTTCTGGCGCTGCCGGAGCAGCGGTGGTTCAGTTCAGGCCGAGTTCATGGGCTTTGGCGATGGCCTGGGCGCGGTTTTTGACGGCCAGTTTTTGCAAAATGTTATGCACGTGCCATTTGGCCGTACCCACAGAGATGACTAATTCATTGGCGATGTCTTGGTTGGAACGGCCGTCTACGATCAACCGCAGCACATTGATTTCTTGGTCCGTGAGCGCGTCTGGCAGTAGGGCCGCAGGCGCGGCCGCAGAATCCTCAGTCCGCAGGCTCCGAGCCAGGATCTGGGCCACAAAATCAGGGGCCAGGGCCTGGGAAACTTGCAGCAAAGGACGGGTCGGCCAACCTTCGTGGGGCAAAAAAAGCGTCAGGTACCCTTCCGGGGCAGCCAGCCGCAGCGCCAGTGCAAACGATTGCTTGGCTTGCGTCTGATTTCCCAAAGCTTGCTGCACCAGAGCCTGGGTCACGGCTGCGCCCATCAGCCGCCGCAAGGAGCCATCAGCCTGCTCCACGGCGATCAATTTGTCGAGAATTTGCAGCGCTTTTTCCGGCTGGCCGCTGGCGGCCCAAAAGCGGGCGTGTAGATGAGCAAAAATTTGCTGAGTTTTGGGCAGGCGAGCCTGAGCTTGTGTTTCTAGCTCATCTAATCGCCAGCGCGCTTCGGGTAGATTGCCCAGCAGCAGGTGGATTTCTGCCTGGACGACGGCCGTTTTGTACACCACCATCATCACGTCCCGCTGCCGGGCAGCCTGGGCTGTCTCTGCGAGCAGCGCCAGCGCCTCGGCCACGCTGCCCTGTTGAAAGGCGATCCGCGCCAGCACAATTTCACTGTCGCCGCCCAAAATCTCGCTAGAAAACAGGCGCTGGCTCAGGGCAATGCCCTTGTGGGCAAAGCGCTGCGCCTCGTCGAAACGCCCTTGTTCGTAGCAAATGGCCGCCAGCGGACTGTAGATAATGCCCAAAATTGGCAGCGGGTTGCCGCGATGATCAATAAATTCGGCCAGAGCCGCGCGGCAAAGAGATTCCGCCTGGCGGAGCTGACCCATGTCTAATAAGTTGAAGGCCAGATTTGCCAACGCGCCCAATGTAATAAATGGGTGGTTCATTTGCCGGCCTAATTCGTAGGTTGCCTGGAATACGCGGCTGGAGTCGGGCAGGCTGGCGTTCCAGGCGTAATCGGACCCCAGGGCAATGAGGGCTATCGCCCGGAAAAAGCGATCCGTTTCCTCCAATTGGGCCAGCGCCGCCTCGGCCAGCGCGCGGCACTGCGCCTCCACGCCGGTCATGGCAAACCAGGCCTGAATGGCCAGCAGGCGGCCAAGATTGGCGTTTTCGGCTTGTTGTTCGAATAACTGCCGGGCTTGCTGCGCGTACTGCTCGGCGCGGCCGATTTGGCCGGTTAGCAGCAGGCAAAGCGCTTTGTAGGCGGTGAGATCGGGTGTGGCGTTGACGGCCGTTTCCGGTAGTGTCTCCAACCAGCCCAACAAGGTTTGGAGTTCGCCGTTTTTCAGCAAATCGGCCGCCAGACGGCCAATCAACACCGACGCCTGGGCGGTGTCGGCGATTGCCAGATAGTGGTTGATGGCTTCGGCCAGGAGTTCTTGATCGGTGAACCAGCGGGCGGCTTTTTGGCGGATGTGGCGTTCGGTTTCCGGCGCTAGTCCGGCGCGCAGCACATCGGCAAACAGGTGATGATAGCGGTACCAGCCGCGCCGGTCGTCCAGCGGAATGAGGAAGAGGTTGGCGCGTTCTAATTGGCCGAGGATGGCGGCGGCGTTGGGGCTTTCGGTGACGATCTGGCATAAATCGGCGTTGAAGCGGGGGAGAACGGCCGTCTGGCATAAAAATTCGCGGATATCGGGCGGCTGTCGTTTCAGCACTTCGTCCAGCAGGTAGTCGATGACATAGCGGTGGCTGCCGCTAAATTCCGCCAGGAAATCCTGCCGATCCGGCAGATTTTGCAAGGCCAGAGCGGCCAACTGCAGTCCGGCGGCCCAGCCTTCGGTGCGCGTTTCCAGGGTGGTCACCGTTTCCAGGTCCAATTCCAGGTGCATGGAGTGGTTGAAAAACTGGACGGCTTCCTCCAGGGTAAAGCGCAAATTGTGGGCGCGAATTTCCGTCAGCAAGCCGCGAACGCGCAAACGGGCCAGGGAAATGGGCGGGTCGGTGCGGGTGGTGAGGGCCAGATGGAGTTTGGGCGGTTGGTGGTCGATGAAGTAATCCAGGGCGTCGTGCAGGGCGGGATTGGTGATGACGTGGTAATCGTCCAGCACCAGGATGCACGGATTTTCCAGCAGGGTTAGATCGTTGATTAATTCGTCGAGAACGGCCGTCAGCCGTTGGATTTGGGGCATTCCCAGGATGCTTTGGGCGCTCTGGCCGATGGCCGCATCCAGGCGCTGGCATGCGCCGAGCCAATATCCCCAAAAACGGGTCGGATCGTTGTCGGCCTCGTCCAGGGAAAGCCAGGCTATGTGGGGCACGGCCGTTGGCTGCGTCGAAAGTTTATGGAGCCATTCGGCCATCAGGGTTGTTTTGCCGTATCCGGCCGGGGCGGAGATGAGCGTGAGTTTATGGGCGCTGGCCAGGCCATCATTCAGGCGTTCGATCAAGGGCGGGCGGGCGACATCGCCGTCGCGCCAGTGGGGCTTGTGGAATTTGGTTTCCAGAAAGCGATTGTTCATGGGCGGTTCGGGTTTAGCCGGTCCAGCGGCGTACCATTTGTCGTTGGAGGTCGGTTTCCGGCGAAGTGCGATAACCGTCTGGTGTGTTTGCTCGCCAGGCGGCAATGTTGGCCAGCGCTTCCTCGCCGGTCAGGCCGTGGCGTACCAGCCAGCAGCCAATCACCGTGCCGGTGCGCCCGATGCCACCGAAGCAGTGGACGTAGACGGTTTCCCCGTTTTCCAGGGCGGTGTCCAGGGTGTTTAAAATTTCGGTCATTTGGGTGGCTGAAGGCGCGCTCATGTCTGGCACTGCCTGCCGGTGGTGGGTGATTGGTTGGCTGCGAGCAGCGGCCATGGCTTGCACGGCCGTGGCGTATTCGCGCAGTTGGTATTCGCCCGCTTCTGTGAGATCGAGAAAGAAGGTGACGCCAAAGTCGAGATAGCGGGTCAGTTTGGCTTCCGCTGCGTCCGGGTAAGGGGCGCTGGGGTATTCGCCGGCCAGCAAACGGCCGTGAGGGGGGACGGCCGTTAAGCCATCGAATACTACTTCATACGAATCTGGGGTTGGCAAGAGGCGAATCATATCCTTCTCCGGTGCGTATAGGGTGGTGGGTCCAATTTTGCCGGGGCAGTACTCTGCGCCGGACCGTTGGCTTCAAGTCTAATCGGTTGTTTGTCTGCGGACAACCTTAGTACAGGTAAGAGGAACCTAAGGGTTTTAGTTCCCAAAGGTCTGACTTCTCAAGGGCAACCCTTAAGGGCCTGTATAATCACAATTGCAAGATCGTCGGTGGCGCTTTGCGCCAGTACATTATCAGAGAGAGACAGCGCATGATGGATGATGAAAGAATGGGCACGGACGGGCAGGCAAACAGCCTCCGCGAGATTGGGGCAGCATTAAAATCTCATGTCATGATTTTGGGTGGGTTTGTGGCCTTGTTGTGGGCAATTAACCTGGTGAATATGTTCGTTTTTAACGGCGGGTTGAATATCTATGGCATTCGCCCGCGCAGCGTGGATGGGCTGCAAGGGATATTGTTTGCCCCGCTTTTGCACAGCAGTTTTGCCCATCTGATGGCTAACACGATTCCATTGTTGGTGTTGGGCTGGTTTGTGCTCCTGCGTGACACGCGCACATTTGCCCTGGTGACGATTGTGACGGTTTTGGTGAGCGGCCTGGGTACGTGGCTGATTGGGCCGGCTAACTCGGTGCATATTGGGGCCAGCGGCCTTGTTTTTGGCTATTTTGGCTTTTTGGTTCTGAGCGCTTATTTTGAGCGCAGTTTGACGTCTATTTTGTGGGCGGTGTTGGTGTTTTTCTTGTATGGCGGTTTGTTGTGGGGCGTGCTGCCGCAGGGCAATGGCATTTCCTGGCAAGGGCATTTGTTTGGATTTGTGGGCGGTTGGGTAGCGGCGTATTTGTTGGCGAAACGGCCGTCTCCTCCCGAATCGCTAAACGATGGCATTATCCGCATCCGGCCGGAAGATTTATACTGAGGACGGCGCTTAGCTTTGCCGCACCGTTACCTGATCGGCCAGAATGATCTGGCCTTCGGGGCCGCAGCGTATGCGGTCCTGAAGGTTGCCCGGGTCTAAAAATTCGCTGAACCAGGTGTGCCAGCGGGCGGCGGCCTGCCGGTCTACGGAATAATAAATCCAACGGCCGTCTATCCTATCGCGCTCGGTGTTAACCAGGCCGGCCTCGTTGAGGATGCGCAGGTGATGAGACAGCAGGTTAGACGATAAATTCAGATTGTCCTTGAGTTCCCCATTGCACGAATCACCCTTCATGAGTTCGGCAAAAATTCGCAAACGGTTAGGGTCTGAAAGGGCTTTGAGTACGGCCGTTATTTCCGCTATCTCTGTCTCATGGTCATGCAACATGCGTTTCATCCTCTTGATCTGCCTGTTCGGGTTATGCTGTTCCTCTAAACCAGTGTCAGCGCATCGGCAATCCAGCTCATCACTTCGCTTTCGGCCGGAATCCGGCCGGCGGATACCAATTTTTCATTGATGACCAGCCCGGGCGTGGCCAATACACGGTACGCTTGAATATCTTGGTGATCGGTCACTTTGATGATTTCGGCCTCGATGCTGAGGTTAGCGGCTGCCTGTTGGGCGATGGCGGCTAATTTTTGGCAGTTGGGGCAGCCAGAGCCTAAAACTTTAATGGTTAACATGGTTTCTCCTTGTTGGCTGGTTAATTGGCGGCAACAATTTCAATGGTTGGCTCGATGATGATGTCTGATTTCACCGAATTGGCGACCAGACTGTATTTTTGGGCTGATTGGAGCGCTTTTTGGATGCGCGCCTCGATAATTTCCGATTTAACGCCGTCGGCGGCGATGCGGATGTGGGGCCAAAGTTTGACCTGGGTGAAAATTTCGGTGCGGTCCAGTTCGATTTGTTTGGTCCCTTCAGCGCGACATTCGTACTGCTGAAGGTTGAGTTTAAAGCGTTCGCTCGCCCAGATAAACATCATCATGATGCAGGTGTTTACGGCGGCGACGAAGGCGTCTTCAGGGGTGAAGACATTGTCGTGCCCCTGGGCGTCGGGCGGGGCAGAGAAGGGCATTTCCGGCCCATTGCCCATGACAATGTGTCCCCAATGCTCTCCCTGCCAGCGGACAGTTGTGTGATAAACGGCCGTATTGCTCATCTTATTGGCTCCAGTTCTCCCCAGAGAGTGGCATATGCAGCGGCGATTGCCTCACGATAGGCAGTTTCGGCGGCTGGCGGAACTGGGTTGTAGATTTTTATTTCGTCTAACAGGGCGGTGATGGTTTCGGCCGACGGCCGTTTCCCGGCATCGTGGAATTGGGCAAAAATCACCGGCAAGGCGATCAGCGTCACAGCTTGGCCCTCAATTTCCACCACCTGAACGGGAATGCCGGACCCGCAAGCGCACGACGCTACTTTAGACTGTTGGTTGTTCTGGAGAGCGGTTTCCGGCTCTACAAAGCGCCCTTCGCGGCGGCTCCATTTTTTGTCTAGTAAGGTGTCTACCAAATCGGCCAGGCGTACGGCCGTTTCCTGTACCGCTTGCTGCCCTGCTTCGTTTAGACGGCGCAGCCCGGCCACTGGACCAATACCCAGGTCGGCCACCACATCCGTTACCACGATACTGGCCGCCGGTTTGCCGGAGTGCATCTCGGTAGCGCGGGCGGCGCAGCGCAGATCACAACCGTCTATGGCGATGGTGGGATAAAAACGGGCAAATGCACGGTCGCCTTCACCGCCGGCCAAAAAGAGCGGCAGGCAAATGGTCACGGTATCTTCAGGGCGCAGCTCTTCCAATACTTTGAGCGCGGCCAGGCGGGTAACGGTTCCCTCGGCCAGCTCCTCGCCAGAGCAGGCGACGATCCCGACTTTCTTTTGCGGTAAATTGGGCATCACAACCTCCTACTCTTCCGGCTTCTCTTGCAGCCCATCGATCGCGGCGGCCACTTCTTCGGCCAGCGCATGGGCCAATTGCAATCCGCCCGCGTTCAATTCGGCAATACCCTGCGGTTTAAACTGGCGGTTACGGCGAAAAACGTCCAGAACGGCGAACTCTTCGGCGACGTGGCCGCCGCTTTCTTGCACCATTTTGGTCGCGCAGGCCAGTTTGCAGCCATCAATGGTGATGGCCGGATTGGCCGCTACGGCGGCGCAGGCGTTGGCTTCGCCTAAAACCAGCCGGGAGAGCGCCACCAACTGCGCCGTTTCGGGGCGCAGCGTTTCGATGACTTCATAGGCGGCCTCGCGGCTGACTGTGCCGTAGGTCTTGCCAATGCCGCTGCACGGGACAATCACTACTTTGTCTGGCTCGCTCATTGTCGTGTCTCCTTGTCTACTTCTGCTTTGATGTGTTCCAGGTAGGCGGTCGGTGGCATGAGCTGAGACTCGTCGGCTGCCCAGTTCTCGGCGGCGATGGTGATCAGCCAGCCTTCTCCATAGGGATCGGAATTGATGATTTCGGGTTCCATTTCCAGCTTGTCGTTGATGGCGGTGATGACGCCACTGACCGGGCTGGGAAGTTCGACGTCTACTTTGATGGTTTCTATGTTGGCGAAAGTGGCGGCGGTGGTAACGGCCGTGCCTATTTCTCTGACTTCGGCAAAGGCAATATCTCCGTTGCGCTGCTGGAAAAAGTCGGACACGCCGATGACGATTTTGTGGCCATCGGCTTTGGCCCAGACGCCGGCGGCGTTGTACAGGCGGTCGGTGGCGACTTTGAAGGTGAATTTGTCTTGGGTAAATTCCAAATGGGTTATCATGTCAGGTGACTCCGTTGGCTACCTTGGGATGGTCGTTGGTTCAATGGTTATTGAATTATATGCGCGCAGTATACCCCTCTGCGGCACAGACGGATTAGTGACATTCGTCATGGAGATGCCTGACGAATGCAATAGTTCAATACAGATTGAATTAATGATGGGGCGAGAAGGGGAACGGCCGTGTCGTGAGTCGTCTGGCGCTTTACTGATTCATCCACCGCTCAACATCAGGTTAAGCCGCCAAATTTCCGATAGTCGCTCATAATCTTCTGCAAATCGGACAGGGGCAATTCGTGAACCACACGCCCAAGGTAGCCCTGCATGGTGACAGCGGACGTCAGGGCGTTGAGGATGGCTTCCTCGACAGCTTCGGCCGTGGCCTCAAAGAAAGGATTCAGGCGGCTGTGAGGAACCATCTCCAAATTGTGGACCAGACCTGCCTTGGCCGGCAGGTGATTGCCCGTAGCGAAAGCCAAAAAGATATCGCCGCTGCCATTGTGCCCAACGCCGCCCACGCGGCTCAGCCCGACAGTGGCCCGCTGCGCGAGCCGCTTGCACTGCACCGGCAGCAGGGGCGCGTCTGTGCCAATCACCACAATGATGGAGCTGCTTTGGAACGGATCTGGCCAGGGAGGGATGGGCGTATGGTCGTGGGTGAGAATCCGTCCCACCGGCACGCCATCGACGCGGAACAATCCTCGGTCGCCATAGTTGGTTTGCACCAGGACGCCGATGGTGTAGCGCTGGTGTTCGCTTTCGATTACCCGCGATGATGTGCCGATGCCGCCTTTAAAGTCGTGACAGATCATGCCGGTGCCGCCGCCGACATTGCCTTCTGGCACTGGGCCATCGTGGGCGTTGGCCAGGGCTTCATAGACGCGTTCTTTGGTGATGTGGAAGCCGTTGATGTCGTTTAACCAACCATCATAGGTTTCGGCCACTACCGGCAGCCAGAAACCTTCGCGGTAATCGCGCTCTACCACATAGGAGACGAGGGCATCGCGGACGACGCCAACCTGAAAGGTGTTGGTGAGTCCAATGGCGGAGCCTAACATGCCAGATTCTTCTAACCAGGGAAGGCCGGTCATTTCGCCGTTGCCATTGAAGGCGTGGTAGCCGGCAAACGCATAATCGTTCCAGATGGAATCTGCGCGGGGCAGAATAATTGTCACGCCGGTTCGGGCGGTGCGTGGTTTGTCATATATCAGGGTGCTGTGTCCGACGAGGATGCCGGGTACATCGGTGATCGCATTGTGGCGGCCTGTGGGGAAGGTGCCTATTTGAATCCCGAGATCTCGTAATCTGGCGCGCATAAAAATTCTCCTTGTGGCAACGGCGGATTGATACGGCCGTTTCCCTAAAATGGTACTCACAAGTGGGCGAAGTCGCAATCCGCATGGCAATGTTTGGAGCGCGAGTTCTTTGATTTTGACAGAGCCATCTTGGGCAAGTAAAATGAGTTCATATGGTGAACTGGTGGTTCATCATGCTCAATTTTGGAGATGGTTAACATTTTGCGTGATATTGACGGGCATTTGGGGCAAAACAAGTTGGACAGATGTGAAAATGTGGTCCGCGGTGTTGAATTGTCCTCGCTGCCTTTAGCCTCAACCATCTTATTTCCTGACTGCCAACAATACATTTGTTTTCATCGACCCGTTAGCTGTGTGGCTGACAGTTGGGTGAGGGGAATACGGCCGTTTCCGGCAAAGGAGGTGCGCGACAGACGTTTATCGCCAGAACATCCCATACTTTAAATAAATTGTTCACGTTAACAAGAGAAAGGAGAAGAAAAATGTTCGGAAAAACTAGTCGAATCTGGCTGTTGGCTATCTTCCTATTGGTTTTGGCGCTGTCCGCCTGCGGGGGCACAACCAGCGAACCAAGTTCAACCACCACCGACACAACAGCCGAAACCTCAACCGATACCTCCGCCGACACCCCTGCAGAGCAGCCCGCTGCTACCGAAGCAGCTGCGCCCGAATCCACCGAGCGTAAAGTCGCCACCTTCATCTGGACCCAAGAATTTGATACACTGAACCCCATCTACACTGGTATGTGGTTTGTTTCCATTACCTTTGATATTTGGAACGCGCCAGCCTGGTCATTTAATAACAAAGACGAACCAGTTCCGGTGCTGGTCACCCAAATGCCCTCAGAGGCCAACGGCGGTATCACCGATGACGGCCGTACCATCACCATCAACCTGCGTGACGACATTAAATGGTCCGATGGTGAGCCAATCACTGCCAACGATTTTGTCTTTACCTACAACATGATCATGGATCCGGCGAACATTGTCCAGTCCACTTATCCCTATGATTCAATGGCAAGCGTAACGGCCGTCGACGATCAGACGGTTGTCATGACGTTCACTGATCCCTTTGCGCCATGGATGACTTTGTGGCGTTACCTCCTGCCGGAGCATGTGCTGGCCCCAGTCTTCGAAGCCGAAGGGACGCTGGATGCGGCCGAATGGAACCTGGCCCCAACGGTTGGCGCTGGTCCATACGTCTTTGCCGAGTGGGAATCGGGCAGCTTCGCCCGCTTTGTGCGCAACGAAAATTATTACAACGCGCCACCACTCATCGACGAAATTTTTATCCGCTTTGTGCCTGATGATGCTTCCCAAACGGCCGCGCTGCAAACCGGCGACGCCGATCTGGGCACCTTTATCCCCTATTCCGACGTTCCCACATTGCGCGATGCCGGCGTCAATGTCATCAGTGTGCCCTCTGGTTACAACGAAGGCTGGTTCTTCTACTTTGGCGATAATGGCAATCCGGCTTTACAAGATGTGAATGTTCGCAAAGCCATCGCTCTGGCCTTTAATCGTGAAGCGTTGAGCCAGGATCTGCTGCTTGGCCTGACCAAACCTGCGGCTTCTCTGTGGGACAATACACCTTACGTCGATCCCAGCATTACGCCCTATCCATTTGATCCGGAAGAAGCCAAACGCCTGTTAGACGCAGCCGGCTGGGTAGACAGCAATGCGGACGGCACCCGTGATAAAGATGGCGTAGAACTCATCCTTTCCCACGGGACCACCATCCGTGAAATCCGTCAGGATACGCAGGCTGTGGCGCAGCAGCAGTTGGCAGAGGTGGGCATTGGTCTGGATATTCAGAGCTACGACGCAGACATTTTCTTTGGCGGCATGAGCGATGGCGGTCCGGCGGCTTCTGGCGAGCTAGACATCTTCCAGTGGTCGGATGGCCCATCGGTCTACCCTGATCCAGACCATTACTATTGGTATTGCAGTGAAATCCCCACAGATGAATATCCCGACGGCGCTAACTGGCAGAGGCTTTGCGATGAAAAATTGGATGGGTTGTTTGCGCTGCAGGCTACCCAAACCGATTTTGCCGAACGCCAGCAAACATTCTTCGAGATAACCAAATATATGTATGACAATGTCATCTGGCTGGGATTGTGGCAAGACCCGGATATTTGGGCCTTAAGCGGCCGTTTGCAAAATGTCAATATGTCCGGCGCGTCGCCATTCTACAGCATTGCTGCATGGGATATGCAAAATTAGCCGTTCCATGTGATGTCAGGTTTCGTTTGTGACTGCGCCGCCAGGCTTGGTCTGGTCACCTGGTTTGGACCGGGCCTTGACCCCTTATGGATGAACGAGACTTTGGGCAGCAGGTGAGTTTGTGGAAAATTTTCTCGACTTGCCTGCTGCCTTTGCCAACCATTCTTGCTGGAAATGAGCAGTCCTTCTTCCATTGCTGCTGCTTGAAGTATAGGAGTTGATTATGGGCCGCTACATCATTCGCCGTCTTCTCCAGGCTATTCCGCTGTTGTTCATCATCAGCGTGATTTTATTTGTGCTTATGCAAAATATGGGCGACCCGATAGCCACGCTGGGCGGCCGTCGCGCTACGCGCCCTGAAGACCGTGAACGCCTGACGCGCCAACTTGGGCTGGATAAGCCGATGTACACGCAGTATTTGTATTGGCTGGTGGGCAACGATTGGGACAAGTTCGATGCGGATGGTGATGGCGTGCCGGAAACGCCTGGGCAGCGCCTGGGCGTGCTGCGCGGCGATTTTGGCACGTCGATGGTGAATCGGGGCAAGCCGGTTTGGGAAGTAATTTGGGAGCGTATTCCCAATACATTGTTGTTGATGGCGGCCGCAGAGGTGGTGATCATTGTGTTTGCGGTTTTGATTGGCGTGTATTCGGCGCTGCATCAGTATTCTGTGGCGGATAATGTGATTACGGCCGTTTCCTTCATCGGTTACTCTATGCCCATCTTTTTTATCGCCCTGCTCTCGATCTACATCTTTTCGGTGAAATTCCAGCGGTGGGGGCTGCCCTATTTGCCTTCGGTGGGCATGTTCGATCCGCAGGTGGGCAAAACCCCGGGACAGGTAGCCAAGCACATGATTTTGCCTGTACTCAGCATTGCCTTTGTCAGTTTGGCGGCTTACAGCCGCTACATCCGCAGCACCATGCTGGAAGTCATGAACCAGGATTACATCCGCACGGCGCGGGCCAAAGGGCTGCGTGGGCGCTATGTCATTGTCGTCCATGCTCTAAAAAACGCCTCGCTGCCCATCGTCACCGTAGTCGGTCTGGACATTGCCTTCTTACTTGGCGGCGCGGTGGTCACCGAGCGGATTTTTGCCTGGCCGGGCATGGGCCGCCTGTTCCTTGACCACGTTTCTCGCTCCGACGTGCCTGTTGTGATGGGCATCCTGATGTTATTGGCTGTTACGGTCATTGTCTTTCAAATCATCACCGACATCACCTATGCCTGGCTTGACCCGCGTATTCGTTACGATTAATCAGGTGTAGAGATAGCGTGTAGTGATAGAACGGAGTCTCTTGCCATCTCTATCTCTACACTTTCTTCTCTACCTTCTGATTACCTGGAGATTTCTATGAGCGCAGTAGATCCCCCTGTGGTCACGTTACCCAAAGTGGGCGCCGACGAGTTGGAAGCGCCGCCGCTTACGCCGGGGCAAATGGCCTGGCGCCGTTTTCGGCGGCATAAAATGGCCATGGTTAGTATGGGCATTATTGTTTTTTTGTTCATTTACTCGTTTGCCGGCATCCTGTTTTATTCTGAAGCCGACGCCAATGCCACGGACACGGCCGTTCGTCTGGAAAGCCCATCTTCAGAGCACTATTTTGGCACGGACACGGTCGGGCGAGATATTTTGGCGCGAACCATTTACGGTGGGCAGATTTCGTTGTTTATTGCGTTAACGGCCGTGACCCTCGAAACGGGCATCGGCATCCTGGTTGGAGCGGCCGCAGGTTATTACGGCGGCAAAGTCGATGGCATTCTTATGCGCATCACCGAGGCCGTGTTGATCATTCCTCAGCTTTTTCTGCTGATTGTCATGGCCAAATTTTTCGGCGGCCAAATCCCCGACATCCATGTCTTTGGCCGAACCTTCAGCGGCAGCGTCATCACCATCATCTTGATCATCGGCCTGACAAGCTGGATGTACCTGGCCCGCATTGTCCGCGCCGAGTTCATGTCCATCAAAGAAAACGAATTCATTCTCGCCGCCAAAGCCGTCGGTACATCCAACCGAGAAATCATTTTTAAGCACATCCTGCCCAACAGCATTGCCCCCATCGTCGTTTCCGCCACGTTGGGCGTCGCTAACGCCATCCTGGCCGAAGCCTACATCAGCTTCCTGGGGTTGGGGGTGCAGCCGCCTACCGCCACCTGGGGCAACATGTTAGAAGGCTCCTATAACTACATAGAAACAGCTCCCTGGCTCTGGATTTTCCCTGGAATGCTCATTTTATTGACAGTTTTAGCCATCAACTTTGTCGGCGATGGCCTGCGCGACGCCCTGGACCCGCGCAGTCGTGCGATGTAGGAAAAGATTGAAATAGTGGCAAGACCCCAAGGGTTTGATGTCCCCATGAGCCAAATTTTCAGGCGCAAACCCTTGGGGTCTTACGAGTTCCGAAAATTAAAGATTGAACTGGGTTGCCAATCTTCAATCTTCCGCCGAGACTTTTATGAATGAATCCACCGTTCCCTTACTTGAAGTTAGCGACCTCAAGGTGCAATTTCACACCCCAGAGGGCACAGTCCATGCCGTAAACGGCATCTCTTACACCATCCACCAGGGCGAAGTTGTGGCCGTGGTCGGTGAGAGCGGCTGCGGTAAATCGGTCAGTATGATGTCTATTTTGGGATTAATCCCTATACCGCCCGGTGAGATTGTGAACGGCCGTGCCGCCTGGCAAGGCCAAGACCTGCTCGTTATGGCCGAAGACGACCTCGAACAGGTGCGGGGTGGCGCAATTGGCATGATCTTTCAGGACCCCATGACCTCCCTCAACCCCGTCCTGACCATCGAACGCCAGTTGACCGAAGCGCTGCGCAAACATTACAGCATGAATCTGGAACAAGCCCGCAGCCGTGGCGTAGAACTGATGGACCTGGTAGGTATCCCCGACGCAGAGCGCCGCCTGCGGCAGTATCCGCACCAATTCTCCGGCGGGATGCGCCAGCGCGTGATGATTGCCATGATGTTGGCCTGCAATCCCAGCCTGCTCATCGCCGACGAACCAACCACGGCCCTGGACGTGACCATCCAGGCGCAAATCGTGGACCTGGTGGTGCGGATGCGTGAAAAATTGGGCATGGCCATGATCTGGATCACCCATGATTTAGGCGTTGTCGCCGGCATGGCCGACCGGGTGATTGTGATGTACGCCGGTTACATCATCGAAGAAGCTGAGGTCGATGATTTGTATGAACGGCCGCAGCACCCCTACACCACGGCCTTGCTGGGCGCGCTGCCCCGCGTCGACCGCCGCCGCGCCGACCGGCTGAATTCTATCCCCGGCGCGCCGCCCAATTTGCTGGTAAAACCGCACGGCTGCCCCTTCGCGCCGCGCTGTCCAATGGTGATTGAGCGGTGTTTGAGTGACATGCCGCCGTTGTTGTCGGTGGCCGCGCAGCATAAAACGGCCTGTTGGGTCAACGTCAGCACAGGAGAGCCGCGATGAGCATCCCCGAAAATGGGTCAAAGCCGTTGGTCGTTGTCAGGAATTTAAAAAAGCACTTCCCAATCCATAAAGGCATTGTTTTTCAACGGGCTGTTGGCGCGGTGAAGGCGGTGGACGGCATCACATTTGCCATCGCCGCCGGGGAAACGTTGGGGCTGGTGGGTGAAAGCGGCTGCGGCAAGAGTACGGTTGGCCGGACGCTGCTGGGCTTGTATCCGGTTACCGAGGGCGACATTGAAATCGCCGGTCTGGACGTGGTGAATGCCAGCGGGGACGATTGGCTGGCTTTGCGGCGCAAGGCGCAGATTATTTTTCAAGACCCGTTCGCCTCGCTGAACCCGCGGTGGACGGTAAACGCGATTGTGGCCGAGCCGCTGCGCGTGCATAAGCTGCTGCCGAATGAGAAAGCGCGCGATGAACGGGTGGTGGAATTGCTGGAGCTGGTGGGGTTAAACGGCCGTTACCGCAACCGTTTCCCCCACGAATTTTCCGGCGGCCAGCGCCAGCGCATTGGCATCGCCCGCGCCCTGGCCTCCAATCCCGCCTTCATTGTCTGCGACGAGCCGATTTCCGCGCTAGACGTGTCCATCCAGGCGCAGGTGGTGAATCTGCTGGAGGATTTGCAGGAGCGGCTGGGTCTAACCTACCTTTTCATCGCCCACGACCTGAGCATGGTGCGCCACATTTGCAACCGCGTGGCCGTAATGTACCTGGGCGTGATGATGGAACTGGCCGAGAAAAACGAGCTTTACGAAAATCCGCTCCATCCCTACACCCAGGCGCTGCTTTCGGCCGTGCCCATCCCCGACCCGAAGGCTGCGCGCCAGCGCCAGCGCATCATCCTGACCGGCGACGTGCCCAGCCCGATTGATCCGCCGTCCGGCTGCCGCTTCCACACCCGCTGCCCCATCGCCGCGCCGCAGTGCAGCGAAATCGTGCCGGAATGGCGCGAGGTAAGTGAGGGGCATTGGGTAGCGTGTCATTTGGTAGAGTAGGGGAGATGGGAGAAAACGGCCGTACATGTTGACTTATATGTATATTGTGCATACAATGTGGGGGCATACATGAAGTTTCAGTTTGATCCAGAAAAAGCAAGAAGCAACCTCAAAAAACATGATGTATCCTTTGCCGATGCCGAAGGCGTCTTTTACGATCCTTTGGCTATCCACAAAGAAGATCCCCATTCTAAAGACGGGGATAGATGGATAGTAGTAGGTATGGGAAACACTAATGAGATTCTTGTCGTTGTTTATACACTTCGTGGCGAAGAAATCCGGCTTATTTCTTCGCGGGGGGCAACTGGTCGAGAGGTAAAAGCATATGAAGGCTGAATATGATTTTTCAGGAGGTAAGAGAGGCGCAATCTTGCCCAGCAAAGGGAAAACTCGCATTACTATTTACATTGATGATGCTGTTCTTGAGGAGTTCCGCGCCAGGGCAGAGGCGGCAGGAATAGGCTACCAGACTATGATTAATGATGCCCTCAAAGCGTATTTAGCCGATAGTTCTGAAAAACCGGTGACCGAATCTGTGCTGCGCCGCGTTTTGCAAGAGGAATTCCCGAAATGGGAGAAGTAAACGCAACACGCATATGAACACACCTATCAAAATCGCTGAAAAATATGAATATAACGGCCGTCCCGCCCTGCCACGCCCAGACCTCAAACCACCAGAAGGCTGGAGCCTGGAACTGATTAACTCGGTTAACTTGGTCCACCACCACCGCCTGTCGCCAGACGGGCAGACGCTGGCCTTCTGCTGGCAGCGCGACGGCGAGACGAACATTTATACCATTCCGGCCAGCGGCGGCTGGCCCCGGCGCGTCACTGTGGGGCGCAAACCGACTGTTTACTGGATGGACAGCGCGCCGCAGTGGTCGCCGGACGGCCGTTTCCTATCTTTCACCATGAACGGCCACGTCCACCTCGCCTCCGCCGACGGCTCAGGGCTGGCTAAAAAGCTCACCGGCTTCACCGACGGGGCCTACGCGCCCGTTTGGCTGCCCGACAGCACCCGGCTCATCGTTGGCGTGACGCGCGACGAGTGCGCCAAACTGTTGCTAACGGACCGGGACGGAAGCTGGCCCCGTCCCCTGACTACCGGCGAAGATGGTGATGATTTTGGCGCGCAGCCGTCGCCCGACGGCCGTTACATCGCCTATGTCCACCGCCCTCTCAACGACCTTAACCGCCTGGATGTGCGCCTGGTGGAAGTGGCAACCGGGCAGGTGCGCACGCTGAAGGGCGCGCCGAAGCAAAAAAGCTGGTTCCCCCGCTGGTCGCCCGACGGCGCATGGATTGCCTTCCTCTCGCAGCGACCCAACTTCAACGAGGTGTGGCTGGTGCGGCCAGATGGCTCCGGCGAGCGGCAGTTGACCCAATTGGGGCATGACGTGGGCGAATTTAGCTGGTCGCCGGACGGCCGTACCCTCGCCGCCACCATCAACCTTGGCGGCGCCTTAGATTTAGCTCTCATCGACGCCGACACCGGCGCCATTACCGACGTGCGCACCGGCTACGGCGTCCATGCGCGTCCCTGCTGGTCGCCCGATGGCGCGTCTCTCACCGTCGAATACGAAAACGCCATCACCCCGCCCGACCTTTACCGCGTGGCTGTGGATGGTGGCGCGCTGACCCAACTTACCTTCTCCAATCCGCCGGCCCTGGCCTGCCTGCCTCAGGTCACGCCGGAGCGCATCAGTTACCCAAGTTACGACGGCCTGGAAATCCACGCCTTCCTCTACAAACCACCGAAGCCCAACGGGGCAGCTATCCTGCGGCCGCACGGCGGCCCCACCGACCAGTGGCAGTTTGTCTGGGATCCGCTGGCTCAATATCTGGTCGCCAAGGGTTACACCTTCATCGCCCCTAACTTTCGCGGCAGCACCGGCTACGGCGTCGGGTTTGAACACGCCAACTACGACAACTGGGGTGTGGGCGATACGCAAGACTGCCTGTACGGGGCGCGCTATTTGCGGACGTTGGATGGGGTGCAGCCGGACAAAATAGGCATTTTTGGCTCCAGCTATGGCGGCTACATGGTCGCCTGCTGCCTGGCCCGCGACCCCGACTATCTATTTGCCTGCGGCGTCAGCAAGTACGGCGACGCCGAGTTGTACTCTTCCTGGGCGCTGTGTGAGCGGGAGACGCGGCTCTACACGGAGATGCAGATGGGCCATCCCGCGAGCAATTGGGCGGTGTATCAGGCGGCCTCGCCCATCCTGGAGATTGAAAACATACAAAAGCCCGTCCTGCTGCTGCACGGCCTGCTGGACGACATCGTGCCGCCGGAATCATCGGAAATTTGGGCGGAGGCGCTGCGCCGCGCCGGGAAGACGTTTGAGTACAAGACCTATGCCGATGAGCCGCACGGTTTTGTGAAGCATGAGACGGAGATGGATTACCAGCGCCGCCTGGAAGTGTTCATGGATTGGTATCTGGTTCCCAGGTGATGGTTTACGGCCGTCGCCGGTGAGTTAAATGTAAAAGGAGGCGCTAATGTCTGATTCCAATGCCACAACCACATCTACCGGTCACGAATTATCCGCAGGATCCTATTTGGATAGTCACTTCGAGGCAATGAAGCCGGAGTATGAAGCGATGATTCGCTCAGTGGGCATCCAATCAGGCTGGAATGCTTTGGATGCCGGCTGCGGCAGCGGGAGCTTCCTCCCACTTCTCGCCGAATTGGTAGGTTCTACTGGTCATATTTGTGCCTACGACCTGGCTCCGGAAAACATTGAGATGGTTGAAGCCCTCATCGAAAACCAGCAGTTTCCTTGCGCCATAGAAACCAGGGTTGGCAATCTTACATCCCTGCCCTACGATGATAATCATTTTGATGTTGTCTGGTGCGCCAATATCACCCAATACCTGACAGATGATGAATTGGGAAAGATGCTGGCCGAATTTCGGCGGGTTGTGCGGCCGGGTGGATTGGTGGCGGTGAAGGAATATGATTTGACCAACAGCTTGTTTGCTCCTTTTGACCCGACCCTGTTTTGGCGTCTATTCGACGCCGCTCGGCGCCACATTCCGCCGCTTCAAGGCTCCTTGCGCACCCTGCAACTGCCGACTTGGTTCAAGCAAGCGGGGCTCACCAGGGTAAGCTTCCAATCTTTTGTTAGCGAACGAAAAGCGCCCTTACGCCCCGTTGAGCAGGAGTACGCTATCTCCATCATGCAGTTCCTGGCCCATGCGGCCGAAAGTGTTGCCCTTTCGGAATCAGATAGGTTGGCCTGGCGCGAGCTGCTAAACTTTGACTCGCCTGACCATGTTCTGCAGCACCCTGATTATTATTCGCGAGAAGGCCATCTGGTGGTGGTGGGGCAGGCCCCGGCAAATTAGTTTTTATCGGTAATGATTGATATGCGCACCAAACCCAGACGAAGCGAACGGCCGTCTCAACGGCCGTTATCCCCCCTCCTGTCCACCCCCTTCCGCCAGCCGCGCAACCCATTCCCGCCAGCCGAAATCCTGACCCCCGACCAGATTCAGCAAATCCACGACGCCTCGCTGCACATTCTGGAAAACGTTGGCCTGGATTTTCTGGACGACGAGGCGCTGGCCATCTGGCACAAAGCCGGGGCCAAAGTGGACCACGCCGCCCGCCACATCTGGATTGATCGCGGCCTGCTGCTGGAAGCCATCGCCCACGCTCCGGCCGCCTTTACCTGGCGCGCCCGCAACCCGGAGCGCAGCGTCCACATTGGCGGCAGTGCCCTGGCTTTCGGGCCGAATGGGGGGATGGTGTACGCGATGGATTTGGATCACGGCCGTCGCCCCGGCACGCTCGCCGACTTCACCAACTTCGTCAAACTTTCCCACCTCATCAACACGATTCATTTCTCCAGTTGGGAACAGGTGGCTGCCCACGACGTGCCCGTCTCCAGCCGCCACCTGCGCCGCCTGCTGGTCGCCTTCACCCATTCAGACAAAGCGGTGATGGAAGCGGCGCACGGCCGTATCATCACTGCCGACAATTTGGAGATGGCCCGCCTCGTGTTTGGCAGCCTGGATGGCGATCCGGTCATCGGCGATGTCATCAACGTCAACAGCCCGCTCACCTACGACGAGCGCATGTTGGGCGGCCTGATCACCTACGCCCGCGCCGGGCAGGTTTGCTTCATCACCCCCTTCATCCTGGCCGGGGCCATGAGTCCGGTGACACTGGCCGCGGCCCTGGCCCAACAAAACGCCGAAGCCCTGGCCGGCGTCGCCCTGACCCAACTGGTGCGCCCCGGCGCGCCTGTCGTCTACGGTGGCTTTACGACCCACGTGGACATGAAAAGCGGTAGTCCCGCCTTCGGCACGCCGGAAGGGGCCTGGGCGATCATCGCCGGGGCGCAGTTGGCCCGGTTTTACCGGCTGCCCTACCGCGCCAGCGGCGGCCTGACCACCGCCAAAACCCCCGACGCCCAGTCGGCTTATGAGTCGATGTGGAATCTCTGGCCGGCGGTGATGGCTCACAGCAATTTGCTCATGCACGCCGCCGGCTGGCTGGATGGCGGCCTGACAGCCTCGTTCGAGAAGTTCATCATCGACGCTGAGAATCTGGCGATGTTCCAGCATTTTCTGGCCGGGTTGGCCATCGACGACGACACGCTGGCTCTGGATTCCATCGCCGAGGTGGGGTCAGGCGGCCATCATTTTGGCACGGCCCACACGCAGGCGCGTTTTGCCACCGCCTTTTTCCCCACGGCCCTTAGCGACCGGCTGAATTATGATACCTGGGAAGCGGCGGGCAGTTGGGACGCGGCCCGGCGGGCGAACGCGATTTGGCAGGAACTGTTGGCGCAGTATGAAGCGCCGGAATTGGATACGGCCGTTGCCGACGCCCTGCACGATTATGTGGCCCGGCGGGAGCGGGAACTGGCCGGGGTGAATTTGTATGATTAGCCTGATGGAAGGCATGTTATACTTGCTAAATAAATTGTCTTGGAAGGTGGATGACAGATGGGCATTTTAATACCAGATGAGATTTTACAGTCCACACGTATGACGGAGTCTGAACTGCGCCAGGAAATTGCCGTGCTGCTATTTCAACTCGATAAGCTGAGTTTAGGGCAGGCAAGTACATTGGCGCAGTTGCCTCAATGGCAGTTCCAGGCTTTATTGGCCAGCCGCCAGATCCCGGTGCACTATGATATAGCTGAATTTGAGGCGGATTTGCAAACGCTGCATAAACTTGGCCGATTATGATTGTGGTAAGTGACACCTCGCCATTGATGAATATGGCGATAATTAGCCAGCTTGAGATCCTTACGGAATTGTATGGCGAGGTCGTGATTCCTCAGGCCGTTCACGATGAATTGGTGCTGAAGGGACAGGGGATGCCTGGTTCGCAGCAAATTCGCAGTTTGCCGTGGCTTACAGTCAGGCAGGTCAGGAATGATTCACTTGTTATCGCCCTGCGCTTGCAGTTAGACAGAGGGGAATCGGAGGCGATAGCCCTGGCTATTGAACTCGGAGCTGACTTGCTGTTGATTGATGAGCGTAAAGCGCGCGCCGTCGCCCAGCAGTTTAACCTTGAATATACTGGTTTGCTGGGCTTGTTGATTGAAGCAAAGGAAAAGGGTTTTATTACGGCCGTTGAACCCCTCTTGCGCAGCTTGAGAGAAAAAGCCGGGTTTTGGATCAGTGACCCACTTTATGACTATGTGTTGCGCTCCGCTGGGGAATGAAACCAGGAGCGGTTGATTAATCCGGTGGGGAGTCTGGCTTGGGGGTAACGGCCGTTTCCCACGCATACACCCCCGCCACCACCAGCAGCAGCGCCGTCAGGCCGCCGACAAATACCCAGGTCGCCGGTTTGCTTGTGTCAAATTCCCCCCAGGCGCGAACCACCGCCACCAAAATCAGGCCAATGCCAAATATCTGGCTTTGCAGCGTGATGCGCGCCGCGCTCCAGCGTGAGTCGGCGGCCACGCCCAGGGCGACCACGCCGGGCAGCGCAAACCAGCCGGCCACCACCCGCGCTGTCAGCGGCGACAACGTCCAGGGCCAGATGGGAATAAACAGCGCCGGAAACAGCATCATCAAAAAGGCGTTGCCCAGATTGATGGCCCCAATCACGCCCATGATGGCGCGGACCGCCGGGGCAATCACGGCGTCCGGCGTGTCCGGCAGGCCGGGGTCGGTTTGGCGGTTAAACCACCACAGCGCCGGGATGAGGAACGGGGTGACGGCGTACAAAATCAGCCAGGCAATAAAGGCGGGGTGGCTGTGATTGAACTTGTCCCAATGTAAAATCGTGGCAAAGGCCATGAACCAGACAAAAGCGGTCACCGCCGGGAAGCCCAGGGCGACGTGATGCCATTTCTTGGCCAATACGACCCGCACAAAGAAATAGGCCCCGGCCAGATAGCCCGCGCCCATCATCATCGGCGTCATCGTCGGTTTGATGGTCCAGGCGAAGAAATCGCCGGTGCGGTGGGGGAGGAAGTAGAGGATAATGAAGGCCAGCGCCAGGATGGGCACTACCAGCCCAGCCACCCAGCGTGTAACAGGAAGAATATGATCGTCACGCATGTCCCACCTTACCGATTGGTCCAATCTCTGAGATTGGACCAATCTTATTTACGAAACAGAAAGCCAAGTGTGTCATTTTAGCATAAGGAGAAGGAGCTTGTATATGCCCACGACGACTGATTTTTTTAGCTACGAGGAATTAACCTGGCCGGACGTGGCCGCTTTGCCGCGCGACACGCCGTTGGTACTGCCGTTGGGGGAGGGATATGACCGGACGCGGCTGGCAAGCGCGTTGGGCGAGCCGGCGCGGGTGGGGCTGCTGCCGCCGATCCCGTTTGGCTGGCGGGGCAGCGGGCTGGCTGTGCCGGAAGCGCTGCTGGGGCAGTTGGTGGCCAATTTGCTGGACAGTTTGCGTGAGGATGGCTTTTCGCGGGTATTTGCCCTGACGCCGCAGGCCGTGGATTTGGGGTTGGGGGCACAGCGGATTGCCTTGCCGCATGGTTCTCAATTCACTCCTGAACCCTTGCTGCCAGGACCGGGCGCGCTGGACAAGGTGGCGCTTATCCCCATCGGGCATACGGAGCAGCATGGGTTTCACCTGCCGCTGGCGACGGATACATTGATTATTGGGCATATTGGGCGGGAAACGGCCGTTTCCATCCCCCACCTCGCCACGTCTTTGCCCGTCTTCCCCTACGGCGTCAGCACCCACCGGCAGGCGTTTGCCGGCACACTCAACTGCGGCGGCCGCGCCTTCGAGGATTTCTGGCTGGGGGTGATTGACGTGCTGGCCGGGCGTGGGTTTAGCAAGCTGTACCTGATGAGCGGTCACGGCGGTAACGTCTCGTTTCTGGTCAATACCATCAAATATGCCGGGGAGCGCCACCGGCGCATGTTTTGCGCCACCGCCTGGCTGCACACGTCGGGCAGCCTGGGCGCGGCGGCCATCGAGAAATATCGCCGTTCGGCGCGGGGCGGCATGGGTCATGCCGGAGAGTTGGAGACGGCGATGATTCTTCATTTGCGGCCAGATTTAACCCACATGGCGCGGGTGGTGGACGAGACGGACTTTATCACCACGGAGAATTATTACATGGATTGGATTGAGGGCGGCTCGCTGGCAGCCAATCCACCCTGGGACGACGACACGGCGACGGGGGCTTACGGCGCGGGCAGCGTGGCCACGGCCGAAAACGGCAAAATTTGGCTGGAAACGGCCGTCCTGGAAAAAGCTGCCCACGTCCAAGAAATCCACGAGCAGCACCGCCGCCGCGAGGAACGGCGGAACGCCGGGTTTGGCTTGTGGGGCAGATGAAAAATGAGGCGTGAGGCGTGATGCGTGACTCGTACATCACGCATCACGCCTCACGCCTCACGCCTCACCCATCACGCACCGCACCCAATCGAAATCGGCGTAAGTCTGTGTGATCTGGCCGTTGCTGGTGGCAAAAAGGCCTAAATATGCGCCGGTGTAACCACGGCTAAGAATCAGGTTTGCCGCTGTTTCGGCCAATGGTTGATAGCTAACGCCGTTGTCCAATGAGTAGGTGTAGCGGTAACGGCCGTCGCGCGCCACAACCTGAAGGATAATCTCGCCGGAGTAGTGGGACAGGGTTGCCTCGGCCAACAGTGCGGGGGGTGTGTCGGGGGCGGCAAAAACCAGGCGGAGGTGGTAACGGCCGTTTTCCCGTCGCACCGCCATCTTCAGCCAGAGATTGTCTTGCTGGAACAAGACAATGCCCGCCTCTACATGGTCGCTGTCTGGCCAAAATTCCATGCTGGCGGCATAGGTAAAATCGCTCTCTTTTTGCCGGAACCCCATGAAACTACACCGCCCTCGTTCCTCAAAATCCTCCGGTCTGGCGAACAGGCGCAGGTGATTTTCACGCGTGTGCAGCGAGTAGGTCTCGGGCAGGGGCACGCGTCGGAAATTCCATTCGAGGCGCCGCGCGGCCAGCGAGAAATCGTCAAAAAAAGCATCGCTGCGATTCTGCCGGGTGTTGGGCAGCGGCAGCGGCGCAAATCGCTCCACGCGCCCGGTGGCCGGGGCGCAGACCGGCCATTCGTACTTGATTTCCTGCCATTCAAAGGGTTCGCGTTCCCAGGTCACCGGAATCAGGTGGGTTTCGCGCCCCATGTTCGACCCGCGCCCGGACTCGCTGCGGATTCCCAGGGCGACCATGAACCAACGGCCGTCGGCCAATGCCACCATGTCGCCATGCCCCACGCTGTTGACCCAGTTGTCGTAGGAAAGATGGCGCGTGGACAAAATGGGGTTGCGCGGGTTGGGCGTGTACGGTCCGGTGATGGCGTCGCTGACGGCCACCATCACGGCATGGTTGAAGCTGGTGCCGCCTTCCGCGACCAGGAGGTAATAACGGCCGTCTTGTTTGTACAGGTGCGGCCCTTCCACCCACACCCCGCCGCAGGCCCCGCGCCACAGGAAATGGCGCTCGCCAGTGAGCCGCCAGTCGGCCACGTCGATTTCTTGCAGCCAGATTTCGCCTTCGCCGGGGAAATTGGGCGTTGCCGGTGAATGGGTTCCCGCGACCCACACTTTGCCATCCGTATCGAAAAAGATGTCGGGGTCGATGCCCGGCGCGCCGACCAAAATGTGCGGCTCTGACCAGGGACCGGCAATCTCCTGGGCGGTGAGGATGAAGTTGATGAATTGGGTGGGTTGATTATCGCCGGGTGGTACGTAGACGTTGGTGGTGATGAGATAAAACGTGCCTTCGTGATGGCGGAGCGTCGGCGCATGGATGCCGCCGCGTGACTGCACGTCTACCAGATTCATCTCGCCGGTGCACTGATCTTCGCGGTGCAGCCCGTAACCAACCAGTTCCCAGTTCACCAAATCCTTGCTGTGATGCAGGGGCAGGCCAGGGAAATACTCGAACGAGGAATTGACCAGATAAAAATCATCGCCGACGCGGCAAATGGAGGGATCGGGGTAGCCGCCGGGCAGGATGGGGTTGGTGAAGGTGTTGGGTGAGGGTGGGGCCATTTTTGCTTCCTTTTGGGCGCAAAGTATAGCATGAGACGGCCGTTCCGCCCTAAATTTTATCTCCACCCAGGCAGGGTCGGTTTGGCGGATAGATGGGTCCAATCTTGGCGATTGGACCCATCTACCATTCCTAAAAGCCGCTAGTTTTGCGCCAACATGGGCAGATAGACAGGCGTCATCACAATCACGGTCACTTCGGCCGTGCTGATGGCCCCGTTGCCGTCAATTACCCGCAGCGTGATGGTTGTCGGCTGCAAACCGCTGGCTCGCAAATCGGGCGTTAAGGTGACGCCGTTCACCGTTGGTCCGGTTCCCAGAGCGCCAT
This sequence comes from Chloroflexota bacterium, assembly GCA_017993775.1. Lineage (GTDB taxonomy): Bacteria > Chloroflexota > Anaerolineae > Promineifilales > Promineifilaceae > Leptovillus. Next base: position 3,948 of record JAGOMA010000016.1, on the reverse strand, counting down.
CAATGCCTGCCGACCAATCAAACGTGTATGGCCCTTGCCCGCCGGTGACTTCGCCGGCCAGGTCTAGGGCTTCGCCGGGCATCACAATCAGGCCGGTGGTCGGGCTGGTGATGCTGGCTTTGGGCAGCGTTGCCGGGTCGGCGGCGGCCGGGATGTAGATTTTGCTGTTTTCGGTGACTAACGCTTGCCCGCCAGGGGCATTGGCGTCGTCGACGTATAAATTGGCCTGGAAAATCCAGACAGGGATCAACTCATTTTGGTTGAGGACCTGGGGTTGTTCGTAGTAGGCCAATGTTGGTTCTGGCTGTCCGGTGGTGTCGTAGGTATCGGCGATGGGGAGCTGCGCCAGGGCAATGGTGGGGTCGGCCAGGAATTGGTCCCAGGCTTCGGTGGCGGTTTTGATGGGGACGGTAACGGCCGTAGATGCCTGAATTTGCATGCCCGGTTGCAAATTCAACGACCGCCAGCCGCCCTTGAAGGCGATAATGTCGCCATTGTCGCCTACATACACGTTCTGGCGCGAACCGGGGCCGACAATCGACAGCCGCTGCCCGCCGCCAATATCGACGGTGCGGGCGTAGTGAACGGCGTAATTGGTGGGGGTGGTCGGTGTGGTGGCAGCGATTTGCAAGGCTGGCAGCAGCAAGCCGTCGGTTGGCCCTTCCAACTCGATGGTGGGCGGAATTTGCGGATCAAAATCAAACGCGCCGGGCAGAAAATCGTTTTGCGCCAGGAAGTTGCTGACAAGCGCGGCTGCCTCACGTGTGGATTGCGGGAGCGAGCGGGGCCGTTCCGGGTCGGTCCACAGTTCGTCTAAATTCTGGAAGAAGAAGCCGCCGCTGGCTGCATCCACACGGAGCTGTAAATTGTCGTTGGGGCCGCCGACCATCACAAAGACTGAGCCATCGCCGGATTGGAAGACATCGCCGGTCAGGCCGAAAGCCCGCCCGACTTCGGCGGTGTAGGTTTGGTCTACCGGGCGCTGGTTGATGGTGATGATGGGCAGAGAGGTGGGCACGGCCGTTAAGGCCAGCGGCTCAGGCGTGCCGGAGACGTGGTCCCAATACCAGTACGCGCCGTTGTTGGGGTAGTCCGGGCTGACATAGCCCTGGCCCCAGATGTAGTCGTTGTAACTGTCTAAAGTTTCGGCCAGGACGCGGGCGCGGACGCCGGAGGGTTGCTGGTCTTCAACGGCCGTAAACCACGCCTGCGTCACCGTTTTAGCTCCATGCCCAAAAATCCACCAGCCCTTTTGTTGCATCTGGTCGCCCCACACGCCGCCATCACCGGGATACACCACGTACATGGTGTTGGCGAAGCCCAACATCAGATGCAGGCCGTCGAACGTTTCGTGCCAGTAATACATGCTGTCGTCGCGCAGCACGCTGCACGAATCGAAGGCCAGCCATTCCAGGTCGTTGTTGCCGAAAGCGCGGTACGCCTCGCCGGGCGACAGGTGCCAATCGTCGTGATTGGAGCTGAAATAAACCGAGCTGAGGGTTTTGCCGTAGCGCGTATCCCAGGCGCTAGAGCCGTGCGTGCCGATCATCGCCAGGTCTACGCTGTCGATCACTGTATCGTTGATGCCGCCGTACATGGCGGCCTTAAAATCTTTTTCCCAGGCGTTGGTGTTGCCATAGTTAAAACGTTTGATCCAACCAGCGCCGCCTAATTCGTTGTAAAGATTGTTGGCTGAGTAATACCAGTTGGCGCGGTCGTCGGCCGTGCCGGGCCAATCGGTAATCCACTCCACGCCGATTTCGGCGGTGCCGCCGTCGTCTTCCGGGCTGTTGATTTGGTCTGGGGCTGTTGGGGGTTGAGGTTGGGCGTGGCCGGTGCTGGGAACAACGACCAAAACAAGACCGAGGATGAGCAGAAATCCAATTCCGATTTGCAAAATAATTTTTCGCATGGTTTCTCCTGAAACAAAAAAGGACTGCATGTAGTTGGTAAGCTGTGGGAGCAAGGGTCATGTGCTTTGTGGGCCAGAAATGGGGGCTAAAAAAGAATGGCTGTCGATCACCTCCCGAAAATGTGATGCTTGTCTGAATAGATAAACGGGAGAAACGGCCGTATTCCGGCACAGCCTCTTATTTTGTTTTGGAGATGGGGCGTAGAGGGGAAGCGTGATACGTGATACGTGATACGTGATGCGTGATGCGTGGCGGGCACGCATCAGGCATCACGTATCACGCATCATTTACGGCGTGGGGACGAGCAACGGCCGTTTGCCATGCCCGTTTTGCCCGATAGTTGTCTGGTTAGAAGGCACGCTCCGGCCCACAGCCAGGGCTACAGCGCGCATTTCCTGCACCAGAGCGGCGTATTTTTCCGGTTTTAGCGATTGACGGCCGTCGGACCATGCCTCGTCCGGTTTGGGGTGTACTTCCAGAATCACGCCATCGGCCCCGGCGGCTACGGCCGCTTTGGATGTCGCCCCAACGTACTCCCATTTGCCCGTGGCGTGGCTGGGGTCGACGATGATCGGCAGGTGCGACAGGTGCTTAATCACCGGCACGGCGCTGATGTCCAACGTGTTGCGCGTTTCTGTCTCGTTGGCGCGGATGCCGCGCTCGCAGAGCATGACGTTGTTGTTGCCGTGGCTCAGAATGTATTCGGCGCTCATCAGCCACTCTTCGATTGTGCCGCTGAAGCTGCGTTTCAGCAGCACCGGGTGGCCGGATTTGCCGATGGCGTTGAGCAGGGCGTAATTTTGCATGTTGCGCGCGCCCACCTGCAAAATATCGGCGTAGTCGCAGACCAGCGGCACCAGCGCCGGTTCCATCACTTCGGTGATCACCGGCATGCCGGTGGCCTCGCGGGCTTCCGCCAGATACCGCAGCCCTTCCTCGCCCAATCCCTGAAAGGAGTAGGGTGAGCTGCGCGGTTTGTAAGCGCCGCCGCGTAAAATATGCGCCCCGGCTTCTTTGCAGGCGTGGGCCACTTCCAAAAGCTGGCTGCGCCCTTCCACCGAGCAGGGACCGGCCATCATCACCAAATCTTTGCCGCCAATGGTGACATTGCCCACCTGGATGATGGTGTCTTGCGGCTTAAATTCACGGCTGGCTCCTTTGTAGGGTTTGGAGATGGGCATCACGGTTTCCACGCCAATCATGCGGCCGATCTGACGGGCGTCAATGACACGGCCGTCGCCAATCACCCCGATCACGGTCCGTTCCGCGCCAATGATGGGGTGAGTTTTGCAGCCCACCGCCTCGACCCGTTCGATAATTGCATTCACCTGTTCTTTTGTTGCGGTTGGTTCCATCACGACTATCATTTTCTTCTCTTCCTTTTTTTGAGCTGTAAGCTGTTGGTTTTTCCCGTTTGTTTATCGGCTGATTGTTTCTTGCTGCCAATGCTTCATGACCATTTCTATTTCTTCGGCCGGCACGGGCGGCACGTCTTCTTTGTCTGGTCGCAGCGCGGCGGCTTCGTGTAAGTACACGTGGATGATTTCTTTGGCGGATTTGGGTGTGTTCCAGTGGAGCAAAATACGGATGCAGTGGGGCAGGCCATTGGTGACATTCATTTCGTGGCCGCACAGCAGGGGCACATCGAACCAGCCTAATTGGCGGGCGGCCACGGCGGGATACGTGGCGGTGATGTCTTCGGTGGTGGTGAAATACGCGCTGGCGACCATGTCGGGGTCAATCTGGTTGACCTGAACCATCGTGTACAACAGTTCGCGGGTGGCGAATAGGATGGCTTCGGCGCTGTTTTCGCTCACGACAGTGGCTCCGCGCACGCCCCGACATAACAGGGGGGCATTGGGGGAGATGGGGGGTGGGGTACGGCCGTTTTTCATTCAATTCCTCCTTCGGAAATAATTTGACGCAAAGGGGCAGAGGCGCAGAGAGTGGGGTAGGTTTTTATTCATGGGGTTGACCTTGCGCTCATAGCGTCTCCTCCTTTTACAATTTTAGAACCAGTTCGTGTTATCAATCT
>JAGOMA010000113.1 GCA_017993775.1 Chloroflexota bacterium | reverse complement strand
CGGCTCGACGGCCGTTTCATCAACAGCCAGATCAGCCACATCAACAAAAAATAAGTCGCGCCATAAACAATCGCCAGCAAGGTGAGCAAATTCAGGTCTAATTCTTCGATAAATTCGACGGTGAGAGGCGCTGCGCCGCCAAGACGCTGAAACGCCAGCCCGGCAAAAATGAGGCTGGTCAGGTGTACCAGGCCAATGCCCAGGCGCTGCGGCCAGGATGGTCGGGCGACATCGACGTATTCCCACAGAGGATTCCAGAGCGGGCGGGCAATTTCGGCCAGGATAATGCTGAGGATGAAGAGGATAACGGCCGTTTCCAGTCCCACCATCAACAAACTGCTGATCACCACTACGGGAGCCAGACCGGCCGCGCCGCGTTCCGGTGGCAAACTAAAATTCAAGGTGATGATCATGAGCAGCCCCAGCAAAATGAGCTGCGGCGCATTCTGGCTCTGGGTAGCCGCCCAGATCGCTCCGATAAGCGCCATGAACAAAACAACCCACTCGGCGAGGTGAAGCAATCGGCTGTTGGGGCGTAAAAAACGGGTGGTGAACGGCGGTTTTATCACGCGTCAGAGTGTAATACGTCCTGCGCCGCCAGACAACCCGGCGGCTGATATTCCAGTTGCAGCCGCGCGCCATGTTCGCCCGCTGGTTAAAATTCGTTATACTCATCCGGCGTCTATGGAGAAAAAAACGATCATTTTCCTTTTGGCGGCGCTGATATTTCTGGCGCAATGCCAATCGTCAGACCCGGAAACGGCCGTAACCCCCGTTTCCCCGCCAACTGTAACGCCCGTTCCCGCCATCGGCATTACCCTGGCAACCAAAGCGCCGCCAACGGCCGTGGTGCAGCAAACCACACCCACGCCCCGGCCTGCGCCCACAACGACGCCCTCGCCCACGCCAATTATCTATCTGGTAGCCGAGGGCGACACGTTGCTGGGCATTGCCATCGCCCGCGATACGACGGTGGAAGAGATTAAAGCGTTGAATCCTGAGGTGCAGCCGCAGCTTTTACAAATTGGGCAGGCGTTGATTTTGCCGCCGCCGATTGTAGTCGATTATGCCGGATTGGTGGGCACGGCCGTGCCCATTCAGGTGCGCGTGCGCCAGATTCAGGTCTACCGCACACCGGTGGGCGCGGTGTGGCTGCTGGGCGAAGTGGTAAATGATGGCGACGCCCCAGTCGATAACGTGACGCTGACCATAGAGTTGCCCGATGCCGCTGGCGGCCCGTCGGTAACGGCCGTGGCCTGGGCCAGCGCCGCCATCATCCCGCCGGGCGGCGTGTCGCCGTTTGGCGTGCTGTTGGCCGCCCCGCCCGCCGAATTGGGCGCACCGCTGGTCACGGTATCGGGCGGCGATACCGTGGTGGATTTGGGATCGCGTTATCTGGATTTGGCGGTGGGGGAAACGGCCGTTTCTACCCACAGCGACCGGGCGGAAATTAGTGGGCAGGTGCAAAATGTGGGCGAAACCGCCGCTCAGGTAACTGTGGTGGCCAGTTTATACGACGCTCAGGGCAATCTGGCCGGTTTTCAGCAGATGACTTTGCCGGATGTGCTGCTGGCGGGAGAGACACGGCCGTTTACCATGCAAGCCGCGCCGCCGGGCGGAACGGCCGTTGCCGTGCAGGTCATCGCGTTTGCGCAGCGCGTGGCCAACGACGCGCCGTAATTCGTCATCCATGTTCCGTATGTTTTGGCAGACTGTAAATTCCATCCTATCAGGAGACTTATGCTTTTTCGTTATCGCCTTATTCGTCTGGCTATGAATGTGGTGCGTCTGATGATTCTGGCGCGCATTAAAGTGATCGGGCGGGAAAATATTCCCCACGAAGGCCCGTATATTGTGGTCCTCAATCACACCAGTGTTGTGGATACGCCGGTGCTGCTGCTTACGTTTCCTGTGCAGAAATGGCGTTTTTTCGCCGTAGAAAAGTGGCGCTATCACCCCGTTTTTGGGCCGATTATGTCCTGGTTGGGCGCAATCTATATCAGCCGGGGTGAGGCGGATCGGCAGTCGCTGCGCGAAGCGCTGACGGCGATTGCTTCGGGCACGGTGTTTGGTCTGGCTCCGGAAGGCACGCGCAGCTACTCCGGGCAGTTGATGGCCGCAAAAGATGGCGCGGCTTTTTTGGCCAGCCGGGCCAACGTGCCCATCTTGCCGGTTGGATTGGTGAATGGGGATCGATTGTTTCACAATTTTAAGCGGCTGCGGCCGACGACGTTGGAAGTGAGAATTGGACGGCCGTTCACGCTGCCGACCGATGGGGAACGGGTGCGCACAAAGGATTTGCCCGTTTATACACAGTTGATCATGGCTCAGATTGCGGCTCTGCTGCCGCCAGCGTATCATGGCCATTACGCCGACAGTCCGGCGCTGGCCGCGCTGCTGGCGGGGCAAGATCCCTGGCCTTTTTGTCAGCAGCCCGCAGCCGGCGACCAACCCACGACAACTATTACAAAATGATTACATCTCGTGTAAAAAATCGCCTGGTTAAGACATCTGTAAGGTATTGCCATTATAAAAAAGGTAGATGGAATACATGAATACTCTCACGGAATTGGGCGACATTTTAGTTGTCGATGATGAAGCGTCGGTGGTGGAAGTGGTGAGCCTGTATTTGAAGCGCGAAGGGTTTCAGGTGCGGGTGGCGCGAGACGGCCGTCAGGCGTTAGAGGCCGTGCGTAAACAGCTTCCGGCCCTGGTGGTGTTGGATTTGATGCTGCCGGAGGTGGATGGCCTCTCGA
>JAGOMA010000089.1 GCA_017993775.1 Chloroflexota bacterium | reverse complement strand
CGGTGCGGATGTCGGCGTAGGGGCGGGTGGGGTCGTTGGGATTAACGGGTTTAACGGCCGTTACCCCCACATACACATTGGGCGCAAAGATGGGCGTAATGGGAATCTCCAGCACTTCGCTGCTGTTGACGCGCACCACCCGCTGCTCTACCATGTTGCCGCGTTCGATGGTCAGCCAGGCATTCACCGGCTCGGCGAACGGCGACTGCACCAGGATGCGCGCTGTGTCGCCTGGTTTGTAGCTTTGTTGATCGGCCACCAGGTCCATTGCATATTCACGCGGAGCCGAGCGCCAGCCGGCATAAGCCGGGTCGACGGCCCAGATGCCGGTCGTGGCCGTTTGCTTGCGGCCACTGCTGTCTGTGAGGGTAGCCACGGCAATGTAAGAGCCTCCTTCTGCGGGCACAAAGCTGGCTTCGCCCTTACCCTGTGCATCGGTGGTCACGGTGGTTTGGGAGAGTTCCGTATCAACCGGCGTCCAGATGGTGTAATACTGGCCGTAGTCGTTGCTGCGTGCCGCTTCCCAATCGCGTCGGTAGAATGTAACCGCGACCTCTTGGTTGGGCAGGGCGTCTCCATGCCAGTCTACGGTCACAAGTTCCACCACAGCCTCTTGCCCGGCGCTGACGCCGTAGTCGGCGGGACGCACACCCACGTAGCCATCGGCGGCGTGGAAGACCACGCTGGCCCGGCTGGTGACGGGGAATTGGGCCAGGTCATTGACAGACGCTTCTACCGTGACCTTGCGGCTGCCGTCGTCGGCGGTGCGCAGCAGGTCGGCGGGCAGGGTGATGGTGACACGGCCGTTGGCGTCCGTTTTGCCTTCGCCGGATGTCAGCCAATTGCCATAGACGCCGCCGCCGCCAAAAGGTCCATAGGGTCCAGTACTCACGTAATTAAAGTCGGCGCTGTCGCCAAATGCGTAATATGGCCCGTCCATGTTGGGGTAATAAGCGTCTTCATAGATAGCCCAACTTACGCTCAGATCGGCGGCCGACCCGCCAAAGAAGTATTCGGTTTGCAGTACCACATCCACCGTCTCGCCGCGCAGCGCTTCCGCTTTGTCCGGCGTCATGGTGATGAGGAATTCTGGCTTGCGGTATTCGGCTACGCTGAAGGCGCGCATGGTTTCCCAATCTTGCCCTTCCACGTAGATGTTTAGCGACCCCAGCGGCGCGTCTTCCGGGATGACCCACTCGCCGTAAAACGCGCCATCGCTGTCCAGCGTTACCGGGATGGTTTCGTCGATGCCGCCTTCGTTGTAATAGTTGACCGGGGTAATGCGCAGGGTGGCTTCGGTCTGTTCGGGCAGCGTGTAGCGGCCAAAATCAGGGTCGCGCACGATGCCTTTGTAATAGACAGTGTCCCCCGGCCGATAAATGGGCCGGTCTGTGTAGAGGTAAACATACGCCTTGGTGGGGTCGTTGTAGCCATAACTAATGCCCAGTTGCCACGGTTCAAAACCGCCGCTCCAGACACTATTGGCAGCGCCAAACCCGGCCTGCCCCGGCTCGTTGCTGATGACCGTGACGCCGTTGGATTGGTTGGGGTTGCGCTGGTAATCGAATCGGGCAAAGCCGTTGGCATCGGTAACGGCCGTGCCGCTGGGTACGCCATCTACGTTATAGAGGGTGATGTTTTTGCCCTGGGCTGGCTGGCCGGAAGCGATGTCTGTGGCCCACACATTCACTTCATTAGGCATCTCTTTCACCACTAAATTGGTGTCGGCTATCACCAGAATGGTGCGCTGGACCTGCCAGTAGCGCGAATCTTCCGTGATTTCTGGCGCGCTCACCTGCAGGAAATAGACGCCGGTGGGCAGCGCGCCGCCATCGGCTAAAGACAGAGATTCCACGCCGTCGCCGTTGGGCGACAGGGTCCAACTACGCAAGGGAGCGGCTTCGGGCTGGTAATCGAAAATGCTGTATTGATTGCTGAAATAGCTGATCGGCAGGCCGACATCGTACAGGTCTATGGTCATTTGGGAGACGCTGCGATGGATGATGTCGACGGCCGTTTCAAAGCTCGTCGAAAGCTGCGTCACCGCGCCGGGCAGGTTAAAAGAAGCGATAGGCGAAGCGACAGGCGTGGTAAATTCAAACGTGTAATCCTCGCCCAATCGGTTGCCATATGGGTCGGCGGCGTCGGCGGGAATGGTGATCCGGTACGTAGTTGACCGTTCCAGAGCAAAATCGACGCTCACGCTGAACTGATCCCAATCGTTAAAGTAGTAGCGCGCATTGCTGGGCTGCGGATCAATGACGATACGATCTTCCAGCGTGTCCGGGTTCATTGGAGAAGCAAACGTCACGCTGAAACCATGCTGCCAGGATTCGGCCGTCGCGCCGTTGGGCGGATCGGTGGAGACAACAGCCGGAAACGGCACGGTGGTGAATGCTTTGATGGCCTGTTCGGCCAAATTAGTCGGGCTGGCGGCCGCCTGGGCGCCGGTTTCCACCACCACCTGATAATCGGTGGCCAGTTGCAGCAGGGAATCGGGTTTTAACGTCACGACGCGGTCGGCATCAGACCAGATGTAAGTTAAGGCCACCGCAGGCGCGTCCACGCCGCGCACGGACATTGCCGCTTGCGTAGAGGCGCGATCCATCGGCATATTGAAAGTAACCGTGATGGCTTCTGTGGGACGAACGGGCGCATCCTCACTGCGGCTGTCTTCCTGCCCAATCTGGATGCGCACCACTTCCGGCGCGGCTGTGGCAAAGCGCCAGGTGAAATCGTCGGCCAACACAGCGCCGGTCACATCTTCCAGCCCGGCGTTCACCGTCACCTGATAATTGGTTGCGCCGTTCATGGCCACGCTGGGCGTGAAGCGGTAAATGCTGGTGGATGTCCATTCGCCCTGCCCATCCACGGGCGGATCGAAGGTGAGCGGTTGGGGTAAATTTGCCTGCTGGTCGGTTGTCACCAACGGCACGACGGGGCGGTTAAACAGCACCGTGATGGTCCCTTCAGCCGAGGCGTCGGTCGTGCCGTTTTCTGGAATCACCTGGGCTACTTCCAACGCGCCAATGGTTTGCAGGTTAAATTCGGCGGGGGCGCTCATGGCCTGGCCGTTTTGCCCGGCGGCGGTTTCATTGACTTTTACACGATAGGTTTGCTGCCGGTTGAGCTGGCTGTTGGGTGTAAAGATGACTGTGTCGGGGCGCGGCCAGGTGAGGCTGCCGGCAACGGCCGTGTCGTCGGCCGCGCTTTGCACTTCCAGGGCCTGTTCGACGCTGCTCTGGTTCATGGGTTGGTCGAAGCGAATGGTAATCGCGCCGTCCAGCGTCACTTCCTCGCCCACTGCCGGACTGCTGTAGACAACTTGCGGCGGCCAGTCGATGTCCGCCGGGTCAACGGCGGCCTGGGGCTGCGGTGTGTTGGTCGGCACGGCCGTTGGCGCCTGGGTAGGTTCCTCTGTGGTCTGGGCGGGGAGGGCGGCGGTGGGAACGGCCGTAGGCGTTTCTATCGGCGTTTCTTCGCGGCGGCAAGCTGCCAGCAGCACGAATAAAGCTAATATGGTGATAACTAATAGGAAAGGCGCACTTCTCGGTTTGAACATAGCGAGTCTCCTGAAAAATATAACGACGATTTGTGTGGTAAGGTATTTAAAGTGAAGGCTTGTTGGGTCAGTCGCCTGGTGGGGCACGCCCAGACAATGCCCATCATGCATTGCGCATCCTGTATAACGTCTTCTCCTCCCCAAAAGTTCCAAATGAGCCATACATTTTTACGCTGCATTGCACTATAACAAATTCCTCCCGCTTTTCAAGCAGGCATAGATGGATTGTAGGTAGAAAATAGCCAGAACGAAAGCTGGCGCAAGCGAAAAGTTAACGTTCAGACGCTTATTACCAGCTTTCTTCTTCCTGACCCATATCTGTTATACTCGCGTCATCATGGAGAAAATTACCCTCATCGCCATTTGTAAATTCGGGTTGGAAAAGCTGGTCAAGATTGAAGTCAATCACCTGGGCTTCCCGGAAGCCCTCGTGTCCGATGGCCGGATCGAGTTTGAAGCTGAGCTGGCCGACATCCCGCGGCTCAACCTGTGGCTGCGCTACGCCGACCGCCTGCTGCTGAAGGTGGGCGAGTTCCCAGCGCTGACTTTTGATGATTTGTATGAGCAGGTGCGGGCGCTGCCCTGGGAAGTGTGGATGCCGGTTGACGGCCGTTTCCCCGTCGATGCCAAGTCAGTTAAATCGGCCCTGCAAAGCCTGCGCTCCTGCCAATCCATCGTTAAAAAAGCGGTGGTCGACCGGCTGCAAGCGGCCTATGACACCGCAGAGCTGCCGGAAACCGGGCCGGAATACGCCATTCAGGTTGCTTTGCTGAATGATGTGGCCACCCTGACTTTAGACACTTCCGGCGCAGGTCTGCACAAACGCGGCTACCGCACGGAAACGGTCGAAGCGCCCTTAAAAGAGACCTTCGCCGCCGGGCTGGTGTGGCTCAGCCCGTGGCGGCCGGATGGATTGTTGATTGATCCAATGTGCGGCTCCGGCACGATTTTGATTGAGGCGGCGCTGAAAGCGCGCCAGATCGCGCCCGGCCTGCGCCGCGACTTTGCTGCTGAAGGCTGGCCGATCATCTCCTCGGCGGCCTGGCGCGAGGCGCGGGAAGCGGCTCTGGCAGCGCGGCGATCAGACCTGACGCTGCAGTTGTTTGGTTATGATGTAGACGCAACGGCCGTGGCCGCCGCCCGCATCAACGCCGCTAACGCTGGCGTGGCCGACGATATTGTCTTTGCCCAAAAAGATGTGCGCGACTTGTGGATTGACCGGGAAAACGGCACGCTGATCTGTAATCCGCCATACGGCCGTCGCCTGTCCGATTTTCAACAAATGAACCAGATGTACATTGCCCTAAACAAGATGCTGCGCAAAAAAACGGGTTGGGCCGTGTGCATCCTCACCGCCGACCCCAAATTCCCCGACTACTTCAAACGGGCGCAACCAGATCGTGTACGCAAGTTCTTTAACGGCCGTATCCGTGTCAACTATTACCAGTACGATGCTATGAAGTAGCTGCCTGAGAGATTGGGCCAATCTCTGAGATTGGGCCAATCTAACCACGCACGTAATTTACGTCACACAACTCCCTTCTCAACTGCGCTTTTTGAATTTTGCCGAGGGCATTTCGCGGCAGGCTGTCCACCAGTAGGACGCGGCGCGGAACCTTGTAGCCGACCAGATGACGCTGGCAGTAAGCCGTGATTTCCTCGGCGGTAACAGGGATGTTGGGGCGAGGGACGATAACGGCCGTTACCCTCTCCCCCCATTCCGCATCCGGGCAGCCGATGACGGCGCTGGCCAGCACTGCCGGATGGTCGGCCAACACCAGTTCTACCTCTGGCGGATAAATGTTGAAGCCCCCGCTGATGATCAAATCTTTAGACCGGCCCTTCAGCGTGAAATAGCCGTCTGGTTCACGCAGGCCCAGGTCGCCGGTGCGCAGCCAGCCGTCCGGAGTGAAGGCGACGGCCGTTTTATCCGGCTGCCGCCAGTATCCTTTGCACACGTTGGCTCCGCGCACTTGCACTTCGCCCACTGCGCCATCGGGCAGCGTCTCCTCCGTATGCGGATGGGCGATGCGCACTGCAACGCCGGGCAGCGGCAGCCCCACCGATCCGATGCGCCGCTCGCCATGCAGCGGGTTTGAGGTGATCATGCCCGTCTCCGACATGCCGTAACGCTCCAGCAGCGTGTGGCCAAACGTGGCCTGAAAAGCCTGAAACAAATCGTCGGGCAGGCGGTCGGAACCGGAGGTGAACAGGCGCATATGGCGCAGGTCGTAGGCGGCGGCGTGGGGCGCGGCCACCAGCCGCCGGTGGATGGTGGGCACGCCCATGAAGACCGTGCAGCGGCGATCTTGCAAGGTTTGCAAGGTTTTCTCAGCGTCGAAGGTAGGGTGAAGAACGGCCGTGGCCCCCGCATTCAGCGCGCCGTGCAAGGCGACAATCAGCCCATGCACATGGAAAACAGGCAGCACATGGAGCAAAATGTCGTCCGCGCGCCAGCCCCAGGCCTCATGCAGGGCGTTCAGGTTGGCCGTGAGGTTGCCGTGGGTCAGTTCGGCTCCTTTGGGGCGGCCGGTTGTGCCGCTGGTATAAATCATCAGGCAGGTGGCGCTGCTGTCCTGGGGCATGGCAACCTGCGCGGGCGGGAAAGCGGCGATAAACGCCTGGAAATTGTCGTCGGCAGATGTATCCAGAAAGAAACATCCTTGCAGCGCGGGCAAATCGGCCAGCAGCGGGGTGATGGCGTCGCGGGCGGTGTTGTCGGCAAACAGCAGGCTGGCGGCGGCGTCTTGCAAGAAGTAATGGAGTTCGTGGGGCGGGTAGCCGGGGTTTAGCGGCAGGCTGATGGCTTCCAGGCGCATAATTGCCAGGTGGAGGTAGATGAAGGGCAGGCATTTGGGCAACTGCAAGGCGATGCGGTCGCCGCGCTGCACGCCGTTGGCCTGCAAGAAAGCCATCGTTTGTGAGACGGTTTGTTCGAGTTGGTGGTAGGAAACGGCCGTTACCCCATGTTCCGTTACAAATTCCAACGCCGGTTTATCGGCATAACGGCGGCAGTTTTGCGCAAGTTGGTCCAGAAATGTCATGGTCGCTCCAAGGTTAAAAAGTGCAGAGTATTGTAGCACGGTCGGATTGGACCAATCTCCCAGATTGGTCCAATCTTAGAAATAGACCTGAGGGAGGAACAGCCGTTTCTCCTTCCTCCCCCGCTCTTTCCTTGTGTTATACTAGCGCCACGCCCAACCAAATCATTGATGAGACACAGACTTTAGCTTCGCGCCTCCGCGCCTCTGCGTTAAATTCTTATTTCGAGGAGAATGATGCAACCGATTACCCCCTATTCCCCCACCAACAAAATCCGCATTGTCACCGCTGGCAGCCTGTTTGATGGCCACGACGCGGCCATTAACATCATGCGCCGCATCTTGCAAAGCTCTGGCGGCGAGGTCATCCACCTGGGCCACAACCGCAGCGTGCATGAAATTGTGAACACGGCCGTGCAAGAAGACGCCCAGGCCATCGCCGTCACCAGCTACCAGGGCGGCCACCTGGAATTCTTCAAATACATGCATGATTTGTTGGCGCAACAAGGCTGCGGCCACATCAAAATCTTTGGCGGCGGCGGCGGCACCATTTTGCCCGCCGAGGCCGACGAACTGCACGCCTACGGCATCACGCGCATTTATTCGCCCGATGACGGCCGTTCCCTGGGCCTGCAAGGCATGATCAACGATCTGCTGCAACAAGCCGATTTCCCCACCGGCAAACTAGACGTGGACAAGTGGAAAGAGGCCATTAGCGAAGCCTACGACCGAATGGGGAGTGCGGAGCGCGGAGCGCGGAGTGAAGAGAACTCCGCATTCCGCACTCTGCACTCCGCGATTAAAAATTGGGTAACAAACCGCGCCCTCGCCCGCTTGATTTCGGCCGTGGAAAATGAGCCGGAGTTGGTGCAGCCCATCATGGATGAGGTGCATCGGCGGTTGGCAGGGTTAACGGCCGTACCCGTCCTGGGCATCACCGGCACTGGCGGCGCGGGCAAATCGTCGCTGGTCGATGAACTGGTACGCCGTTTTCTGCTCGACTTCCCCGCCAAAGAGATCGCCATCGTCAGTGTGGACCCGTCTAAGCGGCGCACCGGCGGCGCGCTGCTCGGCGACCGCATCCGCATGAACAGCGTCGCCGGCCTGGGGGCGGGCAACGAGCGCGTTTACATGCGCTCCCTGGCCACGCGGCAGAGCAACCTGGCCCTCTCGCGCCACATCCGCGAAGTGCTGGCGATATTGCAGGCGGCCCAATTCGACCTCATCATCCTGGAAACGTCGGGCATCGGCCAATCGGACACGGAAATCATAGATTTTGCCGATACGACCTTGTACGTGATGACGCCGGAGTACGGCGCGGCGACGCAGTTGGAAAAAATCGACATGCTCGACTTTGCCGACGTGATCGCCCTGAACAAATTTGACAAGCGTGGGGCGCAGGACGCGCTGCGCGACGTGCAAAAGCAGTACCAGCGCAATCATCAGCAGTGGGATAAGCCCGTCGATGAGATGCCGGTGTACGGAACCATCGCCAGCCAGTTTAATGATCCGGGAACCAACCGGCTCTATCGGGCGGTGATGGGCGCCATCGCCCACAAGACGGGCGCGGATTTGGAACCTCACCTGCAAACCGGCGAAGAAATGTCGGAGAAAATTTACATTATCCCACCGGCTCGCGTGCGCTATTTGAGCGAGATTGCGGAGACGATTCGGGGCTACGGCCGTTGGGCCGAAACCCAGGCCGCTATTGCCGATAAGTTATACGGGTTGCAGGAAGCGATGACGGCCGTGCGCTCCGCCAATCGCCCCGACAGCAACAAACTCGCCCAGGAATTGGCAGCCTTGTACGCGCAAATCAGCCTGGATTTAGACCGGCACAACCAGCATATTCTGGACACCTGGGCCGACAAAAAGGCGCAATACGCCGGGGACGAATACGTCTACCGCGTGCGCGGGCGCGACGTGCGCGTGCCGACCCAAACGGAATCGCTGGCGCACACCAAAGTGCCGAAAGTGACCCTGCCGCGTTACCAGGGCTGGGGCGACATTTTGCGCTGGTCGCTGCACGAAAACGTGCCCGGCGACTTCCCCTACACGGCCGGCGTTTTCCCCTTCAAGCGCACCGCCGAAGACCCCACGCGCATGTTCGCCGGCGAAGGCGGCCCGGAGCGCACCAACAAACGCTTCCACTACGTCTCGTTGGGCATGCCCGCCAAACGCCTGTCCACGGCCTTCGATTCGGTGACGCTGTACGGCGAAGACCCGGCGCACCGGCCGGATATTTATGGCAAGGTGGGCAATTCGGGCGTCTCCATTGCCAGCCTGGACGACGCGAAGCGGCTGTACAGCGGCTTTAATTTGTGCGACCCGGCCACGTCGGTGAGCATGACGATTAACGGCCCGGCGCCGACGATGCTGGCGTTCTTTTTGAATACGGCCGTTGACCAGCAGTGTGAGCTGTACATCCGCGAACATGGCCTGGAGCATCTGGTAGAGGCGAAGAAACGGGAACTCTACGAGGAGCGCGGGTTGCAACGGCCGTCTTATCATGGCGACCTGCCCGAAGGCAACGACGGCCTGGGGCTGCTGCTGCTCGGCCTGACCGGCGACCAGGTTTTGCCGCTCGACATATACGCCGAAATCAAGGCCAGCGCTCTGTCTACCGCGCGCGGCACGGTGCAGGCCGATATATTAAAAGAAGACCAGGCGCAAAACACCTGCATCTTTTCCACCGAATTTGCTTTGCGGCTGATGGGCGACATTCAACAATACTTCATCGACCACCGCGTGCGCAACTTCTACAGCGTCTCCATCTCCGGCTACCATATCGCCGAAGCGGGGGCCAATCCCATCAGCCAACTGGCCTTTACGCTGGCGAATGGCTTCACCTTCGTCGAGTATTATCTGGCGCGGGGCATGGACGTGAACGAGTTTGCGCCCAATTTCTCCTTCTTTTTCTCCAACGGCATGGACCCGGAATACGCGGTGATCGGCCGGGTGGCGCGGCGCATTTGGGCCAAGGCCATGAAGCTGAAATACGGGGCCGACGAGCGGGCGCAAAAACTCAAATACCACATTCAGACAAGCGGCCGTTCCTTGCACGCGCAGGAAATCGGCTTCAACGACATCCGCACCACCTTGCAGGCGCTGTACGCCATCTATGACAACTGCAATTCGCTGCACACCAACGCCTACGATGAGGCCATCACCACGCCCACGGAGGAATCGGTGCGGCGGGCGATGGCCATCCAGCTGATCATCAATAAGGAGTTGGGGCTGGCGAACAACGAGAATCCGCTGCAAGGCGCGTTCATCATTGAGGAATTGACCGATCTGGTGGAGGAGGCGGTGCTGGCGGAGTTTGATCGCATCACAGAGCGGGGCGGGGTGCTGGGGGCGATGGAGACGATGTACCAGCGTGGCAAAATCCAGGAGGAATCGCTGTATTACGAAAGCCTGAAGCACTCCGGCGACCTGCCGATCATCGGCGTGAATACGTTCTTGTCGGATGAAGGCTCGCCGACGATTGTGCCGAGGGAGGTGATTCGCGCCACGACGGCCGAAAAGGAGCGGCAGATTGCCGAGGTGCAGGCATTGCAGGCGAGGCAGCCGGAGAAGGCGGCGGCGCAGTTGCAATCTCTACAACAAGCAGCCATCCACAATGAAAATATGTTTACGGCTCTGATGGAAGCGGTGAAGGTTTGCTCGCTGGGGCAGATTACGGGGGCGCTGTATGCGGTGGGCGGGCAGTACCGGCGGAATATGTGATGTTTAACTGTTTTGATTTTGGATTGAGTGAACAGTAGAAAGTTTTCAGAAGACCCGAAGGGTCTGAAACCTAGGATACTCGACTACAT
>JAGOMA010000015.1 GCA_017993775.1 Chloroflexota bacterium | reverse complement strand
AATCGGCATGACTGAAGGCTTAGTCAGGGCAAAATATGTATCTCCCGATCAAAAACAGGTTCTGTTGTTCAGCGGGAATCCAGATTATTATGGTTTGTCTGAAAATCAGGAAACTTCAGGGGTTTGGCTATTAACTTTGCCATAATGAAGAATTTTTTCTGCTGAGATGCAGTCTTCTGTTTTCCGCTGTGGTCAGCATCACAGCCGTAATATACCTCACTTACCAACTTCAAGATTGAATCAATCTAGTGACGACGGGTGGGGAACGGCCGTTCTACCCACAGTTCATAAGTTTAGCCAGGTGGTAGGTGGAAACGGCCGTTCTGCCCACGTTCATCAAGTTTAGTCAGGTGGTGGGGTGGAAACGGCCGTTCTGCCCACAATTCATCAAGTTTAGCCAGGTGGTGGGGTGGAAACGGCCGTTCTGCTCACAGTTCATCAAGTTTAGCCAGGTGGTGGGGTGGGAACGGCCGTGCCTCATTCAAAGTTAGCGGGTGGTTGGTGGGAGACGGCCGTGCCTCATTCACAGTTAGTGGTTAGGTTGGGGGGAAACGGCCGTGCCCTATTCACAGTTAGCAGTTGGTTAGTGGGA
This sequence comes from Chloroflexota bacterium, assembly GCA_017993775.1. GTDB lineage: Bacteria > Chloroflexota > Anaerolineae > Promineifilales > Promineifilaceae > Leptovillus. The sequence continues at coordinate 124,874 of JAGOMA010000015.1, read as the reverse complement.
AACGGCCGTTTCCCGCTGTTTATCCTTCGCGTTACAAGGCACGATTTGACCGAGACACTAACCAGCGATTGAGTGACGTCTGGCTTTCGCCACTGGGCCGCCCGGCCAACAACCCTTCAACCCCGATATGTTCGTCCAAATCGGGCCATTCGATAGCATATCCTTCGCCCAATAAGCGCCAGTTGTTCCGTTCTTCCGGCTTTGCCTGTAACAAACGTGGATACCAGGCTAACGGAACACTGAGGCGACGGCCGTCCAACAAACTGACAACCAATTCATCATCAGTGACCTGGATGGCTACGGCCGTAGGTTCAGTCTCAATAATTAAAGTACTCATGCCAGGCCTCCAATAGCCTTTCTTCATGTCGTAGAACAAGGCGAGCAATTTCGTTCAATTCATGACCCGCAAAACCACGATTTTTTGCCAGTGAGACGGGTGCAAGCCAAAATTTCGCAATCTGACGATCTCGCTTTACGTGAATGTGCGGTGGTTCACCTCTATCAGAGCTGAAAAACACAAAACTGTAGGGACCATCTTGCAACACAGTCGGCATAGATAAATTGTAACATAAGCCAGTTGTTACCCAAACCGGCCCACACAAGCACTTCAGTCACTGTTAGCCGGTGGCGGTGGGAAACGGCCGTAGCGTGGCAGTGAGTGATTGCGGGCCGCAGCCGGGAGTGCTGGTGGGGTGAGGGGGCGGGGAACGGCCGTTTTGCAGCTAATTTGCAGTCGATTGGCAGGATTCAGGCGTTAAACATGGGTATACTGGGGGCGTTCTCGTAATTTGGCAAGCAGTGGGGTTTGAGATGAGGGGAACGGCCGTGTGGCCGGCTAACTGGGGATTGGCAAGCGGGGTGTGGCTCGGTCTGGAAGACCGGCCACAGCGAGAGGTCAGGTTTTGATACAAACACCGAAGGTAGAGCAGGTCTATTATCTGTTAGGAGTGATGGGGGCTTGCTGGAACCCCAACAGTTATTAGCTACGGGTGAGTGGGAAGACCTTCAACCAGGTTGGAGCCATATACAGGGCACTATCATTAGAATTGACCACGGACATAACCTGGAGACGGTTTATTACCACACGAATCCATCTATTGCAGCAGGAACCATAGTCAATCAGGGAGAGGCTTTGGGAGTAACAGCAAATAACGGGCGAAGCACCGGTATACATCTACATTATACGATCAATTTTACGTACAATGGCGGTTCAACACCCATTAATCCACTTGCGCCACCAGCCATTATCCGGCATTTGCTCACACCGTAGAAGGAGAATCTCATGTTTCAAACAACTTTGAGTAAGCCCATGTTCATCTGTTGTACATTTCTCTCGTTATCACTGTTCCTGGCAGCCTGTCAAACGGATGCGGTTACTACGCAGGATAGTGAACCTCTTGTCAACGTAAACGTGACTGAAGCACCGACGATTTCTCTGTCTGAATCAACACCAACCCCGGAGAGTACATCTACTCCTATAGCGTTGCCAACTTTCACAACTATGCCGACGTCAACGCTATCTCCGCCAGAATCCACAGCCACACCTACATCGGAACCAACGATAACGCCAACTCGCACTTCTTTTTATGGCTGGTTACTGTTTTCATCCCGCCGCCAGGACACGAATGAAGATGGTGCGATAGATGAAAAAGATGGGGTCAATCTCTATAGCCTGGATGTATCTACTGGACAACTGACGCAATTAACCTTTGGCAACCACAAGGATTTACATCCAACTTGGTCGCCAGATAGAAGTCAGATTGCCTTTGTATCTAACCGCGATGGTAATTTCGAACTTTACGTGATGACCGCTGAGGGGGGTGAAGTGGAGCGGTTAACAAATACCTCTAACGACGAAACGATGCCGAAGTGGTCACCGGATGGAACAAAGATTGTTTATGTCCTAGTGAAGACATTGGATTCAGGTTTACAGGAAAAGCGACTCCATATCATTTCCGCTTCAGGTGAAAGTATGGAACAACTTACCGATGGGCCGGGAAATGATGATGATCCTGATTGGTCTCCTGATGGTCGTTACCTGACCTTCACTCGGGACGAAGAACGTTTGGAGCCGGATGGCGTTATCTACCGCGACGTCAGTGTCTATCTTTGGGATATGGAAGAAAATCAATTTTTCAATTTAACGCCCTCTACTCGAGAGTTGGATCAGGTTAGATTTGAGGAACCACAATGGTTGCCGCGAGATGGCTATTTTCTATCCATGACTCAAGTTCCTGGAGACATATCTTCTACAGGTATTAAGGTATTTGAACTTGAGTGGGAAGATGGACAACCCGCCTTGTATCGCGTGTTTACCATTGCTGGTGCTTATGGGCCATATGTGTGGGGACCGAATGGGGAATGGCTCATTTCGATAGATAGTAATGACCAGTATTTCGGAACTGTACCGAATATGGCATTAAACGACCTGGTTTTATTGCCGGTTGACTTTTCAACTCAGGTTCGGGCGACCATAGCTGCCCCGGCTGGCAGAAGTTCATACAATTATTCACTCAATGACGGGGAATTTATTACTAATGACACTTTTTATGACGACTACCCAGATTGGGACCCCTGATTGATGCGGTAATCGACAAACAGAAGTTTGTTTTGCATCTACGCAGTTGTCTGAACAGCAGCGGCCCGGTCAGCTTCTTGCTCACCGACCACCCACTGCTGGGGCGCGGTCTTCATTTGGCTGCTGTGGCAGGTCTTCAGACCTAGCCACGCCCCGCTGGCCATTCTGCAGCCCTTGTTGATGCTTTCTGGCGTTGGCCGCCGCGAGGCGTGATTCACAGCGTCTATTCTCGCTGTGACCTGTTGTTTCCGGTAGAATTCCGGCATGGAATCGTACCAGATGGGTGAGGGAGCGGGGCTTTATTATCTCACGTTCACTGTTGTGGAATGGCTGCCTGTGTTTGTCGCCGAGGAGCCATGTCTCCTTATCACCGACAGCCTGAATCACTGCCACCGGCACAAGCATTTACGGATCAATGCGTTTGTCATCATGCCTACCCACCTGCACCTGATTGTTTTTGACGCTGACTTTGACAATGAGCGGTTACGCGGCACATTGCGGGATATGCGCCAATATACCGGCCGGATGCTGGCCGATTACTGTGAAAAAAAGATGCCGGACGCCTTTGCCGACGTTATCCGAAATCCACAGCGGAGAGACAGGGCGAGGCAGTTTTGGCAGCAGAGTAAGCATCCGGTGGCGATTTGGTCGGCTGACTTTTGGCGCACGAAAGTGACGTATGTGCATGATAATCCCCGGCGGAAGGGGCTGGTGACGGATGTGACGGCATGGCGGTTTTCATCGGCGGGGTACTGGCTGGGGGAGCCGCCTGGGGAGACGGATGTGGTGTTATCTGAGGTGATTTGGTGATATGAGAGCGCGGGGAGATCGTTTGGCTGGCGGGTTGGGGAGTGGCAAGCGGGGTGTGGCGCGGCGGGGACGCCGGCCACAGCAGCGGGCGGAAGACCGCGCCGGAGCAGGGGGCGAGGAATACAGCAGTTACAATGTGACGCCCACCGGCTACCGCTACACCAGCCAGCGCTGGGACAGCGGCCTGGGGCTGTATGACTACAATGCCCGCTACTACGACCCGGCGCTGGGCAAATTCATCTCGGCCGATACCCTGGTGCCGGAACAAAAACGGCTGACGCCTTTAACTGTTGCTTTTCACGAGAACCAATTCTTGGAGAAGGTTAACCAAGAGAACGGGCAGATAACCCAATTTGGGCCGATTAGCAGTTGGGATGCTCAACAAAAGAAGGAGTTTGGGGTATCTGATGGCCCATTAGCGCCTCAAAACTTGAATCGTCTCGCTTATTCAGTAAACAACCCTCTCAGGTATTTAGATCCTACAGGACATTATCTTGTAGATCACATTGATATCGATTTAACAGCCCAAGAGGTTCGCGATTTGATGAAAGAATTGGATTGGTGGATTAACGCGATCTCGTATCCAGAAGATGTTGCGACTTATCTGAGTATTACGGGACTTGCTATTGAGGGATTGATTGCTCTGGGAATTTTGGCATCCAATCCGGTTACAATCACTTCCGGTGCTGCAATAACATTAACAGGAGCATTAGCCGACTGGACTAATGACGATCTAAAAGCAATCAGATTGGCTCTAGAAATTGCGTCTCCAGGAGGAATTCACGGAGTGCATTTGACTATGGGGAGCGATATTTATAAATGGGGCATCGAAATTAATGGAGTGGAGGCAGTTTCAAGACTTGAGGGGTTTCCATATAATCCGTTTGCATTAAAAGGAACACTAAATGGTACCCGCTCATTTATGATGGGCTGGTATTGGTTCGACTATTAGTACTTGGCAAATCTTTTATGCCTGCTCCTTTTACCTTCTTATTTGATAAGATAACTGTTTCATGAGGTAGTAAAATGTTAGAAAAATTACGCATGTTTAGGGCTTGGCTTCTGGCTGATCCTTTAAGGGGATCTCTAATAGCTTCTCTCCTCCTTCTTTTTTCAGGAATAATTGTACGTTTGTTGTTTAATCCCATAGCCTTCTTGGCTCATCCTTTAAAAGAATTAAGTCAGATGCTAGTCGTCGTTGTTATTTTTGCAATAATTGTGTATGTGTATGCCGCTCGAACAAATCGGAATTTATAGAAGTGTAATAATTTCTTCCCTACTTTTATTTGTGATTCACTCAACCGGTTGGTGACGGCCGCCACAGACCAAAAAGGAGTGGGACGCTACAATGAAACCTATGAATATGATCCCATCGGCAATTTAATTGTGAAGGGAGATATGTGCCTGGGTTATGGCGAGGCGCCTGGCTCGGGGGACTGTTATAGTGCGCCCGCCACCGGCCCGCAGCCCCACGCTGTTAAAATGGTGAACAATGAGGTTCGTTTTACATACGATGCCAACGGCAATATGACCAGACGGATAGAAGGCAGCCAGACATACCACACCCCGCTTGCCAGTCACCTACCCGCCAGCCAAAAGCTGTCGCGCCGCTTTGCCAACCGTTGACCATTGGCAATTGACCATTAGCCATTAGGTTACGGCCGTCATCTCCCCGCTATATTTTTCGTACAACTTCTCTTCGACGACAGTGCGCAGGCGGGCAACGGCCGTGTCAATTTCGCCAAACGTCGTGTACAGCGGCGTCAGGCCCAGGCGGATGTTGTCCGGGCGGCGGAAATCGGGCAGCACGTGCATCTCCTGAATGTACGCCTGGGCGATGCGCCAGCCGTCCGGGTGGCCCAGCGAGATGTGCGAGCCGCGCCGGGCGGCCACGCGCGGCGAGTTGAGCGTGAAGCCCAGCGGTTCCAACCGCGCGGCCCACAGGTCGATGAGGTATTCGCTTTGCCGCACCGATTTGGCGCGCAGGCGGTCGAGGCCCGCTTCCAGCAGCAGGTCGACGCCGCATTCAACGGCCGTCAGCCCCAACACCGACGGCGTGCCGCTGAGAAAACGGGCCAATCCGGGAGCCGGTTCGTAATCCAGGCCAAAATCAAACGCCCGCCGCTGCCCCATCCAACCGGCGATGGGATTGGGCAGCATTTCCTGCCAGTCGCGGCGCACGTAGAGGAAGGCGGGCGCGCCGGGGCCGCCGTTGAGATATTTGTACGTGCAGCCCACCGCCAGGTCGACCCCGGCGGCGTTCAGGTCGATGGGCAGCGCGCCGGCCGAGTGGCTGAGGTCCCAGAGCACGAGCGCGCCGTGCTGATGGGCCAGATGGGTAACGGCCGTCAGGTCATAGGTGTAGCTGCTCTTGAATGTGGTGTGCGAGAGCGCCACCAGCGCCGTGTCGTCGTCAATGGCCTGCGCCAGCCCTGCCAGCGGGCCATGAATGCCGTCCGGCGACGCCACCACCTGCACGCGGTAATCCGGCCCCAACTGGCGGCAAATGCCCTGCAAAATGTAGAGGTCGGAGGGAAAATTCAGGTCGTCGGTGATGATTGTGTGACGGCCGTGCTGCGCTGATAACGCCGCCAGCGCCAGCTTGTAGAGGTTGACCGACGTGGAATCGGCCACCAGCACTTCGTCCGGCTGCGCGCCAATCAGCCGGGCGATTTTGCCGCCGACGCGGGCGGGCAGGTCCATCCAACCCTCGTTCCAGCCACGAATCAGCCGGTCGCCCCATGCCTGGCTCACGGCCTCGGCCAATCGCGCCTGCGCCGCCAGCGGCAGCCGCCCCAGCGAGTTGCCATCCAGGTAAATCAGATCGGGATCGGTGATGACAAAGCGGCCGCGAAACGCGGCCAGCTCATCCTGGGCGTCCAGTTGTTGGGCATCTTTAAGGCTTGGAGGCATGTCACTACCAGATGACGGTGAGGTTAGAAACGGCTGTAATTTTATGATCACGGCTCAACAAGGGGGCGTTGGCGGCAACGGCCGTGGCCGCAATGAGGCGATCCGGCATTCCGGGCACCACATCAGCGCTTAGTCGTTTATCTTTTGTCAGGTACCAAATAAGTGGGTGGGTATCAGTGACAAACTCACTCATCGGCGTCCTCGCCTAAGCTCGACCACATTTCCTGGCGGGCAGCAGCGATTTCCTCCGCCGAGAAAGCATACCCCTGCCACAGGCCGCCCATTTGCACCACACGGCCGGTCTGGGCCACGGCCGTTTCAGAGCGGGAACGCAAAAAGTCGGCGAACTCGCGCAGAAGCTCTAAATTCTCTGTGGATAATTCCTCCAAAGCTAAGGCGATGTTTCTTTTCAATACCTGTTTTTCGGCCGTCGGATTCATGCGATCCTCCCTGGACTTTGTAACTATCTAAACACGTCGTACAGATTGGACCCATCTCCGGGATGGGTCCAATCTACGCCCATGATAGAAATCAATTTAGCGCATGTCAATCTTTTTGATAAGGTTGCAGCGCCGCCCGCACGGGGCTGCCGTCGCCGCCGCCGATTTTGAGGGGAATGGCGACCAGTTCGTAAAGGCCGTCGGGGGCGTTATTCAGGTCCAGCCCTTCCAGGATGGCGACCCGGTTGCGCAGCAGGGCGTGGTGACCGGGCAAATCCTGGCTGTCCACGGCATCCATCGAGGGCGCGTCGGTGCCATAGAGGATGACGCCCTGCGCGCCGAGGAAGTCGGCCAGCTCTGGGCTGGGGTGGGGGATGGCCGGGGGAAACTGGCTGTGCGGCATGTCGCCGATGGGCGTGCGCACGAGCAGGCGCGGCGCGAGCGTGAGATCATAGGCGGCGAAGTCGGCGGGGAAGAGCGGCCCGGCCGCTTTGTGGATGGTGACGACCTGGGCCAGGCCCCAAAACGGCCGTAAATCCACATCCTCCATCTTCACCCCCGCATCATCAAAATGGTAGGGGGCGTCGGCGTGGGTGCCGGTATGCGCGCCGATGATCAGGCGCGTGACGTTGACCGACGCGCCATCCCGCTTACGCAGGGTGGTTTCTAATACAAACGGATCGCTGCCCGGCCAGACGGACAGGTCATGGGTTAAGGTGCGGCTGATGTCGATAATTGTCATGGGGGGCAGTATAGTCGTGGGGGGAACGGCCGTCAACCGTCGTTTCAGTTCCGCAGCTTTTTGTGGGACAATTGGGCCGCAACGAGAGCGAGTGGAGCATGAAGATGATGAAGCGAAGCATTTTTGGCGTGGTAACGGCCGTGATCCTCATCAGCAGTTGGTGGTTTTGGCGGCAGATAACCGCCCAAACCCTGGACAAATTTGTCTATTTACCCCAGGTTGCCCGCACCGAAACCCCCATGGTCGAACTGCGCGGCTTGTGGGTAACCCGTTTCGATTGGACAGCCTGGAACGGCGCCAGCCCGGCGCGGATCGACAAAATTGTGCAAGACGCCGCCGCCGCCGGGTTTAACGTCCTCTTTTTCCAGGTGCGCGGCACAGCCGACGCTTATTACGACTCCCCGCTGGAACCGTGGGCCAAACGCGCCAGCGGCGTCTATGGCCAGCCGCCCGACCCCTATTGGGACCCGCTAACCTACATGATCACACAAGCCCACGCCGCCGGGCTGCAGGTTCACGCCTATCTGAACATTTACCCGGTCGCCGTTTGCAGCGACATCCCCGACGCCGCTGTCGTGCCGACGCCGCTCTACCACCAACTCATCGCCGCACACGGCGCCACCCTGGACGACGACGGCGTGACCGAAAAGCCCAACGGCTTGCAGTGGCTGCAAAACAATTCCGTCTATTGCAGCGGCGACGCCTATCTGTGGGGCACGCCCGCCTCTATTTTTCAAGACGACCATGTGATCAGCGTGGCGCTGGACATTGCCAACCGCTACGCCATCGACGGCCTGCATCTGGACCGCATTCGCTACGCCAGCAGCGCCGCCTCTTGCGATCCGGTCAGCGCGGAGCAGTCCGGCGTGACCTGTTTTGGCGACGCGCCTGCCGGATATGCCAGTTACGCCGCTTGGCAGCGCGCCCAGGTGGATGGGACAGTGCGCCGTTTTTATAACGAAGTGATTGCCGCGCATCCCGATTTATGGTTGTCGGCGGCCGTGTGGCCGGTGCATACCATCAAGCCGGAATGGGGCTGGACGGAGTATTACCAGCAGGGATATGCCACCTATTACCAGGATTCCAAAGGGTGGCTGGCAGAGGGCATCATCGACAGTATTTCGCCGATGATTTACCCCAGCGCGGTCAACTGCCCGGATGACAATATCTACTGGACGCAGGCGCGGTGGCAGACATTGGTAGCGGATTATCAGATAGAAGCAAACGGCCGTTACATCATCCCCGGCATCGGCGCCCAATACTGCGACTTTAGCGAAATTGACGCGCGCATCACCATGGCCCGAGCCATTGGCACGGCCGGACATGCCCTTTTCTCCTATAGCGCGCTGGAAAGCAGCGGCTTTTTTGACGATTTAGCGGCGGGACCCTATGCGCAAACGGCCGTTGTGCCCCCAATTCCCTGGCGCGCCGCAGCAGGCAGCGAATAAGCCATGATGGACAACGCTTTGCTGCCAGGGTGGGCCACGCTGGCGCTCATCGGTCTGGCTTGCGGCGGTTTGGGCTGGCTGCTTTTGGGCGTGTTGGCCCAAACTGGCGCGCGCATCGGCGCGGATAAGCGCGGCTTTTTCGCCGTCTTCCAACTGGTTTTTGCCGCGCTCGCGCTGGGCGTTTTGGTTCTCGGCTGGATTGCGTTTGCGCTGGCTGAACTGGGCCTCTATTCGCTGCCGACGCTGGCTCTGATATGGCTGGCGTTGACGGCCGTGTGCGCCCTCCTTCTAAAACGCCAGCCGCCAGCCCTGCCCGTTCAGCCGCCCACCCCGCCACCTGCGCGCTTCTTGCCTGTCCGCTTTGAACCCGTTTTCCTGCTCATCTGGTTCCTGGCCGCCCTGTGGCTCTTCTTCCGCCCGCACGAGTTTATCCTTGGCGGCGCGGATGCGGGTGTGTATGTCAACCTGGCGGCGTCGATTGCCGAAAACGGCCGTATCCTCATCCACGACCCCACCTTTGAGCAACTGCCCCCCGCCCTGTATCCCGCCCTGCTGCGCCAGCAAACCGTCAACCCCATCGCCGATGCCTACCTTTTCCCCGCCTTCTACGTCGCCAGCCAGGAAGGGCCGACCATCATGCCGCAGTTTTACCACCTGCATCCGGTCTGGCAGGCGGTGGCTTTGGGCCTGGGCGGCGTTCACGCCGCGCTGCTGCTCACCGGCCTCTGGAGCCTGCTCGGCAGCCTGGCCATCTACCTGACAGTGCGCCAATTTGCCGGCTGGGAAGCCGCCGCCCTGGCGCTGGCCGGTTTGTCGCTGAACGCGGTACAGCAGTGGTTCGCCCGCTACCCCACCACCGAGCCGCTGACCCAATTTCTGCTGTGGACCGGTCTGTGGAGCCTGGGCATATGGTTGAGCGCCGCGCCGGATGAACGGCCGTCGCGCCGCGCCTGGGCGCTGCTGGCCGGCCTGGCCCTGGGCGAATTGTTCCTGGTGCGCATTGATTTTTACTTTATCTGGTTGATTTTGGGCCTGCTGTTTTTGTGGCAGGTGGGCAGCGGCCAACTGCGCCGCGACGCCGCCTGGTTTTACCTGCCGCTTGGCCTGCTGACGGCCCACTCGTTCTTGCACGGGCTGACCCAGAGCCGGCCGTATTTTTACGAGATTTTTGGCTACGGGATGAGCCTGTTGGGGCGATTTTGGTTGATTCCGGCAACGGCCGTTCTCTTCACCAGCCTCGTTTTGTTCATCTTTGCCCGCTACCGGAACCGGTTGGCCCAACTCGGCCGGTACCGCCGCCACGTTTTGGCGGCCGGGGTGATCATCGTGCTGCTGCTGGGGGTGTATGGCTGGTTTATCCGGCCGGTTTACGGCGCGCCCAGCATCCTCAACGATTGGTACTCCACCAACCAGATCCCCCGCCCCGACCACGAAAACCTGCGGCGTTTAGGCTGGTATCTGTCGCCACTGGGCGTGTGGCTGGGCATTTGGGGCATGTGTCTGCTCATCTGGCGCGCCAACCGGCGCACGGCCGTGATGGTCGGCGTGGGACTCCTGTTTTCCCTGCTTTATTTGTGGCGCATCCAGACCAATCCGCACCACATTTACACCATGCGGCGCTATGTGCCGGTGACGCTGCCCTTTTTTATCGTGGCGGCGGCGGCGCTGCTGGCCTGGCTGGCTGGCTGGCGCAAACCTATCGGCCTGATTCTGGCCGGGGGTTTGGCGCTGGTCTGGCTGGGCGGTTTGGGCTGGCTGGCGCGCGGCTTTGTGACCCAGGTCGATTACCCTGGCCTTATCGACCAGATGACGGCGTTTAGCCAGCAGTTCGAACCGGACTCTGTGCTGATTTTTAACGACCCGGCGCCCATTGGGCAGGGCGATTTTATCGGCACGCCGCTGAAATTTTTGTATGGCCTGGATGTGTTTACGCTGCGCGACCCGGCGGCGCTGGACACGGCCGTATTCACCCGGCAGATCGACCAATGGCAGGCAGACGGGCGCGCGGTCTACTGGCTGGCCGTGCCCGATGGCTCGGACTGGCCGCTGGCCGCACGGCCGTTACGCCCCATCGCCCCCTACGCCATCACCACCACCGCCCTGGAAGGCCGCTATGATCGCCGGCCAACGGCCGTCATCCCCACTACCTGGCCGGGAACCATCTGGCAGGTGGAACCATAACCTGGAGAATGCACCTATGAGCCAACCGCAAGAGTTACCAATCACTGACCCGTTGGAGGCAAAATGGCAGGTGACCGAACGGCCGTTTACCTCCACCCGGCCCTTCATTGCCCGCCTGCGCCAGATGTGGAATGATGTGGCCACGACGTGGTATGTACGGCCGTTGCTCCAGCAGCAAAACGACCTCAACCGGCTGCTCGTCGATCGCCTGCAAGACCACGAAGCGCGGCTCATCGCCCAGGACCACGAACAAACCGACCGCGCCCACGATTTGGCCGAACTGACCGCCCAGGTCGTGCAGCTTAACCACCTGCTGGCATCCATCGACCGGCGGCTGGCAAACCTGGAAACGCGGCCAACGGACGGCTAACCCATGCGCATCGCCTATTTCAGCCCGCTGCCACCCGCCCGCAGCGGCATCGCCGATTACAGCCGCGATTTGTTGCCCTATCTGGCCCGGGAAATGGACCTGACCCTCTACGCCGCCGAACCGGAACAGGTGGATGCGGCGCTGCGCCAGCAGTTTGACGTGCGCCCCCTGGCTGCCTATCCCCAAGAGCGCTGGCAGTCTGATTTGCCCCTCTACCAAATGGGTAACAGCGCCCATCACGCCGACCATTATGCGATGATGCAGCGCTATCCGGGCGTCGTGGTGCTGCATGATTATTTTTTGCATCATTTCATCGCCCACACCACCGCCGGACAAGGGCGGTATGATGGTTACACGCGAGAAATGGGGTACGCCCACGGGTCGGCAGGGACCGCCCTGGCCTGGGCCATTCGCGCCGGGCAGGCGCAGCATCCCCTGGCCAGCCTGCCGTTAAACCAGCGCATACTGGATTTGAACCTGGGAGTGATGGTTCACAGCCGCACGGCCGCCGAGTGGGTGCGAGAGGTGGTGGGCAACGGCCGTCTCATCCAAACTATCCACCAACCCATCACCCCCATGCCCGGCCAATCGCGCCGCGCCGAATTGGGCTGGCCGGCCGAGGCTGTCATCTTTGCCTGCGCCGGGGAAGTAACGCTGCCCAAGCAGGTAGACCGCGCCTTACGCGCCTTCAGCCGCTTGCGGCAGGAAGGGCTGCCCGTCTATTTTCTGATCATTGGCGGCGAGTCGCCAGAGGTGGGGCTGGATGGCCAGATCGCCGACCTGGGCATCGGCGGCAGCGTGTGGCGCACCGGCTTTGTGCCCGATCTGGCGGCCTTCAACGACTGGCTGCACACCGCCGACGTGGTCATCAACTTGCGCGCCCCTACGCTGGGCGAAACATCGGCGGCGGCGCTGCGGGCGATGGCCGCGGCCCGTCCGCTGCTGGTTTATGATCATGGCTGGTATGGGGAACTGCCGGAAACGGCCGTCACCCGCCTCCCGCCGCTGGACGACGACGCCTTATTGGCCGCCATGCGCCATCTGGCCCAATCAGCGGCCGCCCGCCAATCAATGGGGCAGGCGGCCCTTGGTTACATTACCGGCCAGTGTCAGCCGGAGCAGGTGGCTGGCGCGTACCATGCTTTTTTGCGAGATTTGCTTCGCGCTCTGCCGTTTTGACCATTCGGTAGGCATCATGTACCATTTTCTGTCTGGTAACGGCCGTCAGGCCAACTAAATTCCGCAGCAACGATACAGACCCCAAGGGTTTGCTCCTGAGAATTTGGATGATTGGGGTGTAAAACCCTTGGGGTCTTGGCAAAGAAACCTGAATAATAGACCCCAAGGGTTTGCTCCTGAGAAGTTGGATGATAGGGGTGTAAAACCCTTGGGGTCTTGGCAGAGAAACCTGAATAATAGACCCCAAGGGTTTGCTCCTGAGAAGTTGGATGATTGGGGTATAAAACCCTTGGGGTCTTGGCAGAGAAACCTGAATAATAGACCCCAAGGGTTTGCTCGTGAGAAGTTGGATGATTGGGGTATAAAACCCTTGGGGTCTTGGCAGAGAAACCTGAAAGACAAGCGAGAATATGTTATGAGTCAGGAAGAATCGTCACCCACCACCGAAGAGCTTCAGGTCGATATTGAAGCCATCATGCAGGAAATTCGGCTAAAAATCTTAACCGACCAAACCGTGCGCATGCCCGACGGCGAGCCGTTGGTGGCTGTGGGCGGCAACCATTTGCCCCCGGCGTTTTATGAGCATCTCTACCATGCCGGGCTGGCTTACAATCGTGTCGGCGTCAAAATGAACGTCACGAAGGTTAATACGCCAATTATTGGCACGGCCGTTGAATGGCTGCGCCGCAAACTGCACGAACTGGTCCTCTATTATGTCAACCAGATAGCCGCACAGCAAATCGAAGTCAATTACCACCTCCTGCGCGCCGTGAGCATACTCAGCCAGGAACTCGAAAAAGAAGAAGAAACACGATGATACAAACCATTTTGGGTAAAATTCAGCGCCGCCTCTTGGCCAGACAATCCGATTTCAGCCAGGCGACCGAACAAGATGTCTACTACTGCTACCGCCTGCTGCTCAACCGCCAGCCGGATGAGGCCGGCTGGGCGTACTGGTCTGATCTGGTGAATACCCACCACATTTCGCTGCAAACATTGGCCGACGGCTTCCTGAACTCCTTTGAACTCAAGACGCTGCTGGAAGAACGCAACCGCCCGCAGCTGGTGAAACTGGCCGATTTCAGCATGTATGTGCGCCTGAACGACCACTTTGTCGGGGCAACCATCGCCAGAGAGCTGACTTACGAACCGTACGTTACCGAGGAATTTCGCCACCTGCTGCGGCCGGGCATGACCTTCTTAGATGTGGGCGCCAACATTGGCTACTTCACGCTGCTGGCGGCCAGACTGGTGCAGGAAAGCGGCCATGTATATGCGTTTGAGCCCAATCCGGGGAACTGCGTTTCCTTGCGCCAAAGCCTGACGGAAAACGGGTTTAATCATGTGACGTTGTTCCAAAACGCGGCCGCCGAAAAAGCGCAGACGTTGATTTTTTCCGGCGGTGGAGCGGATAGTAACGGCCGTATCATCAACGAATCCGAACCCATGGCCCAAGAATTCGCCCTACCCCGCGTCGAAGCCGTCGTCCTCGACGACGTTCTGGCCGACGTGGCCCGCATCGACGTTGTCAAAATGGACATCGAAGGCGCCGAACCCCGCGCCTGGGAAGGGATGCAGCAGCTCATCGCCAAACACCGCCCGGTTTTGGTGATGGAATTTGCGCCAGACCTGATCCGTGTGACCAGCGGCGCAGACCCGGCCGCCTTTATGGATGCCATCCAGACCCAGTACGACGTCTATGTTCTGGCGCGGAACGGGCAAAAAAGCGCCGCGCCACAAGACACTGCGGCCATCATGGCCGCGCAAGCCGCTTCCGGCATCGGCCACGTCGATGTGGTCGCCTACGCCAAAAAATGAGCCGCCTCACCTTTGTTACCCCCTGGTTTGGGCCGGATATTCCCGGCGGCATGGAAGCGGAAACGCGGCGCACCATCGCCCACTTGCAGGCCGCCGGTTTCACCGTGGACGTGCTGACCACTTGCATCCGCGACTTCCATGCCGACTGGGGGAAAAATCACCACAAGCCGGGCATAGACGTGGTGGACGGCGTGACCGTGCGCCGTTTTCCGGTGCTGCCGCGTGACAAAGCCGCTTTTGACGCGGTGAACTGGCGGCTCATGCAGGGCTTGCCCATCATGCCGGAAGCCGAGCAAGTGTACATTAACGAGATGTTTCGCTGCCCAGAACTGTATGACCACATCCGCCAAACCTGCCGGGAAACGATCTACTTTTTTATCCCCTATATGTTTGCTACCACCTATTTTGGGGCGCAGATTTGCCCGGAACGCACGGCCGTAATCCCCTGCCTGCACGATGAAAGTTACGCCTATCTGTCGCTCTACCGCGACGTGCTGCCCCAGGTCCACACGCTGGTTTTGCATGTCCAGGCCGAACGCGCCCTGGCCGACCGCTTGTTTGGGCCGGCCGGGCGGCAGGTGCGAGCGGTGATTGGCGAAGGCGTGGACAACGATATGCGCGGCGACGCGGCCCGCTTTCGCGCCCGGTTTCAGATCAACGAGCCATTTTTGTTGTATGCCGGCCGCCGCGATGCAGGCAAAAATGTGCCGCTAATGTTGGAATATTGGCGGCAGTATGCGCAGGCCGCGCCCACAGGCATGAAACTGGTGTTGATTGGACCGGGCGCGGTAAACATCCCGCCGGAAGCGGCCGACAGTGTGATCGACCTGGGTTTTGTCTCGCGCCAGGAGAAATATGACGCCTATGCCGCGGCGGCTGTGCTGTGCCAACCCTCGCTGAACGAAAGTTTTTCGCTGGTGGTGATGGAAAGCTGGCTGGCCGGGACGCCGGTGTTGGTGCACGGCCGTTGCGCCGTCACCCGCGAACATTGCCAGCGGTCCAATGGCGGGTTGTACTTCACCAACTACCCGGAATTTGCCGCCACGCTGGATTACCTGCAAACGCATCCAGCGATGGCCCGGCAAATGGGGCAAAACGGCCGTGCCTACGTCCTGGCCCATTATCAGTGGCCGCAAATCATCAGCCAGTACCAACAACTTATTGCCGCCATGCAAACGGAGGATGCGCCCCATGCCGCCAACCGCGCCTGAACCCGAAGAGCTTGCCTGGATTGTGCTGCACGACGATGAGGTAACGGCCGTTTCCCTGATGGCCGAAATCGAAACCCGGCTGGCCGCGCGCCAGGAACAGTCGGGCAATAGGCCGCGACTCTTTCCCACGTTTGGCTACGCGGCCCCGCAGCCGGAATCGCCCGGCGGCGTCCACGACTTCACCACGCTGCACCATCACCTGCGCCAATTAAACCAGATGTCCCCGCCGGACACTGCGCCGCTGCTGGTGGAATCGCCGGCGCTGCGCGTACCGGTTTTGGGCCGGCTGTGGCGGCAGATTCGCGGGCAGGCCCACCAGCTTGTGTTATTTTATGTTAACCGGTTGGCGGCGAGGGAAACGGCCGTCTCCAACCACACCCTCAGCGCCCTCAACGAACTCACCCGCCTGACCCAACGCCAACAAGCCGAAATTGACCAGCTACGCGCCGAAATCGACCGCCTACAAGAACCGACAGACCATGAATCGTAAACCAACCACCGGGCCACTGCACCAATTTCTCACCGGCGCGACGGCCGGCGACGCCATCACCGATCAGGCGCTGCTGCTGCGCGGCTGGCTGCGCGGCCTGGGGTTCGAGTCGCATCTATTTGCCCAGCACATTCACGCCAGCATGGCTGAAGAAGTGCGCCCGCTGGCGGCGTATCGTCCGGCGCGAGACGGCCGTCGCGTCGTTTACCATCACAGCATCGGCTCAGACGTGGCTGACTATCTGCGCCAAAACGAGCTGGAAATTGTGCTGATCCATCACAATGTAACGCCGCCGGAATTTTTTGAGCGGATCAATCCGGCGTGGGTGCAGTTGGCGCAATTGGGGCAGGCGCAGCTTCGCGCCTTGCAGCCGCACACCCTTTTGGCGCTGGCCGATTCGGCTTATAACGAGTTAGAGCTTCATGACGCCGGTTACAAGCGCACGGGCATTCTACCGATTTCATTGGCGGAAGCGCAGTTAGATTTGCCGGATAATGCGTCGCTGGCCAAAGAACTACAGGGGAAACGGCCGTTGCTCCTCTTTGTCGGCCGGCTTGCGCCCAATAAAAAACAAGAAGACCTGGTGAAACTGCTCTACTTCCTTCGCCGCCTCCGGCCCGAGGCCCACCTTGTGCTGGTGGGCGACCGCTGGGATCTGAAATATGACCTGTGGGTCGAGGAATTGGCCGCCGATTTGGGTCTAAGCGAGGCAGTGACACTCACGGGCAAAGTCTCGCAGCAAGACATGGTAACGTATTATCGCGCCGCAGATCTGTACATTTCCATGAGCGAGCACGAGGGATTCGGCAAACCGTTTATCGAGAGCATGTACCTGGGATTACCCATTTTGGCCTACGACAGTACCAGCGTGCCTTACACCCTGGCCGATGCGGGCGTGTTGTTCCGGCAGAAAGAATATGCGCGGCTGGCCGAGTTGGTAGATATTTTAACGACCAATCAGCCGCTACGGCAGCGGATTGTGGCGCGGCAGGCGGTGCGGGTGCAGGCGTTTCGGGAAACGGCCGTTTACCACACCTTTCTGGAATTCTTGCGCAGCCTGCAGCTCATCGAGGATCTGCCCGAACCGGCCAATGCCCGGCAGCCTCATTCTGGAAAATAAACCATGACTCAGCAGCGAGTGGCAATCGTTGTGCAGCGATATGGCGAGGAAGTGAGCGGCGGGGCAGAACTGCACGCCCGCTGGCTGGCGGAGCGCCTGCTGCCGCTGGCCGAAATCCACGTCCTGACCACCTGCGCCGTGGATTATGTCACCTGGGCCAACGAATACCCGGCCAAAACGACACTGGTGAATGGGGTGACGGTGCATCGTTTTCCCGTGGACCAGCCCCGCGATTGGGCGACGGCGCAGAAACAAACCCAGGCGCTGCTGCTGCAAGACCACAGCTTATTCGACGAAATCGCCTGGGTAAAAGCGCAAGGACCGTATTCGACGGCATTGTTAACGGCCGTGCGCCAATCCTACGCCAACTTCGACGCCTTCATCTTTTTCACCTACCTCTACGCCACCACCTACTTTGGCCTGCCGCTGGTCTCTGACAAAGCGATCCTTGTGCCGACCGCCCATGACGAACCGTTTCTCTATCTGCCCGTTTTTCGGCCTTTGTTCCATTTACCACGCGCCATTGTCTACAACACCCAGACCGAAAAAGGGCTGGTCAATCGTGTAACGGGCAATCACGGCCGTGCGCAAGACATCATCGCCGGGGTAGGCGTCAACCTGCCAGACCACATCTCCGCCGAACGCTTCCGGCAAAAATACCAGATAGACGGCCCATTTTTGCTCTACGTTGGCCGCATCGCCCATGGCAAAAACGTGCCCGAACTGTTAGAAGATTTCCAACGATTCCGCCAGACTCAGAAAGAACCGCTCAAACTGGTGCTCATCGGCAAAGCCAATTTCGACCTGCCCACCCATCCCGACATCGTGCCGCTGGGCTTTTTGTCGGAGCAAGATAAGTTTGACGCGCTGCAAGCCGCCAGCGTCGTCGTCATGCCGTCGCTGTATGAAAGTCTATCGATGATCGTGTTGGAAGCCTGGCTGGTAGGGAAGGCGGTGTTGGTAAACGGCCGTTGCGCCGTACTCAGGAACCAGTGCCGCCGCAGCAACGGCGGCCTCTACTACACCTCCTACGACGAGTTCTCCGCCGCCTTACAACAATTATTATCCAATTCTCACCTGCGCCAACAGCTTGGCCGCCAGGGCCAACGCTTCGCCCAAACCGAATACCAGTGGGACACCATTATTCACCGTTACAAAACCCTCCTCACTCCTGAAAACCCCTAAAACTTCAACCAGACAAGACAATTTTCCCATTGTGAATGTTTCCTGAAATAACTACACTAATGGCATATGTAAGAACAACTTTGTTGGTATAACATCCTAATCTTAACCAAGACCCGGCTCCACAAGACAGCCTAAGTCACTCCTCAAAACAAGAAGCCGGTCGAAACCAACAACAGAGGTAGTCGAAAAAGCAATCAGACAAACGACAAATCAAGGTTAAGCATTTCTCAAGCGTAGTATCGTAAGCACACAATCACTTTTTGTCGTAACAGAATCATGTAATGGGAAAATATCTTATGAACACCAAACAGAATTTGCTAACAGGTTCATTACGTATCATTGTTTTACTGGGGATTTTGGGAACGGCCGTACTCTTCAACATTTCCCTCGTCGATCGCGTTCATGCAGACCCAACCGGCGGCATTACACCTCCAGCCTGGAGCCTGGCTCTCCCCAGCGACCCATGTCTGCTAACCGGCGATAAAAACTGCCAATACAGCTCCCCTGCCCTGGCGGACATCAACAACGACACCTTTCTAGAAATCATCGTCGCCACCAACAATGGGCACATCGTCGCCGTAGACCACAACCACAACATCCTTTGGGACACCGACACAGCCCCTTATTTTGGCATGGCTGCCGGAACCCAAGAAATCCATTCCTCCCCGGCCGTCGCCGACATCGACAACGACGGCTTCCTCGAAATAGCCGTCGGCACAGGCACCATCTACGCCAGCGTCTGCACCCACGGCGGGCTGATCGTCCTCGACCATAACGGCCAGGTAAAACCCGGCTGGCCCAAATTAGCTGCCGATGGCGATGTGCCTCCAGTTGGCTGCCGCGACACCATCTTCTCCAGCCCGGCTATCGGCGACCTGGATAAAGACGGCGATCTGGAAATTGTCGCCGCCGGATTCGATAAGCGCATTTATGCCTGGCACCACACCGGCACTCTGGTTGAAGGTTACCCGCCAGACAGCGCCCTGCACGAACGATTCCCCACCTGGCCCAATCTTTACGACCAACTCGCCGACGATACGTGGGGATCACCCGCGCTGGCCGATCTGGACAACGACGGCTACCCAGAAGTTATTATCGGCACCGGTGAAGGCAATTTTGATGACAGTTACCCGAATGGCGTCGGTTGGGTTTGCCCCTACGCCTCTCCGGCCGGTTGGGCGCCTGGTTACTGCGGCGGGTCCGTTTACGCCTTCGACCGGTTTGGCGAACCCAAACACGGTTTCCCACGCTACTTCTTAGAAGAAATCAGCTCCACTCCGGCGGTAGTCGACATCAACAACGACGGAAAACAAGAATTTTTTATGGGCTTGGGGCAATTCTACAATCTATATAGCCCAGATCATCCACAATATGGTTTTATGGTCTTAGGCCTGGATGGCCAGGGCAATAATTTACCGGGTTGGCCGCAACCCACCGGCGGCAACGTCGTGGTATCCCCCTCTTTAGGCGACATTGCCGGCGATAGCGCGCCAGAAGTAGTGGCTCTTGCCGATGATCGCAAACTCTACGCCTGGAGCCTCGACGGAACCCCGGTTTCCGGCTTCCCCATGACGCCCAGAGATCAAAATGGCAACGCCAGTTCTCCCTTTAACACCCAAATGGGACTTGTGTTAGGCGATTTTGATGGCGACGGCAAAATGGAAATCTTCCTGAACCAGAGCTGGACGGTGAATGTGGTAGACGGGAACGGCCAGCAGCTAACGGGAACCAATTTCCCCAACAATACCCAACCGATCTATTATGCCAATGGCACTTTAATCAACACGCCGGCCGTTGGCGACATAGACAATGACGGCAAATTAGAATTGATTGCCAGTAACAGCAAGCTTTATGTTTGGGATTTGAACAATTCCAGCGATCTGGCCGATTGGCCGGTTTTCAAGAAAAATGCCTCGCGCACCAGCGCAAACCAGGAACCCGGTCTTCTTGTCACGCCAGATTGCGCAACCTACATGGCGCAGATCGGATCGTCTACACCTGTGGTTGCCTATCTTAACCTCACCAATTCTGGCCCCGGCTCGTTTGATTGGCAAGCCTCCATCACGCCAGCCACCGGCATCACCATGCTTCCGACTGCAGGCACCATTGTCAGCGAAAACACGGTTCAGGTGCGAATTAATCCGGCCGGACTTAGCGCGGGGATGCATGAATTTGTGGTAACAATTGAGGGTTCCACCGACGGCCGTGTCGTGAGCGGCAGTCCGGTGCAGGTGGTCGTTCAGGTTTTGGTGGTTAACAATCTTTACAAAACCTTTGTGCCCATGATCCCGAACAATTAATCAGGGTTTGGATGCACATTTTATTTGTCACGCCCGCATACCCCCCTTTTCCCGGCGGTGGGGAACGTTATGTGCGGGCGTTGGCATTTAATCTGGCGGCGCGTGGGCATCGGATAACGGCCGTTACCACCACCGCCCAATTAGAAACACAATTCTGGCTAGGCACAGGCACGGCGTCCACCCAAATTGAACAAGATGGTCCCATATCGCTCATTCGCTGCCCGCTGCGCGCATTGCCCGGCGGGCAGTCTGCGTTACTCCTGTGGCGTAAACTGATGATTGTTCTATCGGCGCTGCCAGGCGACCAGACGGCCGTTTTGCAAAAAATGACCCGGCTCATCCCTCCCGTGCAACAACTGGAACCGACCCTGGCCGCCCTGCCCGATGACATCCAACTCGTCCACGGCTTTAACCTTTCCTGGGAATATCCGCTGCTGGCTGGCTGGCAGTTTGCCCGCCGGCGCGGCATTCCATTCGTCGTTACCCCCTTCGCCCATTTTGGTACAGACAAACAAGATCGGCTGGCGCGCAACGCCACCATGGACCACCAGCGCCATCTGCTGGCCGATGCGGACGCAGTGCTGGCGTTGACGTCGGTGGAAATTGACGGCCTGCGCGAGTGGGGTGTGCAGGCAAAACGCACGGCCGTTATCAGCGGCGGCATGGACCCCCTACCAGATTTACCAACAGGCACGGCCGTGCGCGACAGCTACATGCCCGATAGCAGCCCGTTTGCCTTGTTCATCGGCCGCATGAGCCGCGCCAAAGGCGCCCTAGACGCCGTGAAAGCGACCCTGGCGTTGAACGCCCAGGGAACGCCGCTGACGTTGGCGTTAATCGGCCAGACTTCGGCCGAGTTTGACCAGTTGTATGCCAGCCTGACCGAAGCGGAAAAAGAGAGGATACGGCCGTTGGGCATCCTGACTGACGCAGAAAAACATGCCCTTCTCGCTGACTGCGCCATGCTGCTGCTGCCCTCGCACACCGATTCGTTTGGCATTGTTTTTTTGGAAGCATGGGCACACGGCCGTCCGGTGATTGGCGCGCGGGCGGGCGGCATACCCGGCGTGGTAGACGATGGCGAAAACGGCATTTTGGTCCCGTTTGGCGATGTCGCGGCGCTGGCTGCGGCCATGCGCCGCCTGTTGACAGAACCCGATTTAGGCAAGACAATGGGCCGGCGAGGACAGCAGAAGGTGCAAGATGTTTTCACCTGGGAAAGCGTGGGCGAGCGTGTGCTCCAAATTTACGACCACCTCCTGAATGCTGCCGCTTAAACAGACCTGTTTTGCGCATCTTACACGTTGTTCACCAATACCCGCCTGATTACGTTGGCGGGACAGAACTATACACCCAAACCCTGGCCGATTGGCAAGCGGCGCATGGGCATCCTACGGCCGTCTTCACCCCATCGCCACAACCGCCAACAGACCTCGCCTTAACCCAAACCCACGAAAACGGCGTGCAAGTCTACCGCCTGAAACTGGGACCACAGTCTCGTACCCGAGTATTTTGGCGCACGTTTGGGCAAAAACAGGTGATGGCCGGGTTTACGGCCGTTCTCAACCAGGAACAACCCGATCTCATCCACATCCAACACCTCATGGGGCTGCCGGCCGGCCTGGTAGATTTGATCGTCCGCGCCGGTATGCCTTACGTCGTTACTTTGCACGATTATTGGTATCTTTGCGCCAACGCCCAACTGCTCACCAACTACGACCAGACCATTTGCGAAGGGCCAGATTGGTGGCTGAATTGCGCCCGCTGCGCTTTAGCGCGCGCCGGACATCCGCAGGCAGTCGCGGCTGTGCCTGCGCTGGCCCCCCTGCTGGCCTTGCGCCAGCAAAAGCTCCAGCGCGTCCTGAAGCAAGCGCAAGCCATCATCACCCCCAGCCAATTTGCGGCCCAATTGCATGAGGGGAACGGCCGTTTCCCGCAAAAAATCCACGTCGTACCCCACGGCATTGTCCTACCGCCGCAGCTTCCCGGCCGCACAAACACACCCAACACCTTCCGCATCGCTTACATCGGCGGCCTTTCCTGGCAAAAAGGCGTCCACGTCGCCCTGGAGGCTTTCTCCCGCCTGCCAGCGCCGGCCGAATTTTGGCTGGCCGGCGACATGGAAACCGACCCGGCTTACAGCGCCGAACTACAAGCCATGGCGATGCCGGGTGTCGCCTTTCTTGGGAAGTTAAACCGGAAAGCCGTCTGGGATTTACTGGCTGGCGTCGATATCGTTGTCGTGCCCTCCTTGTGGTACGAATCGTTTGTCTTTGTCATCTCAGAAGCATTTGCCATGGGTGTGCCGGTCATAGCCTCCGATTTGGGCGTGCTGGCCGACCGGGTGCAGCACAACGTGAATGGCCTGCTGGTTCCCGCCGGTGACGTAGACGCCTGGCAGCACGCGCTGGCGCGTTTACAACAGAATTCGGCCTTACGCAAACACCTGCGTGAAGGCATTCAACCGGTGCGTTCATTTTCAGATCATGCCGCTGAGATCCAATCCATTTATCAACAAATCGCGCCCACCTCTCCTTAAATCGGGCCGCGAAACCAGCCAAATCACTACCCGGCGATTACCCTCTAAGAAAGCTCCGCCATTCGTCATTCAATGTATCTGCGCTATAATGCCTGGGATTTGATACTGAGAACCAATTTTTATGACTTCTAAGTTCGACACACCTTCCGATCAGCCCTACCAGGCAATGGAATTATTTGATACCGCCGATTGGGAAAACTGGCGCACACGGCTGGCGGAAGCTGTGCGTTACCGCTTCCTGCTCAAAAATCTGGTCTCGCGGGAAATAAAAGTTCGCTACAAAAACTCGATTTTAGGCATGTTTTGGAGCTTGCTAAATCCTTTGCTGATGATGGTAGTTTATACCCTGCTGTTTACCAAGCTCATCCCCAACAATGCCATCCGCATCTTTCCTATTTTTATTCTGGTAGGTCTGATCCCGTGGCAATTTTTTAGCAACACGCTCATTAGCGGCACGGTTTGCGTAACCGATAACGCCGCCCTTCTGCGTAAAGTTTATTTCCCGCGCATCATGCTGCCCACATCTGTCTTGCTCTCGAATCTGGTCAATTTTGCCCTGGCTTCTCTGGTAATGGTGGCGCTGCTTTACGTTTACGGGATTGGCCTGACAATTTATGCGCTCTGGGTTCCGGCGATTTTGCTGATTCAGATGATTTTTATGCAAGGGATCATCATGGTCTTAGGAACGGTGCAGGTTTTTTATCGGGACGTTATCCAGATTTTGAATGTGGGGCTGCTGGCGTGGTTTTTCCTCACGCCGGTTTTTTATCCGTTTGAAAGCCTGGGGACATCCACCACCATTTTAGGTGTGACATTTAATCCGGCCGTGGTGATGCGCTGGCTGAACCCGATGGCCTCGATTATCGACGGCTACCGCACGGTATTATGGGGAACGATGGGCAGCAACGGCCCGGTGAACATGGACCCCAGTTATCTTTTGCGCACATCGGTAACGGCCGTTATCATCTTCATCTTTGGTTACTACATCTTCAATCGCTTCGAATACCTTTTCGGCGAAAAAATCTAATCATTCAACGAACACTTGTGAACCGAACATACACTCCCTACTGGATTACCCTTGTTTGTCTTGTTCTCCTGGGCAGCTTATTGGCTGCTTGCGGCGCAGGCGGCTCCCTGCCCGACCCGACACCCACTTCTGCCTCCTTAGCGGTAGTAAAACGGCCGTCCGCCACCCCGCTCCCCACCACCACCGCCGAACCAGCAGACACACCGCAGCCCGCCAACCCCGAGCAAAGCCCAACAGCCGATACGAACACAAGCCCAGAAACCACCGGAACCACTCCCACCATCAGCGCAACAGCCACCCCGCAACCTACCGCCTCGCCCACCAGCCGGCCACAGCTAGACCCCACCCTGGATGCTACCGTCGCCGTCGGCTTCCTGCGTGAAGGCGAACCCACACCCAGCACACCCATCCCTACGGCCGTGCCCGTTTTCGACATCCCCAAAGGCACCACCAACATCCTCCTCCTCGGCTCCGACGACCCCATCGGCGACGAAGGCAGCGGCCGCACCGACACCATGCTCATCGTCACCATCAATCCCGAAGGCCCCACCGCTTCCATGATCTCCCTGCCCCGCGACCTCTACGTCTACATCCCCGGCTTCACCATGAACCGGCTCAACACAGCCCTGGCCCGTGGCGATACCATCGACTACCCCGGCGGCGGCGTTGGTCTGCTCAAACAAGCCATCCTCTACAACTTTGGCATCCCCATCCACTACTACGCCGAAGTCGATTTCCAGGGATTTCAGGACATTGTCGATGCCATGGGCGGCGTCGATCTGGCCGTAAGCTGCGAACGCACCGATTGGCGGCTTATCTCTCCCGAACTCGATCCCCTCAACGAAGATAACTGGGAAGTGTTCACCCTGCCTATTGGCGTCCAACACATGGACGGCGACCTGGCCCTCTGGTATGCGCGCTCCCGTCTGATGGACCCGCTCTCCGATTGGGGACGCAGCCGACGGCAGCAGCAGCTTCTGCGCGCCATGTTCAACCAGGGACTCGAACTCAACCTGATTGCCGAACTGCCGACACTCTGGAACACCTACAAAGACACCGTAGAAACCGACCTGGACCTCGGCCGATTGCTGCAACTGGCTACCATTGCCCCGGCCATTCGGGAAAATGGTGTCCAAAACCTCTATCTGGCCGGCAAAACCGAATCCTGGGTTACGCCTGGCGGCGCGGCCGTGCAGCTCCCCATCTGGGAAGGGCGTGGCATGATGCACGACACTTTGGAACGCCTCTTCCGTCCCCCAGACCTCAGCCGCGCTACCCGCAAACCCATCTACGTAGAAATTATCAACGCTACCGACAACCCCGATCTGGCAGCCCTGGCCGCCGACAACCTGGCCTGGTATGGTTTCATCCCCATCATTGGCGACCCCATCTCGCGCCCTGGCACCGAAACTCACCTCAGCTATTACAAACCCAACTTCAAGGAATCTTACGACTGGTTGATCAGTTGGATTTTTGACATGAACCGCAGCGAGATCGAACTCGCCGCCGATGCTGAATACGATTATGATTATCGCGTCGTCTTGGGCGACGATTACAATCCCTGCCGGCCACAGCTGTATACGCCTGACGCTTTCGACCAATAAGGCACAGACCCACAAAAGCCGTTAGAAGATTTGGCGACTAACGGCCGTTATCACCCACAGCATCCCAGGCGCATAAGCCAGGCCGGCGCAAGTCAACATTGCAGGAGGACACAACGTGA
Source organism: Chloroflexota bacterium (assembly GCA_017993775.1). Lineage (GTDB taxonomy): Bacteria > Chloroflexota > Anaerolineae > Promineifilales > Promineifilaceae > Leptovillus. The sequence continues at coordinate 98,800 of JAGOMA010000015.1, read as the reverse complement.
CCATGATCAATGACCGCCGCGAGATTCGGGGCTGGATGATGTATGATTGGGCCAATTCCGCCTTTTCAACCACCGTCGTCACTGCCTTACTCGGTCCCTATATTTTAGCCCTGGCTGCTTCCAGCACCGCGCCATTGTCACTATTTGGCGTCAGGATTCAGCCAGCCGCGATTTTCCCCTTTGCCAGTTCCATGTCCGTACTCCTCCAGGTTTTGTTCTTGCCTTTCCTGGGGACCATCGCCGACTTCACCAACCTCAAGAAACGCCTCATGCTCACATTTGCCTATATTGGCGCGGTAGCAACCATGTTTTTGTTCTTCATCCGCGCAGATATGCCCGGTTTGGGAACCAACGGGGCCGTAGTGGTGGGTAGTTTGCTCTACATTTTGGCGAATCTGGCTTTTGGCGCGGCCGTTGTCTCCTACAATGCTTTCCTGCCCGACATCGCCTCGCCAGACAAACGAGACGAAGTTAGTTCTCGCGGCTGGGCGGTAGGGTATCTGGGCGGCGGCCTGCTGCTGCTCATTAACCTGGGCTTGTTAACCATCATGGAAGACACCGCCCTGGCCGTGCGCATCAGTCTGGCCAGCGCCGGTGTATGGTGGCTGGTCTTTACCTATCTATTTCCCCACAAACGCCTCGTGCAACGCGACCCGGCGCGCCAACTGCCGCCAGGAACCAATATGTTTAAGCATGGCATAAAGCGCATCTGGCACACCCTGCAAGAGATGTGGCGGCAATACCCCATGACTTTCCGCTACCTCATCGCCTATCTCATCTACAACGATGGCATCCAGACGGTGATTGTTGTCTCCACCGCTTTTGCCGCCGATGAATTGGGGGTAGAAACGCAAAGCCTGCTGCTGTTGGTTTTGATGATTCAGTTTGTGGCTTTTGGCGGCGCGTTGGCCTTTGGTTATCTGGCGAAACGGTTTGGGGCCAAACGCGCCATCATGCTCAGCCTGATTATCTGGTCGGCGCTGGTGATTTATGCGTTTGCGTTTTTGTACACCGAGATGCAGTTGTTTGTCTTGGGCTTTGTGCTGGCATTGGTCTTGGGCGGGTCGCAGGCATTAAGCCGCTCCCTTTTCTCGCAGATGATTCCAGCCGACCACGAAGCGGAATACTTTGGCTTTTATGAGATCAGCGAACGGGGCACATCGTGGATTGGGCCGCTGGCCTTTGCCGCGGCCGTGCAAATCACCGGTTCGCAGCGCATTGCCATTGTGTCCTTAATTATTTTCTTTGTCGTGGGATTGGCGCTTTTGAGCCGGGTAAATGTGCGCCAGGCGATGCTAGATTCGGGCAATGATCCGGCAGGTGTGGTGTTGTAAGCAAGAGAACCAAGGGACGTTTTTAGATTGGTCCAATCTGGGAGATTGGACCAATCTGAGACTTATTCCTCGCGCGGTTTGGTGCGATCTTTTTTGATCTGGCTGCGCTGCTTTTTGGCGGTGATCCGTTTTTCGATGGCGGCGTGGCTGGGTTTGGTTTTGCGGCGGGGTTTGCGTAATTTTAAGGCTTTGGCCAAAAGCTGCTGAAAACGCAAGATAGCCAGTTCGCGGTTTTGGTATTGGCTGCGGGTGTCTTGAACATGAATTTGCAGCACGCCCTCTTTGTCCAATTGGCTGGCTAGATTTTTGAGCAAGCGTTCACGAGTTGGTTCGTCCAGGCTGGGGGATTGGGCGACGTCGAAGAGCAGCGTAACGCGGGTGGCGGAACGGTTGGCGTGTTGGCCGCCCGGCCCACTGCTGGTAGAGAAACGAAATTGCAGCTCGGCGGCCGGTATGCTCAGGTTGTTGTTGATGATAATATCGGTTTCATCCATATTGTTTTATCCCATGAGACGGGTAATAAGTGTATAGAGATTTGCCGGGAATACCAAAGCCTTGTGGGCTTTGGGGAATGGATCATGGCGCGATTGCATAATAAACATGTTTTGATATTCTTTTTGGATGGCGTGGGTTTGGGAGAAGCTGACCCGGCGCGGAATCCGTTTGTTACGGCCGTTTTGCCCCACCTTGCCGCCCTTTTTGGCCCGGACTGGTACCTGGCCTCGCGGGGAGCCATCCTCACCGACAAAGCCAGCCTGGTCCCCACCGACGCCAACCTGGGGCTGCCCGGACGGCCGCAAAGCGCCACCGGTCAGGCCGCCATTCTCACCGGGCGTAATGTGCCGCAGTTGGTCGGCGAACATTATGGCCCCAAACCCAACACGGCCGTTGCCGACATCATCCGCCAGGGCAACCTGTTTCAAGAAGTCGTCGCGGCCAGTGGGCAGGCGGCGCTGATAACGCCTTACCCGCCCGGCTACTTTGCAGCCATCGACAGCGGGCGGCGGCTGCTCTCTTCTGTGCCGTTGGCCGCGGCCAGCGCCGGGCTGCCTTTGCGGACCCTAGAAGATTTGCGCAACGGCCGTGCCGTCAGCCCGGACTTCACCGCTGAGGGGTGGCGCGACCACCTGGGTTATCCAGACATACCCATTCTTACACTGGCGCAAGCCGGGGCGCAAATGGCGGCCATCGCCCAAACCCATCACTTCAGCTTCTTTGAACATTGGCCCAGCGACGTGCGCGGGCATCGCGGCACGCTGGCTGAAGCAGCCGCACATTTAGAAAGCATTGACGCGGTGCTGGGCGGCCTGCTGCACGCCTGGGACGAAACCAACGGGCTGCTCATCATCACCAGCGATCATGGCAATATCGAAGATAAAGACAGCCGCAGCCACACGCGCAACCCGGTTCCCACGATTCTGGCGGGGGCGAATCAGGCGGCCCTGGCCAGCCAGATTAACAACCTGACAGATATTGCCACGGCCGTTCGCACCACGCTTGGTTTGCCGCTAAAATGAATCTGCCCAACATTTATGCAGACCCGAAGGGTTTGCTTATGAGAAATTAGACCTTTGGGCACTCAAAACCCTTCTGGTCTAACCAGATACAAGGAATAAACCATTCATGTCTATTACTTCTGAAGAATTTCGCAGCGCGTTGCGCCTGTTTCCGGCCGGCGTGACCATCGTCACCATCAAAGCGCCAGGGCATGATGCCCCCCATGGGCTGACCGTTTCGGCTTTTGTCTCTATTTCGCCTGAGCCGCCGCTCATTATGGTGGCAATCGATCATCGCGCTCTGGGGCGCGAGCTGCTGGAAGTGCCGGGCGCGGTCTTTGCCGTCAATTTCTTGCCGCAAGATAAGATGGAGCTGTCGAATCGCTTTGCCTGGGTCAAGGATGAGGATCGGTTTGCGGAGGGGGATTGGGGCACGGCCGTTACCGGCGCGCCGGTGCTGCAAGATGCGTTGGCCTGGCTGGACTGTACGATTTACGGCCGTTTCGATGCCGGAACCCACACGCTCTACCTGGGCGAAGTTCAGGCCAGCGGGGTTCCCAATCCAAACGCCGACCCGCTCATCTATTGGAATCGTGGGTATCGCCAACTGGCGCTAGAAAGTTAAAGAAACCCAAGACCCTAAGGGTTTGCCCTCGAGAAGTTGGACGTTTGGGCATACAAACCCTTAGGGTCTTCCCAGAGAAACCCGGCTAGTTAGAATCGTTCTTCTGTTTCGGTCTGGGGTCCAGCAGTTCGTCGATGTACAGCCAGATGACCCGCGCATAAATAAATATCGGGACGGCCAACAGGGCAATCAGCACCCCAACGATGGCAAAGAGCGTCATCAGGGGAACTTTTTGCAGATAGAGCACCAGGCTGATGGGTCCCAGGATGACAAAGTACATCACGTACCCAACGAACACCGACATCATCCAATAGCCCTGCTCGCGTTCATAGCGGATGCCGCAGTGCGGGCAGGTCTCGTTCATGCGTAAGAAGCCCCGAAACACATGGCCCTGACGGCAGTGAGAGCAGCGTAAGCGTAAAATAGCCATCAACCAATTCACCATCTACCTCCTGATTTTGTAACACGGTATCTGTTCACGTTTCTCTGGCAAGACCCCAAGGGTTTGCTCTTGAGAATTTGGATTATTTGGGCATCAAACTCTTGGGGTCTGTATCGTTACCTGATTTTTACTCTTTGTTTCCGGCAGTGGAAGCCGGGTTGTTGCTAAGCGGTAACGGCCGTTTCCATTCCCCCAGCGCCGGGACAGCCACCAAAGCTATCCCGCCCAATTCCACCAGCCAATTCGGGTAAACGCCCAGCACCGGACGAAACAAAAAGGCATCAATGGCGTGCAGCGAAACGGAGCGCAGCAGGGCAAAACCCAATAAAGCCATCACGCCCACCACGGCCGTCATTTGTCCGGCAGATAACGGCCGTAAACGCCGCAGCAGCCAAACCAATACACCCACCGCCAGCAGCACAATCAACACAACCAGCGCCCCTTGCAGCCAGGCGCGTGATTGATACCAATTCCCGGTCCAGGCCAACAGCCGCCCTTCTGTGGTCAGGCGGCCAAGCAGGTTGCCCTGTTTGTTAAGGCCCAGCACGGCCATACTGGCAGCCAGCAGCCACCACAAGTTGGCCGCACGCGGCACGGTTGGCCGCAAGCGCAGCGCACTGAAGACGCAAAGAACGGCCGTGCCCCAATAGGCGGCCACTGTCACCCACCACATCGCAGTTGTCAGGTTGACAGCCATCAATTACTCGCCCTCCTGCGGCGCGTCGGTCTGTTCTTCCAGCCCGACAGCCATCAGATAGCCTCTGGCCCGCTCCGTTAGTGGATAATGATTCACGAGCTGCCAAAAGCGACGGCCGTGATTGGCTTCTTCCAGGTGGGCCAGTTCATGCACAATCACATAATCGCGCACCCAGGCAGGCATAGCGGCCAGCCGGTCGCTCAGGCGGATAGTGCCTTTGGACGGAGTGCAGCTGCCAAACCGCTTACTTTGGTTGCTAACATAACGGATGGATTGCCAACGGAGACGGCCGTTAAAATACAACTTGTTCAATGCTTGCGCGCGCTCCGCCAACGAATCGTCGCTTTGGGGCGCAGGACGCACCTTGCGCGCCAACTGGCGGCGAAACTTCTCAATGATCGGCGCCAGAGCCGCATCATCCAATTCGGCTGGGGCGCGCACTACCAGCACACCATTCTTTAGTTCTGCGCTGACGGTCCTTTGCCGCCGGGCGCTGCGCACCACTTCCACCGGCCAATCAGTCAAATGCTCATTCTTTTCCGCTTTCATAGGGCGGAAGTATACGCCATCCGCCGCCTGAATGAAATATGAGACCATTGGCATGGCGCGGTTCCCATGTTATCTTTAAGGATGATTCTCAGCCCATGGCGACAGATAGAAGGATAAACCGATGGACGATCAACTGCTCGACTTTCAAGAGATTCCCACCAGCGCCAACATGGTAATGATTACCGGTTGGCGGCAGTGGGCCGATGCGGGAACCATTTCCTCGGAACTGCCCGCTTACCTGATTCAAAAGACGGGGGCGCGCAAAATTGGCGAATTGAAGTCGGATGGCTTTTACCTGTTCCAGATGCCCGGGACTCACCATTTGCTGCGGCCGGTGGTTAACATTGAAGATGGCATCGTGACAGACCTGGAGCAGAAGCGAAATGAATTTTATTTCAGCGGCGATGAACAGCACGGGCTGATCATTTTCTTGGGGGACGAGCCGCACCTGAATGTGGAGCGGTATGGAGAAGCTTTGTTTACGGCCGTTTCCACCCTTGGCGTCACGCAGTTGGCCGGCGTAGCCGGTGTATTTGGCCCCACTCCCTACGATAAAGACCGGCAAATCTCCTGTATCTACAGCCTGCCGGAACTGCGCGATGTGTTAGAAGGATACGCCGTCAGCTTCTCCAACTACGAAGGAGGCTCCAGCATTGATTCCTATCTGGTGGCGATGGCCGGACGTAAAGGAATTGCCTACTTTACCTTTTATGCCTTTGTCCCGGCCTATGATTTTTCGCAAACGGCCGTGCAGCCACGCGGCATCCAAATTGAACGAGACTACATGGCCTGGTTCAACGTGATGCAGCGGCTCAACCACCTGCTCAACCTGGGCCTGGACCTGAAAGAACTAGAAACCAACAGCGCAGAAATGGTGACGGCGATTGACGCCAAGATTGAAGAACTCATCGAAGAACTCCCCCAGTTCAACATCCGCGAATACCTGGACAAACTCAGCGCAGATTTCGACGAACTCTCGTTTGTGCCTCTGGATGATGTCTGGGAGCAAGGTCTGCGCGACCTCTTCAAGGATATGGACGAATAAAACAGCTTCAAACGGCCGTAACTTCCCGGAAGCTCAGAGCTTCCGGGAAGTTTGGTACAAGATTAACGTATAAGTTGGTGTAACTTTAACGTATAAGTTGGTATAACTTTAAGGTATAAGTTGGTATAACTTTAACGTATAAATTTTGGCAACCCACCATTGACGGAAGAACAGATTGCTGCCAGCCTGGTAAACATCTGTCATCTGGGGGTGATAATTGACACGGCCGTTCCCCCGTGCTATCTTTGCTCATACATATTCCCCCAATGAAACTGAATCAACACAAAAAACGAGACCATACCTATGAGCGATCTACACGAGAAATATGCCCCTATCTTGCGTTTTAACAAAGGTGAAAACTTCTTCCCGATGCGCGTCGATGACCTGCTGCACCGCAGCAGTCTCTACGCCAAAGGGGCCGCCAACCCCATCGTACCCGCCGGACAGGTAACGCCCAGCCATTTGCAAAAACACGGCCGTTCCTCCGAAGTCTTCTTACGCACCGTCAGCGTCGGGCCGCTCTTTGCCCAAGACCTCGTAGCCGACTGGGAACACAGCACCCTGGAAATGATTTACCGCTGGGCCGCCGAACAACGCACCACCCTTACCGAAGCGCTGGCCGAAAAAGCATACAGTTGGTTTGCCCCCAAACACCATCAGACTGCCCAACTGTTTTGGTGGAACGCCGTCATCACCCCCATTCTGGAAGGACAGGTCGCCAGCGCCAAAACCAACGAACTCCCCCGCCTTGTGCTGCCCAAAGAAACTTACCAGGACGCTCTAACCCATTACCAGGACCCTATCTACAAACCGGGCTTCACCTACTACTACCGCCAGGTGAAAGACGGCCGTTTCCTCTGCCTGCAATACTGGTTCTTCTACGCCTACAACGATTGGGGCCACAGCTTTGGCGGCTTCAACGACCACGAAGGCGATTGGGAAAGCATGATGATCTTCTTCCGGCTGGATAGCCAGGGCCGCCCGCAAGAACCGCCCAGCCACATCACCTTCGCCGACCATGAATCGCGCCAGACCAAAACCTGGGACGATCCCGACGTAACCGTAATTGGCACGCATCCCGTGGGCTTCATCGGCGGCGGGTCACACGCCACCTACCCCAAAGCCGACACCCACCCGCTGATGAAACTATACCATCTGTTTGATTATGCCACGGGCGACGGCCGTACCATCGACCATGATGAATGGATCCACCGTCTGAACCTGGATAACCTCTACTGGATGGGTCAATACAACGGCTCTTGGGGCACGCGTTACTGGCTGCAAACCCAACACACCGTCAACGCCTTGGAAGCAATCATGGCCGCCATGCCCGGCGGCCCGCCTGCCGGCCTAAGGCTCCCCCGCGAAATCGAACTACCCGGCGTTGGCGCGCCCCACGGCCCAGTCAGCAAAGAGCGCCCCCAATACGCCAAACCGGTCCAATGGGCCGGACTGGAAAGTGGCTAACCGCTGTGAAGCCAGGATTAGAGATTAGAGATTGGAAATTACCTGCCCTTCAATCTCCAATCTCCAATCTCCAATTCCCTGCCTATCGCCTGGCAGGCAGCCAGCGTTCATACGTTTCCGGGTCATCCAGATCAACTATAACGCCAGCGGAGGCAACGGGAACCAGCAGCAAATCATCCGGGTGATGATGCAGCAGGCGGCGGGGAGCCGCCCCTTCTGGCAAAGCCAGCAGTTCAGCAAAATAACGCCGGTCAATCAACACCGGATTGCCGCGCTGCCCCTCGTAGGTAGGGGCAATCAGGCCATAAGATTGCTGTTCATATGCCGCCAACAACTCACCAATAACCTCCGGCATCACCATAGGCTGATCAGCCAGCAGCACCACTACCGCGCCCACGTTTGGCGGCAGGCAGCGCACGGCCGTTTGCAAAGAAGACAGCATCTCTCCCTGGGCATAATGTGGATTGTGTACCGCAGCCGCGCCTTCTGCCTGGGCGATGGCTTCTACCGCCGCCGCCTCATGGCCGCTCACGACAAGGATGTGGGTGACGGCCGTTGCCCGCGCAGACCGAATCACCTGCCCCAGTACCGTCGTGTCCCCCCACGCCATTAACTGCTTGGCGCGCCCCATCCGGGCGGATGATCCGGCTGCCAGAATAACAGCGGCCACCCGACGTACCACCGCCCGTACCGGCTGCGCCGTGCGCAGCGCCCCAATCACCACCTGCTCGATACGCGGCTCGCGCAGCATCAGGTGAGCGATTTCTGTGGCGGCGGCAAGCTGCACGGCCGTTTCCACCTTATTGATCAACGGCACAACCCGCGCCCCCTCCGGCGCGCCTTTCAAACCGCCCTGAGGATGGGAGAGCAGGCGGGCAAGGCCAACGGCCGTCAACCGCTCATCGACAATCGCCGCCGGTCCAGCAGCAGCCAACAGCGCCCGCACCCGTTCCGGCCGGTGCGCCGCCTGCTCCACCGGCTCATCCAGCGCGTCAATTCCCGCCACCGGCACCAGCAAAGTCGTTTCCGGCGGTACAACTGGCTCATGGTCGGCCGGCGCTTTAATCGGCCTCATGCGCGACCCATCCGCCTCCACAATGACCAGATCAATACCTTCACGCCCCAGCAATCGCCCCGGCAAAGCCACCGGCACGCCAAACGCCTTCTCCACGTTAGACCCTTCACCCACCGGCCCCACAATCAAACAATGCCCAAACGCAGCCAGCGGAGAGCGAAGCGCAGCGAGCAAAGATTGGACCTCTTCGGCCCAATCCCCACTCTCCATTTCCCAAGCGCCAATCTGCACCACAGCGGGCGACAGTTTCATCTGCGCGGCGAAGATGCGCGTCGTGGTGGTGGCGATGGCGCGTCCGGACCAGGCTTGCGCCAGGGCAAACATCAAGCTGGTTTTGCCGCCGCCGCCAACAATGGACACCAATTCCGGCTGCCCGGCCAACCCCAAAGCCGCCAACAGGCGACGGCCGTTCGTGGCGCTATCGTCCACTGCTCAGGCCAAAACCGGGGACCAATTCGGTTAAAAAGCGATCGACCAATTGGGCAAAGGCATCATAATCAACAGTGATCGACCCGCCGTGCCCTGCGCCCCAGTCGGTGATTTCCAGGCGGGTGGTGGCCGGGTTGCTTTGGGCAAAGATGGCCTCCGAGTGCGTGACGGACGTGTAGGCGTCGTCTTTGGCGTGGACAAGGAGGATGGGGAGGGTGGTTTGGGTAACGGCCGTGATCGGCGACACCTCATCCACCTTAAAATCGGCCCGCTGTTGGGCAAAGAAAATGGCCCCCGGCACAAACAATTTCACCCAGGAGCCAAACATCTGCACCGCCTGATAGGCCGTGATGGTGTACATATCCTGATACGATGAATCGGCCAGCACAAAAGCGGCGTTGGGGATCAGGGGAGCCAGTTGCAAGGCTGTGGCCGCGCCGTAAGAGACGCCGGTCACGCCGACTTGCGCAGGCTGCAAACCAGCGCGAGCCACCAGCCAGTTAAAGGCTGCCTGCCCATCCAGCTTTTCGTAATAGCCGAAGGTGTGGTAGGCGGGCGTGCTGGCCCCATGCCCTCGCGCATCGTAGGCCAGCAAATCGCAGCCGCGTTCCCAATACAAGGGGGCGTACTGCATCGCGCCGTAGCGGGTGCCGGAATAGCCGTGCAGGAGTAAGACAGCGCAACGGCCGTCCAACGGATTGTCGTAATAGTCACCGGCCAGGATCACATCACCCGCAGGAATAGCGACCTCTTCCGGCGGCGGCAGGTTGGTCTCGCCTAATAGTTCGATCATGTAAGCCTTGCCGTCGGCCAATGATTGTGTGGGGCTGGCGATCAATACACTGGAAAAATAATAGCTGCCGCCCGCGTAAATAAGCGCCAACAGCACCAACAAGACGAACACGAAACCTTTCCACTTTGTTCTCACACGTTCACTTTCTCCTGCTAATATATTCGAAAAACGCAGACCCTAAGGGTTTATCCCTGGGGAATTAAATTTTGCGAAGCCTAAACCCTTAGGGTCTTGCCCTTGAGGAATTAAATTTTGCGGGACTCAGACCCTAAGGGTTTGTCCGTGGGCAGTTAAATTTTGCGAAGCCTAAACCCTTAGGGTCTTGCCCTTGAGGAATTAATTTTTGCGAGACCCAGACCCTAAGGGTTTGTCCTTGGGCAGTTAAATTTTGCGAAATTCAAACCCTTAGGGTCTTGTACGATGGCTTTGATTAAGATGAGCCAGAATGGCTTCTAGCACGCCGCCGCCGATGGCTAACGCTTTATCGGAGATGGTAAAGCAGGCAGCAACTTCGGCGCGGGCGTCAATGTCGCCAATTTTAAGGGATTGGGTAACGGCCGTTTCCGGGGCAATCAACCCGCGAATCACGCCATCAAACGGTGCGCGCACCGGCTGTCCGGCCACCGCGCCAATCACCTCGCCGCTTTTCACCAAATCACCAATCGCCAATCGCCATTCCACGATGCCGTCGGCCGGGGCGCGCAGCACGCGCTCTGCCCCCTTGCCACCAATGATGCCCGGCGTGCCGGTATTGGGCAGCGCCGGACCATGCCAAATCACCCGCCCCAGCCAATGCCCGCGCATGGTCTCGATCACGGCGTGGCAATCGGCCCCGGCGGTGAAACCTGGTCCCAGAGCCACCACCAGCCCGGCCTGGTCGAGGTGTGTATCAATGTTCCGTTTTGCCAGGCGCGCATCGACAAGAACCAGACGCGCAGGGTCAAGAGTCCATTGCGAACTGTCCCATTGGGGCGCAACAAGCACGGGGATGGTATCGGTTTGGGCCATCGCCAGCGCTTCGGCGGGGGAGTGGACAAGTTGGGCGGGCAGGTCTTCGATGGTGACGTGGCCTTCGAGAACGGCCGTTGCCAGGGCTACTTTACGCCGAATGACTAACGGCCGTGGCAGCTCCAGCACAATCAGCGGGAAGCCAGCTTTGTGCAGCCGGTAAGCCACCCCCGTCGCCAGGTCGCCCCCGCCGCGAATAAAGACAAGATGATCGGAGAATAACATTGTCTTATCTTACCGGCGTGTTTTGTTCAGAACAAATAGAAGGGTAAAATTCACATGATCCAATCGTCCAGACCGTTTTACTCTATCAACATGAGTGCATATAGGGAGGCAACTAAATTGAAACTCATCCGTGTTAAGCAAATTCTCGTATTCCTTTTCCCCTTAGCCATATTATCTTTAGTCGTAACCAGTTTGGCGCTGTTCGCTGCGCCGCCAGAACCTGCGTCCGATCCAATTCCCCCGCTGAATTCCATCAACCTCCTTCAGGAAAACGTCAGCTGGGGAACAGCAGCCGGGAACTATCTGTTTTTCACATCTTATGGAACCCTTTCTGATCCATTTCCCCCTGAACTTTGGCGAACGCAGGGAACCATTACCAGCACCATTAAACTAAAAACGTTTGCTGGATATATGTATAGTTTAACAAATTTCCACGGCATACTGATTTTTGCCGCGAGTGATGGCGTGATCGGCTCTGAATTGTGGCGCAGCGATGGCACAGAGGCCGGTACGTATCTGATTAAAGATATTAACCCGGAAGGGCCTGGCTCTAACCCACATTCTATGGTTATTAGCGGCGACACGCTCCTTTTTGTGGCCGATGATGGCACGCATGGTCCTGAGTTGTGGAAGACGGATGGAACGGAGCTTGGCACAAGCCTGGTCAAAGATATTTACCCCGGCAGTTTAGGATCCAATCCCAACAACTATTACGTGTTGGACGCAGCTGGCCTTGTGGTGTTTAACGCCTATGAAATCGTACACGGCCGTGAACTCTGGGTAACCAACGGCCTCCGCAGCGGTACGCAAATGATTGCCGACATCTTCCCTGGACAACCTTCTTCCTGGCCATCGTTTGCTGACGAAGGGTGGGATACAAGCGTACTCTTCGGCGCCACTTACGACAATTCTGGCGTCAAGCTGTGGAAAACCGATGGCACCAGCAGCGGCACAACCCTGGTAAAAGATGTATTTCTCGCCGATTGGACGGGATCAATCCCTAAGTTTTATGGCATGGTAAACGACAATATGCTGTTTTATGCCTACGACGACGCCCACGGGTTTGAGTTATGGCGTTCAAACGGAACAACAGATGGCACCGTCTTGGTAAAAGACATCAACCCCGGCGCAGATGATTCCTTCCCTTCTTATCCTCCTGAGAGTCTGGTCATGGATGGCAAACTATATTTCCAGGCCACAGAGCCAACCTATGGGCAGGAATTGTGGGCCAGTGATGGCACAGAAGCAGGCACCACCCTGGTCAAAGACATCTACCCCGGCAGCGCATCATCCTTTCCTCTCTTGCGCGCAGCTATCCAGGGACAGATATTCATGTTTGCCAATGACGGCGCGAACGGGCGAGAATTGTGGGTAAGTGACGGAACGGCCGTAGGCACAACCCTCATCAAAGACATCAACCCCAGCGGCAGCGCCATCCTCCAAGGTTGGACAGAAAATACGACTGCCTTCGACATATTCTTCTTCTCAGCGTCAGACGGCCAGGGACTGCCCGATAACAACCGGGATTTATGGGCCAGCACCGGAACCGCCGCAACAACCATCAAAATCATGGACCACAATGTGGATCGCCTGACAGGCTCCCTCTCCCCTTACCCCGCTCCCACATCTCTGGAAACCATACTTTATTATGGATTAAACGACTACGATCTGTGGAGCCTGACCCGCAGCGACATTCTCCACCTGTTTCTGCCCAACACGCAAAACAACTACCAGGATTACTTCCCCCTGAAAGGCAACATCATCTTTGCGTCCGATAGAAACGGCAGCAGCGACCTCTACACAATGGCTTTGGATGGCAGCGGGCTGCGCCAGCTCACCAACGACGACTACGAAAACGGCGATTCCGCCTGCGCGGTGGATAGCAACATCGCCTTCACTTCCTACCAGGACAACGGCAGCAGCCTTTATTTGATCGATTACCAGACGGGGATAATCAGCCAGCCGTGGGGAGCAAATCTGGTTGGGGAAGAGCCAACCTGGTCGCCGGACAGCCAGGCCATCGCCTACGCCAGCAATGGCAATCTGTACCGCATTCAGATTGATGGCACAGGTTTGCAGCAGCTAACCGCCAGCCCAGCCCAGGATCAGGACGCTGCCTGGTCGCCCGACGGCTCCCAGATAACCTTCGCTTCCAACCGCTCTGGCGCATTCCAAATCTATGTCATGGATGCTGCCGGTGGCGACATCACTCAGCTCACAACAGCCTATGCCGCGGCCAAAGAGCCTTCCTGGTCGCCAGATGGGCAAAACATCACCTTCCATTCCGATGTAGATGGCGACCTGGAAATCTATAACCTGAATCTGAACACGCTTGCCGTTACCAAACTGACCGACAACGCTGCTCAGGACACTGTGCCGGAGTGGTCGCCGGATGGCAAACTGATTTTGTTTGAGAGCAACCGCGACGGGAACAACGAGCTGTACGTGATGCTGCCCAACGGGGAAAATGAAATCCGCATTACCAGCAACCCGGCTTTTGATTGGGGCGGCTGCTGGTATACACCACCAAGACATCCCTTGGAAAACTAAAAGGGTCTGCGATCATTGCTGATCGCAGACCCTCACCACAAGATTGGACCAATCTCTAATCAGCGCCGATGCCGTGCTGGCGCAGCTTTTGCACAACTTTGTAAGGAACCAGGGGAATCTCATCAAACCAGATGCCGGTCGCGTCATGCAGCGCAGCCACAATGGCCGGAGCCAGCGGCAGGAATGGCATTTCGGCCATGCCGCGCGCGCCAAACGGGCCAATGGGGTCCGGCACTTCCATAATGATGGATTCAACCTTGGTCGGTATGTCTTTGATGCCGGGGATGAGGTATTGGCTGAGGTAAGGGTTGAGGATACGGCCGTCTTTCAACTGCAAGTTCTCCATCAACGCATACCCATGCGCCTGCACCACCGCCCCTTCGATCTGCCCCTGCACCAGCATCGGATTGATGGCCTTACCGACATCGTCGGCGCACACCACCCGCTCAATACTGATGTGTCCGGTTTCTACGTCTACCGTCAGGTCTACCGCTTCCGCCACATACCCATAAGAGAAATTGGGCATACACACACCCGTTTCCGGATCATATGGCTCTGTCTTGGGCGGGTAATAGGTTTCGCGGGCAATAGCCGGGCGCTCTTCGCTGGCCCATTTCTCCAGAGCCTTGTCCGCCGCCTGCCGGATTGAGTTACCAGCCATAAAGGTCATGCGCGAGGCAGATACCGAGCCGGAGTTGCCGGTGCTGGCCGTATCGGACATATCCAGCTCGACCAAAGCAACGTCTACGCCAACGGCCGTGGCCGCCATCTGCCGCAGCGCCGTATGCGATCCCTGGCCCACTTCAGCCGCCGCATGGCGCAAAATCACCTTCTCAATCTCGCCCGTCCCATACAGCTCAATAATCGCTTCACACTTCTCCGGCGCGCCAAACGAGAAGCCTACATTCTTAAACGCACAGGCGAACCCACGCCCTTGCTTGAGGGCTTGGGGGTTGGGGATCAGAGATTGGATGCTGGCAAAACCGGCTGATGGCGCCAGTTCTCCGTGCCAATTCGCTTCTGCGGCGCAGCGGCTGATGACTTCTTTCAGGCTGACGCCTTTGGGCATTTTGGTTTGCACTGTCAGCAAGCTCTCTTCGGTTAGCGCATTCTTCAGGCGAATCTCCACCGGGTCCAGGCCCAAAGCTTCAGCCAATTTGTTCATCTGGTTTTCGGCGGCAAATGCGCCCTGCGGCCCGCCAAAGCCCCGGAACGCGCCGCCGGGCACGTTGTTGGTGGTGATGGCGTAACTGTCGATGTGGGCATGGGGGATTTCGTAAGGCCCGGTGACCATCAGGTGGAAATTGCCCAAGACTTTGGTGCTGGTGTAGGCATACGCGCCGCTGTTCATGAAGACTTCGGCGGAAACGGCCGTTACCATCCCCTCTTTCGTCGCGCCCCATTTCGTCTTCACCACTGCTTCGTGCCGCTTGTGGTGGCCGATAATGCTTTCCTCGCGGGTCCAGGTAATGCGTACCGGCCGGTCGATGCCCCGTTCGTGCAAGCGCATGGCCGCCAACCCCAGAACAATCTGCAACGACATATCCTCGCGGCCGCCAAAGGCCCCGCCAATAGCCGGATAAATGATGCGCACCTGATCCAGCGGCAAGCCCAGGGCATGGGCGACCTGTTCCTGGTCTTCATGCGTCCACTGCCCGCCAATTTGGATGGTGATACGGCCGTGTTCGTCCACATAGCCCACCCCGGCTTCCGGCTGCAAAAAGGCGTGTTCCTGATAGGGCAGCTTATACTCCCCTTCGATCACCACATCGGCGGCCGCCCAACCGGCAGCCATATCTCCCTTGCGAATCTGGTACTTTTTTAGAATATTGCTGCCATGCCAGGGCTGCAAAACCACCTCGTCTTGCATGGCCACAAACATATCCGTAATCACCGGACGCGGCTCCCATTCAATCTGGATCAGGCTGCGCGCCTGCGCCGCCGCTTCCTCCGTCTCCGCCACAATGACGGCCACATGATCGCCTTCCCATAAGCTGACATCGGCAAATGGGTTGCTGCTGCCCAGGCCCACCATCACCGGCTGGTCGGGCATGATCAGGCCATATTCGTTGACGGGCACGTCGACGGCCGTTAAGATGGCCACCACCCCGGGCACAGCCGCTGCGGCCGTTGTATCCATCGCCACCATGCGCGCGTGCGGCTGATGGCTAAACAACACCTTGCCAAATAACAGATTATCCGGCGTCAGGTCGCCAGGGTAATTGGCCTGACCAGTCACTTTACCCGCCGCATCCACACGCGGCAGAGATTGAGAATCGTGCTTTTTCACATTACCCCCTACCACGCTCATCATCAAACGGATCTTTGGAGCTGGAATAGAGCGATGGGTCGCCTGTATGACGACGGCCTTCCGGGCTGGCCATCATAAAGCCAAAGAAGAGCAAAAATTGCATAAACCCCACCACCACCAAAATTAGAAAAACAAGAAATACCCAATCAGGGACGGCGCGGGGCACACCCCACTGGTAAAAAATGTTCAGACTCAACATTTTCTGACTGACTAAATAGGTGATCAGCACATAGCTGAGACCGATGGAAAGCAGCAGCCAGATAAAAGCCACGATTGTGCGACCGGTCATGCCTTTGCGTCTGGCTGTTTCTTCATCTCGTTTCTTTTCAAGTCTCATGGATATACCTCCAAAAACCCCTAGAATCAGGCCGAAACGGCCGTCTTCTCCACAGCCTCTATGATTTTGTAATAGCCGGTACAACGGCACAGGTTACCAGCAAACGCCTGCTGGATGTGCGCCAGATCGGGTTGTGGATGTTCTTCCAACAGCATCGCGCCAGACATCAAAAACCCAGGGATACAATAGCCGCACTGCACCGCGCCGGTTTCCACAAAGGCGGCTTGCAGCGGGTGCAGTTCCGCGCTGCCCGCCAGCGCTGCCAGGCCCTCAATGGTCACAATGGTCGCCCCGTGCGCGCGCGGCGCCGGAACCAGGCAAGACATCACCGCCATGCCATCCATAATAACGGTACACGCGCCGCACTCCCCTTCGGCGCAGCCTTCTTTTGCGCCGGTAAGCTGGCCTTCGTCGCGCAGCCAGTGCAGGAGTGTTTTGTGCATGCCGCCAACGGCCGTTACCGTTTGCCCATTCACCGTCGCGGTAATAGGCGCCGCAGCGTCATGGCTGGCAGCAAAAGAATCGCCCGTCGGGAAAATGCCGCCCGTATCGCCCCACAACATGGTGGGGTTTTGCGGCCAATTAACCCGCTCCTGCCCATCACGCAAAACGGCCAGAGCGCGTTTGGTCAGCACCCGCACCATTTCCGTGCGATACTCGGCCGGACCACGCACGTCGTCGATGGGTTTGGGGGTGGCCGCCGCCAGCCGCGCCGCTTCGGCAATCGTTTCATCGGTCAGCGTTTTTCCTACCAGGGAGGATTCAGCGGCCGGTACGGCAATGATCGTCGGGGCCACGCTGCCCAGGGTAATCGTTGCGCCGGTCACGGTTTCATCATCTGCGGCAAATTCCAATATGACTGCCAGGTGGACCACCGAAATGGCTTGCGCCCGCTTCAAGCCGAGCTTCACAAACATGCCGCGCGCGCGCGCCGCCATCGGCGGGAAGCTGATGTCGATCAACATTTCGTCGGGGCGCAGCACATTACGTCGCACACCCGTGTAAAAGGAACGCAGCGGCACGGTGCGCTGCCCATCGGCCAGCGACGCCAGAGTCACCGTGGCCCCCAAGGCCCACAAGGGCGAAATGGTGTCATTGGCCGGGCTAGCCGTGATCAGGTTGCCGGCGACCGTCGCCCGATTGCGCAACTGCGGCGAGGCTACTTCCCAGCAGGCCTGGGCCAATGGCAAGGCATTGGCCACAATGAGCGGCGAGGCAATGACCTGATTGTGGGTCACAAGCGGCCCAAGATGGATGATGCCCTGATCATCCTGGGTAATCTGGTTGAGGCCGGGAATGCGGGTCACATCGATTAGAACGTCGACATCCGGCCGTTGTCCACGTTCCAGTTCTAATAAGAGGTCTGTCCCACCGGCGAGCAGGCGCGCGGCACGGCCGTATTGGGTCAGCAGCGCCAGCACGTCATCGACACGAGTGGGAGTTTCATACCGTTGAATGAATTTAGTTTGCTGGTTCATAGGCGTAGTATCTTCAAATTCAGAACTCGTTACAAGTGACATGTGTCATGAGGATAAAATCTGGCGGTTAGGAAGTTGGGCGGATAAACGATTGGGCTGCAGGTTTGTTTCGGCGGAATTGGATAATTTCAGCCAGGATGCTGATGGCGATTTCTGACGGGTCTTCGGCGTTTAGCTCCAGGCCAATGGGCGAGTGGAAGCGGGTCAGATCGGCTTCTGGCAAACCGGCGGCAAGCAGCAGCCGCTGTGTTTCGGCCCAACGGCGGCGGCTGCCCATGACACCAATGTACGGGGCGCGGCTGGCAACCAATCGCGGCAAAATGTCCTGATCAACCAACACGTTTCGCGTGACAACGACGATGTAGGTGTTGGCGGTGATGGTTAGCTGGGGCCAGATGGCGTCGAAATCGCCGGGCAGGTAAACGTCCGCATCGGGGATGACGGTGGGAGAAGCCAGTTCAACGCGATCATCGGTGACTATGACCCGGTAGCCCAGCCAGTGGGCTAACCCGGCCACGGCCTGCCCTACGTGGCCGCAGCCAATGACCAATACGCTGGCCGGTGGTTGGTAGGTTTCCATATAGATTTCCATTTCGCCGCCACAAACGCCAGGGTCGCCGCGCGCCGGATCGACCAGGGTGTAAGGGATGATGCGGGGTTGGGTATCGTGGAACATTTCCTGAGCAACGGCCGTCACCCGAGCTTCCAATTCGCCGCCGCCAATGGTGCCGCTGGTACGGCCGTCGGCATATACCAGCATCTTGGCGCCGGCATGGCGCGGCACAGACCCTCGCGCTTTAATGACCGTCGCTAAGATGACTGTTTCGCCGGCTTGTTGGGCGGCCAGGAGTTCTTGCAAAATGGCGGAATTGTCCATGTTATGGATTTACGCACCAACCGGCAACCCAACCGGAACGGCCGTCTTCCGGGCGCGTGATCAGGTAAAAGGTTTGGTCAAATTCTTCGGTGGTGGCAATGATCTGCACCCGGCGGGTGTTGGCGCTAACAAAGGTCATGGGGGAGCCTGTCGTAAAAATCATTTGGTGGTCTTGCACGGCGGGGCGTTCGGGGTGGCCTAAGACGACGGAACGGCCGTCTCTTGTCTGGCCACATTGCCCGCGGCGCGCACATTCATCGCTGCAAACAAGGTTGACCTGGGTGGCGGCTTGTCCTTCGGGCGGTTGGGTCTGGGCGTCGCGGTTGAACAAACCGCAGCTGGTAATAAATAAGAGGAAGAAGAGCGCCAGGAGAAAGGGGGTGGGAAACGGCCGTTTTCGCCAGAACGAGGTCTGGGCAAACAGATCAACAGTCTGCAACTTCTGGTTCACGCCACCTCCAGCGGTATGCGAGATCAAGACAAGGTCAGCGCCAGTCCCAAACTGCTTCGCCGTTTAAGACGCGCTGCAACTGTGAGCCAAAAATAGTTGTCCTGAGGGGCTTGCTGATGAATCCATTGAAGCCGGCCGCGCGGGCTTTTTCCACGTCGTCAGCAAAGGTACCGGCGGTGATAGCGATAATTTTGGCTGTTTCTAAACGGCCGTTCGCCCGCACAGCCTCCAACATTTCAAACCCGCTTTTGCCCGGCATATTGATGTCTACCAGAAATAAATCTACACGAGGCAGTTTTTCTGCATAGGCCAAAGCCGCATCCACACTTTTGCTGGCATAACAATGCTCCGCGCCGTTTAAGCGCAGCAAATCCATGGTAACCAAAAGCGCGTTCGGATCATCCTCGACTACTACGATGTATGCGTCTAGTAACGATGTCATAAATTTAGCCCAGTCCCTTGGATGAAATAGTCCCCAAAGTGTATCAAATCAGCCCTGATTTACCAAAACAAGCGGTTCAACCGCCTCAGAATACGGGATTGCCAACGGGCACAATGAGGAAGAGGTAACAAAAATTGACGGCCGTCGCGCTTTAGACGGCCGTCTCTAATTCAGGTTCTTGTTCAACCATTTCTTTTGCGGGCTGATAGATGGGCAGCATAATGGTAAACTTGCTGCCCTGCCCAAGGTCGCTTTCCACGGACAACGTGCCCTGATGTCGCTCGATCAAATGTTTGGTAATGGGCAAACCCAGCCCCGTGCCAATACGTTTGCGCGCGGCAGTATCGTCAATCTGGCGGAATTCGATGAAAATCGTTTCGTGATGCTCCGGCGCAATGCCAATGCCGGTATCCTCAACAATAATTTTCACCGTACTGCCATTCGGATACACTCGCAGGGCAATATAGCCTTCCTCGGTATATTTGGCGGCGTTGCCCAATAAATTGATGAAGGCCTGTTTCAGGCGCATCTGGTCCACCTGAACCAATGGCCATTCAGTGGGATAATCGCGCAGCAGCTCCACGTTTTTATCCAGCAGCAGCCCGCGTGTACTGGTCATCGCTTCCTCGCAGACGTGGTAAAGATGGATGGTTTCCAGGTGAAGTTTGAATTCGCCCGATTCGATCTGAGCCATATCCAACAGATCGTTCAGAATTTCCAGCAGATGCCAGCCAGATTGTTCTACGCGTTTGAGGTAATCGATCTGCTCTGCGGTGACTGGCCCGCGCCCACCCAAAGCCAGAATATGCGCGAAATTTACAATCGCGTTCAGGGGAGTACGCAGCTCATGGCTTACGTTGTTCATAAACCGCGTGCGCAAATCGCGTTCATTTTCGGCCGCATTGCGCGCGATTTCCAGTTGATCGTTGAGATATTGCAGGCGAGCATTCGTCAAACTGAGTTCGCCCTGTATAGTGAAGAGTTCGTCGCGCCGCTGTTGTGCGCGTCGATGCAGGAAGCTGGTGGCTTCTACGGCCGTCTGCCATTCTATCGCCGTCAAATAAGCCACCACAGCCAACGAAAAATTAATCAGAAGCGAGGGTAAATAGGCAAAAAAGCTTTCTGCTCCCCATATGCCGAGATACGCCGTACCCAGGGCGATTAAAAACATCGAAATGGCCCAGTTGGTAAACGCCGACGAGGGTTTAACAATCATGCTGCCAATGATAATAAAGATGCCATAGACATAGGGCAGCGGCCCAACTACTCCTGGCTCGTAGGTACTCACCAGGATGACGGTCAACATGATCATGTGGCCCCAGGAGAACAACGTCCCGCTAGCCCACTGATTTCCCTGTTTCACAAGTCTCCAGGCATACCAATTGCCGACTGTGCTAAAAACAGCATAAGCCAGGTATGGCCAGCTGGCGGTCAGGCTGTTGGCGGCCAAAATGGCTGCAAAGCAGCCCACAAGAACAAATCCGGTGACTATAGGGAAAATTAATTGGCTAGAATCAGCCCGCAGCTCATCGCGATACTCTTCTTCTAATATGTTTGTCATGATTTTATTTTAATCAGGCCTTTACGTTTGAGCCGTTTGCCGAGGGTGGAATTATCGGAAACGAAGAGGGAAACGGCCGTTTCCCTTCACAGCCCATCATTACATCAGACCATTATACCCGCCCAACTCCGAGATTATGACGGGAAAAGTGTACTACCAGACGCACAAAAAAGCGCCCCAGGCAGGCCTGGGGCGCTTTTTCACCGAACTTTCACTGATGTCACCAATCAGCGGGGCAATATACGGCCGTTAACCGCTATACCCCTCGCTAAAAATATCAATCATCAACAGGGGATCGCCTAACGGGTAAAGGATTGGGCAGGTGCAGCCATTGTCGATGTATTCACGCACTTTCGCCTTCACTTCCTCCGGCGAGCCGCTGGCCGTGCACATCTGCACCACGTCATCGGGAACCAGATGCATGGCCGACTCGATTTCTTCGTCGGTCGCCGGCCAAGTAAGCACCTGATGAATCTCATCCAGCAATTCCTGGCTGACGCCGCTGGCCTTCATGAGATGCGGCTGCTGGCCGAGATACTGCGTCATCATCTTGCGGGCTTTGTCCAGCGCCTTTTTACGATCATGATCCACTGAGCAAATCATCAACTGCGGGCGATCAATGTCGTCTAGTGTGCGGCCAGACAGCTTGGCGCCTTTTTCCAGCGCATCCAACGCTTCCAGGTTGTACTTCGGATTGACAAGATAATTCATGCAGACGCCATCGGCTATCTCGCCGGCCATTTCCATCATTTTCATGCCGGTCGCGCCGATGTAGATGGGGACGTTGCGTGGTTCACGACGGCCGTGTACCACATCCAGCATAATGTCATCCACATAATGAAACTCGCCATGAAACGTAACCCGCTCCATGTTCAACAGCCGCCGCATCACGTCGATTGTTTCCCGCATCGCGCTCAGCGGTTTACGGCGGTTAATG
Organism: Chloroflexota bacterium; assembly: GCA_017993775.1. Lineage (GTDB taxonomy): Bacteria > Chloroflexota > Anaerolineae > Promineifilales > Promineifilaceae > Leptovillus. The sequence continues at coordinate 76,671 of JAGOMA010000015.1, read as the reverse complement.
CCCACTTTCGTGGCCAGAGGATCCCACCACGCGCCAATGCCGCAAATAATGCGGTCCGGCGCCAGATCATCCAGCGTCAGAAATGTGGCGGCCAACAAGCCAATGTTGCGCGTCCAGTTGTTGGTAACGCCGCTGGCAACCTTAATCCGGCTGGTGGTGGCGGCAAACGCAGCCATCGGCACGATGGCGTCGCGCACCAGACGGCTTTCCGCCTGCCAGACGGCTTCAAAGCCTTTCTCCTCAGCATACTGGACGAGTTTTATCCCTTCCTGCAAGGAGTGGGCATCCTGCAAATAAAGTGCTACGCGATCTTGAGACATGGGAACCTCCTTTGGTGGGTGGTCCGGTTGAGATTCGTATGGCGCGTTCCGCAAGCGGCTTGTGGCTAATGGAACTCCGCAATGCCCGAAACTTTCAACCGGGCCTGTTGGTAAATTTGCCAATCATTTTCTGTATCCAGGTCAAATTGCAAACCGGGGCACTGCACAGCCTGGCAAGCCATTCCCCAACGGTCGCCTTCGTGCAAATGTTTCTGAAAACTGCCCGGGCCATACTGAAATGTGAAGGTGTCTGGCGGGCTGAGGAACAGCGCGTTCGTACCGCTGCCCCGATCATCGCTGCATATGACCAGCATGGGGACGTCGCCAGTTCGTTGAGCCAGCAATTGGCGCACATCCCCGGCGGTTAAAAAGGGTAAATCGGCCGGTAAAATGAGGATGCCAGCCGCGCCATGCGCCGCAGCCAGGTGGGCGGCCTGGGTAACGGCCGTATTCAAGCCCCACGGCCGTTCTTCTGCCAACAACAACACCCCAAACCGCCGCGCTATCGCCGCGACCGTCGGATCGCTGCTCACCAATAAAATTTGCGCCAATTCAGACACCTGCTGCAATTCCGCCAGCATCCGCGTTAAAAATCCACACATCAACTCAGCCCGGGCTGCAACCGACAATACCTGAGCCAGGCGGCTTTTGCTCATCAACAACGGCTTAACGGGAATAATCGCCCAGATTTCCTGGCCCAACCTGCCGCCTCCAGGCCTCAAACGGCCGTCGCCCCAATGATCCGCTGCGCCAGCGCCAGCACATCCAGCGCCAGCCGCCGCCGATCGGCATCGCTGTACATCATCGTATCCACGCACGCCGTTACCCCAGATGGTTGGTTTGCTCCGGCCGCGTCTTGCAGGTCATACACAAAACCATCGAGCAAATCGCCGTAATAATCGGCTACGGCCGTGGCCGACACCGCCAGCCCCAACTCCTGCATCATCTTGGCCGCCGGGCCTTTCACGGCCTGCCCACCCACAATCGGACTGACCGCAATCACCGCCTGCGGCAAATCCATCACCATTTCCCGAATGGGGTAAACGTTCAGAATGGGATCCAGGCTGACAAAAGGATTAGAAGGCGCGAAGATGACCACATCAGCTTTTTCCAGCTTTTGCGTGACTTGCGCCGAAGCCTGCACGTTATCGGGCAAGACAACCTCATCGACATGCGGCTGCCACCGTTCTTCCACAAACCAGGTCTGGAAAGGCAGCCGCCGCGCGCCGGATTGGATGACGGTAGGCGCAGGTTGGCTGCTCATGGGCAGCACATCTGGTTGAATGGCAAATTGGCGGCAGAGATGGCGGGTAACGGCCGTCAACGACTGCCCAGCCGCCAGCAAATGGGATCGGGTCAAATGGGTCGCCAGGTCCAAATCGCCCAATCGGAACCAATCTGGCCCACCCAGCCGCCCCACTTCTTCAATGGTCCGAAAAGATTCATCCAGCCGCCCCCAACCCGTCGCTGGATTGGCAACCCCGGCCAGCGTATACATCACCGTATCCAAATCCGGGCAGATGGTCAGGCCCAAATGCTGAAAATCGTCGCCGGTGTTAACGATGATGGTCAACCGCTCAGGCGGCACGAGTTGCGCCAGGCCATGCGCCAGTTTTGCGCCGCCCACACCGCCTGCCAGACACACAATATTTAAGTCGGTAAGTACATTCATAAATAATCAGGGTGTTTCCGATTTTGGCTCACGGTCTACGCCATTTTCCACCATCAAATAATTAGCAATCGCCTGTCCCATCACCGCCACGCCATCAACCATTGCCCGCTCATCAAAATCGAAACGCGGATGATGATGCGGGAACGTAAACCCTTTTTCCTGATTGCGCGCGCCGATGAAGAAATAACAGCCAGGAACTTCTTCCAAAATATACCCCATATCTTCAGAGGCCATGGTGCGGTGCTCGACGATATTGTCAGCACCCATCGTTTGTTCGGCGGCCAGCCGGACAACGGCCGTAGGTTCTGGCGCATTGTTCACCGCCGCCACAATGGCGATGGTTTCCATGGTCGCTTCACACCGGAACGCAATCGCCATATTGTGGGCCATCTCCAAAATTCGCCGGTAAATCGTGCGGTGCAAATCGTTGTCATAGCTGCGCACCGTCCCCTTGAGAATGGCCCGATCGGGAATCACGTTGAAGGTTGTGCCGGCCGAAAACTGCCCAATCGACACCACCACGCTGTCTTGCGGATTAATGTTGCGGCTCACAATACTCTGCAAAGCCGATACAATTTGCGCCGCCGCCAAAATCGGGTCTACGGCCAGATGCGGCGCCGCGCCATGCCCGCCGTGCCCCTGCACCGTTAAGGTAAAGACGCTCGATGAGGCCATGCACGGCCCTTCCACCACCCGCACTTTGCCAAACTCTTCCGGCGTCCACAAGTGCATCGCCAGGGCGACATCTGGCCGGGGATTTTGCAGCACGCCATCGGCGATCATGGCAAACGCGCCGCCCAATCCTTCTTCGGCAGGCTGAAACATAAATTTAATCGTCCCGGCTATGTCTGCCTGATGCTGAGTTAGAATTTTTGCCAGAGCCAGACCCATTGTCGTATGCCCGTCATGGCCACAGGCGTGCATCACGCCGGGATTTTGCGAAGCGTAATCGTGTAAATTTTCTTCTTGAATGGGAAGGGCATCCATGTCGAAACGAACCAGGATCGTAGGGCCGGGGTTTGCCCCTTCCAGCAAGGCGACCACACCGGTTTGCCCCACCCCGCGTTGAACTTCCAGGCCTAATGCCTGAAGCGTTTCCGCAACAATGCCCGACGTGCGTGTTTCCTGAAAGCCAAGCTCAGGGTGGCGATGAAAATCGCGCCGCTGCTCGACCATATAGCCAAATAACTTTTCTGCTTCTTCTCTAAAATCAGGTTGTGCCATACAGGAAAACTACTCCGAAGCGCTGCGAATTGGGGGTTGGCGGCTGGCGGCTTTCTACCTACGAGTGGAATCGGGCTAAAACCGGAAACCCATCCAGAGTAGACACCGGGCGCGCCCAGCGCCTACCAGAGAAAGATCAAAAATCGCCGGTGTCCAGCAAATAAATCGCTGCCACGCCAATATATTTGATGGGTGATTATAGCAGAGTTGGCGCAAAGTATGTTCTTTCGCGCCAAACCCGAGGCGGCGCTGTCTTAGGGGCGCACGCGCTCACGCTTTTCGTAAGGCATTTGTCGCGGTTTGGGCTATAACAGTATGTGTGTAGATTTATGAATGGTACGCAGATAAAGGCAGATAAAGCGGATTTTCGCGGCTAAACCGGTATAAATCGGCGTTTATCCGCCGCATCCGTGAAAATCCGCGTCCTATTTCTAAAAAGTGCAAAGGTAGAGCGATAACTGAGACGATGGCAAACCAAAATTTAAAACCAGCACACAATCAATCCAACCAACCGGCGCGCCCTGTTTTGTTTCGGAAGCATATTGTTTTACCGGCGGAACATGGCTCTTGGGCCTGGCTATTTGTGCCGTTTACAGTGGGCACGGCCGTTGCCGGCCAATTCACCCTCTCATCTCTACTGGTGCTGCTGGGCGGGCTGGCGGTGTTTATGCTGCGCCAACCAGCTACAGTGTGGTTTCGCGCCCGCCGGGGACGGGCGCGAAAAGGGGACGGCCGTTTAGCCGCCATGTGGATAGCGATCTGGAGCGTAGTAGGGCTGGTCTGCCTGATTGGCCTGCTGCTGTTGGGGCGCACAGGGCTGGCCTGGCTGCTGCTGCCCACTCTGGCGATCATGGGGTTGTACGTTGTGGCGGCGCGATACGGCCGTTCCGGCTTGCGCTCGCTGGGCATGGAAACGGCTGGCGCGGCCGCCCTGGCCCTGATGGCTCCGGCAGCGGTCATCGCCGCAACCGGCGCGCTCTCCGGTTTGGCCTGGGGCTTGTGGGGCGTGATGGCCGGGCAAAACGTACTCGGCGCCTGGTATGTGCGCCTGCGCATCCACGACAGCCACCAACGCGCCATCAACCGCACGGCCGTGTGGCTGGCTCACACCCTGGGCCTGCTGCTGGTTATCCTGGCCAGCGCCTGGCAAATCATTCCCTGGCCGATCGTTGTGCCCTACGCAGCCTTCCTGGCGCGCGCAATTTGGGCCGCCGCCGCGCCCCGCCCTGTAACGCACGTTAAACGATTCGGTTTTCTGGAATTAGGGGTGGAAATAACCAGCGGCCTCTGGATCATCGCCAGCTACACCCTCTGGTCCGCACGCTAAACCAAGGCATCGGCCGGGGCCATCGTTGCCTGCAGCACAACACGCCCGGCTGAATTCTATTTGCTACGCAATAACCTCGGTGCTATAATTTCCGTCGCTCGTATGGGCGAGTAGCTCAGCTGGTTAGAGTGCACGGTTCACATCCGTGAGGTCATGGGTTCGAGTCCCCTCTCGCCCACAAAATAGGATGAAGAAAGTGAATCATCCTGAATAAAGACTCAACAAAAAAGAGACTTCTTGATGAGAAGTCTCTTTTTTTGTGCTTCCAGGCGGTTAATCCACGCTGTAATTCAGGCCAATTGCCCGCGCTACGGGCAGCACAAACAACACGCCGCGATTAGGCGCATCCAATCCGCCGGTGATCTGCTGCGTGATTTTGATCAATCTATCTACCATGTCCTCGCTGTCCACAACAGTAAAAAGCGTGCGGTGATGCTCTTCGCGCGTTTTCATCAGATCGGCAAAGCTGGGCAATAACGGCAGATCGTCACGAAATCCAGATTTGCGTACGCGGCCCAAACCGGTGCTTTCCAAGATGGTGATGCCGGGCACGCCGGCCGCTTCCCAGGCGTCTAAAACCGGCGTGCAATGATCCACGTCATCAAGAACTAATAAAACCATGTGGTGCATGTGGGATACTCCTCCTCCTGGCCGGTCGGGTATTAAGCCCTGGCGGCGTTCGATTGTTTAGGGGTCGCAAAGGCCGCACGCAGCATCGGCGGCGTTAATAGCGTGGCAACGATGACCATAAAGACAACGACAGAAAATGATTCCTGGCTGATCAATCCCTCAATCAGGGCAAAGGAGGCGACAATCAACCCTACTTCGCCGCGGGAAACCATGCCGATGCCCAACTGCAGCGCTTCTCGATGACTGAATCCCGTGAGCTTGGCTCCCAAACCGCAGCCGGCGATTTTGCTGAAGACGGCTACGGCCGTGATCACCAACGCCAACCACCACGCCGTGCCGCTAATCGCCCGCATGTTTACTTCCAGGCCAATGTTGACAAAGAAAATGGGCACAAAAAAGCCATAGGCCATCGTGACAATGCCCGACTCGATGCGCTCTTTGGCCGGCAAACGCGCCAGAAACAGCCCCAATAAAAACGCGCCGGTAATCGTCGCCATGCCGCCAATGACCTCTGCGGCCCAGGCGTAGAGCAGGCACAAAACCAGCGCCAGGGCAATGAGTCCCTGGCTGATGGGCAGCCGCTGCACCACCATGACTAACCGGGGCAGCACAAACACGCCAATGGCGCTGGCCACAGCCAGATAGCCGATCATACGCAAGATGGTGATCACAATGGTAACCAGGCCGCCTCCGGCATCGGCGATCAGGATGGTGGCCAGCGAAAGGGCCAAAATGACAAGGATGTCGTCGAAGACGGCCGCGCCCAGCAAGGCCAGCCCAACCCGGCTGCGCAGAACCTTCAATTCCAGCAGGGTTTGCGCCGAAATGCTGACACTCGTCGCCGAGAGAGTTAGCCCAATGAAGACGGCGCTCTCGTTGCTGGCCCCAAAGAGAACGGCCGTGCCAAACCCCATCACCAACGGCAAAATCACCCCAAACGTGCCAGACAATGCCGACACTTTGCCCGACTTGGCCAGATCGTTCAGATGGAGTTCCAATCCGGCCAGCATCATCAGCAAAATAACCCCGATTTCTGCCAGCAAGGTGATAGATTCTCCCAGAAGCGCATCGCCGTGGAAAATCGGCCACCCGTGAATCATGTCCAGCAGTGTCGGGCCGAGCACAATGCCGGCCAACAATTCGCCCAGAACCGATGGCTGCCCCAGACGAATGCTCACATACCCGCTGGCTTTGGCGACAACAATGATGATGGTTAAGGCCAGGATAAAATTCAGAAATTCACCAGACATAACTACGTCACCCTGCCCAATACCCGCAGGGTCACAGCCTCACCCTGCCGCTTCAATTCCACAATGTCGCCGTTGTTGATGCGGCCAATGACGTCGCCGTCGAAGCTGTAGGCATAGGGAATGCCTTCCAGCGAGCAGGCGGGCGCGCTTTGTTGGTCGATATCGGTATTGACAATGGCGATGGGCGCTTTGCCCCGATAGAAAAGTTCGAGCAGTACGTAGGGGGCCACGGTGGAGCCGCTGCCTTTGGGAAAGATGGCAATTTTACCGGCCAGGCTACGGCCGTTCGCCGGATGCCCCTCTTCCTCGATAACGCCTGTTTCGCGGTTCACAAATCCCAGCAGGGTAATGGGCGTATCGGTTACAAACGCTTCGCCGCGCACGGTGAAGTTGGTTTGCGATGGTAGGCCACGGCCGTTGGCCGTGAAAGAGCCGGTGTAGGGGTGTAGGGGTGTAGCAGCGAGCGGGTGAGCGGGTGAAGGAGCTTTCGTTCGGTGTTCCGCATGCCGCACTCCGCCTTCGGCGCTCTCTTCCGCCTGCCACACGCCCTGCGCCACTTGCAGGCAGTCGGCCAATTTCATCACCGAGGTGGGAATGCCATTCAGACCGGATTTGATGTAATGCTCCGCCTTCATGGAGTTTGTGAGGACGTGATGGACCCAGCTTTGATCGTAGGGAACCACTTCGGGGCAGGTGTTTTCCAGCAGCAGCGCGCCGCTGGCCCGGATCAGGTTAGCGAGGCCGGTTTTTTCGGCGATGGCTTTGTTGTGGGCGGAAGTAAAGACCCAGACAGGCGGCCCGTCGGGCGGCAAGGCCTGATCGCGCAGCAGTTCGGCCGTGGCGCGCAGTTCGCCCACAGAAGCCTGGGGGCAGCCGATGGCGATGAGCGACACAGGCGTTCGGGGACGCAAGTCAGCGTAGCGCTGCTGCAAGGCAGTCTCGTCGAATACCAAATGGTCCTGGTAGTCACCTTCTGGAACATCGCTCAGGCCATCAATATACAACAAAGGGCAGCCATAATTGGCGGCGGCGGCAGTCAGGGCTTTGCGCTGCTCGTGGTCCAAGTCGGCCGGCAGCCCTTTGATGAACGGGATGGGACCAAGCGGCAGCTTCCAGGTGGGTTGGCGTTGTTTGCCAATCCAGTCGCCCAAAATAGAGAAATCGGTGGGGTCGCTCAGATGGGCGGTGACAGTGACTTCCAGGTTTGGGCGGCGCGCGCCTTCGGCCAACAGGCCGTATTTGGGTGTGTAGCCGGTGAGAGCGCAGGCTAACGCCGACAGGCCAGATTCGCGGTTGGTTATCAGCCCGCAGTAAGAATTGCCAAAACAAATGGCGTTAGATTCGGCCCAGGCGGCTGTGCCTTCCGTCACCACGCCTTCCCATTCGTAGGGGGTGCAGGATTGGGTTGGCTGGACGCCGAGTTTGGTGTATAGGGCGACGATTTCGTGATTGTGGGCCAGGAAATCGGGTGTGGTGATGCGCATGGCGTCGAATTGGGCTTCATCGCAGCCGGCGGAATTGAGCGTGGTGGCGACGGCGACGCCGGGGCCTTCCTGGTTGGCCAGGCGGGCCAGAAATTGGCGCAGACCCAGCCCGCCGGTCAGCGGCGAGACGCCGGACAGGTGGGCGCTTTGAATCGGGATGAGTTCTGTGGCTCCGGCGGCGGCGGCCATGTCTAACAGCAGGCGCATGGCCATTTGCCGGGCCAGCCCTTGCTCGCCGTTGAGCATGGCCTGTTGGTCGTCGTTCAGATTAATTATAGACATACACTTGTTCCTTAAGAGAGGCTGGAGGGTGAAGAGCGCGGCCGGGCAGACTCCGATCTCTAATCGCTGCTCTCTGAATTTCCTTCCTGGTTGAAGGTGGCCGAGGGCGGGTCGTAGGACGGCCGTTTCTTTTCCTGATAATGAATATATTCGCGCTGTGTTTCGTAGGCGAAGTCGATATCGCCGAACGGCTGGAAGGCGCGCAAGATGGCCTCGTGAATCACCTGTTCACTGTCGCGGCGTTGGCGCGGCTGCACCAGATAACGCAAGGTCAACAGCACGCCACTGCTGGCAATTTGAGTATAAACAGCCGGTGCAATGTTGGTATAGGAGATGACAAAACGCATGCCTTTCACCTGACGTTGTTTGAGTTGGTGCCGGTCTACCTGCGGGGCGTAGGTGTTAATCACTTCGGTCAGGATGGCTTTGGCTTTTTCCCAATCGCTTTCATAGGTGACCAGGATGGGGATTTCGTTCCAGATGAAGGGGAGGCCCTGGCTGTAGTTGGCGAGAATGTCGGTGAAGACACGGCCGTTTGGCACATGCAAAATACGGCCGGTGCTTTGTTCGGCGTCGATACGGCCGCCAACTTCCAACATGCTGAACTCGAACAGACGAATATCGATCACGTCGCCAGAAAACTCGCCTACCTCCAGACGGTCGCCAACGGCAAACGGCCGTCGGGTCACAATAAACACCCAGCCGGCCAAATTGCTAATCATATCTTGCAGGGCAATCGCCAGACCGGCCGACAAAATACCCAGGTACGTCAGCATCGACTGAATACCCGCCAGCCAGATGCGCCCAATCAAAATCATTCCCAGAATAAAAGCCGTGTAATCCACTGCTTTACGCCAATTGTAGAGGGCGCGAGTCGAATCATGAAAGCGTTGGTTAACGTAGCGAAAAGACAGCCATCGCAGTAGCATCGTTAGCAAGAAAATAAGTATCGTGGCAAAGATTTTGTCTTGCGTTTCCGGGCTGACCTGGAATTGGGCCTGTAGAAATGTTTGTAAACTTTCGAACATAGACGCCTGCTATTTATCCTTACCAAAACCAATGTCTTCATGTAATTCCGGGCGAACCACCATTACTCCGATGCCCGTCTCACTTTGGATCGCCTGAGCAAACTGCTCCACCGCATCATCGCCAAAGATGTTAGCCGTTGCGCCACGCGGCGCGCCCAAAACAAGCAGTTCCGCATTCGAAGCGCGTAAAAAATGGCCGATTTCCTCCTGGACACGCCCCTCGCGGATTTCCACATGCGACAAAAGCCCGGCCGATTCGGCGCGTTGTTTGGCGACCTGCAGCAAAGTGCGTCCCAGCCAGTTCAATTCGGCGCGCAGCGCGGGCAGCAGTAGTTCGTCTATGTCGCCCATGCTGTAAGGGTCGGTAACATACAAAAAAACCAGCGGCTTTCCGGTGCGCCGCGCCTGGCGAATTGCCGCCATCTGGGCGGCGCGGCTGCCTTCGCCGCCTCTTGTGGCACATACAATACATTTCATGAGCATGTTTCCTGAATGGTTCATGGTGTTTTTGTAGACCTATGCAGGCCCCCTAACAGAAAGGTCCTGAGTGTATTGCGCCCCAGCAGGCACTCGCTGCTCAGGGGCAAAGCAAACTGCTTGGGTCTGTATGGATGTTACTCTTTTTCATCTTTCAGGCTGCGGCTGCGCTTGATTATTTCCAGGGCAGCCAGATGGTTATCTGTTTCTTTGCCCAAATCTTGCAGCAAATCATCAGAAATGAACCCCTGGCGGGCCGCCACGCTGAGCGCCGCGCGTTCGGCTTTGAGCACATCTTCGCGGGCCTGTAAAAACATATCTTGTTCCAGTTCCGGATAATCTTGCAGGTGTTCACTCAGAGCATTTTTGGCGCTGAGGATTTCTTCGTCATAGATATTGCTCATGGCTTCCCAAATTTCCGGGAAAAGAATATCCACATCGTGGAGGCGATCCAATTCTCGTTTGCCGGCTCGTTTGGCGTAGATATGAGCCTGAAGCTGCTGCTGCTGGATCCAGTGGGCGGGTTTCACAGCCAGGCCTAATCGCTTGATAAGTTTTTCGATGGTGATGCCCTGTACCAACAAGGTAAAGAGTACCACGCCAAAAGTCATCACACGAATCTCATTAGAAAGATCGCGGCCAAAGACATTGCCGGTTAGGGTGAGGGCCAGGGCTAAACTGATGGCGCCGCGCAGGCCACCCCAGTAGATGACGTGCTGGAAAGGCCTGGAGATGTCGCGGGTTTGGGGGGTAAGTTTGTTGTGAACGGCCGTAAACCCATAAGCAATGAACACCCGGCTTAGCAACACGGCTGCCACCGCCACAATAATCGGAACCAGATACGGCCGCATCTGCGTAATTTGAATTTCCAGGCCGATCAACAAAAAAACCAGCGAGTTCACCACAAAGGCCGAAAATTCCCAAAAATTGTCCAGCGTCAGGCGCGTCGTCGGCGACGTGTTCTGCATGCCGATATTGCCCACAATTAGCCCGGCGGCAACCACGGCCAAAATACCACTCACGTGCAGCTCCTCTGCAATAACGTACGCGCCAAAAGCCAGCGCCACCGTGGTCGTCGTTTCAATCAGGTGGTCGTCGACGTTTTTGAGGATGATGTATGAAACCACGTAACCCAACGTCAACCCAACGGCGACCCCGCCAAGGGAAACCCGCAAAAATTCAATGATCGTGTTCGTCAGGCTGAAACTCTGAGCGCCGGTAATGGCCAGACCAATCATCAAATTAAAGATGACGATGGCCGCGCCGTCGTTGAACAAACTTTCGCCTTCCACCAAAATTGCCAGCCGCTTGCTCACGCCCAGGCTGCGGAAAAAGGAAATAACCGCCACCGGGTCAGTCGCTGAGATGAGCGCGCCAAAGGCAAAAGCCGCCAGGACCGGAATGTTTAGCACCCAGGTGATGATTTCTCCCACAATCAAGGTACCGATCAACGTTCCACCGACGGCCATGATGGTGATGATGACAAAATCGTCGCGCAGGTTTTTCCATTTGATGTGCAGCGTGGCTTCAAAAAGGAGCGGCGGCACAAGCAGGGCCAGAATAATGTCGCTGCTGACGTGGAAGGGCAGGAAGTTGGGCACAAAGGAGAGCGCCAGCCCAACCAATACCAGAGCGACGGTGTAGGGAAACCGGAAACGCCGGATGATAATGGCGACCAACGCCGCAATGGCGAGCAAAAAAACCAGCCCTATCTCCTGACGGATCAATTCACTTTCTTGGGCAAACAGTTGTAGTAATTGCATGTGGTTTATTTCTGATAGTTGATGGCTAGAAAGGTGAGTATCTTTTGGTTATAAATTAACATACTCTTGCAGATTGACACGGCCGTATTCCCCGCGTACATACTTGCCTTTATCGGCTCCCCAGGGAATTGTGCAGTCCAGCCCCATCTTGGCCGTCAGGCTTTTTTGCCCCGGCACATGCTGCCCGGAAGGGTCCAACGAACTGCCCGGCTGATCTGCCAGGACAATGAGGTCCTTGTCGGCCTGGAAGCGGGTGGCTACAGCCCATTCTACCTGCATCGGATCATAGATGTCCACATCGGTGTCTACCACCCAGACGTGCTTGAGCGAACCATGTCCACGAAAAGCGGCGGCGATGGCTAAACGGCCGTCATCCGGCCCCTGCTTCTCAATTTGCACCACCGCGTGCAGCCACGACGCGCCACCCGGCGTAATCACCGCCCCGGTGCAGCGCGTCACCTTATTCACCTCATTAAAAATAGTTGGTTCGCGGGGCATGCCCATCAACAACTTGTGCTCCAATCCGCCCGGCAGCAGCGCATGAAAAATCGGCTCCCGGCGATGGGTCATCACGTCAATTTCAATCACTGGCTGCTCGCGCACAATATCCATCGTCTCCGTCAGGTCCATAAACGGCCCTTCGCTCACGCGCCGGTGGGTAATGCGTCCTTCCAGCACAATTTCCGCATCGGCCGGCACTTCCAGGTCGCTAGTCAGGCACTTCACCAGCGGCGTCGGGGCCAGCGCGTGGGCTACAGACAGTTCATCCACGCCCGGCGGCGGCGACATCGAAGCCGCCAGATGCGTCGCCAGAGAAACGCCAATGCAAATGGCCACCGGCAAATCGCCGGTTGTTTTGCTCATCGCCGTGTGCGTGCCGCGCCGTTCCACAATGCGCGCGGCAAAATGCTTCTCATCCAGACGCAGCAGCCGGTGATAACACATATTACGCCCCAACTCCGGGTCTTTGGTTATAACCACCGCGCTGGCGATGTAATGCCCGGCGTCTTGCGGCAGGTGCAGCAAAATCGGCAGCTCGTCAAGGGTAACAGCTTCCACGATAACTTCCTGGCAAGGGGCCGATTCGACCATCGGCGGGGGCACAGGGTTTTCTAACGCCTGGGCCAGGTGATGGGTGAGTTGGTTCAAGGGAACGCCCAAACTCATGGCAAAGTAGCGGCGGTCGGAGCAAGGTCCGGCGCACACACGCCAGCCCCGATAACCATCCGGGTGGTTGAACAGAACGGGCCGTCCTTCCAAGGCATGGGCGACGTTGGCCAATTCAAAGGTGGTGTTGATGGGTTTGTCGATGGTGATAAGGTCGCCGCTGTGAGCAGCCTGATCTAAAAAAGTGCGGAAACTCATGTTGATTTTCTCTCGATGGCCGCAAAACGGCCGTATCGCGTAGGCTTGTCAATCAGGTATCATTCTGGAAAGACCCCAAGGGTTTAAGTTCTAAAAGGTCTAACTCCTCAAGAGCAAACCCTTAGGGCGGCTATAGACACGATTCTATTTTAAACTGTTACCGTCGTTTGCGCATTTGTCCATTAGCGACGAATCCCAACGGAGAATTTGGAGGGTTTATGCAGCGTCATAGGACGATAGGGGTATTGGTAGGTTTGCTGGTATTGGTTTCGTTGGCCTGTAACGCGTTTGCGGGAGAGCCAAAACCGGGGTTGCTGCTGCCGCCGCCGGGAGGCACGGCCGTTCTCCCCACGCCATCCGGGCTAAATATCGCGCCAACCGTAACACTGCCAGGACAAGGCGCGCCGGCAACGGGCACGGCCGTTGCCCCGGCCAACCCCAACGGCGCGCCGACCGTGCGCATGTTGGTCGATTTAAACATCCGCAGCGGCCCCGGCGTGCAATTTACGCGGGTTGGTTTCTTATCCAAAGGGGATACGGCCGTCATCATCGGGCGACATGCGGCCACCGGCTGGTGGCGCATCCAGTGCCCGCCGCTGGCCGACGGGACATCTTGTTGGGTTTCCGGCGGGCCGCAGTATTCAGCGGCCACCGGCGCGGAAAATGTACCCGATGTGCCTGCGCCAACGGCCGTGCCTGCGGGGGGAAACGGCCGTAACTAGACCTTTCCCCTTCCGGCCCACTGGTCATTCAAGAACTATTCCCAACATATAACGTGAGGCGTGATGCGTGATGCGTAACCCAGAAACCATCACGCATCACGCCCCCACGCCCTTACATCCCCCGACAAAACCCAAACAGCTTCACAGTCAGGCAATCTTCCTATCCTTCGCCGTGAGCCGGCACAAAAAAGTTGCGTAACAGCCCGAAAATAGTAGTATTGAGGGTAGGCCGTTTAAAACGGTTCCTGCTTTTTCCTACCACAAATTCCCACCGTTTTCTACCGGTCTACAGGACCTTAAGATTACCATTTGTCACGGCTCCGTCGGCGAGGGGATTTACGGTACGCATCGTTTCCTCTATGCCGCCAGCGCCGCTATTTGCAAACATTAACAAGGAAGAAGACATGAAACGAATAGGCGTTTTCACGAGCGGCGGCGATGCACAAGGCATGAACGCCGCCGTGCGTGCCGTAGTACGAACAGCCCTGGACCGCGGGGCAGAAGCATATGCAATTTATGAGGGCTACCAGGGCATGGTCGATGGCGGCCGAAATATACGGCCGTTAAGCTGGAACGAAGTCGGCGGTATTTTGCAGCAAGGCGGCACCATCATCGGCTCGGCCCGTTGTCTGGAATTTCGCGAACGACCCGGCCGTCTGCGCGCCGTCGCCAACTTACTCGCCAATGGCATCGACAAACTGGTGTGCATCGGCGGCGATGGCAGCCTGACCGGCGCCTTTAAGCTGTACCAGGAGTGGCCCAGCCTGATAGACGAACTGCTGCAAACCGGCGTCATCAGCCCGGAAACGGCCGCAGCCCACCCCCAATTGGCTATCGCCGGCATCATCGGCTCCATCGACAACGACATGTATGGCTCCGACATGACCACCGGCGCAGATACGGCGCTGCATCGCATTGTGGAAGCGGTAGACGCCATCACCAGCACAGCGGCCAGCCATCAACGCAGCTTTGTGATCGAGGTCATGGGGCGGCGTTGCGGGTATCTGGCTCTGATGTCGGCGCTGGCCACCGGCGCAGACTGGGTGCTGATCCCCGAAGCGCCGCCAAATCTGGACAATTGGGAAGCCAAAATGTGTGAAGTGCTGTCGAAAGGACGGGAAAACGGCCGTCGCGACAGCATCGTCATCGTCGCCGAAGGCGCCCAGGACCGGCACGGCAGCCCCATCACCAGCCAATACGTCAAAGAGGTTCTGGAAGAACGTCTGGGCGAAGATGCGCGCATCACCGTGCTGGGACACGTGCAGCGCGGCGGCGCGCCCAGCGCCTTCGACCGCAACCTGGCCACCCAACTCGGCGTACGCGCCATCGAAGAATTACTGGCCGACGAACCCGGCACCGAGCCGTTTGTCATGGGCATTCAGGGCAACAAAATCACGCGCACCCCGCTGGCCAAATGCCTGCAAGTAACCCAGGCCGTCGCCGATGCCGTCGCGGCCGGGCAATACGAAAAAGCGATGGAACTGCGCGGCCGCAGTTTCATGAAATCTTTCCGCACGCTGCGCACATTGGTACGGGCGCTGCCCCACCCGCCGGTCGAAGGCAAGCGCCGTTTGCGGATAGCCGTTTTTAATGCGGGCGGCCCAGCGCCGGGAATGAACACGGCCGTACGCGCCGCCGTGCGCCTGGGCACCGACAAAGGGCACATCATGCTGGGCGTCAATCGCGGCTTTCGCGGCCTGATTCGCGGCGAAATTCGTGAGCTAAGCTGGATGGATGTATCCGGTTTAGCCCCACGCGGCGGGTCGGAGCTGGGCACCAACCGCACCGCCCCTGAAGGCGGCGAGTGGTACGCCATCGCCCGCAACCTGGAAGAACACCAGGTGGAAGGCATTCTGGTGATTGGCGGTTGGACCGGCTACAGAGCCATCTACGAGATGCAGCGCTTGCGCGAAAACTACCCCGCCTTCCAAATTCCCATGATTTGCCTGCCGGCAACCATCAACAACAACCTGCTCGGTTCCGAACTGAGCGTCGGCGCAGACACCGCCCTGAACAGCATCGTAGACGCCGTCGACAAAATCAAGCAATCGGCCGTTGCCTCCCGGCGCACCTTTGTGGTGGAAGTGATGGGCCATTACTGCGGTTATCTGGCGCTGATGAGCGCCCTGGCCACCGGGGCGGAGCGCGTTTATATCCACGAGGAAGGCGTCACGCTAAAAGACCTGGTGGAAGACGTCAGCCAACTGATCGAAGGCTTCCAACGCGGCAAACGCGTCGGGTTGATGATTCGCAACGAACACGCAAACGACATCTATTCCACCGATTTCATGCGCGCTTTGTTTGAGGAAGAAGGCGGCGACTTGTTCGATGTGCGCCAGGCCATTTTGGGCCACATGCAGCAAGGGGGCAACCCCACGCCTTATGATCGCATATTGGCCACGCGCATGGCTTCGGATTGTGTGGATTATTTAGAGGAACAGATTTTGAACGGCCGTGCCGAAAGCGCATACATCGGGCTGGTCGGCGGCGATTTTCGCCTGACAAATGTTGAAGACCTGCCCCGCCTGATGGACACCGAGCATGTCCGGCCTAAAACCCAATGGTGGATGGATTTGCGCCCCATTGCCCGCACGCTGGCTCAGCCCGCGCCGCGGCATCAGGCCGAAGAAACCAAGTAACCGCAATGGAGCTTACGGATTCGCGGGGTTTGTGCAACCCTGGCTGTGTGTCGGCTGACCCGGAGGTCATGACACAGCACGCAGCCGCCCGGCATTCCCTGAGAACCCGGATTATTTACCGAACAAACAGCATGGTTGAGGAGATTAATTGTGATGGCAAACGTGAATAACACAAAAGGGGTCATTGGCATTCTAACCGGCGGCGGCGACGTTCCCGGCTTAAATCCGGCCATTCGCGCCGTCACCATTCGCGCTATCCGCGAAGGGTACACAGTAATCGGCCTGCGCCGAGGATGGGCCGGCATCACGGAATTGATCCGCGACCCAAAGGCCGATAACAGCTACAACTTTCAAGTCCTCACTGAAGAGGTAGTAAACAAAGCCGGCCGTACCGGCGGCACATTTTTACACAGTTCGCGCACGCGCCCCAGCCACATGCGTAAAAGCGACGTGCCCGAACATCTGCAAGACGCCTACAGCGACGACATAAACGACTTGACCCCGGAAGTTATTAAAAACCTGGAATATCTGGGCATAGATTACCTGATCCCCATCGGCGGCGATGATACGTTGAGCTACGGCGTGCGCCTGTACCAGGAAGGGGTGAAGGTGGTAGCCATCCCCAAAACAATGGACAACGACGTGCCCGGAACCGATTACTGCATCGGCTTTAGCACCTGTGTCACCCGCACCATTCAGATGACCAACAGCTTGCGCACGTCGGCGGGGTCGCATGAGCGCTTTTTAGTGTTGGAAGTATTTGGCCGCTATGCCGGGTTCACCGCCATGCTGCCGACGATGGCCGGCGCGGCCAACCGCTGCGTCATCCCGGAATATCAGTTCGACGTGGACCTGCTGACGGCGCTGCTGGCCGATGACCGGTTTAAAAACCCCAGCCGTTACTCGGTAGTTCTGGTTTCCGAAGGGGCGACATTCTCCGGCGGCGAGATGGTGTTTAAGGAGGCGGAAAAAGACGCCTATGGGCACGCCAAATTGGGCGGCATCGGCGACATGGTATCGGCCAAATTAAAAGAGTATTCGCCCAAATACAACAAGGGAAAGACCATTAACGTGATCAACCAAAAGTTGGGTTATCTGGTGCGCGGCGGCGACCCGGACGCGATTGATTCGATTGTGCCGATGGCTTATGGCAATTTGGCCCTGGACCTGATTTTGAACAATATTTACGGCCGTCTCGTGGTTTTGAAGAACGGCCGTTACGACAACGTGCCGATCACTGTGGTCACCAGCAAAAAGAAATACGTCAACGTCAAAGAGTTTTACAACACAGAACGGCTGCGACCGCACTACAAAAGCTTTGAAATGAAGCCCTTGATGATTATGACCAGTGAGGGATAATCCTCCGGGCATTCCATTCAAATAAATGAGGGCAGGCCAAACGCTTGCCCTTTTTTATGGCCAGCCGGCTTACCAATTGTTCGGCTGGCCCACAAAACTTATTGCGAAGGAGACAGGTAATGAAAATTGGTATTTTGACTGGCGGCGGAGATGTGCCCGGTTTAAATCCCTGCATCAAAGCAGTGGTAAACCGCGCCGTGGCCCAGGGACACGAAATTGTAGGCGTACGCCGGGGATGGGGCGGCCTATTAGATTTTAACCGGGACGACCCGGAAAGCTTCGATAAGAACTTTATTCCGCTGGACAATCAGGTTGTGCGGAAGATCGACCGTACCGGCGGCACATTTTTGCACACCAGCCGCACCCATCCGGGCAAAGTACGCCCCAGCCGCGTGCCGGAATTCCTGAAAGACCCGGAACATCTGGAAGCTGAAGCGGAAGACAACCGCCTGCGCGATTTTACGCCGCACGTACTGGCAAACCTGGAACACCTGGGCATCGACCGGCTCATTCCCATTGGCGGCGATGACACCTTGAGCTATGGCGAACGCCTGCACAGCGAAGGTTTCCCGGTGATCGCCATTCCCAAGACAATGGACAACGATGTGTACGGCACAGATTATTGCATTGGTTTTAGCACGGCCGTTACCCGCAGCGTCCAGTTTATCAATCAACTCCGTACCAGCACCGGTTCCCACGAGCGTATTGCAGTGGTGGAACTATTCGGCCGCAACAGTGGCGAAACCAGCCTGATCAGCTCTTATCTGGCCGGCGTCGACCGCGCCATCATCTCCGAAGTGCCTTACGATCCGGAAATATTGGCCGAGCTGATCTTGAAAGACAAGCGCACAAATCCCAGCAATTACGCCATGGTCACCATCAGCGAAGGCGCGCACATGGTTGGCGGCAAAGTTGTGGAATTTGGCGAAACGGATGCCTACGGCCACCGCAAATTGGGCGGCATCGGCGAAATCACCGGCGAAGCGCTGAAGAAAATCACCGGCGAAAACATCATCAACCAGCGCGTGGGCTACCTCATGCGCTCCGGCGCACCCGACGCTCTGGACCTGATGGTGGCGGCCAACTATGCCCACATGGCCATGGATCTCATTGAGGATGGCGTGAGCGGCCGTATGGTGGCCCTGCGCGACGGAACTTATACCCACATTCCCATGAGCACCGTAGCCACCGGCGTCAAGCGGGTGGATGTAGACGAACTGTATGATAAAAAGCAGTATCGGCCGAAAGTGCGCCAGGTCATGGGCAAGCCGATGTTCTTGTATTAACAAGCTAGAGGTAGAGGTAGAGGAAGAGGAAGAAAGAACCTCTACCTCTACCTCTACCTCTAACTCCACACTCTAGCTCTAGCTCTAGCTTAAAGCCCTAGCGACCAGGTCACCCATCTCGACGGTGCCGATGGGTTTTTCGCCGTGATAGGCGATGTCGCGGGTGCGATAACCGGCGGCGAGGATGTGCGAAACGGCCGTTTCCACCGCCTCTGCCTCCTCATGCAGCTTAAAACTCCAACGCAGCATCATCGCCGTACTTAAAATCGTCGCCAGCGGGTTGGCAATGCCCTTACCAGCAATGTCCGGCGCAGAGCCGTGAATCGGCTCATACAGCCCAATCGACCCGGCCTCGCCTAACGCCGCCGACGGCAGCATCCCCAACGAGCCAGTAATCATCGACGCTTCATCAGACAAAATATCGCCAAACATATTGCCCGTTACCACCACGTCAAAATCGGCCGGACGGTTAATCAGGTACATGGCCATCGCATCTACCAGCACGTCTTCATATTCGATGTCCGGGTATTCGGCGGCCACTTCGTGGGCCACTTCGCGCCAGACGCGCATAGTCGCCAGCACGTTGGCCTTGTCCACCGACGTGACTTTGCGGCGACGGCCGTGCGCCAATTCAAACGCCACCTTCAGCACCCGCCTGATCTCCATCTCGTTGTAACGCATGGTGTCGTGGCCGCTGCGCCCTTCGGGGACCATTTCTCGGCCGGATGGCTGGCCAAAATAAATACCGCCGGTCAGTTCGCGGACAAACATAATATCCACGCCCTGCACGCGCTCCGCTTTGAGCGGGCTGGCGTCGGCCAGGGCGTCGAAAACCTTTACCGGGCGCAAGTTGGCAAAGGCATTGAGCGATTTGCGCAGTTGCAACAAACCCTGCTCCGGGCGCACTTTAGCCGTGGGATCGCTCCATTTTGGCCCGCCGACCGCGCCCAGCAACACAGCGTCGCTTTCCAGGCAGGCGCCAATTGTTTCTTCAGGCAGGGGATTGCCGGTTTGGTCGATGGCAATGCCGCCGGCAAGCTGTTCGCTGAAGGTGAAGGTATGGTTAAATTTGCCGGCGATCACGTCCAGCACTTTACGCGCCTCGGCCACAACTTCAGGACCAATGCCGTCGCCGGGCAAAAGGGTGATTTTTGCTTTCATAATTCTCCTTGTCGAGCGTTTAAGATAATGATGTCTTGTCTGATGACCGGGCGGTGGGAAACGGCCGTGTCCTCTCCTCTTTCTGAGCGCCCGATTATACCAAATCACGACATTTGATAAGGCGATCAGGGTGAGTTAGACTATAAGGTTGGATGATCAATCCGCAAAAAACAATAAGACCCAAAGGGTTTTGGGCTTCGAGCACGCGACGTGCCGCGGTCATCAGAAACCCTTTGGGTCTTTCAGCATGAAGGTTGTAGGAAATGAACAAAAAATTTACGGCAATACGCCTGATGACCCAACTACTCATACCTATTTTGCTTCTAAGCGCAGGGTACGAATACGTCAGCAGCGCGCCAAATAAAGATTGGGCCGCTCCGGTGCTGCCAGACGAAAATTGTTTGCAGCGATGGGGCCAACTGGACACTACGCAAAAAGTCAAATCCTGGCCGAAGTATCTGTATAACAAGACATATGGCTGGTTCGACACCACGCATTTTGCCACCGGAAATCCGCGGCAGATCATCGCCGATGTGGGCACGGCCGTTGCCAATGGCGGCGGCGTCATCACCATTACCCAGGGGCTGCACAATGGCATTACAGGCTACACAGGACATTATCAGGTTTCCGGCCAGGTCTCCGAACAACAAATCATTGGCGTGGCTTTTGGCATTTACACAGATTGGAGCTGGCGTTTTGAAAATTGGGAGGGCGATTTCCCACGTGTCATGCTCAGCCCCTACACCCGCTTTGCCATCGAAGATTTGCCCAGCCAATACATCGGCTTTTTTGCCGCCGCCCATGATCTCACCTATCAGCAAGTTTTTGCCTGCTACCTGGGCGGCGTAAAAGTGGTCCACGATGAGCCGCCACACATCGTCATCGACAACAACCCGATCGACCCCGATTTACTACCGGAGGTCCGCCGCCTGGAAAATGAAACTTTCGAGCCGCTGGTAGAAACGGAATCGGGCTGGCAGCACCGGCCCTGGTCCATGATGATGCGCATCACGGCCGTTCCCGACAGCGCGCAAACCTGGCATTTTTTGCATGAAGAAACCTGGTATTTTGGTCAGTAGGCCGGATGGGGAAAAGGACGGCCGTTACTCTTTTTTTAACGAAACGGCCGTTCCCCCCGCCGCCCGTTCCAACGCTTTCGGCCGAATGGCAAACACGGCAAACGGCGTGCCCGCCGCCGCCCATACCACCTCAAACCGCTTCAAATCCTCGTCGATATACACCGGCAGCAAGGACACATGGCCGAAAGGCGGCACGCCGCCAATGGTAAAACCGGTGGCCGCCTTCACCGTCTCGGCGTCGGCGCGGCTAACTTGCTTTCGGCCAACGCCTTCCAGCGCCGCCAGCTTGCGCTC
The DNA here is from genome assembly GCA_017993775.1 of Chloroflexota bacterium. Lineage (GTDB taxonomy): Bacteria > Chloroflexota > Anaerolineae > Promineifilales > Promineifilaceae > Leptovillus. The sequence continues at coordinate 55,309 of JAGOMA010000015.1, read as the reverse complement.
GTCGAGTTGATTGGCCCCGGAAACCAGGCAGATGGTGGCACGGCCGTTCACCACAAAACACAAACTCTTCACAATCTGCGCCACTTCGCAGCCGATTGCATCTGCCGCCTCCTGCGCCGACCGCGTCGTCTGGGCAAACTCCACAATCTCAATCTCCAGACCCAAAACCTGGGCCGCATCCGCTACCTTTTGCGCCGAAAGATGCATACCAATCCCCAATCGCAAATCGCCAATCGCAAATCGCCAATCTACTAGTCCAAATCGTCTAAAATATCATCGTCATACGAAAATCGATCACGCCGCCGATTGGTCCATTCTTCGGCTTCCGAATCCGGGTCTTCTTCAAAGGCATACTCCAGCGAAATTTCCCATACCGCGTCCGCATAAGCATCGCCATCCAGCGGCGATTCCGCGCCGGAGTTAAATTCCACTTCCTGCTTCAGCACGTCCCGTTCCACCAGTTTGCGGGTGATCTGTTCCTGAAGCTGAGATTTAATTTCACTGGCCCAGTCACGGCCGTTGGCCTCCGACTGCGCCGCCTGCCGCATCAACCGCGCGCTCTTATGCTTTTCCAAGCGGGCCATTTCTTCTTTGATTTCCGCCAATCGCCGCCGGCAGCGTTCCAACTCGCGCAGCAGCGTTTCCGCTAAAAGCTGGTCGGAATCCGCCAGTTCCATTTGCTGCACAGAATCCGGCTCCAAAGCCAACTTGCGCAGCTTCTCCAGGTCGCCGGAGGCATACGCGGCATTGATGGCAATCATCAACTGTGTGCGATACTCACGGTCGGCCGCATCGGCCGCCAGATCCGGGTGAAAACGACGCGCCAACTGTCGGTAAAGCCGTTTCAATTCCGCGCCATCGTCTTCATCCAGCCTCGGCGGCGCGCTTTCCGGTCCCACCTCGCGGTAGCGATACCCGCCGGACGCCTGCGGACCATGCCCGCTGGCCACATATTCCACATCATCCACCGACCAACGGCCGTTTCCCCCGCCCACACTGCGCCAATCATCGTCCAACCAGCGCAGTTGGTCGCGCAAGGCGCGTATTTCCGCCTCCAACTGATCCAGGCGGGCCACAAGCTGGCTGGTGGCCGCGCGCAGCCTAAATTCAAAAGCGTTAATCGCCGCCAACCGATCCGCCAACTCTGCTTCTGCATCAACAAGCTCGGCGCTGGCAACCTGCAGCAATTTTTGCAGCTCAGCCGCTTTTTCGCGCCAATTGCCGCCACTTTGGGTTAATGTCTGTTCAAACATAAGGCGAATTGTGCCATAGATTGAGGCAATAAAAAAGGTAATTGTGCAGAAGACCCCAAGGGTTTGATACCCAAATAATCCAAATTCTCATGAGTAAACCCTTGGGGTCTTGAAAAGGTAACTACAGACCCCAAGGGTTTGATACCCAGATAATCCAAATTCTCATGAGTAAACCCTTGGGGTCTTGAAAAGGTAACTACAGACCCCAAGGGTTTAATACCCAGATAATCCAAATTCTCATGAGTAAACCCTTGGGGTCTTGAAAAGGTAACTACAGACCCCAAGGGTTTGATACCCAAATAATCCAAATTCTCATGGGTAAACCCTTGGGGTCTTGAAAAGGTAACTACAGACCCCAAGGGTTTAATACCCAGATAATCCAAATTCTCATGAGTAAACCCTTGGGGTCTTAAAAAAAGACCTGAACTGTTACTGAAAAAGACGACTTATTGCAGCAACGCATATTCCATGCTGTCGGCCAGGGCCAGCCAGCTCGCTTCGATGATGTTGGCGCTGGCGCCGATGGTACTCCACCGATTGGCGCCCAACTGGGTATCAATAAGGACGCGGGTGGTGGCGGCCGTGGCATTGTCGCTGTCGATGATGCGCACCTTGTAATCCACCAGTTTAACATTCGCCAAACGGGGATAGACATCCACCAGAGCGGCGCGCAGAGCGCCATCCAGGGCGTTCACCGGGCCGTTGCCTTCGGCGGCTGTGTGCAAGATTTTGGGACCGACACGCACTTTGACGGTTGCTTCGGCCAACATGCCCCGCTTGCGCCGCTGCTGTACCACCACCATGAAGTCGATCAGTTCAAAGGGCGGCACGTAGGCCGGATGGGTACGCCGCAGCATCAATTCCACCGATGCTTCCGCGCCTTCATAGGTGAACCCTTTGTTTTCCAGCGTTTTGATTTGGTCCAGCACGCGGCGCAGGTCCAGGCTTTCGGTGTCCAGGCCAAATTGCACCGCTTTGTCCACAATGTTGCCGCGCCCGGACAGTTCTGAGACGACGCTGCGCTGCTGGTTGCCCACCAGGGTCGGGTCAATGTGTTGATAGCTGAGCGGGTTTTTGAGCATGGCGGCGACGTGAATGCCGCCTTTGTGGGCAAAGGCGCTCGCGCCAACGAAGGGATAATGGCTGTCGTGGGTCAGGTTGGCAACTTCGGCCACATAGCGGGACAGTTCGGTGAGGTCGCGCAGTTTTTCTGGTGGCACGCAGTCACGGCTCATTTTTAGCTGCAAATCGGGGATGACGATGCACAGGTTGGCGTTGGCGACGCGTTCGCCATAGCCGTTGATGGTTCCTTGCACCTGATTGGCCCCGGCGCGCACGGCCGCCAGGGTGTTGGCGTTGCCCATGCCGCCGTCGTCGTGGGTGTGGATGCCCACGGCCGTATTCCCCAACTGCCCCTTCACATCCCGCACAATCTCTTCAATTTCCCAGGGCAGCGATCCGCCATTCGTATCACACAGAACCACCGAATTGGCGCCGTTGATCGCCGCCGTTTTCACTGTAGCCACTGCGTATTCCGGGTTGGCTTTGTAGCCGTCAAAAAAATGTTCGGCGTCGTAAACCACTTCTTTGCCCTGCTGGCGGCAGTAAGCCACACTTTCGCCGATCATCGCCAGATTTTCTTCCATGGTCGTTTCCAACACGTCGATGACGTGCAGGTCCCAGCTCTTGCCCACCAGCGTCACAACCGGCGTGTTGGCATCCAGCAGCGCTTTAATGTTGGGGTCGCCGGCCACATCAGCGTTTTTGCGCCGCGTGCTGCCAAAGGCAGTAATTTTGGCGTGTTTCAGGTTCAGGCTGGCGGCTTTGCGGAAAAAATCCACGTCTTTGGGGTTGGACCCAGGCCAGCCGCCTTCGATGTAATCAATGCCAAACTCGTCCAGTTTGCGGGCGATTTTGATTTTATCGTCCAAAGAATAGGAAATGCCTTCGCGCTGCGTACCATCGCGCAGGGTGGTGTCGTATAAAAATACTTTACTCATTTTTCTCCTCATAAAAAAAGATTGAAGATTAAAAATTGGCGTCTCGGGTCCATCTATCTTTAATCTTCAATCTTAAATCGGTGCATCACGGCCGTCTGGTCAACTGCTCAGAGCGTTCACGCGCGCCGGATGGGCTGCCTCATAGGCCGCGACATGCTCGCTTTGCTTAAGCAGGTACCCAAGTGGGTCCAGTCCTTCCAGCAAACAGGTTTTGCTGAAGTTATCGATGGGAAAGGGAACGGAACGGCCGTCTGGCAGCACTACCGTCTGGCTTGCCAGATCCACACTCACCTGAGTCTTTGGCTCTTCAGCCACCAGGCTCAGAAGCTGCCGGTGCGTCTCTTCATCTACAATGATGGGCAGCAACCCATTCTTCAGCGAATTATTGCGGAAAATATCGGCAAACGACGTGCTGATCACCGCCTGAAAGCCATGATCCATCAAAGACCAGGGCGCGTGTTCGCGGCTGGAGCCACAGCCAAAATTATCGCCGGCCAACAAAATAGCCGCACCTCCCGCCTCCGGCTGATTCAACGGAAAATCTGCTTTTGGCGTCCCATCCTCATTGTAACGCCAATGGAAAAACAGATTTTTACCCAGACCTTGTTTGCTGATGGTCTTCAGAAATTGGGCGGGAATAATCTGATCAGTATCAATATTTTCTGTAGGAATAGCCACCATGTGGCTGATTAGTGTTGTAAATGCTTGCATAGTTTCCTTTTTACCGTAATCCGTGATGCGAAGCCGTTGTATCCTGGCGGGCCACGCTTTAGTTGATGGCTATCACCCCGTCTTCTTGCAGTTTTGCCAGAAAATCGGCGGGAATCCAGCCGCCAAACAGGGTGCATTGGCGAAATTTGTTATTCGCGGCAAACAAGCGGCGGTCATCACAATCCATGTAAAGGTGCACAATGTGGGAACGAATGCCGATGTGTTGCAGCACAACGTGTTTTAGCTGTTGGACATTGCCTGAATGCAGCGGAATGCTTACCCGGCTGTGCAGCGGGGCAAAAAGATCATCCCCCAAACCATCTCTGCTGGTGTCTTCGCGCACCAGGCCGGTTAACCCGCCGCTGTTAAATCGGGACAGATCGCCTTCTAATGTCAGCCAGGCGCTTTCTCGCGCCCGATCAATCAGTTGCCGAAGCAGTTCGATAGACTGCTTCACCTCAACCGCACAGGTCTGGGTGACAACCAATGGCTGACTGGGCGTTTGCCGCACAGCTTGCTGGTACAGACGCCGCCGTCTCAGATGGTTTTCGAATCGGTCACTCGTTTCGTATGGGTGCATGGTTTACTCTCCGCGTAAATTGTCGATTTGTGACGAACACAATGGCGTATAAGACGAAAAAGACAACTTGCGCGCTGGAAATGCCGATTATTTGCCAGTGGGACATGGTAAACCTCTCTGATTTTAGATTGGACCAATCTCGGAAGATTGGTCCAATCTTGCTGCTAAAAATTTTGCGTGACGGTGCGCACGTCGGTGACGACGCCGGTGAGGGCAGACGCGGCAGCGGTGAGCGGGCTGGCCAGGAAGGTGCGCCCGCCTTTGCCCTGCCGCCCTTCAAAATTGCGGTTGCTGGTGCTGATGGCGTATTGGCCGGGCTGGAGCTGGTCGCCGTTCATGGCGATGCACATGCTGCAGCCGGCTTCGCGCCATTCGGCCCCGGCTTCTTTGAAGATGACGTCCAGTCCTTCGGCCTCGGCCTGCTTTTTTACCTGCTGCGAGCCGGGCACGACCATAACGCGCAGGCCGTCTTTCACTTTTTGGCCTTTCATGAGCTGGGCCGCCAGGCGCAGATCGGAAATGCGCGAATTGGTGCAGCTGCCAATAAATACAACGTCGAGCGGATGGCCGAGTAACGGCCGTCCCGCCTCCAGCCCCATATACGCCAACGCCTTGATCACGGTATTGCGCTGGCTGATATCGCCAATACTCATCGGATCGGGAATCGTCTGGCTGATGGGAATGCCCAGCCCCGGATTCGTACCATAGGTGATCATCGGTTCCAGGCTGCTGGCGTCGATGGTGATTTCTTTATCGAACTGCGCGCCGGGGTCGCTGGGCAGCGTGCGCCAGAAAGCGACGGCTTCCTCCCAGGCTGCGCCTTGCGGCGCGTGTTCCCGGCCGGCCAGATAGGCAAACGTCGTTTCATCGGGAGCCACCAGGCCGGCGCGCGCGCCGCCTTCGATGCTCATGTTGCAGATGGTCATGCGCTGTTCCATCGTCAGGGCACGAATGGCCGGGCCGCGAAATTCAAAGACGTGGCCGGTGCCGCCGCCCACGCCAATGCGGGCAATCAGCGCCAGGATGATGTCTTTGGCAGACACGCCGGGCCTGAGCTGTCCTTCGACGTTGACGGCGTAGGTTTTGGGCTTGGTTTGCAGCAGGCATTGGGTAGCCAGCACATGCTCCACTTCGCTGGTGCCGATGCCGAAGGCCAGCGCGCCAAACGCGCCGTGGGTGGCGGTGTGGCTGTCGCCGCAGACGATGGTCATGCCGGGCTGGGTCAGGCCCAGTTCCGGGCCGATGACGTGGACGATGCCACGATTGGGGCTGTCCATGCCCAAAAGGCGCAGGCCAAAATCGCGGCAGTTTTGTTCCATGGTGGCGATTTGTTTGGCAGCGATCAGATCAGAGATGGGCACGCCGATGGGCGTGGTGGGGATGCTGTGGTCCATGGTGGCGATGGTTTGCGACGGCCGTCGCACCATCAGCCCCCGCTCACGCAATCCCTGAAACGCCTGCGGCGACGTCACTTCATGCACCAGGTGCAAATCAATATACAACACAGCCGGGCTGCCCGGCTCGTCAACCACGACATGGTTTTCCCAGATTTTGTCGATGATGGTCTGTGGATGTTTTTCCATAAGGATTCCTTTTGTAAGAAGGGACTGGGGGCTGGGGATCAGGGATTGGGGAGGAGAGATTGTGCGAGTTCCAATCCCTAATCTCCGATCTCCAGTCTCTAGTCTCCCATTTTTACCCCGCCAAAGACGGCCAGTTCAAATATTTTCAGGTAACAATCGACGTGTTTGTAGCCGATGGCCTGCAGCCAGCGGCACTGCTCTTCCACCGGGGCCAGGATGTTTGCCACCTTGTCCGGGCGGCTGTAGAAGGTGCGGTCCACTTCGTCGCGGCTCATCGTGGAGCCGTTGGCCTGCTGAAACGCGTACAGCTGGTCTACAAACAGGTCTTGAAAGACGCCTTCCACCCACGGGTCAATGGAGGCAACGTGTTCCACGTTGATGAAGATGCCGCCAGGGCGCAGCAGATCATAAATCTCGGCGTAAATCTCGCGCTTGCGCTCGTCGGGCTGGTGGTGGATCGAGTAGCCCGACACCACGACGTCAAATTGGCCGTTGCCCGGCAGTTTTTCCGTCCAGTCCGGCTCGCCATAATCGGCCAGGATAACGGCCGTTTCCCCCTCATCGCCCAGCAGTTCCCGCGCCGCCGCCAGCATCGGTTCAGAAAAATCTACAAACACGCCCCGGGCGTAGGGGTACTGCTGCAAAATGGCTCGCCCCAAGATGCCATCGCCGCAGCCCAGGTCCAAAAAGGTTTCTACATTGGGGCAGGCGGCGCGGATCAGGCGCAGCATCACGTCGATTTGCTCGTTGGCGTGCGGGATAGCCCCCCGCACGCCCGTCAGGTAGGTTTGGACCAGGCTGTTGGCTTGCCAGACACGGCCGTTCTCTGCCATGTTCCTCTCCGGATCAAGAGGCAATCGATGCCTGTTGATGATTAATTTGCCATCACCGAGACTTCGCTCGACAGCTCTTCCCGCGCCGCCAGCATCTTGTTCAGGGCGCTGATGTAAGCGCGGGCGCTGGACACCACGATATCCGTACTCGCCCCATGACCGCTAAACGTGCGCAAAAACGGCTGGTTGGTTTGCGGGTTCAGGCTGTAAGCCGAGCCACCGTTTTCCGGTTGGATGCGGATGGTCGTTTCGGCCACGGCGTCCAGCCCTTCGGTTACAGCGTTGATGGTGAACTCGGTCAGCCGGTTGCTGACGCCCACAATGCGATTGACCGCCTGATATACTGCGTCTACCGGCCCTGTTCCCAGGGCGGCATCGCGGTATTCCACGCCATCCGGCCCCGTCAGACTGACGGACGCGGTGGGCATACTGTTGTCGCCACAAGAGACCTGAATGTGGTTCAACTTCCAGATTTCCGGCGGTTGGTAAATCTCGTCGGCGATAATGGCCTCGATGTCGGCGTCGGTAACAACCTTCTTTTTGTCGGCCAGGCGCTTAAACCGTTGAAAAGCGGCGTTTAATTCCTCTTTGTCCAGGTCGCCATAGCCCATGTCTTCCAGGCGCACGCGGAAAGCGTGACGGCCGGAATGTTTGCCCAGCACCAGTTTGGAAGCGTGCAAGCCAACAGTTTCCGGCCGCATGATCTCGTAGGTCTGCTGGTTTTTCAACATGCCATCCTGGTGGATGCCGGCTTCGTGGGCAAAGGCGTTGGCCCCCACGATGGCTTTGTTGGGCTGCACCACCATGCCGGTGTAGGCGCTAACCATGCGGCTGGTGCGGGTGATTTGCGTGGTGTCGATGTTGGTCTGGACGTTGAAAGTTTGCGGCCGGGTCACAATCGCCATAGCCACTTCTTCTAAGGAAGTGTTGCCGGCGCGTTCGCCAATGCCGTTGATGGTTACTTCAACCTGCCGCGCGCCGTTTTGCACGCCGGCCAGGGTATTGGCTGTCGCCAGCCCCAGGTCGTCGTGACAATGGACGGACCAGACGACTTTGTCTGCGCCCGGCGTGTTGGCGATCAGGTATTTGATCAGCCAGCCAAATTCGTCCGGGGTGGTGTAACCGACGGTATCGGGGATATTCAGAGTGGTTGCGCCGGCCTTGATTGCTTCGCCCAGAACCTGGACGAGGAAGTCGGGGTCGGAGCGGCCGGCGTCTTCCGGCGAGAACTCGATGTCGCTGCACAGGCTGCTGGCAAAGGTGACCGCTTCGATGACTTGTTCGATGCATTCTTCGCGGTCGATTTTGAGTTTGTGTTTTAAATGGATGTCGCTGGTGGCCAGGAAGGTGTGGATGCGGTGGCGCGGGGCGACTTTGACGGCGTCGTAGGCGCGTTGGATGTCGGTTTTGCTGGCGCGGGCGAGGCCGGCAATGATCATGGGTTGGTTGGATTTACGGCCGTCCAGCAACGGCCCCACTTCCTCCGCAATCCGCCGCACAGCGTCAAAATCGCCGGGCGACGCAATCGGGAACCCGGCTTCGCACACGTCCACGCCCAGGCGCGAAAGCTGTCGGGCGATTTCTAACTTTTCATCCACATTTAATGTTGCCCCAGGCGATTGTTCGCCATCGCGCAGGGTAGTATCGAAAAATATGACCGTGTCTTTATCCTGAATTGGAACGTCGCTTTCATCCATTTGGGGGTTTCTCCTCACTGGTGGCGACCGGGTGACAAGGCGCTAATCGCTCGCCTTGCCACCCGATGGCCTCATGACTAAATTTCTTTGGGGTTCAACCACGGCATCATCGACCGCAGTTGTTTACCGACAGTTTCAATTTGGGAAGTGCGGGCTTCTTCGCGGCGCTTATCGAACCAGGGACGGCCGTTGACATTTTCGTCAATCCAACCCTCAGCATACGCCCCGGAACGAATGTCCGTCAGAATTTGCTCCATCGCCTTCTTCGTCTCATCGGTGATAATTTTGGGTCCGGCGGTGTAATCGCCATGTTCGGCCGTGTCGCTGATGGAGTAGCGCATGTAGCTCATGCCGCCCTGATACATCAGGTCCACAATCAATTTCAGCTCGTGCATGCACTCAAAATAAGCAATTTCCGGCTGATACCCCGCGTTGACCAGCGTGTTGAAACCAGCTTCCACCAACGCCGTCACCCCGCCGCACAAAACGGCCTGCTCGCCAAATAGGTCGGTTTCCGTCTCTTCGGAAAACGTCGTTTCGATAACGCCGGCGCGGGTGCAGCCAATGCCCTTGGCATAGGCCAGGGCAAACGCTTTGGCGTTGCCGCTGGCGTCTTGATGCACGGCTACCAGACCCGGCGTGCCGCCGCCTTCGGCAAAAACCTCGCGCACGCGGTGGCCCGGCGCTTTCGGCGCGACCATGCTGACGTCCACATTGGCCGGGGGCACAATCTGGCCGAAGCGGATGTTGAAGCCGTGGCTAAACATCAGGGTCTTGCCGGGCGTAAGGTTCGGCTCGATGCCCGATTTGTAAATCGCGGCCTGGCTGGTGTCCGGAGCCAGGATCATGATGGCGTCGGCGGCTTTGGTCGCTTCGGCGACGGTTTTGACGGTTAACCCGGCGGCTTCAGCCTGGGGCCAGGATTTGCTGCCTTCATACAGACCCACAATCACGTTGGCGCCAGAATCTTTAAGATTCAGGGCGTGGGCGTGGCCCTGGCTGCCGTAGCCGATGATGGCGACGGTTTTGCCGTCTAATAAACTCAGGTCTGCGTCTTTGTCGTAGTAGATGTTTGCCAAAATTAGTCTCCTCTTGGTGTGTTACCTGTTGGCTATTAACAGGTTACTGTTGATTTCCGTTGCTGTGGCCGAGAACGGCCGTTTCCATCTGCGCCTGCTTTTCACTCTTGCCGCCACGCACCATCGCCACCCGTCCGGTACGAACCATTTCTTCAATGCCAAAATTACTCAGCAGCTTAACAAACGATTCCACCCGATCTTCCGGGCCGACAATTTGCACGATCATCGAATCCAGGTCCACGTCGATGATACTCGCGCGATAAATATCCACAATCTGCATCACCTGCGACCGGTTGCCATTGCTAGCCTTAACCTTCACCAGCACCAATTCACGCATCACCACCGGCTCATTCGTTACATCCTGAATATCGACAACATTGATGAGCTTGTCTAGCTGCGTCTGAATCTGGCGCATATCGCGGTCGGTGCCGCGCGCCACAAACGTCATGCGGCTAATGCCCGGCGTTTCGCTGTGGCCAACAGCCAGGCTTTCGATGTTAAAATTACGGCGGCGGAACAATCCGGCCACACGGTTCAATACACCCGGCTTATCTTCCATCCAGGCGATCATCGTATGTCGTGTCATGGGTATTTCGCTCATTATTCTTCACCTTCCATATTGGGCATGGGCCGACGAATCATGTCAGCGTTGCTCTTGCCGGGGGCTACCATCGGGTAAACGTTTGTAAATTCTTCTACCTGGAAATCCAACAGATAGGGACCGTCATGCGCCTGCGCTTCTTTGATGGCATTATACACATCCTCTTTACGCGTCACAGATTTGGCCGCAATGCCGTACGCTTCCGCCAGCTTCACAAAATCCGGGTTAAATAAGGGGGTACCGGCGTGGCGTTTGTTATAAAACACATCTTGCCACTGCCGCACCATGCCCAGAAAACCATTGTTGATAATGGCTATCTTGATGGGCAGTCGTTCCTGCATCACCGTCGAAAGTTCAATCATCGTCATCTGGAAGCCGCCATCACCGGCTACCACCCAGATTTCTTCGTCGGGCAGGCCCATCTGCGCGCCAATGGCTGCCGGCAGACCGTAGCCCATCGTGCCCAGACCGCCAGACGTGAGCAGGCTGCGCCGCTTGGTGTGATGGAAATACTGCGCTTCCCACATCTGGTGCTGCCCTACGTCGGTAACGATGGTGGCGTCGCCTTCGTCGGTGGCGTGCCAGAGCTGGCGCATGATGTATGGCGCAACCAATTCGTCGGTTTCCTGAGCGATGATGTCGCGGTCAGTCGATTCTGATTTCCAGTCGGCAATTTGGGTCAGCCAGGCCGGATGCTCGTTGGGCTGCACTTGCGGCAGGAGCATTTTCAGGGTGAGCAGCGCGTCGCCAATGACGGGGGTGTGAATGGTGATATTTTTGCCCATTTCGGCCGGGTCCAGGTCTACATGAATAATTTTGGCGTTAGGGGCAAAGGTATCAAAGGCGCCGGTCAACCGGTCATCCAATCGCGCGCCGATGGCGAACATGACGTCGCAATCTTGCATGGCGTAGTTGGTATAGGCTTCACCGTGCATACCGCCCCAACTAATGGCCAGCGGGTGGGTGGCGGGGAATGTGCCGATGCCCAGCAAACTGGTAGCTACGGGGATGTTGGCTTTTTCGGCCAGTTGGCGCAGCTCTTTTTCAGCCCGCGCAATGGAAACACCCTGACCGGCGACGATGAGTGGTTTTTTGGCTTCGTTCAGCAAAACGGCCGCGCGGGCAATAGAATCCTCGCTCGGGGCGTTTAGATTGGGTCTGTAACCGGGCAGGTGAACCGTTTCCGGGTATTCAAACTCAATCGAGGCCTGCAAGACATCCTTACAAATATCAACCAGAACAGGGCCGGGCCGGCCGGTTCCGGCGATGTAAAACGCCTCTTTGATGGCATCGGCCAAATCTTTAATGTCGGTGATGAGGTAATTGTGTTTGGTTACCGGCAGGCTGACGCCCTGGACGTCGGCTTCCTGGAAACCGTCGCGGCCAAGCAGGGACGTGGGCACTTGCCCGGTAATGGCGACAATCGGCGAGGAATCCATGTAGGCGGTAGCCAACCCGGTGACAAGGTTGGTCGCCCCGGGGCCGGAAGTGGCGATGCAGACGCCGGTACGGCCGGTGGCGCGGGCGTAGCCGTCGGCCATATGGGACGCGCCTTGTTCGTGGGTAACAAGAACATGATGAATGGGATATTCGTATTTCATCAGGTCATCATAGGCGGGCAGAATAGCCCCGCCGGGCAGACCAAAGACGACTTCGACGCCCTCCTTTAGAAGGCTTTCCCAAACAATTTGACCACCTGTTTTCATTTTACTCATATGATTGCTCCTCCTTTTTGAGCAGTAGGTTGGGTTTGCTTTTGGGCATACGGGTGTTGGGGTGGAACAGAATGTGATGCAAGGATAAAAAAAGCAGAAAACTGAATGGTTTTCTGCTTTGATACACAAGAGGGGAAGGCGGTTGTTGTTTGGCGCTGAGACATTGAACCGGGCTGGCAGGTTTGCATGGCGCATGGTGTCGGCCATGCCTGAGATTGAGTGTCGGTTTGTGCTTGAAAGGTGTAAGCGTTCATACGTGTGTCTGCGCTTGAAAATAAAAAAGCCGCCTTGTTGGGCGGCTTGGATTCAAACGATGGTTTGTTTGTCTATCCTTACTCACCCAACCGGCATCGGGTCCTCAACGACGATAATAAGGACCAGGCTAATAAGGCTAATAAGGACAAAACTCAACGTGCGTTTCATAATTCACAAAGATTATACGGCAATTTGTTCACAAGGGTAACGGCCGTTCCCCTCATCGTCCATAGGTTAAAGCGTACAACAAAGACGGCCGTTTACTTGTATGGAATGCACAAGAAAAAAATCCATTCCTCATTTAAAACAAAAAGAGCGATAGCAATCGCTACGCCCTTTTCGTTTCCCACTATTTCCCACTGAACCGCGCATTTCAGCACAAGTCATAAGGAATTATAAGGAGAGATAAGCCGGAAATATACGGTCAACTTACAAGAACCGGTCAACCATTTGTTTGTAAAATTTGTACAGGATCAAATCGTGCGCGGCGCTTCCGGGCGCAATTGCCATAATTTCAGCGCCAATTGCAGCGCCAACCGCATGTTGGCCTGGTTCAAATTGTGATTGGTCAATTCCTGAATACGGTCCAACCGATAGAGCAGCGTGTTGCGATGAATAAACAACGCTTCGGCCGTCTGGCTGATATTGCCGTGGTGGTTAAAGTAAGCGTCGATGGTTTGCACTAGCGTGCTTCGATGCTGGTCATCGTATCGCACCAACGGCCCAATGACCTGATCGGTAAACTCAATAACCGCCGGGATGTTTTCCAATCGGCCCAACAGGCGATAAATGCCCAGGCTGTCGAACTCCACAACCTGATTCATTTTAAGCCGCTGCCCTAACTGCATCGCTTGCAGCGCCTGGTGATACACATGCGGCCAATCGGCCAGCGTCATAACAGGTCCGCTGATGCCGCCGATTAAGTGAGTGTTGGGGTACTCGGCATCAATTTGCTCCAACAATCGTCGGGCCAATTCATGCGCCGAATCCATATCTTCAACACTTTTTAGCGATTGGAACACACAGGCGTGTTGATCCCCATAAATATGCACCAGCGCCGGGCGCGGATGGTTGCGCAACAGCCAGTTGATTGTTGTTTCCAGGCGGCGCAGGGATGGCGACTCCGGCCCGCTCCAGGCAAAGGTCATAATTGCATGAGGCGATGTTGTGTCGTGGTCCAGGCGGCCCGCTAGTCGTTCGATTTCTTTGGCCGGCAAGGTTCCGGCTAACAAACCTTCCAGAAAATCGCCGCGCAGCGATTTTTTGGCTTCGCTCACTGCTTTGGCTTTTGCCATTTCCAGGGCGCAGGCGGCCGCGCCATGTTCTACCGTGAGGTTGTCCAGCAAATCGAGCTGGTCGGCCGGACCGACAACGGATAAATAACCACGGGCGCGATCTCCCGAAATAATGGGGCTGATGAGCCGCGCCAGGTTATTGACGGGTAACAACTGCTGCCAATGGCTTTGGCGTGCTTTGGCGGCCGCTTTACGATTGCGCAGGACGGCCGGCAGCTCATCACGCTGCATCAAGACTTCGATTAGCTCAGATTCTTCGATGTCGGTGGTACGCGGCGAGCTGATGGCCCGAACTTCCAGACGTTTGTCTTGGATGACGACGATTTTGCCCGTGAGCTTAGACATGACATCGGTCATGGCTTGCAGCCCTTGTTCTTCACGGGACATTTCGGAGAGTTTGCGGTAAAGCTGCATGCCGCGCTCGGTGGTGGCGGCCTGACGGTCGGCCAGGAGGAATACGATAGCCTGGTGGGCGTCGCGCACGGAGATGCCGGGGGGCGCGACAAGCAGTGGCAGATTAAGGGCGCTGGCTTTTTCAGCGACAATTTCCAGGACTTCTTTAAAAACAAGCATGCCGGCTACTTCAAGTTCAACCACTTTATCCAGAAGGTCGAGCAGGCTTTCTGTGGTGGTCTGTTGCTCCAACACCGGCGGGATGATGAGCAGGTCGCCTTGTTCTACCTGATCTTCCAGATCGTCCCAGCTTGTAAGCAGCACCACCCATTTGACGTTACGGCGAGCGTGCCGCGCCCCGGCAGAGACAGTCGTAGAGAGGGGCAGAGCCAGTCTAAGGATGTCACCTATATTGATTTCAGTTGGTATTTGTTGATTATTCATGGTTCTATGGATTGACGGCCGTTTCCAAATTTCGGCTGCACAGGTAGGCGGATAATAAAAGTTGTTCCCTGGTTTGGCGCACTGACCACATGTATGTCACCGCCATGCTGCTCTATAATACGATGACTTGTTGCTAAACCCAAACCAGTCCCCTTTCCAGGCTCTTTTGTCGTGTAAAACGGTTCAAATATATGCTGCGCTTCGGCCGCAGACATGCCATGGCCGTTGTCGCGGAAAAGAACTTGAACGTGGTCCCTTTCCGGTGTCAGGCGCGTAGTAATTTCGATCTGCCGATTTTCGGAAACCGATTGAACGGCGTCGCGCGCATTTACCAGCAAATTCAGCCAGACGCTTTTGAGGTGTTCCCAACTGGCCGTAATCGACGGCAACGCCGGCTCGGTTTTGTCGACGATAGTGATACCGGCCGTGTGAAACTGGTAACTGATCAGGTCTAAGGTCTGGTGAATGGAGAGGTTGACATCGCTGCTGGTGAATTTGTATTGTTCCTGACGGGCAAAATCGAGCAGTCCGCGCACCACTTTGGTGGCGCGTTCCCCGGCACGCGCAATCAGGTCCACCGCTTCATAGTTGTCATCTTCCGGGGGGATAAACATTTTGAGCATTTCGGCATTGGCGTTGATGGCTGTGAGCGGATTGTTGATTTCATGGGCGACGCCGGCGGCTAGTTGACCAATTGCCGCGAGTTTGCCAGCTTGCAGCAGGCTGCTTTCCAGACGTCGTTCTTCAGTGCGATCTTGCCATAAAATGACTGCGCGAACCGAGGCGGCCTGGCTGCTGGGAATGGGATAAGCGCTGACATCCCAATTTCGGGGTAGGTGGTCTTCGCCTTGCCAGCTTACAGACCAGTGTTGGGCTTGTTTGTTTTCTAGTGTTAGCGTGACCTGGCAGTGGGCGCAGGGGGCTTTTTGGTGGTAGAAGGCCTGGTAACACGGCCGTCCCACCAGTTGTTCGGCCGTTTCCGGATGTTCGTTGGCTTTGCTTTTGTTGATGGAAATAAGTTTCCAATTGTCGTTGATGGTGTAAATGGGATGAGGAATGCCGTCGATAAGCGCCTGAAGCGTGTTGCGGTTTTCCAAAAGTTCCTGCTGCCTCATGCGGATGCGCTGGAAAAGCCAGGCGTTTTCGATGGAGTCGCTGATGGAGATGGCCAGGGAAGAAAACAGTTCTAGATCGTTGTCTGAAAAACGGCCGTTCTCCCGGTTATAACACGTTAAAACACCCACCGGCCGGCTGCGCACCACCAGCGGCGCAGCCATCATGTTGCGGGGTTCTATGCCGGGGGGGATATCGATGGCGGGTTGGAAACGGCCGTCATTCGCCGGGTCATTGAGCAGCGTCGGCGTTTGGCGGGCAAACACCTGCCCCACAAACCCCTCATCCACGTCCAGCCAATGGTCGGTCGCCACCAGGCCGTCGGCTGTGCGCAGCGCCTTGCAGCGCAAACGGCCCCCTTCCAACAAAAACGCCGCCGCCGACTCCACGCCCAAGATCTCGATGGCCCCGGAAACGGCCGTGGCAAATACCTCTTGCGTCTCCAACGTCGTCGCCAGCCGCTGCCCCATCTGATTCAACGACGCCAACTGCTGACTCTGGCGCTGAAGCTGCTTTTCCAACTGCTGCGTGCGCAAAATAGTCTTTACCCGCGCCAATAACTCCTGGGGATAATATGGCTTGGTAATGTAATCGTCGGCTCCGGCCGAGAGCGCTTCTACCTTGTCGTTGCTGCCGGCAGCGGCCGTTAGCAGCACCACCCGCGTATAACGCAGCACCGGATGCTGACGAATCCAGGCCAATACCTCCAGCCCCGACATCCCCGGCATCCGCATATCCAGCAGCACCAAATCCACTTCATTGCTTTCGCCAATGGTCGATTTCAGGTAATCAATGGCTTCCTCTCCCGTACTGGCCAAAGAAACCAAAAAACCTTCCTTCCGAACCAAAAAATCGGCTAGAGATTCGGCAATCTCCGGTTCATCATCAACAACCAGAATGCGCGTCGCCGTGAAATTGTGCAAAGGAATCGCCATGATACGTCTGCCATCAACAAAACCCTAAGGTAGGTGAACACGCTCAGGGAGTGTCTGTCGCCGCCGATGAAAAGGTATACCCATGTCCCTGAATGGTCCGAATATAAATTGGATCGCTGGGCGCAGGTTCAATTTTTTCCCGTAAATTCTTAATGTGGGCGCGCACCAATTCCGGGCTGCCGGTATCGCGCGGATAATCCCAAACATCTTGCAGCAGTTGTTGGCTGTTGAACACCTGATCCGCATTGCTCATCAGATGGTACAACAGATCAAACTGCACGTTGGTCAGCAGCGCCACCCCCATTGGGGTTGTCACCTTAAAGCTGCGGCAGTCCAACGTGACGTTACCCACAATGACTTCGTTAGCCGGCTCCGGGGCTACTTCCACAGGACTGGTACGGCGCAAAATCGCCTTCACCCGCAGCTGCAATTCTTCCATGTTAAATGGTTTGCTCAGATAATCATCTGCGCCGGCACGAAACCCTTCAATCTTATCTTCATCCTTGGCTTTAGCAGTGAGAAACAAGACCGGCAGGTCGGCCAACAACGGGTCGCCGCGAATCTGGCGACACACCTGATAACCGTCGGCGCCTGGCATCATAATATCCAATAAAAACAGGTCGGGTCGATGGCGACGCGCGGTTTGTAACCCCTCCGTGCCGCTGTTGGCCACCATTACCTGATGTCCATACAGTTTGAGCGCACGTTGTAAGGTTCTGGAAACCAATTCATCATCGTCGATAACCAGAATTGTGGCCATTGCACTACCTCCACAAGAATTGGGTTTTCCAATAAAAAGCCACCTGATCAGCAGGTGGTGCATGCTTTATGTGAACATACGGGAATTAGTATAACAGATTTTATAGAGGAACTGTACTAAGGGGACAATTGGGGGTAGGCGATTGGAGACTGGAGATTGATTTGCGACCAATATCCAGTCTCCGGACATTCGATTAAAGTAGTAAACGCAGGGGGGTTTCCAAAATGGCTTTGAGGGTCTGCATGAACTGGGCCGCTTCGGCGCCATCCGTCACGCGATGGTCAGCCGAGATGGTGGCCTTCATGCGCGTGCCGACGGCAAGCTGCCCATTTACCACCACGGGCACCTGCTTGGCGGAACCGACGGCCAGAATGGCAGCGTCGGGCGGATTGATGATGGCGACGAAGGAGTCTACGTCGAATGCGCCCAGGTTGCTGATGGTGAAGGTGCTGCCTTCAACATCTTCTGGCTTCACTTTGCCGACACGAGCACGGCCGATCATGGCCCGGTTATCGGCAGCGATTTGCGCCAGCGGGGTCAGGTTGGTGTTTTTCTGGACGATGGTGAGCAGGCCGCCTTCGACGGCCACGGCCGTTCCCACATGGATGCGGTTGTGGCGCACAATTTTATCCCCACCAAACGCCGCGTTCAGATTCGGGAACGCTTGCAAAGCCAGCGCCGCTGCCTTGACAACCATGTCGTTGACGGTGACCTTTTGCTCTTCCGGCAAGAGGGCGTTGATTTGCTTGCGCAGGGCCAGCGCCGGTTCCATGTCGATGTCGCTGGTGACATAGAAGTGGGGCACGCTGGTTTTGCTTTCGGTCATGCGGCGGGCAATGGCTTGCCGCAAGCGGCTGGTGGGGATTTCGGTGGTTTCCGGACCGGTGGGCACGGCCGTTACCGGCATTGGCGCGCTGGGTTGGGCCGCCGGCGGAGCCGCCAGGTAAGCCTCAACGTCGCTTCGGCGCACACGGCCGTCTGGCCCACTGCCCTTCACGCGGCGCAAATCTACGCTTTTTTCCTCAGCCAGGCGGCGGGCGACCGGCGTCGCTTTGATGCCGCCGGGGAATTCAGCGGAAACGGCCGTTTCCATCACAGGCGCGGCGGCCGGGGCCGGCGCAGGCTCCGCCGCCGCGTCAACTTTTGGGGCTTCTTCCTGCGCTGCTGCTTGCGTCTCGTCGCCGGCAGCCAGGCCAGAAATATCTTCGCCAGCCTCACCAACGATGGCCATCTTCGCGCCTACCGGCACAACCGCCCCTTCATTCACCAGCTGCTTCAGCACTGTACCCGTTACCAACGCTTCCAACTCCAGCGTCGCTTTATCGGACTCGATTTCGGCCACCACTTCACCCTTGGTGACCTGCTCGCCGATGCCTTTTAACCAGCTCACCAGCACGGCTTCGCGCATGTCGAAGCCAAGTTTGGGCATGACAATAAATTCAGCCATTAGAGAATCTCCTTCACAGCAGCAATGACCCGATCCGCATTGATAAGAGCTGCCTGTTCCAAATCACGCGAGTAGGGCAGGGGCACTTCAAATTGGGCCACGCGTTTGATGGGCGCGTCCAGGTAATCGAACGCCTCTTCTTGCAGCCGCGCCGCCACCTCCGCGCCGATGCCATAAGAACGATACCCCTCTTCCACAATGACCGCTTTAAAGGTTTTCTTGAAGGATTTGACGACCGGACCCATGTCTAACGGCCGTAACGAACGCAAATCCACCACCTCCGCGCTCACGCCTTCACGCGCCAGCTTTTCTGCGGCTTCCAAAGCCACCTGCAAACCCTGCGCATACCCCACCAGCGTCACATCCGTGCCTTCGCGCTTCACATCAGAAACGCCCATCGGCACGATATAGTCGCCTTCCGGCACTTCGCCGCGCAGTTGATACAACGTCGCGTGTTCAATAAACAACACCGGGTCGTCAGAACGGATAGCCGCTTTCAGCAGCCCTTTGGCGTCATAGGGCGTAGACGGCGAAACCACCTTCAGGCCGGGAAAATGAGCAAAAATCACGTCCGGCGTATGGCTGTGGGTGGCGCCCAACTGCCGCCCGCCGCCGCCCGGCGCGCGGAACACCACCGGCGCTTTCATCTGCCCGCCAAACATATAATGAACCTTGGCGGCGTGGTTGACCATCGCATCCAGAGCCAGAAAGGCAAAATTGATGGTCATAAATTCAGCCACCGGGCGCAGGCCATTCATGGCCGCGCCGGTTGCCGCGCCGCCGATGACCATTTCCGAAATTGGGGTGTCTTTCACCCGGCGTGGGCCAAATTCATCGTAAAAGCCACGTGTGACGGCGTAAGTGCCGCCCCACACGCCCACTTCTTCCCCCATAATAAAAACAGTGTCGTCGCGCTTCATTTCTTCGCGCAGCGCATCGCTAATTGCTTGTCGCATGGTTATAAAGGCCATTGTTTTCTCCGAGAAACAGAGGGTGCGGGGTTTTTACACTCCAGCCTCCGTTCTTTAATCTTTTAATCTTCCACGTAAATGTTTGAGAACAGCTCTTCATAAGCCGGGAAGGGCGATTCTTCAGCAAACTGAACGGCATCCACTAATTCTTGCTCCACGCCTTTGTCCAGGTTTTCCAATTCTTCCCGGTCGGCGATGTTTTCCTTTAGCAGGTAGCGTTCCAATATGCCGATGGGGTCGTCTTCGCGCCATTTTTCCACTTCGTCTTTGGTGCGGTAGCGCAAGGGGTCGCCCATGCTGTGCCCTTCGAAGCGATAGGTGAGCATTTCCAGGAACTGCGGCCCTTTACCATCACGGATGGCTTGCAAAGCAGCGGATGTGGCTTCATACACAGCCATGACATCCATGCCGTCTACTTGTTTGCCTTCCATGCCGTAAGCGGGGGCTTTATCAACCATTCGGGTGACGGCCGATGCGCGTTCAACGGCCGTTCCCATGCCATACTGGTTATTCTCCGCCACAAACACCACCGGCAAATCCCACACGCCGGCCAGATTGAGCGATTCGTGGAAATAGCCGATATTCGTCGAACCATCGCCAAAATAACACAAGACGGCATTGTCGGTTCCCTTGTACTGCTCCGCCAGGGCCAGACCAGTGGCCAACGGCACATGGCCGCCAACCACGGCATAACCGCCCCAATACTGGCGGTTCACGTCCGCCAGATGCATGGAGCCGCCCTTGCCCTTGCTGACGCCGGTTGCTTTGCCCAATAATTCGGCCAGCACTGGGCCGGTTTCGCTGCCCACAGCCAGGGCGTGAGCGTGATCACGGTAAGCCGTAATCACATGGTCGCCCGGCTGGCGGGCCGCGATGGTTCCTACGGCGACTGCTTCTTGGCCAATGTACAGGTGTAAGAAGCCACCGATTTTGCCCAGACTATATAAATCTGAGCAGCGTTGTTCAAATCGACGAATGAGTACCATTTGCCGGTACCATTCTAACAGCGTTGCTTTTTCCATTTATGTTTCTCCTGAAAATAATTTCTTGTCAGAACGAAGATGCGCCGAGACGCGGTGAAACGCCATTGTCGCCACTAAATGGCAACACATAAGCGTGTGAATGGTTGCGAATTCTTTTCTTAAAAGGACGAATGTGTGAAAAGGCTGCGCGTGGGCTGCGCATAGGTTTGTGGAAATTGGGCGCAACGGCCGTTTCCTACCTATCTGCGCCCCTTTTTATCAATAAATTGATAGAGATAAGTTTAAACGTCAGGATTATACCGCAATCCGCTCCAAACCAAAGGTATGATACATATTTCGTTAAGGTTTTGATCGGGATTGTGCGCCGATCAACGCTGGATTGTCTATATCCACCCGGCTGCCCTGCGTGTCGACCGTCAAAATCCAGGTGCGGCTGGGCAAATGGTGCGTCGCAAACACGGCCGTCATCGCCTTACCAATCGCCTCGTGCCCTGCCGGGGCAAAAGCGATCAGGCTGGGGCCGGCCCCGCTCAGGGCGACGCCCGCCGCGCCAGCGGCATATGCCGCCTCATAAGCGGCGCTCAGGCCAGGAACCAGCGGCAGCCGATAAGGCTGGTGCAGCCGGTCTTGCATGGCCGCCCGAATTTTGTCATACGCGGCCGTTTCCAAGGCCCGAATCAACAACCCTAGGCGGCTGGCGTTAAAAATGGCGTCTTGCAAGCTCACCTGCTGCGGCAAAGCCGCCCGCGCTTCCGCCGTCGGCAAATGGAAATCGGGCAAAACCACTACCACGCACAGCGGCGGCACGTCGATTCGCTCCACCAACAGCCCATCCGGTTCTTGCACGCCCAAAATCAGGCCGCCATGCACCGCCGGAGCCACGTTGTCCGGGTGTCCTTCCAGATTGGTAGCTTCCTGCAAGATTTGGGCGCGCGAGAGTGGATTGCCCAACAAAGCGTTGGCGCCAAACAACCCGGCCAACACCGCCGACGAACTGCTGCCCAAGCCGCTGCCGATGGGAATCTGGTTGTCCTGGTGAATGTGCAGGCCAGACGGCCGTTGCCCAAACCGCTCCAACAAACGATTGGCCGCCTCAAACACCAGATTACTCTCGTCCGTGGGGATTTTGTGCGCGTCTTCGCCGGTTGTGGTGATAAGCAGACCCGGCTCTTCCCGCGTCGTAAACGTCACCGTCTGATACAAACTTAAAGCCAGTCCCAGACAATCAAAGCCTGGACCAAGATTTGCAGATGTTGCCGGAATGGTTATAGTCGCTTGCATAGGGTGCATGATTTTACGCTAAAATCAGCGGTCAGCCGATTGTTAAATTTGCGAGAGAGGTGTTTCGTGGTTGGTAACGATCCTATCAACCTTGCACAGTTTGTTTTGCCAGAGGTCAGACGGCTGGCCTTGCGGGTAACGGCCGCCGCCGAACGCGCCGTGCGCGCAGGTCACCCCTGGCTGTTCGCCGATTCGATCACCCGCCAAAACCAGGACGGCCGTTCCGGCGATCTGGCCATCCTTTTCGACCAAAAAAACCGCTTCCTGGCCGTCGGCCTGTTTGATCCCGATTCACCGCTGCGGGTGCGTATTCTGCATCACGGCCGTTCGGCGACCATCGACGCCGCCTGGTGGGAACAACACCTGCGGCAGGCGGCCGCCCTGCGCCAGCCGCTGTTAGACTCGTCAACCACCGGCTACCGCCTGGTGTACGGCGAGAACGACGGGTTCCCCGGATTGGTGATTGACCGATACGCCGAAACCTATGTGCTAAAGTTGTACACCACTGCCTGGCTGTCACATCTGGCAGACGTGCTGGCGGGGCTAACGGCCGTTGCCCACCCCCTACGCGTCGTTCTGCGGCTCAACCGGGCCATCAGCCCCAGCCTGACGGAAATTGGGCTGGGCGATGGAACCATACTGGCCGGCCCACCGCTCACCGGTCCGGTTGTGTTCCGCGAAAACGGCCTGAATTTTGCCGCCGACGTCATCGAGGGGCAAAAAACCGGCTTCTTTCTTGACCAGCGCGACAACCGAGCGCGGGTAGAGGGCCTGGCCAACGGCAGCGATGTGCTGAATGTGTTTGCCTATTCCGGCGGCTTTTCGCTGTACGCGGCGCGCGGCGGCGCGCGCCGTGTCGCCAGCCTGGACCTCAGCCGGCCGGCTTTGCAGGCGGCGGCCGAGAATTTTGCCCTGAACGGGGCGGATACGGCCGTAGCCGCCGCCACCCATGACCTGATCGCCGGCGACGCTTTTGCGGAAATGGCGCGGCTGGCAGAAAACGGCCGTCAATTCGACCTGGTGATTATCGACCCGCCAGCCTTCGCTAAAAAGCAGGCCGAAGCAGCGCGGGCGTTGGGCGCATACGCTCGTCTGGCGCGCCTGGGCCTGGCTGTGCTGCGTCCCGGCGGCACGTTGGTGATGGCTTCTTGCTCCAGCCGGGTAAGCGCGGAGGAATTTTTTGCCTTGCTGCACCAGACGGCACGAGAAGAAGGACGGCCGTTGCGTGAAATCGCCCGCACCGGCCACGCTCTGGACCATCCCATTCGTTTCCCCGAAGCAGCCTACCTCAAGTGTCTATTTGCCATCGCGGCGTGAGAAAAAGGTTAACCGGCAGTCACACACATAATGCATAGTTGATGATTGCCCCGGATTGCCGTATGATCCCGCCCTGGATCAGCTACCGGCTCCAAAAATTGACCGGGCGCAGTCCCCAAAGTAGATTTGCAGGTAGTCAGGAGAACAGTTGTAATGGAACAAATCGAAGCCTTTCCATCACTGTCCGCACTGCGTACTACCCATCGTCGTTTACTTGAACGCCGCAGCAAAGACGGCCAGTTAGAGATTTTTTTAGACGAAGTAGAGCAGTTTGTGGCGCAGGGTGTAGCCACCGGCGCTTTTTTAGATACACGCAGTGACCGCTGGCAGGCGCAAAATCTGATCGATTATTGGGCCAATGAGTTATACCATGCCCGACGGCCGGCCCCGGACACCAATCTAACCGAATACGACCCTGGTTTAGCCCCGGAATTGGACGACTCGTTGTGTCCGTATCTTGGCCTGCAAACCTTTGGCGCGTCGCAACACTCCTTCTTTTTTGGCCGCGCTGCCCTCATCAAAGAAATGGTGGAAAAGCTGAAATACGGCCGTTTCCTGGCCATCGTCGGCCCCTCCGGCAGCGGCAAATCCTCAGTCGCCCAGGCCGGGCTTTTCACCCAATTGCAAGATGGCGCCCTGCACGGCAGCCGCAACTGGCGCTACTACGCCCCCATCGTCCCCGGCGCAGACCCCCAGGCCAGCCTCATCCGCGTCCTCAAACCCGAGGGCGTCGCCATGATGGATTGGATAACCGAAGTCACCGAACAATGCGCCCAAAATTCCACCTACCTCGTCAACCTCATCGATCAGGCCGATTCCGAACCGGCCGTCCTGCTGATCGACCAATTTGAAGAAATCTTCACCATTTGCCAGGACGAACAAAAACGCCGCGCCTTCATCATCACCCTGCTCAACCTCATTCAAATGCCCAAAGCGCGGCACACCGTCGTCATCACCATGCGCGCCGACCTGGAAAGCAACCTGGTGCAAATCCCCGCCCTGCAATCCGAATACGAAAAAGCCCAGGTGCGCGTCACGGCCATGAAAGCCAACGAACTGCGCGAAGTGATCGAAAAACCGGCCGAACTGGTCGGCCTGAAATTCGAGGAAAACCTGGTCGAAGAACTGGTAGGCGAAGTGTTGGGTAAACCGGCCGCCCTGCCCCTGCTGCAATTTACCTTGCTTAAACTTTGGGAAAACCGCGACCACAACCGCGTCACCTGGGCAGCCTACCGGCGCATCGGCGGCGGGCGGCAAGCCCTGGCCAACAGCGCCGACGCCTTTTACGACGGCCTCTCCCCAGAAGATCGGGTCGTGGCCCGACAGGTATTACTGGGCATTGTACGGCCCACCGTCGAGCAAACCATCACCGCCGACCGTGTGCTGCTGTCTATTCTTTACCAGGAAATACGCAAGCCCCAGGCGCAAATCAGCCGGGTAATTGATCAATTGTTAGGCGCGCGCCTTGTTCGCCGCATCGCCGGCACAAGCGCCGAAGATGATCAGGTCGGTCTGGCCCACGAGTCGATTGTGCGGATTTGGCCGCGGCTGGTGGGCTGGATTGAAGAAGCGCGCGTGGCGCAGCGCCAGCGCCTCCGTCTGGCGACAACGGCCGAACAGTGGCATGCGCTTGGCCAACCCAACAGCGTGCTGCTGCGCGGCGTTTTGTTGGAAGATGCGCTGCAATACGAAGACCTGACCGCTCTGGAAGCGCTCTTTGTGGAAGCCAGCGAAACGGCCGCGCACAAAGAACAGCTTGAACGCGAAACACGGCAGCTGCGCGAATTGGAACAGGCCCGCGCCCTGGCCGAAGCAGAGCGACAGCGCGCCGCCGAAAGCGACCGCTCTGCCCGGCGGCTGGCGCGGCTATCTGTGGCGCTGGCGGTGGTGTTTGTGCTGGCCCTGGTAGCTGCGTTTTGGGCCGCGCGAAATGGCGCGGTAGCCGCGCAAAATGCCTCCGCAGCCGCCCAAAACGCCGAAACCGCCCGCGCAAACGCTTCTATTGCTGAAACCTTACGCATGGATGCCGAAGCCAGCGCAGCCACGGCCGTTTCCGCCCAAATCGCCGCCCAACAAGACGCCAACCTGCGCGCCACCGCCGAAGCCGAAGCCCGCACCCAACGCGACGTCGCCGAAATCAACGCCGCCGAAGCCGAGACTGCCCGCGCTACGGCCGTAGCCAGCGCCGCCCAGGCCGAAACCAACGCCCGCGAAGCCGAAGCCCAAACCCGCCTGGCAACCGCCCGCGAATTAGCCGCCGCCTCGATTGATCAGCTGGCCAGCGATCCACAGTTGGGCCTGCTGTTAGCCATCGAAGCTGTTAACCGCACCCTGCCCATCGACGGCACTGCCGCCGCCGAAGCCGAAGACGCGCTGTACCGCGCCTTGCAAGCATCGCAGCTGCAAATGACTCTTTCCGGCCATACGGATTGGTTGAGCGACGTGGCCTTTAGCCCCGACGGCCGTTTCCTGGCCACCGCCAGCTACGAGAATTCCGTCAAATTGTGGGACGCCCAAACCGGGCGCGAACTACGTACCTTCACCGACCACAGCCGCGTAGTCAACGGACTGGCCTTCAGCCCAGACAGCCAGCGGCTGGCCTCCGGCGGCGACGATGGCTTCATCATCGTGCGCGACGTAGCCACCGGCGAACGGCTGGCGGTGATGAACGGCAACGATGGCCCGATTCGCGCCGTGGCCTACAGCCCGGACAATCTGCATCTGGCGGCCGCCAACGGGAACGCCACCGTGCGCGTCTGGGATACGGAAACGCGCCGTTCGTTGTACCGTCTTTACGGCCATGACGCGACGGTGCAAGACGTGGCTTTTAACCAGGATGGCAGTTACCTGGCTTCCGCCGGCGACGACGGCCGTACTATTGTTTGGAACATGGAAAACGGCTCGCCGGTCTACTCGGCCAATCCCTACCCGGAAGACCCCGTGGGAGCCAACGCCCTCGCCTTTAGCCCGGATGGCGCGCGGGTGATCACGGCCTACAACGATGGCGTGGCCCGTGTGTGGGATTTTAAGAACGAAGGACTGCTGTTTAACCTGATCGGCCATGCCAGCCAGGTTTCAGATGTGGCGTTTAGTCCAGACGGCCGTCTCATGGCCACGGCCAGCGGCGACGGCACAGCCAAAGTGTGGGACGCCGAAACCGGGCAGACGCTTTACACCCTGTCCGGGCACAATGGCGCGGTGTCGGCTGTGGCCTTTAGCCCGGATGGCTCCCAATTGGCCACCGCCAGCCAGGACAGCACAGCGCGCATTTGGAATTCCGAAGCTGGTCTGGACGTGCTGGTGCTTTCACGGCATCGACGCCCCATCAACGCTGTGGTGTTTAGCGCCGACGGCCAATTTGTGGCCACCGCCAGTGATGATCGCACGGCAAAAGTGTGGAATGCCAATTCTGGCGCGGTGCTGTTTAGCCTGGGCAACCACAACGCGCCAGTGCAAAGCGTCGCTTTTAGCCCGGATGGCAGCCTGTTGGCGACAGGCAGCACCGATTATTATGCGCGCATCTGGGATTTGTCGTCCGGATTGGTGCGCCTGCCGGTGCTGCCCCACGAAGGCCCGGTAACCTGGGTGCGGTTTGATGACGCCGGCGCGCGCCTGCTGACGGCCAGTGAAGATGGCAAGGTGCGCATT
This sequence comes from Chloroflexota bacterium, assembly GCA_017993775.1. Classification (GTDB taxonomy): domain Bacteria; phylum Chloroflexota; class Anaerolineae; order Promineifilales; family Promineifilaceae; genus Leptovillus. The sequence continues at coordinate 28,415 of JAGOMA010000015.1, read as the reverse complement.
TGGAACGTGATGACCGGTGATTTGCTGCAAACATTTAGCCACGAAACCGCCATCACCAGCGCCGCGTTCAGCCCGGATCAATCCCAGTTTGCCATTGGCGATGTGAATGGCGGCGTGGTGATTTTGGAGGCGGAGACAGGTGAGCTGGTGTTGACATTGGCCGGGCATGGCGGGCCGGTGAATGGGCTGGCTTTTAGCGCCGACGGCCGTCGCCTGGCCACGGCGGGCGGCGATGGCACGGCCAAAATTTGGGATTTAGGCAACGGCGATCTGCTGCGCACGCTGTCTGGTCATACCGGGCCGGTACTCAGCGTGGCCTTTAGCCCGGATGGCGCTCGTCTGGCGACAACCAGCGTGGACCGAACGGCCAAGTTGTGGAACCCGCAAACGGGGCAGGTGCTGCGGACGTTGTTGGGACACACAGCGCCGGTCAACAGTGTGGTTTTTAGCCCGGATGGCAGCCGTCTGGCGACGGCCAGCGCCGACGGCACGGCGCAAATCAACGATTTGAACTCGGTGACTACGTTGTTCGAGCGGGCGTTGGAGCGCATGACACGGCCCATGACGGCGCGAGAATGCGAGCAATATCTGCGCGGCGAAGCGTGTCTGGCCGTAGAAAATTGATGCCCGGCAGCGGCTGGGGCTTATTTTTCTGCCACGAGGATGACGTTGGTGGGCGGATAGGGTAAGGGGTCGAGACGGCCGTTCGCATTCATCACAAACAAGGCCACTTTGCCTTGCCAGCGGTGGCGCACAATCCAGGGGTTGGTGTACACGCGGGAGCCGCTTTGAGGGGTATTGGGATTTTCCAGAATGCGGAACCCGGCGGTTTGTAGAGCGGTTTTCCAGTCGCTGAAGCTCCAGAAAGCAAATTCTTCGTGCATTTCGCTGGCCCAGTTGTCGGTATAATCTTTTTTGCTCATAAATTCGCAGGCGGCGCGCAGTGGTAAGATGGCGTATTGACGGCCGTCTACCTGCGCTCCCTGGTATTGGACAACGGGTTGACCAGCTTGCCTGTCGGGTAAAAAATCACGGGCAAAACGGCGGAAACGGCCGTAGGTGGACAAGTTTTGCAGATGTTCGGCCAGCAGATCCGGGCTGGCAAATTCCTGAAAAACAGCGTCGTTGGCTCCATCCGTATCGTTGAGCCAGAGATAAACTTCCTGACGGCCGTTTTCCGGCCCAATCACATCGCGAATGAGCAGGCGGCCGGAGACGGCCGTTTGGGCAAATTTCAACGCCAGGTAGCTGTGGATAGTTTGCGCCTGATCGCCATAAGACCACAATTCATGCAGCGTGGAATTGCAAATGGTGCTGTGAATCGCGCCCGGCTCAAAAATGGGTTGGGTGATGTTACGCTGATGGAAAAAGACAAAACTCCCGCCAAAATCGCCGGCGCGCTGTCGCTCGCGGCAGCGGGCAATAAATTCAGCGGAAATGTCGATACCAATCAGGTCGGAATCGGGAAAATCCTGGGCGACGGCCGCCAGCAGCGCCCCATCGGCGCAGCCCTCGTCAACAATTTTGCCCGGCACGATGGCATCTTGAATGTCCTGATATTTCAGGTTGATGATTTCTGGGTTGCTCAGGCCATAGGCGTAGGTGGCGTAGTTGCGGTCGTCGGTGAGGCTGCCTTCGTCGTTGAGCAGCGGGTCGCGCCAGAGGCGCAAAATGCGCCGGGGAATGTCGGGGAAGTCCTGCCAGAGATCGAAGGTGGCCGATGAAAGCTGATCGCGCAGGTCGGGGTGGGTGGTCCAGGTTTCACCGGCGGCGACCATTTTTTGCAGCACGTCGATGGGTGTTGGCGGTTGGTCGGGATGATTGAGTTCGGCCGGGAGAATGGCGAAACCGAGCTGTTGGTATTGGCGGATAACGGCCGTGGTGGAGCATAACACCACGCAGTTATCCGGCGTCAGGCAAAGGCCGCCTTCGGTTTGTTCGGCGATCTCTTTGAGCGTAAATTCGGCGAAGCGGGGTGTGGGCTGGTAATGGGGTATGCCGATGATGCGGTAATGGATAGCCAGGGTGGCTTCGAACGGCCGTATAAATCGATCCACCCCAATCGCCCGCACATGCAGCGGAATCGGATTGTACCGGGAGCCAGCCTGGTTGCTGGACGTAATCGCAAACACCACCTGATCAAGTGGCCCAGAAGCTGGCGGTGGCGCGCCATCCAAAAACGTCAATTGCGCCAACGGCATCTGCAATATCTGCTGCAAATACCGTGCCTGAAACGATGTGTTTAAGAGGTGACGCCCCGGAAAAAGCAAAAAAGTCACGGCGTTTTTGCCCCCAATCAGTCTGCGCCGGGTAAGTGAATTTGGAAGGTTGTGCCCTGGCCCAGCACCGAACGCACAGTGATTTTGCCACGATGCGCTTCTACAATCTCTTTCACCAACGCCAAACCAAGACCGGTTCCCTTGCCCATATGGTGCTGCGCCGATCCGGAATTTGCGCGATAGAAGCGTTCAAAAATACGCTGCATTTCTTCCTCCGCAATGCCGGTGCCGGTATCGCTCACCTCAATGAGAACTTCACGCCCCACCGTCCAGGCGCGCAAGGAAATCACGCCGCCAGCGGGCGTGAATTTGAACGCATTCGATAACAAATTATCGAATACCCGCCGCAAATGGAAGGGATCGCCTACAATTATTGGCATGGTACTGACCGTGGTAACTTCGAGAGAAAGGCCTGCTTTTTCCGCCTGGAGGCGGTACTCCTCTTGAACGGTCCTGAGCAAAGCGGCTGGGTCAATCTCTTCACGCCGAAAATCCTGAGTCTCGGCCGCCAGCAGAGCAGACATATCTTCCAGCATATTGATCAACATACGAACCCGCTTCACAATGATGTCCATCGACTGCTTTTGCGCCGGTTCAAGCTCGCCCAGCCCGCCGCTGTCCAACAGTTCAGCATAACCATAGATCAGACCCAGTGGCGTGCGGAGTTCATGCGACACATTTTGGATGAATTCGTTTTTGGCTTCATCCAGCTCTTCCTGGCGGGCTAGAGAAATCGCCAGCGCTTCGGCGCGTTCGGACAATTGCGAGAAGAGGCGGCGATTTTGCATGGCAATGCCAGCTTGCTGCCCAATCGATTCTGCCAGGGCCAAATCTCGGCGGCTGAATTGCCTGCCGGGGGTAAAGCTAAAAATTTGTAACGCGCCCAGGCATTCGTCCCCGGCCACAATGGGCACGCCGATGAACGCTCCCGCGCCGACTTTGATCAGTTTTTGCTGCGCTTTGGGATGGTCCTGATATTGGGCGTGCATAACCGATTGCCCTGTTTCGATAATTTCCCAGGCAATGCCGCTGCCTTTGGTAACCGGGCGCAGGCTAACGCTGGGCGGGATGTTGTAGGGATAAAAAGTTACTATCTGGTGATCGATAACCAGCCCGACCAATCCGGCGTCTGCGTCCAACAGGTCGGTTGCCAGGCGTGCCACATACGCCAGGACGGTAGGTAAATCTGGGGCAGTGTTGAGTGTGCGGGAGATATGGTTGAGACGTTGTTCGCGCTCCAATGCCTGGCGGATTTCGGTGAGCAGGAGAATGTTTTGGTAGGCGATGGAAACGATGTAGGTAAGGGTTTGCCCGGTGACCAGATCGTCAGAATTGAAGGGGGCTACGCGGTCGCGGTAGAAAACTAAAGCGCCGACCGGGTCTCCGGGAATGGACATACTGAATACGGCATAACTGCGAAAGCCTTCTGCAGAGATGATATCTCGCAGACTGGCGGTGCGGTAGTCATCGAGGGCATCGTCTATCGTGATGGGCTGGGTATTGCTGAGCAGTCTTGCGCCGGGCATCGTTCGATAAAACTGATTGAGAGCGTCTGTGTAGGTGGTGGAGAGGTTGTGGGCGTAAAGGCATTTGATGGATTTACGGACGGCGTCGTAGAGGTAGATGGCGACTCTATCGGCGTCCAGGGTTTGGTGGGCAACGGCCGTTATCGTAAGTCCTAGCTCCGACAGAGTGCGGGCATTCAACAAAGCGCCCGCAGTATTAGCCAACTGCTGCTGCCGCCGGGCGCGCTGCTGTTCCACCGCAAACAAACGCGCATTGTCAATCGCCACGGCCGCCTGATCGGCAAAAGCAATTAACAACTGCAAATTCGTTTGGGTAAACTGATTGGTAATGTCTCGTCGGGTGACGGTCATGACCCCGATGACTTTTTTACGAATGACCAGCGGCGCCAGAGCCATGGCCTCATCTTCTGTCGGCGTTCCCGGTATCTGAATACCCGTTCCGTCATCCAGCGTATTGCGGATAAGCTCCGGCAAGCCGCTAAGCGCCACCCGTCCGGTAATGCCCACACCGACACCCTGAGTAAAGTTCAAAATAGCATGGTCCGGTTGGTCAGATATGGCCACGACGCAGCGCAAGGTGATATCATCCGGATCAATCAGGTGGATACGGCAGGCATCGGCTTTGAATAATTTTTGCGCCTCCGTGGCAATGGTGTTGAGGACATGATCGAGTTTGAGCGACGAAATAGCTTTACTGGTGGCTAATAATGCGGCCGTTTCCGCCGCCTGATGCTGCGCCTTCTCAAATAGACGGAGCTTTTCAATGGTTGTGGCCAATTGCTCGGCAATTGTCAGCAGCAGGCGCTCGTGGGCTTCGCTAAACGCATTCACCGTCATGCTTTCTGCGTTGAGCACACCGATCACTTTTCGGTTAAGTTTTAGAGGGACGCACAATTCTGAACGAATCAGCGGATCGCCGATAAACGCGGGTTCCTCGGTAACATCAGCATAACGCCGCGCCCGGCCGCTGTTGATAACCTGCCAACATACTCCTTCACCCGGTCGAATTAAATTGACCATCAATTTTCTATCTTGATTCCAAGTCGAGGGATGGTACGTCAGGTTTCCAGACTCTGGGTCTAAAAAGGCAAACCCAAAATGATCAGCGTGTAGAGCCTGGGCGACGATATGAGTGACGCGTGTAAACAAGGTGTCTTCGTCGGTGGCTTCGGCGGCGACGGTGGCTATGGCTTGCAACAACGTGAGTTCTTCTAGCAACCGTTGGTTGCGTGCAAACAATGTCGCCTTGGCTAAAGCGATGGAAAGCTGGTTGGCGATGATTTGCAAGATGCGGGTTTCATGATCGTTAAAATGGTTCGGGTTGGTATGCTGCACATCCAAAACGCCGATCAGCGCCTGTTCGTTGATGAGGGGAATAGAAAGTTCGCTGCGGGTTTTGGGCAAAACAGGGTTGGGCAGATGGTAGGTTGTTTGTCGCACATCATCCACACAGACTGTTTGCTGCGTACGCGCCGCGCGGGCCACGACACTACGTGGCGCATTGATGTCGATTGTGTGCCGTCGTTGTTTCAACCGCTCGCCCACCGCGCCTGTGCCGGCCTGAATGATGAGGTGCGTGGGCGGAGTCTTGTCTTGATCGGAAAAGAGGCTGTTGAGCAGAAAGATTTGGGCATAGTAATAGCCAAAACTGTCGCAAAGTTGGTTGATGGTTACGTTGAGCAGCGTATCCTGGTCAAGCATGGAAACCAGTTCGGCGCCAATTTTGTAGGCAAGTTTTTCGCGTTCCTCAAATTCTTTTCTCTGAAGGGCATTTGTAAACAATTCGCCGACAATTTGCACCAAGGAAATGTCTTCGGCCGACCAGGTATGTTGGCGAGTGATGGTAAATAAACCCAGCAGCCCCAATTGGACGTTCTGGTAGGTCAGGGGCACGGCAACGAATGATTGCAACCCCTGGTTGATAAACAACTCTTTTTCGTTGGTCGCTTCTGGCGGCAGGTGGTCGATGGAGGGAATGTGGATAATGTTGGAATTGTTTAGCTGGGCCAGAATCCAGGCGAGGCTAGATGCTTCGATTTCTTGCAGGGTATTCAGGTCAGGTGGAATATCTGGGGCGCGCCATTGGTGGGTAGAGGTGAGGAGTTGATTGTCTTGCAGCACAACGATGCTGCGCTCTGCCTGGGTGTATTGGCCAAGCAAGGAGAGGACATTGCTAATGCCGGTGTCGATATCATCTGGGGCCAGGTTGATGAGGTGGGTGGAAACGGCCGTTATCAGTTCTGCCAGGTTGGTTGCTTGCCGATTTGAACCCACGGCTGTCAGGCTCAGCGGTTCACTTGTTTCCAAGGTAGGCTTTAATGTTTGAACGGTTGCTTTCATACACACTAACCTTAACCGATCTAGTTGCCGCCTGTGTATGCGGCGGCTCGCAGAGCAAACTGGAGTAACTCTTGGATCACAGCGCCGGCTTCCTGCTCCGCATCAGGTAAGTTGAGCAGGTTTAAGATCACTTCATCAAATGCGCCGGCAAAGGCCTCGGCCGTGCGGCGGGTGTTTTGGGGCAAAATATAAGTTTCCGCCAGAGCTTTGTCTAACGGCCGTTGCCAGATCAGCGTCAACCGTTCCCGAAATTCTGCCCGTTTAACCGTCAGCGCCGGCACGGCGCCCACCCCCCCGACCAATAAAAGCTGCACCACAGCCGGTTCATACACAGCAATATTGACATAAGCTTGCAGCCCAGCCTTCATCTGTTGTGGCAGCGTGGCGCGCGATTGCGTCGCCTGCTGAATGGCTTGCAGCAAAAACTGAGCCGTCTCCTCATACAAGTGAACAAACAGCGTCTCTTTGTCAGGAAAATAAAAATAAAACGTGCCTACCGCCACCTCCGCTTCGCTCACAATGTCACGAATTGTGGCCGCATGATACCCTTTGGCAGAAAAAACGCGCACCGCAGCCTGCATCATCGCCGTGCGTTTAGCATCTTTTTTCTGACGCGTCTTGTCGCTGCTTTGGTAGGGCATAATCTTTACTCACTCATGGTAAGCGGTTCTCTGTTGGAAACCCTAAGGGTTCGCTCGCAATGAACTTTGGCGTTTCCAGATTGGTCCTATCTTGAAGATTAGACCAATTTTTTCAAGTTAAACCATAGAGACACTGTTTCAATTTACCGCCTGACGTGCTACGCTGTCAATATACCATTCAGGCCATATCAGGGCTACAGGGCGCACAGGCGATGTCGCCACGGGAACAGAACAGGGCAAGTCTCTTTGGAAAGTCCCTTGGGAACACGGATTGAATAACTTTGTATTGTAAATCAGCTTCAGGTTTTGTGCAGTCTGAAACAAAATATCCTAAAATCTGTTGGTTTCCTGACGCAAAATTGAACCCGGCCGGATCACGATAGGCCATTCTATTGTCAGTCTGATACTTTACTGGAATGTTCCGCAAATAAGAGGTAATCAAATGAAACATAAAAAACGATGGTGGTTTCCGGCAGAAATGTTGGGACTGGTTTTGTTTTTTGCAATCGTGGTCACTGTGCAATCCTATGAACCGCTGCCGCCCACAACGCCAACGGCCGTGGCCAACACCAGTACCTATCTTATCACACTCTCCGCTCCCTCGCTGGTTACGCGGCAGGCGCAAACCGGCGACACAGACCTGAACACACCGGATGGGCAGCAGTACCGCCAGACCTTGCTACAACAGCAAGATCGCCTTCTGGCAGAACTGAGCAAGGCGGCGCAACGGCCGTTAACCGCCCGCTATCACTTCACCCTCGCCCTCAACGCCCTGGCCATAGACCTGACGCCGGAAGAGGCAACGGCCGTGGCCGCCAACCCGGCCATCAGCGCCATCCGCCCCAGCCAAAACCGCCAGCCCCTCACCGACGCCAGCCCAGCCTGGATTGGCGCGCCCAGCCTTTGGTATGGCAGCCAGACCGGCGGTCCCGATGGCACAATGGGCGAGGGCATCATCGTCGGCATCATCGACACAGGCATCAACATGGACCACCCTTCCTTCGCCGCCGTTGGCGGTGATGGCTACACGCATATCAATCCGCTTGGCGCAGGCAATTACCTGGGCGCCTGCGCCGCCCAACCGGCCACCTTTGTCTGCAACGATAAACTCATCGGCGCATACAGTTGGCCGGAAAGCGGCGATAATCCCGAAGACACCTGGGGGCATGGCAGCAACGTGGCCGGCATCGCCGCCGGCAACGTGATCACGCTGCCCTACGCAGCCCCCACCCTCACGCTCACGCCTACTTTGTCCGGCGTGGCTCCTCACGCCACCCTCATCGCCTACGACGTATGCAGCGCCAGCACTTGTCCCGATTACCTGAGCATTTTAGCCATCGAGCAGGCCATTCTGGATGGCGTAGATGTGCTGAATTTTTCCATTGGCGGCACGGCCGTTGACCCCTGGAACGATCCCCTGGCGCTGGCTTTCCTGGCCGCGCGGGAAGCTGGCATTTTTGTCGCCACCGCCGCCGGTAACAACGGCCCCAATCCTGGAACTATCAATTCGCCGGGCAACGTGCCGTGGATAACTACGGCCGGCAACGCCACCGGTTCGGCCCGCTTCGACAACACCCTCGCCAACCTCAGCGGCGGCGCAACCACGCCCCCACTATCGCTAACCGGCTCCTCAGTGACCGGCAGCCACGGCCCTGCTCCCATTGTGCGGGCGCTGGGCGTTACCAACACGAACGGCGTGCCGGATAACGGCCGTTGCGCCGTCACGTTTCCCCCTAACACCTGGACCAACGACGAAATTGTTTATTGCAGCACAGGCACGGTGAACAGCACAAGCAAAGCCAACAACGTATTGGCCGGCGGCGCTGGCGGTGTGGTGATCGATTCCGGGCAGACGCTCGCCCAACGCCTGGGCATCGAGCGGCTACCTTTGCCCGGCATGAATTTGCTGACCAGCGATGCGACGGCGCTGGCAACCTGGCTGGGCAGCGGCAGCGGCCACACCGCCACCATCAGCGGCACCATCCGCACGGTGAACCCGGCGTATGGCGACGAATTGTATTTCGGCAGCTCGCGCGGCCCCAATACCATCATTACCGACGTGCTGAAACCCAATGTGATTGCCCCCGGCACAAGAATTTGGTCGGCGGGCCTGACTACAAACCCGGCAAATCCGCCGGAGCTTTCTTTTTACACTGGCACATCGCAGGCGTCGCCGCATGTGGCCGGGGCGGCGGCGCTGCTGCGGGCGCTGCACCCGGATTGGACCCCGGCGGAGGTGGAGTCGGCGTTGATGATGACGGCCGTTTCCCCCATTCACCTGCCATCCGGAACCAGTCCGGCGGGCGCCTTTGACCAGGGCGCAGGACGGATTGACCTGACGGCCGTTGCTCGCGCCGGCCTGCTGTTGCACGAGACGGCCGTTAACTTCCGCGCCGCCAATCCGGCGCTGGGCGGCAGCGCCAACAGCCTGAACCTGGCCGCCCTGGTAAACGGCGCCTGCCCCCAAACCTGCACCTGGACGCGCCAGTTCCGCAGCGCCTTACCCACAGAATCCACCTGGTCTGCCACCATCACCCAACCGGTGACGGCCACCGTGCAGGTGACGCCAACAACCTTCACTCTTCCCCCAGGCGGCGTACAAACCATCACCGTTACCGGCAGCATCGGCGATTTGCCGCCGGACGTGTGGGATTTTGGCGGTGTACTTCTGCAAAGCGACGATCCAATGGTTCCTGGCGCGCATTTGCCGCTGGCAATACGCCATGTAGATTTCAAGTTGGTCTCGGAAATGCTGATTTACACGCGCCGGGATGCCGGTTCGCAGCTATTGCCCGATCTGCAAGCCTCGCACATTCTCACACTCACGGCGGCCTCGTACAAATTGACGCCGGGAACCATGTACACCCTTTCTATTCCGGTGGGAGAAGCCATAACCGTGACAACACCCGTTTCCACCAACAACCGGCGGCTAACGGCCGAGATTGTCCAATCGACAGCCATCAATGTGGATTTTACGATGCACAAGATTGGCGGCAGCGTGGTTTGCAACGAGACAGGCCAATGGTGGAATGAAAGTTGTGACGTGCTGGACCCGGCCGCCGGCATGTATGAAATTGTGGTGACAAGTATCAAAAGCGCATTGGCTGAGGATGAGGTGGTGCTGGTAACAGCCGTTGTGCCCAACACCTCGTCCAGCAACAATTGGCTCACAGGACCGCTGGGCGAACCCATTGGCGGGCCGTTTGATTTGCGCTATTTCTGGAACGAATCGGCTATGGACGGCGGCGAATATTGGTATGGCGGCTTCGATTTGGGCACGCAGCCATCCAGCCCGCGCGATGTGGCCTTTATCCCGGTCAACCTGGTGCGCCAGGCCGACGACGTAAGCCGGACAGTCTCGCCCACAGTCACGCTGATGAACCGGCCGCTGACCACCACGCTGACCATTTTGCCGAATGTGACGCCGGTGGCGATGGCCTATGTGATCACGGAAACCATTCCTCCCGGATTGGCGGTGACCAACGTCAACGTCACGTCGGGCTTGTTTACGCAGACGAACGACTATCTGCGCTGGGAAGTGTCTGTGCCGCGGTTGGGCGCGCAAACAGCCATGCTCACTTATCAGGCGACGGCGGATCTGGCGGCTTGCAACACCACACTGACCGGCACACTGAGCCACACAACCGATGCGATCGGCGCTCTACCGGCCAGTAAAACCTGGAGCCTGCCAATCATTTGTTACCAGATAAATATGCCTGCTGTAATACGATAAAAAGAGATGTTCAAGGTGGCGGGCGAGGTCACCGCCCGCCACCACAGGTGTTATGCAAAACATTTTATTGGATCGCCACGGCCGTTTCCCACTCTACGCCCAAATCTACCGCCAGATTCGGGAGCAGATTTTGCGCGGCCAATTGCTGGCGGGCATGAAACTGCCGCCCAGCCGCCAATTGGCCGCCGACCTGGGCGTTGCGCGGGTGACGGTGACGCAGGCCTATGAGCAGCTTCAGGCCGAAGGTTACGTTATCGGCCGCACGGGCGCAGGCATGTTTGTGGCTGAGGGAGTGGCCGAAGACAATAGATCAGGCGGGGAGGAACGGCCGTTCACGCCCATCCTGTCTCGTTGGGGGAAACGGGTGCTGGCGGCGGAGGGGGAAACGGCCGTATCCACCCCGCGCCCGCCTATTGATTTTGGCTTTGGCCGGTCTTTTGCCCAAATTTTCCCCTACGACGTCTGGCGGCGGCTGCTGGCCCGTTACCTCAGCACCGACGACGCCATGCTGTCGCGTTATGGGTCGGTGGCCGGTTTTTATCCGCTGCGCGAAGCGCTGGCCGATTATTTGTCGCGGGAGCGCGGGGTGCGCTGCGCCCCGGAACAGGTGGTCGTTGTCAGCGGCGCGCAGCAAGTTTTGGATATTTTGGCCCGCCTGCTGCTGAATCCGGGGGACGAGGCGCTGGTGGAAACGCCCGGTTACACCGTGGCCTATGATTTGCTGCGCGTGTATGGGGCAAAATTGGTCGGCCTGCCGGTTGATGATGAAGGGTTTCCGGTGGAATTGATTCCGGCGGACAGCCGGGCACGGCTGGCATTTGTTACGCCGACACATCAATTTCCACGCGGCGGCACGATGTCTTTGGCGCGCCGCCTGCGCCTGCTGCGTTGGGCGCGAGAGCATGAAGCATTGATCATTGAGGATGATTATGACGGCGAGCTGCGGTATAACGGCCGTCCGCTGGCTGCTCTGCAAGGGCTGGACGATGAGGGGCGGGTGGCCTATCTGGGCACGTTTTCCAAGGTGCTGTTTCCGGCGCTGCGGCTGGCCTATGTGGTGCTGCCGCCCGTCTTGCTGAACCCGTTTGTGCAGGCCAAAAGTCTGGTGGATCGCGGCGCGCCCACGCTGACCCAGGCAGCGGTAGCCGATTTTATTACCGAGGGGCATTTTGAGCGTCATTTGCGGCAGCTGCGGTTGGCATACGGCCGTCGGCGCGAAGTGTTGGTGGCCGCCCTTGAACGGCACTTGCCGGGGCGGGTGCGTTACGCGCCGGTGGCTGCCGGGCTGCATGTGATGGTGTATTTGGAACCCGGGCTGGTGGAAACGGCCGTGGTGCAGCAGGCAGCTGCGGCAGGCGTAGGTGTCTATCCGGGCACGCCCTACCACCTGGAGCAGCCGGCCCCGCCGTCGATTTTGCTGGGGTTTAGCGGTTTGGAGGAAGCAGAAATTGAGGAAGGCGTGCGCCGGTTAACGGCCGTGTTGGGCATGTAGAGTTTTCTTCCTTCTGATACAATGTTTGCCAGTGCAGTTTGGACCTGAACAGGAGACATTAACAGATGACCGAAGATCAAACACCCATTCCGCAAGAACAAGGAGCTGCCCTCCCTTGGGCTGACTGGCAAAAGCAGTTGGCTGTTTTAGTGCTGATTGTTTTAGTTCCCGTGACGTTTTATTTGCTTCGTCCGGTGCTGTATCCCTTGATTTATTTGTTTCTGGGCGCGTTTATTTTGCGCTACCCCATCAAACTCCTGCAGACACGGTTGAAGCTGTCTTATCGGGTGTCGGTGTTGATTGTCTATTTGATTTTTGTGGTGGTGGTGTTTTGGGCGGTGTTTGGGCTGCTTTCAACGCTGGCGGGAACGGCCGTGTCCATGTTCAGAGGCATTGAATTGGCTTTAAATGCGCTCATTCCATCACCAACGGCCGTTTCCATTGGCCCCTTCGACCTCAGTCCAATTTTGCAGCCGCTGCAAAAAATGGCCACCATTGGCAGCGCAATCAAATTGCTCACTTCCTCCGGCGACATCATCAACCGATTGACTTCTGTCCTGGGCCTATTGGCCAGTTTTTTGAGCGATGTGTTTTTTGTGGTCATCTTGATGCTGTTTGTGCTGCTGGAAATGCCGCGCACAGTCAGCGCGACCGGCCGGTTTATTCCTGAAACGGCGCGCCGCGAATATGCCATTCTGATCAGCCGCAGCGTTGACCTGTTCCAAAATTATCTGGTGGGGTCGCTTGTCGTGGTCGCGTTTTACTGGCTCCTGACCACCATCATATTTGCCCTGACCGGCGTTCCCAATGCCTTTGTGAGTGGATTTGTCATTGCGCTGCCAAACTTTATCCCCAGTTTGGGCGGCCTGCTATCGGCCTTGATGATCTTTTTCTATACGATGTTCGCCGGTTCAGCAACCATCCACATGAACCCGCTGCTTTTTGGGTTTTTGCAGATGGCCGTTTTTATGGTGATTTCTGGTGTGGCCTACTATTTTGTCGATGTGCGTGTCTACTCCAAATCTGTCAACATACCGGTCTGGATATTGTTGGTAGGGCTGGTTGTGTTTTCGGCGGCGCTGGGATTGGTGGGCGTTCTAATTACGGCGGCCGTGCTGGCTATTTTGGGCGAGATGCTGACATTTGTCCTGAAAAAGGTGCGCGGCGAAGACCCGTATCCGGGCATTCCGGAACCGCCGCTGTTTGCAGAGCCTTAATTTTCCCTGGCTGCTGGCATTTTAGAAAAAACAGGCCGCCCGATATGGATCGGACGGCCTGTTTGGCTATTTGGCGCGAACGAAAATATGAACCTATTCACAGATTAGATTTCGCAAATAAACGCGCTAAAAAATCTGGGGAGCCATGTGCAACATGATACCAGCGCAATCTAACTTTAAATTAAGGAATGGAACTTAAATAACATGCGAAAGATGGGACCAATCATCTGAGATTGGCCCAATCTTCTGAGATGGGTCCCATCTGAATATGTGAATTATTCGATTCTCGTTCTTAAGCGTGTCTCGGCCAACGGTTTTGTATGCACGGTGAGTCCCAATGTTTGCAGGTCGTTTAGGAAGCGGTTGGGTTCGACGATATGGGCCTGGAGATGCAGCCCAGGGCGGCGGGCAGAGCCATCTAGCAACTGCAGCAGGCAGGCAACGGCCGGCACGGCCGTTATCACATATCCATCCTCGTGAAAAACAAAAATATCCAGGCCGGCTGGCTGCCCATGTTGGAGTCCGCGTGCTTCCAGTTTCAGCAGCGTGCCATAAGGCGGCCGGCTGAATGTGTCCAAACTCCACTTCATCAGGCGGGCCATCGGCGGCAGACCGCGCCGGGGGGCCAGCTTTAGCCCGGCCATAATCAGCGGCGAAACAAACCAATCGGTAAACCAGTTAAAACCGCCAACGAAGAAGCCGGTGTTTTGTAATCCGGGGTACATCTCGGGCAAGGGGCGCATTTCCGGCAGATACATGGGCAAGCTGTATTGGTGGCCAAAACCGGGGCCGACCTCCTGGCCGAAGTCCATGGTGGCTGGTTTCATCATGCTGAGCCAACTTTTTTGCTGCCAACGGCCGTTCTCATACGCCAGCATCTGGAAATCTATAAACTCGGCCACAAATTCGGCCATCGTACTGGGACTGTGGTGCAGCGCGCGCCAATCGATTTTGATGACGCTGCCAACGTTAGCGCTGATGAGCTGATCAAATTGGGGCGCGGCATAACGCACCAACGCCGCCGGCAAGCCGGGATGAAAGCCGCCGTCGGTGATAAAGCAGCGACCGGCGGCTTCGATCTGGGGGGTGTATCGTTGGAGTACGGCCGTTTTCTCCTGCCCAAAAATGACATCCAGGTAATCCACGCCGGCCGCCAGGGCAGCCTGGATCACGTTTTCCGCGTAAACGGCCGTAGAAGAGGCCACCACCAGCACATCCACATCGCTCAGGGCGGCGCGCAGGGACGCCGGGTCGGCGGCATCTACGCGGCGGGCAACCGCGCGAGCCGCGCCGGAGCCGCTGTGGAGCGTGTCGGCCAGAGACTGCGCGCTGGCCAGATTGCGCCCGGCAATGATGAGTTGGGCGTCGGTTGTTTGGAACAGAAGTTGGGTTAACGGCCGTCCTGTACTGCCGTAACCGCCAAGGATCAAAATGCGTGGTGCGCTCATCAAATCTCCCCCCTCAATGGTCTAAGATTGGGCCACAACCGGCACATAAAGATAAAAAGTTGAGTTTGGATCGTCCGGGTTAAACGATTCGTCGTACAGTTCAAACTCGACGCCAGGGGCGCGTTGATAACCGGACTGAGGCAGCCAGGTTCCATAAATATAATGGTATGAATCGTGGATCGTGGCCAGGGTGGTGGGGAAGACGGCATACTTGGCGGCGGCCACATCCCACACATGCATCCCTTCAGGGGCGCGGCTGCCGGGTGGCGTTTCATAGGCCGCCATATAGTCAAACTCCCCGGTGGCTTCGTCGAAATGGTCTTGCGCGCCATAACATGCACGCGGATTGATGATATTGGGAATATCGGCCATATGGCGATCAAAAACGCCCCATAATTGGGGGATGTCGGGGTTGCCCATCGGGCCGCGATGCACCATACCGACGACAGTAAAGGCTGGTTTCTGAACAAATTTGGGTTCCATTTTTACCTCCACACAAATAGGAAATTTATGTTACTCAGTTTCTCTGGTGAAAACCCTAAGGGTTTTGTTAAATCAGGATGGCTCTCCAAATTAATATTAAACCTTTAGGAACGAGAATTGAATAATTTAGACGTGTAGCTTGGAGCAATCTCAGAAGATTGGTCCAGGCTTACACATGGTATTTAATTTTCAAGCCTTAGGGGGTTTAAACGATCTTTCGAATGCCATGATATACCCCCTGGAATCCACTGAAATTATACCGGACGCACAGGCTGGCGCAGCACCGTTTTAAGTTTTTCCGGGGCCACGCGCCGTGGGTCGCTGAGGTAAATTTCGTGATGACGGCCGTTAAAAGCAAGACGGTTGGCGGGCATAAACTCATGGTGGAGCTTATGCAGGGTAGGCGTTTCATCTTCGTAGGAGCCGATATGCATAATTTGCACCGACTGACCCTCGTGATAGGGTTCCAGGCGCAGTTTGGAGAGCGCGGGCAGCGCTTTTTGTTTGGCGACAACGGCCGTTGCCTCGCCAAACATTTCCTCCGTCACCCACTCCGGCTGCATGATCATCATCGTCCAATCCCACTGGCTCTTATCGCGTTGGGCGGTGAAACTGGCCATGTCTTCAGCCCACCACAACCCCTCCAACGGCATGACGACGTAATCGCAGTCCACCTGCTGTTTGCTGGCGAATTTGAGCTTGTAGGCGACAGCGTAAAGCGCTTCTACAGCTTCCTGGTAGGCTGGCGCGCTGTTGGGGTCGCCATGCCCATCGAGCATCAGAAACTGCATGGCGGGCACTTCGATGAGGGTAAACTGGCCAGCAGGCGGCCGGTAAAGATGTTTTAGATCGCGTTTGAAATCAATTTTGTCCATACCCGACTCCTTCGAAACTAATTTAACGCAGAGACGCTGAGGCGCAGAAAAAAAATCTGCGGGTTTTCATTCATGATAGTCGGCTAAAGCCGGTGAAGTATCCCGGCCCAGCTAATTTTTTTTAGTGTACATTAAAAATATGACACCTGTCGTCAGGTATTTTTGGGTGGATTGAACAGCTTGGCGAACAGTTCACCATTTTCTGCAGCGGCGAATTGGCTGAACGCGGCCGCCGATTCCGCTTTGGCCTGCGTCTTTTTTTGCTCCAGATTGGCCACCAGCCAACCGACAGCCACCAACGCCCGGCGGTCGTGTTTGCGCGTCAGGGGCAGTTCGTCGGCGATGTGCAGCAGATAGGCCTGCTGCACATTCAGGTCGTTCAGGTCGCCCAGGTGGGTTTGCAGCAGTTTAAGCCGCCGGATAAGCAGCCCCAACTCGTCCGGCGGGAACAAGTCGGCGAAAAATTCCATCAGGTAGCGCAGTTTTTTACATTCGATGCGCAGGCTGTGCATCAGGCCGTGCTGGTTTTGCGTCAGGATGATTTGCCCGGCGTCCATCACTTGCTGGTAACGTTTGTAAATGCGGCGGCGGGCCAGTTTGATGATGGGGGTGGCGGCTTTGGGCGCGCCGGGAGGGGAAACGGCCGTTTCCTCCTCGTCCGCCTCTGGTTCGGCCAGAAATGCTTCCCAATCCGCCATCACCTGCCGGTAGGCGGCCGATTTCAGGCCATCGCTCACATCTTGCAGCGCCTGGACGCGTTTTTGGCGCAAATAAACAAACAAAGGATCGATTTGATCGCGCAAAAAAGGCGCCAGTTGGACCTTATACTCTTCCTCAGCCAGCAGATAAACATCCAGATCCCGCAATTGATTCGACAGCTTACCGATAACCTTGAACGCCTCTTTGAAGCGGTCGGTACTCTCTGACGGAAAAACGGCTTTGATCTGCCCCAGCGCCGAGCGCGTGCGGCGCACGGCCACGCGAAAATCATGCAAAAATTCGGTGTCGATGTCTTGTTGGATGTAAGCTTCATTGGCGCGCATAACCTGAAACAGATAGCGCAGGATGGTTTTGGTGGCTTCGTCGGCGCGCATGTCGGGCGTCAGGGCGATGTCGGGGAGGGTGGCATAGCTGCCTGGCGTTTGTCCGGCGGCGGCGAGGGCGGCGTGATAGGTGGTGGCAACGGCCGTTACCCCCGCCAACAACAGAAGTTCAGCCAACGCCTGCGCCGCCGCCGCTTGCTCTGGCAACGGCCGGATGGTAAGCACAGCCAAGACTGGCGCGAAAGCCGCGCGGGCAGACGGCCGTATCTCCTCCACTTCCAAACCTGCCTGGGGTTCACCGTCCTGGCTCAGCGCCACATAAGCAGTCGTGCGCAGCAGCACATCCGCCTGAGCCAGCAGGGCGCGAGCGCGGATGATGGGGTCCAGACGGGCGCGCAGCAGACCGTGGGGCAAATCCCACACAAAAACAGGCGCTTCGGGCATAACGGCCGTGGCCACGGCCCGGTCCACCGCCAGATCAGACAACGTATAACGCGAATCCGAACCAATCAACGCCAACGACTGCCGGAACAGCCGCCAATCAAACGTATCGTAGAGAATCACATGTTTGGTATGAACCGGCATCGCCGCCGGTTCAATCTGGCAGGTCAACCACGCGGCAAGGTGGGCAAGGTCGTAATCTGGCGGGAGCAAGAATTTCGGCATGAAGTTGGTTCTCCTGAAAACCAGGCGCAAGAGCGCGGAATGACAAATCTATAAAAAAGCTTCCCGTCTCCATTTTACTCTATTGGCGAAGACGTTAACAGAACCATAACAACGGGCGACACGGCCGTTTCACGCACCTGAAAAATCACCCTCCGGCCTTCGGCGCGCCAACAACGCATTACGGTCACTTGCCCGCTTGTCGTGCTTCTCAGTATAATGCACAGGTCAGTGGGTTGGTAAAACAGTGAAGATTGTGACAGTTCAGGTCTCTTTGGGCAGCCCCTAAGGGTTTGAGTTCCAAAAGGTCTAACTTCTCAAGAGCAAACCCTTAGGGGCTGCTTAGAAACGAAGGACAATTCTATGAAGGCATTTGTTACCGGTGGCACCGGATTTATTGGGCAGCGCGTCATTCAAAAATTGTTGGCGCGAGGGTATCAGGTTTAT
Organism: Chloroflexota bacterium; assembly: GCA_017993775.1. Lineage (GTDB taxonomy): Bacteria > Chloroflexota > Anaerolineae > Promineifilales > Promineifilaceae > Leptovillus. Next base: position 10,228 of record JAGOMA010000015.1, on the reverse strand, counting down.
GCCCTGGCGCGTTCGGCCAACAGCGCCCAGGTTTTGGCCGATCAGGGCTGCACTGTCGTCCACGGCGACATCACAGACGTGGAGTCGATGCGCGAAGGCATGGCCGGCAGCGATGTTGTGTTTCATATGGCTGCCTGGTACGACTATGACGCCAAGGCTGCTTTGCAAGCCGAAACGATTAACGTCGACGGCACGCGAAAAGTGCTGCGCCTGGCGCATGGATTGGGCATCCCCAAAATTATTTACACCAGCACTGTAGCCGTATTTGGCGATACCCACGGCCAGTTGGTAGACGAAACATTTTACCAGGGCGGACCCTTTCTATCGGAATATGATCGGACAAAGTGGCTGGCGCATTACAAGGTAGCCTTGCCCCTCATTGAAAAAGGCGCGCCTATCATCATTGTCATGCCCGGCGTGGTTTACGGCCCCGGCGATACCAGCCTCATCGGGACGATGATGAAGATGTTTTACCAGGGGCTGCCGGCGCTGCCCGGCCCCGATCTGATGGTCACGTTTGCCCATGTTGACGACATCGCCGAAGGCCACATTCTTGCCGCTGAAAAGGGCAAAATCGGTGAAAGTTATGTGCTGGCCGGCCCGGCCATTCCGCTGGGCGAGATGGTGGATTTTTGGGCGCACCTCACAAACAAACCCGCGCCGCTGCTGCGAATTCCCAGCCAGTTTGTTAAACCTTTCAGCCCCTTGGTTGGCGCAGTGGGCAGTGTTGTGCCGCTGCCGCCGGCGTTTAGCCGGGAGGCGATTAATTTGTTGGGCGCGACGTACATTGCGCGCGCGGATAAAGCGCGGGCGCAGTTGGGGTGGGAGACACGGCCGTTACAAATCGGCATGTTGGAAACCTTTAACTGGATAGCCGAGCAAACAACCCAAGAAACCGCGCCCGACCGGGAAAAACAACTGGCAGGGCTGGCCATCCTGGCGGCAGTTGGCTTGTTTTTGCTCTGGTTCATGGGTCGCCGCCGCAAATAAGCATAAAAACAGCAAGCAGAGAATCGGTAAATTCTCTGCTTGCTGCGCTACCAATACGATTGATCTACAAGATTTATTCTAACCGCTTCCCACCCAAATGAAATAGGTGATCTAGCCTATTACCAACAGCCGTAATCGGGCAAATGCCAAAATGGTGGCCGGATACGGCCGTTGCTGCTCTAACAATTTTCACCACCTCTGCCCGAAAAATTCATCATTTCTACACACACTCGTTTCATACTTCCCCTTATCAACCAGGAAATGTGTCCGCATGGTGCGGAACACACACTTGAAACAAGGAGTAAAAAACGATGTTGCTTAGAAAAATTATTGCTTTAGGCGTATTGGCGCTGGTTGTCTTTGGCGCACTGGGGTTTGTGGGCATGGCCGGCCGGTCGCGCTCGGAATCGGCGTGGATGCAAGGGTATCTGGCCGGGCAGCAGGCCGCAGTCGGCGCGGAAGATGGCGCAGCGACCCATTTGCCCCCTACCCACCCCAGCGCATATGGTTATGATGGCTATTATCGCGGCCATCGAGGCTTTTTCCCGGGGTTTGGGCTGTTCTTCTGCCTGTTCCCGCTGTTTATGTTTGGCGGCTTTTTCTTTTTGCTGGGCGGACGGCGGCGCTGGCGGCATGGGCACGGCCCCTGGGGTGAACATGGCCCCCACGGCCGTCACCATCACCACCGCCACCCACATCCCGGCAGCCACAAACCACCCTGGGTAGACGACGCCGACCTGGCCGACGAACCCATCATCAAAGCATGACAGATAGGGTCCAGTGTTTCACCTGGACCCTGTTTGCGTTACACTACACGCCCATGAACGAGCGCATTCTCATCGTCGATGACGAACCCAAAATTGTCAAGCTGGCCCGCGATTATCTGGAACGAAGCGGTTATGGGGTGTTAACGGCCGTCAACGGCCCCACCGCTTTGGCCATTTCCCGCGCCGACAAACCCGATCTCGTCGTCCTCGACCTCAACCTGCCCGGCATGGATGGGCTAGACGTTTGCCGCCACCTGCGCCGCGACTCCGACGTGCCCATCATCATGCTCACCGCGCGCATCGAAGAAACCGATCGGCTCATCGGCCTGGAATTGGGCGCCGATGATTACATTACCAAACCCTTCTCGCCGCGTGAACTGGTGGCCCGCGTGCGCGCCGTCTTACGCCGCGTAAAAGGCGGCCTGCGCCAACCCGGCCTCATCCAGATTGGCGATCTGCAAATAGACCTGGAAGCGCACCGCGCCAGCCTGGCCGACGAACCGCTGCACCTGACGCGCATCGAATTCAACCTGCTGGCCCTGCTGGCGCAAAATTCCGGCCAGGCATTCAGCCGCCAACGTCTGCTGCAAGAACTGCACGGCCACACCCACGATGGCTTTGATCGCAGCATCGACGCCCACGTTAAAAATCTGCGCCGCAAAATCGAACCTGATCCGGCAAACCCGCTGTATATCCAAACTGTCTACGGCATCGGCTACCGCTTCAACGATGAGTTGCACGACCCGGAGAGCGCCTGATGAAAAACCCGCCGCCCTGGCCCGAACTGCACAGCCCTGACCCCGGCTGGCAAGGGCCGCCACCCTGGAAACGCCACAGACCGCCACACTGGCGGCGCAAACGCGGCTGGTTGTTCCTCTCGTTATTCTTTGTTTTTGGGCTTATGGCGCTGCTTATTCTGGCCGGGATGGCGGCTGTGGCCATGTTGTTGGTGCGCGGGCTAGGAGGGTACCGGGAAACGGCCGTTCTCGTCTGGCTCAGTGGGTGCAGTCTGGCGCTTGTTTTGCCGATGCTGGCTTTGGGCATCGGCCGGCGCGCTTTCCGCAGCATCGCCACGCCGCTGGCCGAAGTGATGGCCGCCGCCGATGCAGTGGCCGAGGGAGACTTAACGGTGCGCGTCACGGAAAACGGCCGTCACAACCAATTCGCCCAACTCACCCGCTCCTTCAACCGCATGACCGCCGAACTAGAACGCGCCGACCAGCAGCGCCGCAACCTCACCGCCGACGTGGCCCACGAACTGCGCACCCCCTTGCACATCATCCAGGGCAACCTGGAAGGATTGCTCGACGGCGTCTACGAACCAACGGTCGATCATATCGAGGCGACCCTCGAAGAAACCCACACCCTCGCCCGTCTGGTAAATGACCTGCACACCCTCTCGCAGGCCGAAGCCGGGCAGCTTCCCCTGCGCCTTGAACCTGTCGACCTTACCGAACTGCTAACCGATGTTCAAACCAGCTTCAGCGGTCAGGCTGAAGCTGCCCAAATTGCTCTGGAAGTTTCGTTTGACGGCCAACCCGCCGACCTGACAATCATGGCCGACGCCGGTCGTTTGGATCAGGTACTCGGTAATCTGGTGGCCAATGCCCTGAGGCATACACCGGCAGGAGGCGAAATTCGGTTAACGGCCGTGCGCCAACCCAACCACATTCACCTCATCGTCGCCGACACCGGCGAAGGCATCCCCACCAAAGACCTGCCCTACATCTTCAACCGCTTCTGGCGCGGCAACAGCGCCCGCACCCGCGCCGACGGCATCGGCGGCGGGCTGGGATTAGCCATCGCCAAACAACTCATCGAAGCCCACCACGGCCAGATCGACGTTACCAGCGCCCCCGGCCAGGGCGCCCAATTCACCATCTCCCTCCCCCTCTAAAGATTCTGCTGCTTAAACATGGCAAGAGTGGACCAATCTCCAAGATTGGTCCACTCTGAAGACACCACAGTTCATTCCGCGTCAACCCGCGCCAAACAACCTCTTGACTTCAACTCAAATATCACTATAATCAAACCTGATTAGTCAAATCTGACTATTCAGATTTATAATACAGGGTCAAAATGGAACGCGAATTACTTTTACTCGGTCTCCTACAGCAGCAAGAAATGCACGGCTACCAACTGCATGAATTCATTGATAGCTACATGCAGACCTGCGTGGATCTCAAAAAATCGACCGCCTACTACCTGCTGGAAAAAATGGCCAAAGATGGGTTCATCACCCCAAGTGAAGAGCGCGAAGGCAACCGCCCCACGCGACAAGTCTACAGCCTGACGCCCGCCGGCGAAACGCGGTTTTTAGAGCTGCTGCGCGAAAACCTATCCACCTTCCTACCCGCGCTCTTCCCTGGCGATACAGGCATCACCTTTTTAGACAAACTGCCCCACGCCGAAGCCATCACCCTCCTGCAAACACGCCGCGAAGCGCTTGCCGCAGAGCTAGATCGCGCGGAAAAAGCGCCGGTACACACCGGTTCTTTACAATTGATGATTGAACACCAGGTCGTCCACCTCCGGTCTGAACTAGACTGGTTAGATCATGTTATCAACCACCTTACTGAGCAGGCTTAATCTCGCGTCAGTATTCAGGGTGTGAGCTAAATCATATTTCAAAGTATCTACTAAGGCATCGCCGGGAAGACCCTAAGGGTTTGAGTTCTTAAAAGTCGAACTTCTCAAGGGCAAACCCTCAGGGTCTGCAGAGATACATTTCAAAATTAACAAGGAGTTTTCAGGTATGTATTCCATCGTGCTTGGTCTACACAATATCACCCGCTGGCTGGTGCTCATCATTGGCATCGCGGCAATTGTCCGCGCAGTTTTAGGCTGGGTGGGCAAAAAAGAATGGACTGCTCTAGACAACAAACTGGGTTTATATTTCACCATGAGCATGGATATTCAGGTCTTGCTGGGTTTGCTGCTGTATGTGATCTTTAGCCCCATCACCACGGCCGCTTTTTCCGATTTCGGCGCGGCCATGGCCAACCCAGACACCCGATTCTGGCTGGTAGAGCATGTTTTCACCATGATTGTCGCCCTGGCCTTCGCTCATGTCGGCCGTTCGCTGTCGAAAAAAGCAGCCACTGATCGCGCCAAATTCCAACGCGCGGCTATTTTCTTCACCCTGGCAATGGTCGCTGTTTTGGCAGCCACTCCCTGGTTCCGACCGCTGCTGCCATTTTAGGTAAACGTTTGCCGTCAGGTCAGATTGGACCAATCTGGGAGATTGGTCCAATCTCTCACTTAAATTTAATTGCTGCAAGACAGGTAATCTAATGACTACAGAAACAGAGAATCAAATCGCTCCCGGGGCTGATGAAAAGCTTGATTTCAAGCGCATCCTGCCCATTTTTATCATTGTATTGATCGATTTACTGGGCCTGACCATTATTATTCCGCTGCTGCCGCTGTACGCCGCCTCGTTCGGCGTATCTCCCGCAGTCATTGGGGTATTGGGGGCCGCGTACCCGATCATGCAGGTGATTGGCGCGCCGGTTTTAGGGCGGTTATCGGATAGATACGGCCGTAAACCCGTCCTCGTCATCTCCCAAATCGGCACCTTCATCGGCTTCATCGTCCTGGGTTTCGCCAATTCCATCATCCTGCTCTTCCTGGCCCGCATCATCGACGGCATCTCCGGGGCCAACATCTCCACCGCCCAGGCAGCCATCACCGACAGCACCACCGAAAAAACCCGCACCCAGGGCCTGGGTCTGATTGGCGCGGCCTTTGGACTGGGCTTCATTGTGGGGCCGGTAATTGCCTTTGTTTCCCTGGCAGCCAGCGGCAACGATTATCGCGTACCCGCCTTTGTCGCCGCCGGGTTCTCGCTGCTCTCCGTTCTGCTCACCAGCTTCTGGTTCCAAGAAACCCTGCCCGCTGAAGAGCGCGGCAAGCGACAAAATCTGGAAACCCTGTCCGTCAACGCTTTGCTCAAGGCGCTCAAAAATCCGGCCGTCGGCATTTTGCTCATCCTTATCTTCGCCCAGCAACTGGCCTTTGGCGGTTTTGAACAGCTTCTCTCGCTGTTCACCCTTTCTAACCAGGGCTTTAACGCCTCGCGCAATGCGATCATCTTTGTATATGTGGGCTTTATCGTGGTGGCGGTACAGGGGTATTACATTGGCAAATGGAGCCGACGGTTTGGCGACCGGCGGCTGATTTATGGCGGGCTGGCGCTGCTGGCCATTGGGCTGACAGCTTTCTCGTTCACCCCTCGGCAGCCGCTGCCCGGCTATTCCCAGGCCGCTCTGCAAGAAGAATTGAGCGGCGGCCGTCAGGCTGTGGGCGAAACGCCGCCCACCCAAAATGTCGGCGTCAGCCTGCCAGACGGATCGAATACTGGCTGGCTGGGGTTGGCCTGGATTCTAATAACTATGGTTCCCATTGCCATCGGCGGCGGCGTTTTGCAGCCGACCATCAACAGTCTCATCACCAAACGAGTGGAACCTCAGGAAGTGGGTGGGATTTTGGGTATTTCCTCTTCGTTTCTCAGTGCAGCTAACGCGCTCGCGCCCCTGATTGGCGGGGTTTTGTTCCAGGCGCTTGGGCCGCGTTCGCCCTTCCTCTCTGGCGGTATTTTGATGGCCTTGCTGCTGGGATTGGCTGTTAAACGAATCACTCCCGGTCGAGAAGAAACGATGGCGGCCGGACTGGCGCGCGGCGGTGGTGGGCATTAGCCTGCTTGAAAAACAGCGTCTATCTGACATAGTACTGTTTGCTTTGTAAGGCAAGATTTTTGAAATTTACGCCTCGTAGCTGTGGCAGCCTTACCGCGTATTTCTCGGAGCGCGGTAGGATACCGCGGTTACAAATTCCAGGAACAAACTTGATAATATTTTTGTAACAAAGCACATTTAGCATACAAAAATAAGGTAGCGCTTTTTAGATGGGACCAATCTTGGAGATTGGTCCCATCTGCGCATTTTCAGGCGGTTACTTTGCAACAAAAACACGGGGAAAGCCCGTGTTTTTTGTTGCCCGACGTTCATCGGTTCAATTGCAGAGCTATTGCAGAACGGGTTGAATGGTTACGCTGGTGACGGGGGTGGCGTCCTGATTGTCGGCCAGGTCCCAGGCGTAGGCGCGGTAGCGCAGTTCGCCGGCCGCATAGGGGCCGCCGACGTACTGGCAAATGGTCGTTTCCAGGCAGGTTTGCACCCGCACCAGGTCTGTTTGCGACGGGCTTTGCAGCCAGATTTCGATACGGGCAACGGCTTCGTTGTCTTCGGCGCGAGCGGTAAAGGTGATGGCGTCGCCGGCGGCAGGGCGAGCGGGGGTAAAGGCGATGGACACGACAGGCGGCCGCACATCGGGGTTGAGGGTGACGGTGAGAGTGGGCGTCGCTGTGGGCGTGGGGGTTTGCGTCGACGTGGCCGTTGGCGTTTGGGTAGGCGTGGCGGTAGGCGGCGGGGGCGTTGGCACGGCCGTTACCCCATCCGTGCATTGCGTCTCTACCACATCGTCGGACACCCAAAATTCCGGGCCGCCAGCCCTTTCCAGGGCAATGCGCCACCAACTGCCGGTGGTGTTACGGCCGTTGATCACGGCCGTTTGCCCCTGCGGCAGCGTTGTGACAATGGGATACGCCACACCCGGCCCGCGCCGCACATTGACGCCAAATTCGGCCGTTACAGTGATGGTCGGCGTGCAAGCTGCGCCGCCGGGCAGCGTGGGTGTGCCGGTTGGCGTCAGCGTCCTCGTCTCTTCGGGCGCCAGCAAGCTTTTAGACGGATCAATCACAAAGGCTCGCGCCGCTGGTGGGTCTTCAAAATTTCCGGCATTATCCGTAGCCGATACCAGGACAAGGAAACGGCCGTTTGTCCCGCCAAAACTCTCCACCAACTCTACCGGCAAGTCCGGCAACGCGCCATTGGCTTCCAACACAAACGGCCCGGTATATGGCTGCCACGTCGCGCCGGCATCCAGGCTGTACTCGATTAAAGCGACGCCGCCGGGATCCTCGCTGCTCACCGACACGGTCACCCGATCATACCAGGCTCCGTCAATGCCCTGCGGTCCTTCCACCTGAATGCTGGATGTGGGCGGGACTACATCGCGCAGCGGCCGGCCGAGCAAAGCGCACTGGCCGGGACGATCGGTGGCGGCGATGGCCAGCCCATTGGTCTCGTCGATAAAGGTGGGCAGCGGCCGCCACGTCTCGCTGTCGGCATCGCGCCAGTAAATCGCCAGCGTGTCGGAATCGACGTTACTCAGATCGGCGGCGGCCAGCGGGATTTCTACTGTCAGGGGCGCGCTGAACTGCGTGACCTGATTTCCGGCGGCGTCGGTGACGGCCAGGACGCAGCCATTGCCTGTGCCGACCCATTCGTGGGTGAAGGGCGGGTCGGGCGACCAGGCGAAGGTGAGATGGCCGCCGGGCGGCAAACTGCCTGGCTCGGCGCACAATCCGGCCGGCGCTGCGTCATCACCGACGGCCGTTGGCCGGTTGATTTGCCCGCCGCCGTTGTCGGGGATTGGGGCGGTCAGGCCGAGGGGGTGCCGCCACAGGTAGAGGCTGCGACTGCCGGCGTGGTTGTAGGTGTCGCCGCGCGCATCGACAAACTGCACGGCTTCGGCCCACGGGTCTGAGGGATATGTGGGGCTGGGGAGAAAGCCAAAGGGGTCGATGGTTTCGTCGGAGGTGAAACGGCCGTCGCCGTTCTGATCCAGGCGCACTTCAAAATGCAAATGATGGCCGGTGCTCCAACCCGTGTTGCCCATTGTGCCCAACCGCGTGCCCGCCGAGACAAACTGTCCTACCAAACCCTGCGTGGCGGCAAAAAAGCCATCCGGGTGTAGATGCCAGTAAATCGTTTCCAGATTGCCTAACTCCGGCACGGCATGAATCAATTTGACAAACAACGCGCCGGAAGACGGATCTGTGCCTGCTTCGGCAACGACGCCGTCGGCGGCGGCAAAAACGGGTGTGGAAGGTTGGCGCGGGACGAAAGTGGAAAAGTCGAACCCGGGGTGGCCGCTGTAGCTGTCCTCGGCGTTGAGTTGGCCGGTGAACGGCAGCAGCCCGCGCCCTACCGGCAGCTCGGCGGGTTCGCGCCCGGCGACGACGCCGGGGTCTTGGGGCGCGGGGTACAACGGGTAGAGATGATCGAAGAAGCTGTTGACCCGGCCGCCGGACTGGGCGCGTTGGATGGCTTTGAGGAAAACGGCCGTGTCTCCGCCAAAATTCTCGTTGCCGCCATCATACGGGAAGGGCAGCTCCAGCAGCGGGAAAGAGGGCAGCAGCGGGTTGGCGGTTGTGTCGGCCGGTGCGCCGCCGATGAGGGAGACGGCCGTAATCGGCGGTTGTTGGCAGGCGGCCAGGGCCACAGCCTGCGTAGGCGGCAGCAGAACCGGCGTTGCGGCGGCCTCGTTGGCCGCTGCCCGCTGGGAGAACCACCACACGCCAATCATGCCCAACAGACACAGCGCCAGGGCTAGAAGCAGCGAAACAAGGATGACTGACGGCCGTCGCCATCCCGCTGGCGATGCAGCTTCATACAGGGTCGGCAGCGGCGGTTCGTAAGCGGGCTGGTCGCTCCAGGTCTCGTCGGCAAAAATAGCCGGAGCCGGGGAAAACGTTACGGTTGTATCGCCGAGCAGCAGCGGCTGCCCAGACGGCCACGGGACGGATTGATTGGGCGGCAGTCGTTTTCCGGCCAGGAATGTGCCATTTGTCGCGCCCAGATCCATCAGCCAGACACCGTGTTGGTTCACGGTCAGACGCAGGTGGCGTTTGGAGACCAGTTCGTCGCCTAGCTGCACATCGGCTTCGCCAGAACGGCCGAGGATGACATCGGGCGCGGCCAGTTCGATGACGGCCGTTGGGCCGCCAGCGAGCGTGAAGGTAAGGGTTCCGTAGGACATTGTCAGATGGTCTTATGATCTGGTGGTCAGGTGGCGGGTATCGAAGCCAGAGAAGGTAGAACGGCCGTCGGCGGTGAAGTTAACTTTGAGAATGGCGCCGTTGGGCATTTGTACGGCCTGGATAAAGTAGGCGTAACGCGCCATAAACTCCTGGGTTGGATCGGCGTAACCCTGGAGAAGTGTGAGCAGCAAAGCGCGGATAAACAATCCATGGCTGAAGACAACGATAAACTCTTCCTGGCGAGCCTGAAATTGGGCCTGAACGGCCGTAGTTCGGGCCATTAATTCGGCAAACGATTCAGATTCTTGGCTGCTTTTGTAGCGAGGGTCGTTACGCTCCCAATAAGCGGCGGCTAAAGGCCAGCGCTCGGTGCCGGTGGTATCTTTGTATTGGGCGGGCGAGAGGTAGACATATTCCTGTACCGGCCAGGTTTCTACGGAGGTGTGGGGATATTGGTCCAGTGTGGGCACGGCCGTTTGCCGGGCGCGCAAGAAAGGCGAAAGCACAAACAGGTCGGGTGGCTGTGATAACGCGTTGGATATCAGGCGGGATTCTTCGTGGCCTATCGGGGTCAGCGCGGAGTCGG